>NZ_JBIVUQ010000031.1:48704-84974 GCF_044757265.1 Streptomyces sp. NPDC091292 | reverse complement strand
GCTTCCTTTGTACTCACCCCAGAACACTCTCTGCGGCTTTCCTCCGGGCTTCCCTTCGGTGTTTCCGACTCTATCAGACCCTTTCGGCTCCGATTCCCGGTCGGCGGGACTTGCATTGTCTTTCCGGCCTTGCGGGCCGTTCCGACGGATCAAACTCTAGCGGGTCTTCCCGGAGACTCATAATCGGGTCTCTCGAAATTGAATTCGGACATGCCGAATTCATTCCCGTTGGGGGTCGTGCTGAGAGTTTGGATGCCGCTATCGCGGCGGGAGGTGCTGCCGAAGAACCGTTACGGCTCCGTGGCAACCCGGAGGACTTTACGGATCGGTACGGGGGATGTCAACCTTCCGCCGCCGACCAGCCGGGACGGCGTCAGTCCAGGTCGCTGAGTCGGCCGCCGGCGTCCGGCTGGGCGTGCTCCACGCGGCGCAGCAGCCGGGTCAGCACCTCGCCGAGCACTGCTCGCTCGGCCGCGGAGAGGTCCTGGAGCAGGTCCTCCTCGAAGACCGACGCGAGCTGCATGGCGCCCAGCCACTTCTGCCGGCCCTCGTCGGTCAGCTCGATGATCACGCGTACCCGGTTGGTCTCGTCGCGCTCGCGGGTGACCAGGCCCTCGCCGACCATGCGGTCGATGCGGTGGGTCATGGCGGCGGGGGTGAGACCGAGGCGCTTGGCGAGGTCGCCGGGGCCCAGTTGGTAGGGGGCGCCGGCCAGGACCAGGGCCTTGAGGACCTCCCACTCGGCGTTGCTGAGTCCGAGGTTGGCGGTCTGGCGGCCGTAGGCGACGTTCATACGGCGGTTGAGGCGGCCGAGGGCCGACACGATCTTCTCGACCTGGGGGTCCAGGTCCTGGAACTCGCGCTGGTAGGCGGCGATCTGTTCGTCGAGAGACGGCTCGCCGGCGCCGGGGGTGTCACCCATGGGGTGAGTATCGCACGAAGGCGCTTGGCATCGAAGTCCTTCTGTGTGTATTGTTAAGGCTCTAACTTTAGCTTCGAAGTCTTCAGATCTAAGGACAGGTGAAAGTGACCAGGGCGATGGGCGCGGCGATGCGCCGGATCCAGGCGGGAAGCGCGCTGAGCGCGTTCGGTATCGGCTTCACGGTTCCGTTCCTCTATGTCTATGTGGCACAGGTGCGGGGCCTGGGGTCGGCCGCGGCGGGCGTCGTGCTCGCCGCCTTCGCCATGGCCGCTCTCGTCGTCCTGCCCTTCATCGGCCGGGTGATCGACCGGCGCGGACCCCTTCCCGTGCTGGTCAGCGGCGCCCTGGTGGCGTCCGTCGGCGCGCTGTCGCTCGGGCTCGCCACGAGTGGGCCGGTGGCGATCCTGTCGGCGGCGGTGCTCGGCGCGGGGACGGCCGTGATGCAGCCTGCGCTGGCGACGATGATCGTGTGGTGCGCCGGCACCGCGACCCGCACGCGCGCGTTCGCGACCCAGTTCTTCCTGCAGAACCTGGGCCTGGGCATAGGCGGGCTCATCGGCGGCCAGCTCGTCGACGAGCACCGGCCGGGCACCTTCACGCTGCTGTTCTCGATCGAGGCCGTGATGTTCCTGGTGCTGGCGGGCATAGCCGCCACCACGCGGATGCCGCACGCCCCCTCGATACCCGACGCCCGTCCCAGGAACGGCAAGGACGGCATGAGCGCGGGCGGCGGGCTGCGGGTGCTGCTGCGGCACCGGGCGATGGTGCAGCTGTGTGTGCTGGGCTTCGTGCTGTTCTTCGCTTGCTACGGCCAGTTCGAGTCGGGCCTGTCGGCGTACGGCGTGGAGGCGGCGGGGATATCGCCGTCCACGCTGGGCATCGCGCTCGCCGCGAACACCGCGGTGATCGTCATCGCGCAGTTCGCAGTGCTCCGGTTCGTCGAGTACCGCAGGCGTTCGCGGGTGATAGCCGCCGTGGGGCTGATCTGGGCCGTGGCATGGGCCGCCGCCGGGTATGCGGGGCTCGGGCACGGCAGCGAGGCGATGGCGACGGCCGCGTTCATCTCGACGTACGCGCTGTTCGGGCTCGGTGAGTCGATGCTGGCGCCGACCGTGGCGCCGCTCGTCGCGGATCTCGCGCCGGGCGGGATGGTCGGCCAGTACAACTCGGCCTTCGCCCTGGTCAAGCAGCTCGCTCTCGCGGTCGGTCCGGCGGTGGGCGGCCCGATGGGGGCGTCGCTGCACGCCCCGTACATCGTGACGTTTCTGCTGTTCTCGCTGGGCATCACCGCGCTGGCGCTGCGGCTGGGGCGCCGGCTGACGCCGGTGCAGGATCAGCCGTCGCTCGCGAAGACCCGGGTCATAGCGCAGAGCCTGCCGGAGACCGCGCCCACGAGCGCCTGAGCCGGGGCTCCACAGATCGGGCGCCGGGCAGGTCCGGTCGTCGTCAGGTGGCCGGGAGGGCGAACTCGCACCACACGGCCTTGCCGCCGCCCGGGGTCCGGCGGGAGCCCCAGCCGGAGGCGATCGTGGCGACGATGGCGATGCCGCGTCCCGCCTCGTCGGCGGGCTCGGCGCGGCGGCGGCGTGGCAGGTGGTCGTCGCCGTCGGTGACCTCGATGATCAGGCGGCGGTCGGTGCGGCGCAGCCGCAGGCGCATCGGCGGGGTGCCGTGCTGAAGGGAGTTCGCGACGAGTTCGCTGGCGGCGAGGACGCCCAGGTCGTGCAGTTCGGAGCCGAAGCGCCAGCTGGTGAGGACGCCCGAGGCGAAGGCACGCGCGCGGGGGGTCGCCTCGATGCCGCCGAGGAGTTCGAGTGCGGCGTTGCGGAAGAGTTCGCCGCCGGGGCCGGTGCGGGCCGGGTGCTGGAGGACGAGCACGGCGACGTCGTCGTCGTGGTCCGCGGTGACGCCCGCGCTGCGGACCAGCCGGTCGCAGACGACCTGCGGGGTGCCCGTGGCGCCCGCGAGGGCTTCTTCGAGTGCGGCGACGCCGACGTCGATGTCCTCGCCGCGCCGCTCGACGAGCCCGTCGGTGTAGAGCACGGCGGTCGAGCCGGGGCCGAGCGGGATCGAGCCGGACGCGTGCAGCCAGCCGCCCGTGCCGAGCGGCGGTCCTGTGGGTTCCTCGGCGCGGTGCACGACGCCGTTCTCGTCGCGTACGAGGATCGGCAGATGGCCCGCCGACGCGTACACCAGGCGGCCCTCGTTGGGGTCGTGGACGGCGTACGCGCAGGTGGCGATCTGGTTGGCGTCGATCTCGGTGGCGAGGCCGTCGAGGAGTTGCAGCACCTCGTGCGGGGGCAGGTCCAGGCGGGCGTACGCCCGGACCGCCGTGCGGAGTTGGCCCATGACGGCCGCCGCGCGCACGCCCCGGCCCATGACGTCGCCGATGACGAGGGCGGTGCGTCCGCCGCCGAGGGTGATCACGTCGTACCAGTCGCCGCCGACCGCGGCCTCCGTGCCGCCCGGGTGGTAGGTGGCGGCGATGCGCAGGTCGTCGGGCTGCTCCAGCTCCTGGGGCAGCAGGGAGCGCTGCAGCGTGACGGCGGTCTCGCGCTGGCTGCGTTCGCTCGCGCGCAGCCGCGCGGCGGCCTCCGCGTGGTCGGTGACGTCGGCGGCGAAGATCAGGACGCCGCCTCCGGGGCTGTCGTCGCCGGGGGCGCCGAGCGCGTCGACGGGGGTGCAGGTGAAGGTGTAGGAGCGGCCGTCGGGTGCTTTGCGCGACTTGACCGTACGGGGCTTGGCGCTGCGCAGGACCTGGTCGAGGAGGGGCAGCAGGCCGAGGGCGTCCAGCTCGGGCAGCGCCTCGTGCGCGGGCTCGCCGGTGGGGCGGGCGCCGAACGCCGCCGTATAGGCGTCGTTGACGTACGCGATGCGGTGGTCCGGGCCCTGGACGAGGGCGACGAGCGCGGGGATGCGGTCGAGGACCTCGCGTACCGGAAGGTCCTCGACGGCGGACGCGAGGGCGGCGGGTCCTGTCAGGTGCTCGGCGCGGGCGGCGGGCACCGAGCTGTCGCCCAGCGGGGCCGGGGAGGCGCTGTGTTCGGACCGGGCGGCGGCTCGGCGCTGCGTTCCGGGGAGCCGGGCGCTCCAGCGCGTGAAGTTCACTGGGTAGAAGCCTCGTGAGGTCGAGGGGCGGGCAGGGCCGCCCATGGTCGCAGGAGCCAGGGTCGCAGGAGCCAGTCTGGCCGACAGGACCGACATCCGTCAGACGCCGGTGGTGCCGACGGAGTTCCTGACTCCGGTCAGGACGACCCCTTCGGGTCCTGATTCGGATCCTGAGGGTGTTTTCCCCCGGCCGCGAGTTCGAACTCCGCTCTGGGGTGTTCGAGTGACCCCAGGGAGACGATCTCCCGTTTGAAGAGACCGGCGAGCGTCCATTCGGCGAGGACGCGCGCCTTGCGGTTGAAGGTCGGTACCCGGCTCAGGTGGTAGACGCGGTGCATGAACCAGGCAGGGTAGCCCTTCAGCTTCCGTCCGTAGACGTAGGCGACGCCTTTGTGGAGGCCGAGGGAGGCGACGGAGCCGACGTAGCGGTGCGCGTACGTCTCCAGGGGGCGGCCGTGCAGGGACGCGGCGATGTTGTCGCCGAGCACCTTCGCCTGGCGCAGCGCGTGCTGGGCGTTGGGCGCGGTCTCCTTGCCGGGTTCGCCGGCGGTCACATCGGGTACGGCCGCCGCATCACCGGCACCCCACGCGTGGGGCACCCCTTCCACGCTGAGCTGGGCGGTGCATTTCAGCCGCCCGCGCGCGTTCAGCGGAAGGTCCGTCGCGGCGAGCAGGGGGTGCGGTTTCACGCCGGCCGTCCACACGAGGGTGCGGGTGGGGAAGCGCGACCCGTCGCTGAGGACGGCGATCCGGTCCTCGCAGCTGTCGAGGCGGGTCTCCAGGCGGACGTCGATGTTGCGTTTGCGCAGCCTGCTGACCGTGTACGTGCCCATCTCCGCGCCGACCTCGGGGAGGATGCGGTCCGATGCCTCGACGAGTATCCATTTCATGTCGTCGGGCGTGACGTTGTGGTAGTACCGCGCGGTGTAGCGGGCCATGTCCTCCAGCTCGCCGAGCGCCTCCACGCCCGCGTAGCCGCCGCCGACGAAGACGAAGGTGAGGGCCGCGTCACGGATCGACGGGTCGCGGGTGGAGGACGCGATGTCCATCTGTTCGATGACGTGGTTGCGCAGCCCGATGGCCTCTTCGACCGTCTTGAAACCGATGCCGTGTTCCGCGAGACCGGGCACGGGCAGCGTCCGCGAGACGGAGCCGGGCGCGATGACGAGTTCGTCGTACGTGATCTCGGCGGCGCCGGTGTGTTCCTCCTCGGTGGCGAGGGTCGTCACGGTCGCCGTGCGCTTGGCGTGCTGCACGGATCGGGCCTCGCCGATGACGATCCGGCACTGGTCGAGTACGCGGCGCAGCGGGACGACGACATGCCGCGGGGAGATCGATCCGGCCGCTGCCTCCGGGAGGAACGGCTGATAGGTCATGTAGGGCTCGGGGGTGACCACCACGATCTCGACCTCGCCGCGGCGCAGCTCCTGTTTCAGCTTCCGCTGGAGGCGCAGCGCGGTGTACATCCCGACGTAGCCGCCGCCGATCACGAGAATGCGCGTGGCCGGCGTCGGGCCCGGGGGCGTCCCCGGGGAATTGGCAGCCTTCACCTCCCCATGACGCAACGACCTTCGGAGTTTGTCCACAGGCTCGGCAAATTGTGTGACTGGAAGCGGACCGCGCGCCGCTTCGGGCGTATCATCGGCGCTCCGGAGAAAACCGCAGGTCAGGGGGTGGGATCCGGAGCGGGGGCAGGGGGGCAATCGGGGTGGAACCGGTGCGTACTCCGATCGGGCGGCACCTCGTCCGGAGCGTGCCCCTTCTGAATTGACCCCCGCTCAACTATGTTCGTGTGTCGTCGGGGTGTCGGGGGACGCGCTCGGCGGGCCCTTTCGACGGGGGGTCCGTGGTTCAGCGCTCGTTCTCCATGCTCCGGCTGCCGATCGGCAGGGAGAGTCTCCGGGGGGAGACGTCATTACCGGGGGATCACTATGCACATTCAGGACCAACATTGGACGACAGCGTCTGCCATGACGACCGGCGTGCCCGCCGGCGGGAATGGCCGCGGGGCCGACGGTGGACGGACGGCACCGCTGCGCGTGGATGCCCAGCGCAACCTTGAACATGTCCTGCGCGCGGCCCGAGAGGTCTTCGGTGAGCTGGGGTACGGCGCGCCGATGGAGGACGTCGCCCGCCGCGCGCGCGTCGGCGTCGGCACGGTCTACCGCCGCTTCCCGAGCAAGGACGTCCTGGTACGGCGGATCGCCGAGGAGGAGACCTCCCGGCTGACCGACCAGGCGCGGACCGCTCTGGGGCAGGAGGACGAGCCGTGGTCGGCGCTGTCGCGCTTCCTGCGGACGTCCGTGGCGTCCGGCGCCGGCCGGCTGCTGCCGCCGCACGTGCTGCGCGTGGACGTGGACGACGAGCCCGAGGACGCCGTCCCGGGCGAGACCGTGCGGGACGAGACCCGGGTGCCGCAGCAGCGGGCGGCGGCCGACGCGGACTCCGCGGTCGCGCCGGCGGACGTACGCCTGATCGAACAGCGTTCGGCGCCGGCGGACGAGACGCCGGATCTCGGCGACTCGGGTGCGGACGCCCTGCTCGAAGTCGTCGGGCGGCTCGTGGACCGGGCGCGGGCGGCGGGTGAGCTGCGTCCCGACGTGACCGTGTCGGACGTCCTGCTCGTGATCGCCACCGCGGCGCCCTCGCTTCCGGACGCGGCTCAGCAGGCGGCGGCGTCGGCCCGGCTCCTCGACATCCTGCTGGAGGGGCTGCGGTCGCGCCCGTCGGGAGGGTGACGCCGGTGGAGGGGTGAAGGGGCGGCTCTTTCGGGTGACCCTTGGCGCTCAGGTGCGGTAAGTCGCCTCGGATGAGTGGTAGATGCGCTTCCCCCTCGGCGCCGAGGGGGCCGTGTGGCACTCTTTCCCGATGTCGGGTCTGAGTGTGCGGGCGGGGGCTTTCCGCGATGAGCGTTGACGGGCGGGACGAGCCGGAGGACGGCGGCGCCGGCGAGACCGGCGGGCCGCCGCCCCGGCAGGTGCCGAGCCAGGGCGGACCGAGCGGGTCCGCCTCCTCCTCGTCCGGCCTGCCCGGCTTGCCCGCAGTGCCTGGTCAGTCGGGGCCGTCCGGGGCGTCCGGACCGTCGGGTGCCTCCGGTGTTTCTGGGGCGTCCGGTGCTGCTGGAGGGTCCGGTGGCTCTGGTGCGTCCGGGGCGGGTGGTGCTTCCGGTGAGGCGGGTGGGGCGTCCATCGAGGCCGTGCCGTCGCAGCGGGAGCCCGGGAGTCTTGGGCGCGGAGGTCCGGGGCGCGGGGTTCCGGAGCGCGGTGAGCGGACCGTGTTCGGTGCCGGTGAGATCGACCCGGCGCCGTCGGACTCCGGGGATCTGCCGCCCGCCGACACCGAGTTGATCAGCCGGATGCGCTCCGGCGAGGACTCCGCGTACGAGGAGCTGTACCGCCGGCACGCGGAAGCCGTCCGGCGCTACGCACGGACCTGCTGCCGTGACGCGCACACCGCCGACGACCTCACCGCCGAGGTCTTCGCCCGCATGCTCCAGGCCGTACGCGGCGGTTCGGGGCCCGAGCACGCCGTACGGGCCTATCTGCTGACCACCGTACGGCGCGTGGCCGCGAACTGGACGAAGTCCGCCAAGCGCGAGCAACTGGTCGACGACTTCGCGGTGTTCGCCGTGCAGGCCGCCCGGAGCGCCGAGGTCTCCGACGACGACACCCTCGAACTGGGCGCCGATGTGCGCGCCATGCACGAGGCCGAGCAGTCGATGGCCATGCAGGCGTTCCGCAGCCTCCCCGAGCGCTGGCAGGCCGTCCTGTGGCACACCGAGGTCGAGGACGAGTCGCCGAGCGAGGTCGCCACGCTCTTCGGCCTCGACGCCAACGGCACCCGGGTCCTCGCCAGCCGCGCCCGCGAGGGCCTCAAGCAGGCGTATCTCCAGGCCCATGTCAGCGCCACGCTCACCGAGAGCGAGGAGTGCGCCAGCTACGCCGACCGGCTCGGCGCCTACGCGCGCGGCGGCCTGCGCACTCGCGCCGAACGCGGTCTGCGCAAGCACCTGGAGGAGTGCGCCAAGTGTCGGCTCGCGGCCGGTCAGATCAAGGAAGTCGCCAGCGGCATCCCCGGTGTCGTGCCGATCGCGGTCATCGGTTGGTTCGGCGCCGCCGGGTACGCGAAGGTCGCCGCGCTCATCGGCGGCGGTGCCGCGGGTGCGGGCGCGGCCGGTGCGGCGGGCGCGGCAGCGGCGGCGAGCGGTGGTGCCACGGGCGGTGGGTCCGGCGGCGCGGGTGCGGGTGCGGCGGCCTCCGAGGCGGTCGGAACGCCGGTGAAGGCCGGTATCGGTGCCGCGGTCGTCGTGGCCGCCGCCGTCGCGGTGGCGCTGGCCCTCGCCGGCAACGACGCGACGCCGCCCGACAAGCCCCAGGCCAAGCCGCCGGTCTCCCACCCGGAGGCGCCGCCCGAACCGACGCCGCCCTCGCCCAAGCCGAAGCCGCCGCCCCCCGCGCCGGCGGCCGAGCCCGCGCCGACCCCCACCCCGACGCCCGAGCCGACGCCCAGCCCCACACCCGAGCCGACGCCGAAGCCCACCCCGAGCAGGCCCAGCCCCACCCCGACGCCGACCCCGCCGAAGCCCACACCGCCCGCTCCGGCCCCGGCCGTCTACCAGTGGAGCGAGCTGCGGTACGGCGTCCTCGGTGACGGCAGCGAGCCCGAGATGCGGCTCACCGAGAGCAGTTGGGTGTGGCAGCGCCAGGGCCTGACGATCGGCGGCGAACGGTACGCGAACGGCGTGACCGTCCACGGCCGGTCCTCCGTCACCATCGACCTCAACCGCGAGTGCACCGCCTACGACGCGGTCGTCGGCATCGACGACATGACGAGGGGGCTCGGCCAGGTGCGGTTCTCCGTGTTCGGCGACGACACTCCCCTGTGGACCTCCCCGCTGATCAAGGGCGGCGACCCCGCGGTGCCCGTCCATGTGGACCTCACGGGCCGCAAGACGATCCGCCTGGTCGTCGAACCGCACACCCCCTTCGACGCGTTGACCCTGGCGGACTGGGCGAACTCCCGCCTCACGTGCAGCTGAGGCGGGGCGTGGCGGTACGGCTGCGCTGTTACGGCGGCTGCCCGGTTACGCGCTCAGTGCCTCGGCGAGTTCGGTGAACACGTCGTCCAGGGTGAGGTGGCTGCCCGCCGTGTGTTCCTCGGTGCAGCGCGCCGCGCCGAGCGCCGCCTTCGCACCCCGCTCCACCGTGTCCGCCTCGGTGCGCTCCGGCTCCGGGCGCGGAAGGCCGCCGCGCAGGGTCTCGGCCGCCGCCAGCAGTCGCACCGCGCGCGGATGGTCGCCGAGCCGTCCGAGCAGAAGGGCCCCGACGTCCACCAGCGACGCCGTGACCACCTCCGAACAGCCGCTGTCCACCGCCTCCCGCAAACCGGCGGACAATACCGGCAGCGCCGACCCCGGCCCCGACTCGGCGGCCGTCACCCTCGCCTCGATCCCGGTCAGCCCGGCGGCGAAGTGCGGGGGCGGTGTGCCGCGCCGGAACTCCTGGCGGGCGGCGTCCGCCGACGCCCGCGCACCGGCCACGTCCCCCTCCTCCAGGCCGATGACGGCCCGCATCATGTGCACGAAGGTGCTGGAGTCCGTCACCCCGTACCGATCGGCCGCCGTGCCCGCCTCGTCCAGTGCCTTCTGCGCCGTCAGCCGGTCTCCCTCGCGATAGGCGATCTCCGCGAGCCTGGCGATCAGGAACGGGGACTCGGCATACGCCCCCACCTCGTACGCGAGGCGCAGCGCCTCCTCGTACTCCTCCTTGGCCTCGGCGAAGCGTCCCCTCAGCATCGCCGTCTCGCCCGCCGCGCCGCACACCTGGGCGCGCATCCACCGGTCGCCGGAGCGGCGGCTGAGCACCCGCAGTTCGGCGAGGTCGTCGTCCACGCCGTGCAGTCCGCCGGGTGAGTCGACGGCGAGATGCGTGCGGAACATCAGCGTGACGCCGACCTCCCAGTCGCCGCCGTATCTGCGGCAGTTGTCCACCGCCTTCTCCAGATGGGGCCATACCTCGCTCGGGGTGTCGAGGTAGAGCGCCGCGAACGGCCACAGCAGCCCGGGGAACCTGGCCGCGGCCGGTCCTGGCCGGGAGAAGGCGCGCCGCACGCGCGCGATGGACGCGCGCGCCTCCGCGTAGTCCTCACCGTAGGAGTCCACCGCCGCCGTCTCCGACAGCAGGAAGAAGTGCAGCATCAGCACGCTCATCCGTGGCCAGAAGTTCGGGTCGCTCCCGCTCTCCGCCCCGTCCCCCGCGTCCGCCTGGTCCGCGCTCAGGCTCATGATCGCGCTGGTCCATTCGATGGCCTCCCTGCGGTAGTTGCGCAGCCACCAGAACCAGCCGGTGGCGAGGGCGAGGGCGGCGGCCTGTTCCTCGTCGCGGGCGGTCAGGGCGCGGTCGAGGGCGGCCCTGATGTTGTCCATCTCCGTCTCCAGGCGGCGGATCCAGGGCAGTTGGGCGGCCGAGCGGAGGAGCGGGTCGGCCTCCTCGACCAGGGCGCGGACCCAGGCGGAGTGGCGGTGCTCGGCGGCGGCGAGCAGTGCGGGGGTCTCGGCGGCGCGCTCGGTCACGTACTCGTGGATGGTTTCGAGCATGCGATACCGCATGCCGTCGCCCTCGGCCGGGTCTCCGGGGGCGGCAACGACCAGGGACTTGTCCACGAGGGCGCCGATCAGCTCGGCGGCGGAGGGGCCGCAGACGGATTCCGCGGCGCCTATGTCCCAGCCGCCCGCGAAGACGGACGCCTCGCGCAGGACCCCGCGCTCCTGGTCGTCCAGGAGGTCCCAGGACCAGTCGACCACCGCGCGCAGGGTCTGCTGGCGGGGCAGCGCCGTACGGCTGCCGCTGGTGAGCAGCCGGAAGCGGTCGTCGAGGCGGTCGGCGATCTGCCGGGGTGTGAGCAGCCGCAGGCGCGCGGCTGCCAGCTCGATGGCCAGCGGCAGGCCGTCGAGGCGGCGGCAGATCTCGGTGACGGCGTCCGCCTCGCGCGTGAGGTCGAAGCCGGGGCGGACCGCCTGGGCGCGCTCGGTGAACAGGCGGTGGGCCGGGTGCGGTGGCAGGGGTTCCACCGGGCGGACCGACTCGCCGGGGACGCCGAGGGGCTCGCGGCTGGTGGCGAGGACGGTGAGACCCGGGCAGCGGGTGAGGAGGGTCTCGGCCAACTCGGCGGCGGCGCCGATGACATGTTCGCAGTTGTCAAGGAGCAGGAGCAGGCTGCGCGGGGCGCAGTACTCGACGAGCAGGGCGACCGGGTCGTCCTGCGGCACCGTCAGCTCGCTGGTCATCAGCACGGTCTCGCGCAGACCGAGGGCACTGACCACGGCGCCGGGAACCGCCTCGGGCCGGTCGAGCGGGGCCAGCTCGGCCAGCCATGCCTGCGGATGCCCGGCGGCGGCTTCCTCGGCGAGGCGGGTCTTGCCCGAGCCGCCCGGTCCGGTGAGGGTGACCAGGCGTGCTCTCTGTATGTCCGAACGGATCGCGTCGAGTTCAGGTTCCCGTCCGACGAAAGATGTCAAACGGGGGCGGATGTTCCCATTCCGCTCACCCGGTTCGGGCAGCCCGGGATCGGATCGCCCGCGGTCAGGCCGCCCGCGGTCAAGCCGCCCCACCGATTCCGCCCCCTCCGATTCCGCCCCCTCCGATCCGGCATCCGGATTCAGCAACTCCGCATACAACGCCCGGAGTTCCGGTCCGGGATCGGTGCCCAGGTCCCCGGCGAGGGTGCGGCGGACGTGCTCGTACGCGGTCAGCGCGTCGGCGGTCCGGCCGGTGGCCCGCAGGGCGCGGATGAGCAGGGCGTGCAGGGGCTCGTCGTACGGGTGGGCCCCGGTGAGTTCCCGCAACTCCGGTACGAGGTCGAGTGCGCGGCCGAGTCGGAGGTCCGCCTCGATACGGGCCCGGGTCGCCTCCGCCCGCTGTGCCTCGGGGCGGGTCGCGGCCGTGCGGTCGGGGAGGTCGGCGAGGGCCGGGCCGCGCCAGAGGGACAGGGCCTCGCGCAGCGTACGGGCCGCCTTCGCCGGGTCGCCCGTGTTCAGGGCGGTGATGCCCTCGCGCGCGAGGGTGTCGAAGACGAACAGGTCGATGTCGGCGGGGGTGGCCGTGAGGCGGTAGCCGCCGGGTTCCGAGGTGATGGCGTCCTTGCCGAGGGTGCGGCGGAGGCGGGCGATCAGTGCCTGAAGGGCGGCCGGGGGGTCGGCCGGGGGCGGGGGCGCCGCCGGTGACGGTGGGGCGTCGGGGGGCCAGATCTCCGTGATGAGGGTGACGACGGGGACGGTGCGGGAGGGGTGGAGGGTGAGGGTGGTGAGCAGGGCGCGGAGGCGGGGGCCGCCCAGCCGCAGCGGGGTGCCCTCGTCCGTCGTCGCCTCCGTGGTGCCCAGGATTCTGTACCGCACCTGGTCATTCTGGCCGGACCTCGGGCTCCTCGCGCCCGGGTTCAGTGGGCCGCCGTCCCCAGCGCCCCGCGTTGCGGTACCACCGACCCCGTCGGGACCGCTCGTTGGCGGGCCGGGGTGCCTGTCCAGCAGGTGCCTCGGCGGGAGAGGAGGCGGCGGAGCCACAGCTCCAGGGAGACCAGGTCGGCGAGGCCGTCCAGGGGCAGGGGTTCGCCGTCCGCCGCCGCGCGGAGCGCCTTGCGGACGACGCGCGCCTCGACCAGCCCCGCGTCGGCGAGCAGGGGCGTGTCGAAGAGGGTCATCAGGTCGAGGGCGGCAACCCGCAGCCCCTTGCGCGCGGCGGTGGCGTTCGTGGCGTGCGACGGGGCGCCCCAGCCGTCCGGCAGGTCGGCGACTCCGGCGCCCTCCAGGACGGCGCGCAGGATGTCGGCGCGTGCGCCGGGCCGTACACGGAGTGCTTCGGGGAGGGCACGGCACGCGCGGACGACCTGGTTGTCCAGGAACGGCGCGTGCAGGCGCTGGAATCGGACCTCGGCGGCCTGCTCCAGTACGCGCAGGTCGGCCGCGTGCCGGGCGAGGGCCGCACGCGCGCGGAAGTCGCCGGGACGCTGCCCGGGGCCCGGTCCCGGGCGGGTGGTGGCGTTCTGGAGGCGAACCGATACTTCGGCGAGCGCCTCACCGGTCAGCCAGCGCGCGGCGGGCCCGGGTCTCGCCCAGGTGAGGGCCGCGAGCGAGGCCCCTACGGCGCCGCCCGGTTCGTCGAAACGGCGGCGCAGGAGCCGGTCGGCGAGGCCGTCGACGCCCGCGCGGTAGGGCGTACGCGCGAGTCGGCGGGCGGCGCCGTACACGCGCGCGGGGACCATCATCGAGACCGAGTCGTCGGCCTTGGAGAGGGCGGCGACCGGCCGCAGCAGATGGCGCCGTTTACGGTCCATGAGGAGGTCGGCCAGGCGCGCGGGGTGGGCGTCGAGCACCTGCCGTGCGCCGTATCCGGTGAAGTGGTCGGCGCTGCCCGACGCCAGCCGCGCGCGGTGGCGTGCGGCGGTGATCAGCGAGGGTCCCGGTTCGTCGGTCAGAGGGCCGTCGAGGTCGGCGTACGGGAGGGCCTCCTCGCCGGCCGCGACGACGACGTGGTGCAGGCGCGGGTTGGCGGCGATGGTCCCCGCGCGCTGGAGTTCGGCTTCCCTGCCGCCGACGGCGAGATCGTTGAAGGTGACGGCCAGCAGGCGTTCGCCCGCGCCGGTGCCGTGGCCGAGCAGGGTCCCGGGCATGCCGGGCAGTCCGGCGGCGAGCAGGGCGAGGGTGCCGGACGCCGGGCCGCCGGACAGGTCGGCGCCGATGCCCGCCACGGGCATACCGCGCCCGGCGCGCCGCTCAGCGGGCCCCATGCCCGGTACGGGCCCGGGGTCGATGTCGTTGCCCGGAACGTGCCGCGGGGCGGCCAGGCGGGCCCGTACGGCCTCCACAAGGGCGTCTCTGACGCCGTCCACGGCGCTGGTCGCGTCGGCGGCGGGCGCGGCGACGGCGAGCGACGCCACGGGCTCGTAGCCGGCGATCTCGCGGGCGCCCGCGCGCAGGATGAGCGCGTGGCCCGGCGGGATGCGGTGGACGCCGAGGTAGGGCGTCGAGTCGTGCAGGGCCTCGGGGACGTCGGGCGCGGCGAGCAGGGCCGCGAGGTGGCCGATGTCGAGGTGCGCCTCGATGAGGTCGGCGAGGGGCAGTGCGGCGGTGGCGTACGCCGTGCCGCCCGCCCAGGGCGTATGGAAGACGGGGCGCGCCCCCGCGAGGTCACCGGCGACCATGACGCGGCGGCCGACCTGGACGACGGCCGTGTAGCTGCCCGCCCATGCGGTGAGGTGCCGCAGTGCGCCCCCGCGCGCGGCGAACAGGGCGACGCGCAGTTGCTCGTCGGTCGCGGCGCAGGTGCCGAGTACGGCGATACGGGTCTGGGCGTCGGCCTTGACGACGCGGACCTCGTCGGGGCGCCAGTCGCCGACGGCCCACAGGGGATCCGGGTCGCCCCACAGGAGTTGGGAGCCGACGGGGTGCAGGGTCTCGCCGTCCGGTCCGGTGGCACCGGCGGAGCCCGCGTGGGCGTGCCCCGCGGTGGTACTGCTCCACCCCACCAACCACCGCATCGTCGCCTCCACAGCCTGTGGACAACCAGTGCACTTCACGAACTCGGCACCATGCTGCCACGAAGGAGGCTCGTGGGAGGGGCTCCGGGGTTGCTCGCGCACACCCGCATGCGCCCCTGGCAAACCCACGCCAACTCGCAGGCCAACCGCACACCACCGCGCGGGCCGACCCGCACACCACTCGGGACGCCGACCCGCACACCGCTCCGGACGCCGGCCCCGGCGCCACCCCGGCCGCCGACACCCCGCGAATCGCGCGCGATCCCGGCCGATCCCGACCCGGTCCCCCGGCGACCCCGACAACCTCCGGGCGCCCCACCCGCCCCGGCCCGATCCCCTTACGGAAAGCGGTAGTTGACCGATAAATGACGCAGCTCCCGCGCGCGGGAGACCACTTCCGGACCCCGATCACCCCGTAACCCATGGGCGAGATTCGGCCAAATCGCCGAGGGCTGACCGGGCAGGGGTCGGGGCCCGCCGGCGTGCGGGTACAACGCACAGTCCGGGAGGTGGAGTTCACCTCCCGGACCGGTCCGCCACCCGCGGGGATGAAGGCGGCGGTGTCCCCCAGCCCACTGGATCCAGTTCAGCGGGCCGACCCACGCACGCTCCATGGAAGCGGTTCGGCCATGGCCGGAGAAGAGCGCACGCACGGGCGCACGGCCACACGGGCGGAGCACGCCAGGACCGGTACGGCACTTCCGCGCGGGCAACAATCTCGCCATCCGGAACTATGCCTCTTAACGCATGGGATGCACCGAACTACGCTGTGTGTGTCTGTGTTGCGCGGAGGCATATTCCTCTGGAGTCGGCCACATGCTCATTCGGTCGGCGGCCGGGGAGCTGCCTCCGGGACAACACGGCACGAATGCCGCGCGGTGGTGCCATCGCCGCGGCAGCCGTCTGTGTCGAGGGGTGGCGCATGTCCAGGGAGCAACGCGGGCCGAACGAAAAGCTCGGCACCGTTCTCGCCCTCGCGGGAATCAGCAATGCAGGACTCGCGCGGAGAGTCAACGACCTCGGCGCTCAGCGCGGGTTGACACTTCGCTACGACAAGACGTCCGTGGCCCGCTGGGTGTCGAAGGGCATGGTGCCCCAGGGCGCCGCCCCGCACCTGATCGCGGCGGCCATCGGACAGAAGCTCGGCCGCCCCGTACCGCTCCACGAGATCGGTCTGGCGGACGCGGATCCCGCTCCGGAGGTGGGCCTCGCCTTCCCCCGGGACGTCGCCGCGGCGGTGAAGTCCGCGACCGAGCTGTACCGGCTCGATCTCGCCGGCCGCCGGGCCGGCAGCGGCGGCATCTGGCAGTCGCTCGCCGGTTCCTTCGCCGTGAGCGCGTACGCCACGCCCGCGTCGCGCTGGCTGATAACCCCGGCCGACAGCTCCGTCGCGCGCGACGCGAGCCCGGCCGAGGACAGTGCGGCGGCCCTGAAGGTGGGCCACAGCGATGTACTGAAGCTCCGCGAGGCCGCCGAGGACGCGCGCCGCTGGGACTCCAAGTACGGCGGCGGTGACTGGCGTTCGTCGATGGTCCCGGAGTGCTTGCGCGTCGAGGCGGCGCCGCTGCTGCTCGGCTCGTACTCCGACGAGGTGGGCCGGGCGCTGTTCGGCGCCTCCGCCGAGCTGACCCGGCTCGCGGGCTGGATGGCCTTCGACACCGGCCAGCAGGAGGCCGCGCAGCGGTACTACATCCAGGCGCTGCGCCTCGCGCGCGCGGCGGCCGACGTACCGCTCGGCGGCTACGTCCTGGCGTCCATGTCCCTCCAGGCGACCTACCGCGGTTTCGGCGACGAGGGCGTCGACCTCGCGCAGGCCGCACTGGAGCGCAACCGTGGCCTGGCCACCGCCCGCACCATGAGCTTCTTCCGGCTCGTCGAGGCACGCGCGCACGCGCGCACGGGTGACGCGCACGCCGCGGGCGCCGCCCTGCGAGCCGCCGAAGGCTGGCTGGAGCGCTCACGCGACGGCGACAACGACCCGTCCTGGCTCGGTTTCTACTCCTACGACCGGCTCGCCGCCGACGCCGCCGAGTGCTACCGCGATCTGAAGGCGCCCCGCCAGGTCCGCCGCTTCACGGAACAGGCGCTGTCGAAGCCGACGGAGGAGTTCGTCCGCTCGCACGGGCTGCGCCTGGTCGTGTCGGCGGTCGCCGAGCTGGAGTCCGGGAACCTGGACGCGGCCTGCGAGCAGGGCGTACGGGCCGTGGAGGTCGCCGGACGGATCTCGTCGGCGCGGACCACCGAGTACGTGAAGGACCTGCTGCACCGGCTCGAACCGTACGGGGACGAGCCGCGCGTCGTAGAGCTGCGGGAGCGGGCCAGGCCGCTGCTGATGGCACCGGCCTGACCGGACCGGAGCGCGCCGCGCCACTGCCGCGACGTCTGCCGGACCCCCCGGTTTGACGGCATTGTCAGTGGCGCAGTGCACTATCGAAGCCGGGAGGTGGAACGCGTGGGGTACGACTGCGATGTGCTGGTGATCGGCGGCGGGATCGTCGGCCTGTCGACGGCGTATGCGCTCACGCGTGCCGCGCCCGGGACCCGGGTCGCGGTGCTGGAGAAGGAGCCGGGCCCCGCGCGCCACCAGACGGGGCGCAACAGCGGCGTGATCCACAGCGGTGTGTACTACCGGCCCGGCTCGCTCAAGGCCCGGTATGCGGTCAAGGGCGCCGCCGAGATGGTGAAGTTCTGCGCGGAGTACGACATTCCGCACGCGGTGACGGGGAAGCTGATCGTCGCCACGGACCGTGCGGAGCTGCCGCGGCTGCACGCCCTGGTGCAGCGCGGCCGGGAGAACGGCATTCCGGTGCGCGAGCTGGGCCGCTCGCAGATCGCGGAGTACGAGCCGGAGGTCCGGGGGCTCGCCGCGATCCATGTCGGCACGACGGGCATCTGCGACTACACGGCCGTCGCGCGGCGGCTCGCCGAGGCGTCGGGGGCCGAGCTGTACTACGGCGCCGATGTGGTCCGGATCGACCGGCGCCCCACGCGCGGGGTGGCCGTTCTGACGGCCGACGGGACCGTCGTCCGGGGCCGGGCCCTCGTCAACTGCGCGGGGCTCCACTGCGACCGGATCGCCCGCCTCACCGGGGACGAGCCCGGGATGCGGATCATCCCCTTCCGAGGGGAGTACTACGAGCTGGCGCGGCCCGAGCTGGTGCGGGGGCTGGTGTATCCCGTACCGGATCCGGCCTTTCCGTTCCTCGGCGTGCACCTCACGCGCGGGATCGACGGCGGCGTCCACGTCGGGCCGAACGCGGTGCCGGCGCTGGCGCGCGAGGGGTACGGCTGGGGGACCGTGCGGCCGGGTGACGTGGCCGGGACCCTCGCGTGGCCCGGGGCGTGGCGGATGGCGCGGGAGCACTGGCGGTACGGGGGTGGGGAGCTGTGGCGGTCCGTGTCCAAGGGGGCCTTCGCGCGGGCCGTGCGGAAGTTGTTGCCGGCGGTGGAGTCGGGGGATCTGGTGGCGGCGGACGCGGGGGTTCGGGCGCAGGCCGTTTTGCGGGACGGGTCGTTGGTGGATGACTTCTTGCTGCGGGAAGGGGTGCGGGCGGTGCATGTGCTGAATGCGCCTTCGCCTGCGGCTACCGCTTCGCTGCCGATCGGGCGGGAGGTGGCTCGTCGGGCCCTGCGGGCCTTGGACGCGGGGTAGGTCTTGTTGCCGGTTGTCTTCGGGGCCTGTCGGTCCCGTTGTGCCCACCCTCCCCCAGTCTCGGCTTCGCTCGACCGGGAGGTACCCCCATCGCCGTGCGGAACGCCTGCCCACAACGGGACCGACAGGCGGTCGGCTCGGTCGGCGCTGCGCGCACAACGGGGCCGGTGGGCGGTCGCAGCCGACCCTCTGCGTCCGCGACCTGCCCCTTTGGTGCCGTCCTAGAATGGCCGCACTGTGTATACGTACGACGAATCCCCCCAGCCCTCAGCCCCCCGGCCCGCCGCCCGTCCCCGGCCCATGTTCGCCGTCGGGGAAGGGCCCGCTGCTGATCCCGCTGGGGCTCATTTCGATCGGCGGATTCGTAGTTTTCAGCCTCGGCGGAGTCGGGTGACGCGGGGGCAGGGTGAGGCGATTCGGCGGCTCTGGCCGCAGTGGGGGCTCGACATCGACGGGCAGCGGGTCCTCGATCTGGACGCCCTGTTCGGTGGTCTCCCCGTCGTCCTGGAGATCGGGTTCGGGATGGGCGAGGCGACCGTACGGATGGCCGCCGACGACCCGGGCACCGGCATCCTCGCGGTCGACGTGCACACCCCCGGCCAGGGCAATCTGCTCAACCTCGCCGAGCAGGCCGGCCTCACCAACGTCCGCGTGGCCAACGGCGACGCGATCATCCTGCTCACCGAGATGCTCCGCCCCGACAGCCTCGCCGGGCTGCGCGTGTACTTCCCGGACCCGTGGCCCAAGAAGCGGCACCACAAGCGCCGCCTCATCCAGCCCGAGTTCCTGACGCTCGCGGCGACCCGGCTGGCGCCCGGCGCGCTGGTGCACTGCGCCACCGACTGGGAGCCGTACGCCGAACAGATGCTCGACGTGCTGACCGCGCACCCGGACTTCGAGAACACTCAGGAGAACGCCCAGGAGGACGGCGGGTACGCGCCCCGGCCGGCGTTCCGTCCGCTCACCCGCTTCGAGGGTCAGGGGCTCGACAAGGGGCATGTGGTGCGTGACCTGCTGTTTCGCCGAGTATCCGGCGAGTAGCCGCCCCGTAGAGGACAGCGCAGGGACAGCGCGGGGAGTTGATCCGGCCGTTCCGGGCCGTCCGACGCACCGTCGCGGTCGGCCCGTTCCCCCTTTAGGGTCAACAGGGTGGCCACCCCTCCCCCGTACCCGACGCACGACCCCGGCGCCCCCGCCGGGGCGGCGCTCAGGGCCGGGACGGCCGTCCGGGCCGGGACCGGGCGTCCGCACTGGTGGCAGCGCCGGGCGATACGTGTCACCGCCCTCGTCACGCTCCTCGCCCTGTCCGGCCTCGTCATCCTGGCGCTCGTACGCGAGCAGACCGGCACCCAGGGGTTCCTGGTCGGCCTCGGGCTCGCCGTACTGCCCGTACCGCTGCTGCTCGCCGCGTTCCGCTGGCTGGACCGGGTGGAGCCGGGGCCCTGGCGGAACCTGATCTTCTGCTTCGCCTGGGGTGCCTGCGCCGCCGCGCTGATCTCGATCGTCGCGAACAGTTTCGCCACCCGCTGGATCGCCACCGCGACCGCCGACCCGACCAGCGCGGACACCCTCGGCGCCACGGTCATAGCGCCGGTCGTCGAGGAGTCGGCGAAGGCTGCCGCGATCCTGTTGATCTTCCTGTTCCGCCGGCGCGACTTCACCGGCATCCTGGACGGGGTGGTGATCGCGGGGATCACCGCCACCGGCTTCGCGTTCACCGAGAACATCCTCTACCTCGGCACCGCCTTCGGCACCGACCAGCTCAGCGGGGACCGCGGCCTCACCTCGGTCACGGCGGCGACCTTCTTCGTCCGCGTGGTGATGTCGCCGTTCGCGCACCCCCTCTTCACCGTGCTGACCGGCCTCGGCTTCGGCATCGCGGCCCTCTCGGCGGACCGCCTCCGCGTGCGCCGCATCCTGCTCCCGCTCACCGGGCTGCTGCTCGCGATGGGCATGCACGCCCTGTGGAACGGCTCGTCCACCTTCGGCGACTACGGCTTCTTCGCGGTGTACGCGGCCTTCATGGTGCCCGCGTTCGCACTGCTGACCTGGCTGGTGATCTGGACCCGCCAGCGGGAACTCCGTACGGTCCGCGCCGAGCTGCCCGCGTACGCGGCGGCGGGCTGGCTGACCCCGCCGGAGCCCTTCGCGCTCGGCTCGATGCGCGCCCGCCGCATCGCCCGCGCGTACGCGACCCGCACCCAGGGCAAGGCGGCGGCGCGTGCGGTCGCGGAGTACGAGGCGTACGCGACGTCGCTCGCGTTCCTGCGGCACCGGGTCCTGCGCGGGCGGGCGGGCGCCGACTTCGCCGTACGGGAACGGGAACTCCTGAGCGCCCTGTGGTCGCGGCGGGACGCGGCGCGGCCGGCCCTGACGTACGCGGCGCAGGCCACCGCGCCGCCGGTCGTCGTGGTGCCACAGCAGTGGCAGGGGCCGGGGCCGGGCGGGCCTGTGGGGTACGGGACATACGCGAACCCGAACCCTTATGCGAACCCGAACCCGAACCCGAACCCGAATCCGTACGCGTACCCGCCGTACCCTCACCCCGCCTACAACCCGTACCAGACCTACTAGGTACCGGCCCCCGTCAGGCCGACGCCTCCGTCAGCGTGCGCAGTTCGGCCGGCGTCAGTTCCAGGTCGGCCACCGCGATGAGGGCCGGAAGCTGTTCGACCGTGCGGGCGCTGGCGAGGGGCGCGGCGACCGTCGGGCGGGCGGCGAGCCAGGCGAGGGCCACCGTGGCAATCTCGGCGTTCCGCTCCCGCGCCACCGTGTCCAGGGCGGCCAGTACCTTGCGCCCGCGCGCGGTCTCCAGGTGCTTGGCCGCGCTGCCCGCCCGCGCGCTGTCGACGGTGGTGCCGGGCCGGTACTTGCCGGTGAGGAAGCCGGCGGCGAGCGCGTAGTACGGGACGGCGGCGAGCCCCGAGCGGGACGCGACCTGCTGGAGCGGGCCCTCGTACGTGTCGCGCGAGACGAGGTTGTAGTGCGGCTGGAGCGCCGCGTACCGGGCCAGGCCCTCGCGGTCCGAGAAGTCCAGGGACTCCTGGAGCCGCTCGGCGGTGATGTTGGACGCGGCGACGGCGCGGACCTTGCCCGCCGTCACCAGGCCGTCGAGGGCGGTGATGATCTCCTCGACCGGCACCGACGGGTCGTCGAAGTGGGTGTAGTAGAGGTCGATGTAGTCGGTGTCGAGGCGGCGCAGCGACGCCTCGGCCGCGGCCTTGATGGTGGGCGCGGCGAGGCCCTTGAAGTCGGGGTGGCTGCCGACCTTGGTGGCGACGACGACGTCCGCGCGGTTGCCACGGGCGGTGAGCCACTTGCCGATGAGGGTCTCGGACTCCCCGCCCTGGTTGCCGGGCACCCAGGACGAGTAGGTGTCGGCGGTGTCGACGAAGTTGCCGCCGACGGCGGTGTAGGCGTCGAGTACGGCGAAGGTCTCGCCCTCGTCGGCGGTCCAGCCGAAGACGTTGCCGCCGAGGGCGAGCGGGAAGACTTCGAGGTCGGAGGAGCCGAGGCTGCGTAGGGATGTCATAGGTGCAGCCAACACTCTTACGGGGGCGGGCATTCCGCCCCACGCCGCCAGGGCCCGCTACGACCAGCTATAGCCGGTTACGTCCCGCTACGGCTGGTCAGGGATTGAGACCCTTGCTCCGCAGCCAGGCCATCGGGTCGATCCCGGTGCTGCTGCCGCCCGGGTGGACCTCCAGGTGGAGGTGGGCCCCGGTGACGTTGCCCGTGGCGCCCACCCGGCCGATGACCTCGCCGGTGGTGACCTTCTGGCCGACGCTGACGCTGATCGAGGACTGGTGGCAGAACCACAGCTCCGTACCGTCGTCGAGCGTGAGGATCGTGCGGTAGCCGTAGGAGCCCGACCAGCCGGCCTCCGTGATGGTGCCGCTGTGCACCGCCTTGATCGGGGTGCCGGTCGGGGCGGCGAAGTCGAGGCCGGTGTGCTGGCCGGACGACCACAGCGAACCGGATTCACCGAAGGTCGAGGTGATCGTGTACGAGGAGGTCGGGAGGGCGAAGCTCTTCGCGAGCTTGGCCAGGCGCTCCTTCTCCGCCTTGGCCTTGGCCTCCTCCTCGGCCTTCTTCTTCTCGGCGGCGGCCTTGGCCTTCGCCTTGTCCTGCTCGGCGGCGGCGTCCGCGGCGGCCTTCTTGGCGGCGGCCTCCTCGGCGGCGACGCGCTCGGCGGTGTCGGCCTGGTCCTGCTGCTGCTCGGCCTGTTCCATGATCCGTGCGCGCAGCGCCTCGCCCGCGTCGGTGGTGCCCTGCTGGGCGTCGGTCGCGGTGATGCCCGCGCCGGTGAGGGGGGCCGCGACGGTCTGCGCCGGGGCGGGGTCGTCCGCGATGAGGGCGCCCACGCCCGGCAGGGACTTGGCGTCCGGGAGGGAGTCGGTGACCGCCGACATGTCCGGCATGGCGATCCGGACGGGCGGCTTCCCGCCCTGCGCGGTGGCGATGCCGCCCGCGCCGACGGCGGCGATCACGCCGACACCGAGGACCGTGGAGCTGCGGGCGAGTCCGCCGCGCTGCTTGGCGACGCGGTGCCTGCCGCGTACGGGGCGTATGGACTCCTCAGTGGGGTTCCATTCCCCCCGCTCCTCCTCGGCGACGGCCGGGCCGTACGCGGATCCGAAGGGTTCGGATGATCCGAAGGGTTCGAATGGTGCGAAGGCCTTCGGGCGAGGTGAGGCTTCGGGGGCAGGCGGGTTGGACGCCACTGAGGCGTACTCCTTTCCTTCCTTCTCGCCTACCGGGTTAGCTGACGGGTTCGGAGCAGGAAGGTCTCCTACCGGCATCCTTCGGCGAGGAAGGATGCCCGATTCACCCCAAGTGGTGGTTCCCCGGTTCCCTTGCGGGATTCGGCGCGTGCGCACGGAGCCGCCTCTTGTGACGGCTGGGACGACCGCGCTGCGTTATCGAACGTTAATAGACGGCGGGGCCGGATTCCAAGCGGTTCCGGTTGATCGTTAAAGGCTTTGGCCTGGACTTTACGGGACAGTGAGGGGCGGAATCGGGCGAGTTGACGGCACACCTGGGGGTTTCTTGACGTGACTGTCAGCTGATAGTTCGTCACTTGTTATGCGGAGGGCTGCCGTTCGATCACGCATGGTGATAGGGCGGGCGACGCGGGAGGGCGTCAGGGTGCGTCAGGGTGCGTCAGGGTGCGTCAGGGTCTTCGTAGGGCGATGAGCGCCATGTCGTCCGTGCTGCCGCCGCCCGTGTGCTCCCGCACCTCGCGGGCGACGGTGGTGAGCAGGGCGCCGGGCCCCGGGAAGGTACGGCCCTTCAACCGCTCGGCGGGATCGTAGAAGACCCCTTCGCCGTCGCGGGCCTCGGACAGCCCGTCGGTGTAGATGAGCAGGGTCGCGCCGTACGGGAAGTGCGCCTCGTCGGAACGGTCGGGCCAGCTCCCGAGGTCGGTCATGCCGAGCGGCAGCGCGGGCTGGGCCGGCGAGAGGACGCGCAGCTCCCCGTCGCCGTGCAGGAGCAGCGGTTCGGGGTGGCCGCGGTTGACGATCCGGACGATGTCCTCGCCGTGCGGGATCTCCGCGAGCAGGGCCGTGGTGAAGCCCTCGAAGTCGTCGATGCCGCGGCGTCGGGTGCCCTCGCGCTCCAGGGCGCGTTCCAGGCGCTGTGCCACCGCCTCCAGGGTGCTCTCCTGTTCGGCGGCCTCGCGGAACGCGCCGATCACCACGGCGACGGCCGCCACCGCGCCCATCCCCTTGCCGCGTACGTCTCCGACGACGACGCGGACCCCGTGCGGGGTGTCCTGGACCGCGTAGAGGTCTCCCCCGATGAAGGCGTCGGCCTGCGCCGCCTCGTAGCGCGCGGCGACGTCGAAGCCGCCGATCCGCTCGGCCGGTTCGGGCAGTACGGCGCGCTGGGCGGCCTCGGCGATCTCGCGGGCGCTGGCAAGTTGGGCGTCACTGCGGCGTACGAGGGTGTTGATGAGGATGGCGAGTACGGCGACGGTGACGATCGTGACTATCTCGGTGAAGCCGGCGATGTCCGTGACATTGCCGCGGTCAAAGCGGAGGCCGAGGACGGCGAGGGACGCGAGGGTGCCGGCGATGATCGTGGCGCCGATGCCGTAGAAGGGGGCGGCGGCGAGCGGGGCGGCGGCGAAGAGCGGGGCGGCCGTGAACTGGGGCGGGGTCAGGGCGTCGAACAGCAGTCCGCCGGCGATGAGGAGCCAGGGCAGGGAGCGTACGAAGCCGCGGGCGGGGGTGGAGCGGCGGTGCCGGGCGGGGCCGCGGTGGGGTGTGGCGGCTTCGGCCGGGGGGTCGAAGGTGCCGGGGACGAAGTCGCCGGAGGGCCGGGGTGGCGTGGGGGGAACCTCGGGATGGCCGGAGACCTCGGGGCGGGTGGGTTCGGCGGGAACACGGCCCTCATGCTCACCGTCGTGTCCGCCTGGCTGCGCCACCGGTCATCTCTCCCGCCGCCTCCGCCGTACCGCCGTCACGCCCGTCATCGCGCCCCACCAGATTTCCCGTAGCGGGGGCGGGGGGCGAGCCGGTACGGGCCGACCGGGTGAGAGGGCCGGACAACGCCGAAGGCCCGGAAGCTGACGCCTCCGGGCCTTTGACCTTGAGTAGCGGGGACAGGATTTGAACCTGCGACCTCTGGGTTATGAGCCCAGCGAGCTACCGAGCTGCTCCACCCCGCGTCGGTGAACCCAACTATACGCCATCCGAGCGCCCCCTCACGCCGCCGGACCCTTCTCGGAAAAGTGGCCAGATCACCGACAGGTACCGGAGATCTGGCCACTTTCTGAAACAGGGTAGGTCTGCTCGGCGGCGTGTCAGTCCTTCTCAAGCCGGAGGGCGGTATCGCAACCGAGAGTCTGTTCATACCTGGCGGAGCCTTGCTGGTACTCGTACCGGCACCCTTGAAGGTTCCCCTTGATGGGCCCCGTCGCCTCCAGGCGGACCATGTAGAAGATGTCGCCCGTTTTCCCGGCCTTGACCCGGATTTCCTCGCGTACGTAGTTGGTCAGGCGGTCGAACCTCGGTGCCTGGGAGGCGCCTTCGCGGGCCAGCAGCGGGACGCCTTCCGTGTCGGACCGGTCGAAGGCGCCGTATTCGAGGACCTTGAGCCCTGCGGGCACGTGGGTCATCTCGACACCCGTGAGGACGATGTCCACGGACGACGAGTTCCGCAGCTCGGGAAAGGCGACCCACCAGATGTCGCCGACCTTCACATGGCTGTTCCCGAGGGTCCCCATGGTCTGTATGCCGCCATTCAGCGCCTGCCCGCGGCGGGCCCCGGATTCCCCGGCGACGAGGAGGCAGACAGCCGCGGCGACCGCGACCCCTCGTACCGCTGATTTCATGCGCCAACCGTCCTTCTCTTCCCACGCGCTGACCGAGCTGCTCGTCATCCAAGCAGCTCGCCGTCGGAGGGGGCGCGGGAGGAGGAGGTCAGCGGCGGGCCAGTTGGCGTTCTCCTGCTGTGCCGGGGGTGTACGGGAGGCCGTAGTGCTGGAAGATCGGTTCTTCCTGGTCGGCGGGGAGTACGTCGTCGGTGCCGATCGACGGGCTGTCCTTGACCAGGGTGCGGTCGTAGTTGACCTTGAGGTAGTTGGGGCCGACGGTGGCCGCGTTGAGGGGGACGAAGACCAGGCGGTAGCGGGTCGGCAGGCCGGTGCGGACGGTGGCCATGGCCGGCTCGTCGGTACGGGTGTCCACGTACACCGCTTCGAGGGTGCCGATCTTGTGTCCGTCCCGGTCGTTGACGGCGTAACCGCGCCACTCGCGGACGTCGCTCACCTCGATCATCGTGGTTCCTTTCGCGGGCCCCCAACGGTTCCCCAACGGTTCCCCACCAGTTTTCTCAGTGTGCCTCCGGGCGCTCCGCCGAGCTACCGGACGGCCGCCGCTCGGTCAGCCAGTAGAGGAGGGCGAGGACCGGGAGTGCGGCGCCGAGGGCGGTGACGGCGGTCCAGCCGGCCGCGTGGTACGCCAGCGAGCCGATCTCGGAGCCGAGGGCGCCGCCGATGAAGAAGGTGGCGATGAAGGCGCTGTTCAGGCGGGCGCGGGCGGCGGCGTCGAGCTGGTAGATCGTGTGCTGGCCCAGGATGAGCGAGGTCTGCACGGCCATGTCGAGCAGGATCGCCGCCAGCGCGAGGAACACGATGCTGTGCTGCCCGAAGCCCGCCACCGCGAAGCCCACGGCGGCGACCGCGAAGGCGACACCCGTCACGGGATGGACCAGACCCCGGTCGGCCCAGCGGCCCGCGAACGGCGCGATGGCCGCACCCGCCGTGCCGACCAGGGCGAACAGACCGACACCGATGGCGGAGTAATGGAATCCGGGGCCCGTGAGGACGTACGAAATCGTCGTCCAGAAGGCGCTGAACGCGCCGAACATCGCCGCCTGGTACAGCCCCCGGCGCAGCAGCACGGGGTGGGTGCGGGCGAGGCGGGCCGTGGAGCGCAGGACCTGGCCGTACGGGACGTCCGTCGTCGGCTCCTGCCGGGGCAGGGCCACGCGCAGCGCCACCGCGAGGAGCGCCATCAGGACCGCCGAGCCGAGGAACACCACGCGCCATCCGGCCACGTCGGAGACCAGACTGCTGACCGTGCGGGAGAGCAGGATGCCGGTGAGCAGGCCGCTCATCACGCGGCCGACGATGCGGCCCCGGACCTCGTCGGGGGCGAGGCTCGCGGCGAACGGCACCAGGATCTGGGCGACGACGGAGGTCGCGCCCGCGACGAGCGCGGCGATCAGCAGCATCGGGAAGCTGGTCGCGACACCGGCCACCGCGAGCGCGACCGTGGTGATCGTGAGCAGCACCGTGACGAGGTGCCGCTTTTCGAGGCGGTCGCCGAGCGGGACGAGGAAGAGCATGCCGACGACGTAGCCGATCTGGGTGAGCGTGATCAGGCCACCGGCCGCCGTCGTACTGAGGTGGAAGACGTCGCGCAGCTCGGACAGCAGGGGCTGGGCGTAGTAGAGGTTGGCGACGGTCATGCCGCACGCGACGGCGATGAGCGCGACCAGCCAGCCGGGTATGCCGCCGGCAGCACCCGGTCCGGGCACTGGGGCCTCGGCGCGGGTTCCGGCGGCGGCGGGGACGTGGGGTGTGGGTTCGGCAGCCATGTCAGCTTCAGCGCCCGCGCGGCGGCCCCGCTTCCCCTCTCGAAGCGATGGTTCGAGATATCGGTCATCTCGGATGGAGATGAGCGGCCCCGTGCGAGGCCCGGCTCACGTCATGTGGGCGAGCAGGGCCGCCACCGCCGGCGGCGGGTCCCCGTGCGGCCGGACCACCAGGACCGTCCAGCGCGGCGCGTGCCGTTCGAAGCGGTAGGTGCGCAGGTCGGGGAAGCGGGCGGCGACCGAGACGGGCATGACGCAGACACCGAGGTCGTTCCGTACGAGGTCGGACGCGGCGAAGATGTCGTTGACCTCGAACGTGGTCTCCCGCTCGACGGACGCCGCGCGGAACGCCTGGTCGGCCGCGAGACGGATGGCCCAGCCCGGCGTGAAGTCGACCAGGGGCAGCCGGGCCGCGTCGGCGAGCGCGATCTTGCCGCCGCTGAGCAGCGGTACGGAACGCTCGGGCGCCGTCATCAGCACCATCTCCTCGCGGGCCAGCAGCCGCGTCACCAGACCACGCTGCTGCCGCCGGTCCAGCGCGAGCACCGCCACATCCACGGTGCCCTCGCGCAGCGCCTGCCGGATGTCGGTCACCGCGGCCTGCCGCAGCCGGACCACGACGCCGGGGTGCTCGGCGCGGAGGGCGGCGAGCGGGCGGTGAAGGTCGGCCCAGACGCCCTGCATGGTGCCGACGGTCACCCGTCCGCGCAGCTCGCCCCGGGCGGTGTCGACGGCGGCCCGCGCCTGCTCGGCCGCCCGCAGGGCATGACGCGCGGCCGGTACGAACGCCTCGCCGGCCGGGGTGAGGGAGACCCGGTGCGTGGTGCGGTCGAAGAGGGCGGCGCCCAGCTCCCGTTCGAGGGTGCGGACCGTACTGGACACGGCGGACTGCACGACACGGAGCCGCTGCGCAGCCGCCGTGAACCCGCCCTCCTCGGCCACCGCGACGACGACTTCCATCTGCCGCAGATCCATCCGCACTCCCCAACCGGACCGCCGTCGCACCGAATGTCACGCGAGGAAACGCTCCCGTACGACAAGGCCCGGCGCCGCCTCAGCGCGCCGTAACCGCGAAACCGGCCCCGAAAAGACGGCGATCCCCGTACCCGGAGTGCGTAGCGGGGACGACCCCCCCTCCCGTCAGAACCCGCTCCCGTCGGACCCCGTCAAGCCGCCGACCGCGACCACCGCACCCCCACCCACGCCTGCCGCAACTGCCGCCCCCACGCACACCGGTCCGTATCCGAACTGCACCCGACACACTCGTCGTAGTGGTCCATCAGACACCGGAACGCCTCCCCCGCCGGCTCGTCCGCCACATGCGCGGCGGCCTGCGCGAGCGCGTTGTGGAGGCGGGCCGGGTCGGTGAGGGGCGCGGTGTCCCGGGTCGGCGGCACCCGCCAGTGCGGACCGGACGTGCGCTGCGGCCCGGGGACCGCGACATGCGCCGCGTCACCGAGGACGACGATCCGCGCCCCGTCCGGCATCTGCCAGTGCGCCGCCTCCCCGGTCGGCACGAACCAGTACAGAATGTCGCCACCCGGATCCTCGATGACGGCACCCGTGTCCCCGCCGAGGCGGCCGAGCGCTTCCAGTCCGGTGGCGCGCGGCACCCGTACCGCGTCCCACCACTTGCCGGCGGGGCGCAGCGACACGGTGCGGCCGGCGGGCATCCATTCCATCGTGGGCGTCTTCACCATGCGCTCAGCCAAGCGTGACAGGCGGTGTCCGCGCGATCCCCCGCCGGTAATCTCACCGTGGGATTACTTCCCATCTTGTGTGCGAACACCGGGGGTTACGCCATGGCGGTGGCCGGAGCGATCGAGCTGCCCGACTGGGCGTGGGAGCGCGCCGACGTGCGCCAGGCCCTGCGCGGACGCGACATCGGCGCGGTCTTCCGGTACGTCCAGCGGTACTCGGGCGCCAGTCAGGGCCGTATCGCCTCGGCCGTCGGCATGGCGCAGGGCCGGGTGAACGAGATCATCAACGGCCGCCGCGAGGTGTCCCGGCTCGATGTGTACGAGCGGATAGCGGACGGGCTGCGCATGCCCGACGACGCCCGCCACCTCCTGGGCCTGGCGGCAGGCCGCGAGAAACGCTCCAGCGGCGCGGCGTTCGATCTCACCGCGTTCCCCGAGGTGGTACGGGTGTACGCGGCCCAGAACTCCGCCGCCGAGGAGATACAGCAGCAGGCGCGCGTGGCACAGGAGTTGGACGTACTCGCCGTACGCGGCCTCGGCCTCATCGGGCTGAACGACTCCCTCCTGCGCGCCTGCCTGCCCCGCGAACTCGGCGGCACCGGACTCCGCGTCCGCATCCTCCTCCTCGACCCGGACAGCGACGCCCTCGCCCAACGCGCCGCCGAGATAGGCGAATCCGCCGAATCGCTCGCCGGCGGGGTACGTCTGGCCGAGGCCCGTCTGCGCGCGCTGGCGGACACCTGCGACATCCAGGTGTACCGGTACGGCACCCTCCCCACCTGGCGCCTCATCCGCACCGACAGCACGATGTTCGTCGGCGCCTTCGACCGCGGCTGGGAAGGGCACGAGTCAGCGACGTACAAGGTGATAGCGACACCGCACGGGCCGCTGTTCCGGGGGTTCCGACGGATGTTCGAGGCGGTCGTCGAGGGCGCGCACCGCACGGTCTGACAAGAGGGGACCCGTCCGTGATCGAGGCCGAACTGAAGGCGCGGGTCCGAGCACCCGAGACGGTCGTACGCCACCTCGCCGCACGCGCCGACGCCCGGGTCGAGGTGTACGAGGACACGTACTACGACCGCCCCGACGCCGCCCTTGAGCGGGCGGACCAGGAGCTGCGCCTGCGTACCGTGCGCGGCCCCGACGGCACCCGCCGCACCCTGCTCACCTTCAAGGACGCCCCGGTCGACGAGGCGTCCGGCTCCAGGCCCGAATACGAGACCGCGGTCGCGGACGCGCCGGCCGCGCACGCCGTCCTGCGCGGCCTCGGCCACGTCGAACTGATCGCCTTCGAGAAGCACTGCCGCAGCTACGCCTTCGCGGCGCACGGCCACCGGATGCTCGCGACGCTGGTCCGCGTCCCGGAAATCGACGGCACGTTCCTGGAGCTCGAAACCCTCGTACCGGACGAGGCGTCCCTGACCGCCGCGCTGGACGCCATCCGTACGGTGCTGGCCGAACTCGGCATCGCGGCGGGCGACTTGACCGGGGACACGTACACGGACGCGGTACGCGCGTACCGCCGCTGACCCTCGGAGCAAGCGTCAGTGGACGCAGACATGGGGGGCCGGGGCGCCCTCGGCCGGAGGCTCGCTCGCGGCGGCGGCGCGCGCCACGTCGTCCAGCAGACGCAGACGTTCCGCCCGGTCCAGATAGCGGCCCGCGACCAGGACGGAGTCGATCCGCCGGGTGTGGCGGATGTCGGTGCGCGGGTCCGCGTCGAGGACGAGCAGGTCGGCGCGGTCGGCGGGCAGGCCGAGCATGCGGGCCGGCTCGGTGGTCGCGGCGCGCAGCACGTCCCGGGTGGGCAGTCCGGCTTCGGCGAGGAGTTCCATCTCGTGGTGGACGGAGAAACCGGGGACCGCGTAGCCGGTACCGGTGTCGGTGCCGGCGGCCAACGGCACGCCCGCCCGGTGCAGTTCACCGACGAGCCGGAGCCGGTGCTCGTAGATCCGCTGGATACGGGCGGTGTCCTGCGCGGTGCGCCCCGCGGTGAGGCCGGCCCATATGTCGGGCCAGGAGTCCGTCACCCAGCGGGGAAGGTACTTGAACTCCGGTGAATCGGTGGGCAGTTGATCGGTGCGCTCCAGGGAGTGGTGGACGGTGAGGGTGGGGACGACACGGGTGCCGTTGGCGGCGAGCCGGTCGAACAGGGCGCGGGTGCGGCCGACGTCGTACGTCCGTACCGCCTCCCACTCCACCGGGTGCACCTGCCGGAACCAGCTCCCGTATCGCTCGAAGCTGGAGCCGAGCGCGGGGTCGATCCGGACCTTCGCCAGGGCCCGCCTGATCTCGCGCTCGCGGGCGGAGGTGGCGAGGAGCAGGGCGTGAAGGTGCTCGATGGACTGCTGCCCGGCGTCGCTCGCGCGGGCGATCGGCAGGTTGTCGGGGCAGTGGCCCGCGTAGCGCAGCCCCTGACGGCGGCACTCGTCGGCGATCGCCTCGTACGCCTCGGGGCTGAGCCGCGAGTACACCTTGACGAAGTCGGCGCCGCCCGCCTTCACCTCCCGCACGGCGCGGCGCGCGGACGCGGCGTCGGCGACCTCGATGAAGCGCTGGCCGGTGTCGTCGGCCCAGATCGAGGGGCGCCCGTCGATGATGGGACTGGAGATCACCCAACGGGGACCGAGGAGCGTGCCCGCACGGACCTTCTCCCGCCACTCGTGATGCACGGGCGAGCCCCACATCTCACGGACCGCGGTGACACCGTTCAGCGGAAAGAGCGGCGGCAGCACGTCCTCGGGCCCGGAGTTGTGCACATGCGCCTCGACGAGACCGCCCGGGACGACGAACTTGCCGGTCAGGTCGTAGGTGGTCGCTCCGCGGGGGATGGGGACGTCGGCGAAGCGGCCGGTGCGGGTGATGCGGCCGTCGGTGATGAGGATGGTGTGGTCGGGCCCGCTTGTACGTATGTCTCTGCCGGGGTTGAGGAGGGTGGCGTGGGTGAGGGCGATGGTGGGGTGGGGGCGGTTCGGCGCCTTGTGGGGTATGGGGGTTACGGGGATTACGGGGGTTACGGGGGTTACGCGGGGTACGGCCGCGGCGGCGGGGGCGGCGGCCAGAAGGGCGCCGCCGGTCACGGCGGCCGATGCGGCGAGGGCTTCACGTCGAGTGGGCATGACACCACTGTGGTCGCGGGCCGGGTCTCGATCACGGGTTCTGGACGGTGAGTTGGGGGTGGTGATGACACCACCCCATGGGATCTGGCCGGAAATGGGGAGGGGACATCATGACGGGCTCCTGGTACGTGCTGACCGAGGAAGGCCGCGTGGATTTCCAGCGCCGCCAGTGCTGCTACCAGCAGGAATGGCAGCTGACTCGCACCCAGCATGTGGAGGGGGACAGGCAGGAGGCGGAAGCCGCGGGACTGAGGGTCGCCAAGACCCATGTGCCCGAGGGGTTCCACCTGTACCCCGGGGACACACCACGGCGCAGTGTCTTCGTCCTACGAGAGGGCTCGTGGCTGGTGAGTCTGGGGATCCGTCAGGCCGAGGTGCACTTCCGGGTGAGTGTGGGCGAGTTGGTCCACACGGCGGAGGAGAGCACCGCGCCGCGTCCGGCTCCGGTGGCGGGCCGGGGTCACCACACCCTGGCGTGGCTGAAATTCCTGGTCACGGGTTCCTTCTGACGCGTCAGCTCTGTTCTCCGGGCCAAGCGGCGCAGGCCATGACCTCGAACCCCCGGCTGGGGAAGACGGCGTCCATGAAGAAGTCGTGCATGGTCTCATCGGCGTCGGCGCAACCGTCACGGAGCACGGTCACCCGGTAGTCACGGTCCGCCGCGTCGTAGCACGTGGCGGCGACCATCGCGCTGGTCGCGACGCCGGCGATCGCGAGAGTGCTGACGCCGTTCGCCCGCAGCACAAGGTCAAGATCGGTGCCGGTGAAGGCGCTGGCGCGACGCTTCAGCACGACGACGTCCTCGTCCGCGACGGGCAGGGCGATCTCGGTCCCGGTCGACCCCTCATGGAAGGCGTCACCGGCTTCGTAGAACGACCTGAAGAGTGCGTTGCCGGGTGGCAGGTCGGCCCCGTTGCCCCGGATGGCGAAGTGCACGAACACGACGAGGACACCGGCGGTGCGGGCGCGGGGCAGCAGTTCGGCGAGCGGCGGGACGACCCGCCTGGCGAACGGGTAGCCGGTGGTGATGCCCTGCTGGATGTCGCCGATGATCAGTGCGGTGGTCACGACAGACTCCCCTGTCCAGTCCCTGCTGTGCCTTCGATTCCGCGCGCAGGCGAAGCTACCAGCCGGGGCGGTGTGGCCGACCGTTGACGGGGACCCGGCGTCACCGCGGACACCGAATCCGCCAAATACCCCGCCGCGTGTGGCGGCCCCTCTCCCTCCGGGAAGACACCGGTTGACGTGAGTTCCCGAAGGGAGGCCGTGCGATGGCGAAGGCGAGCAGGCGGACGATCGTGGTCGCAGGCTTCGGGGGAGCCGTACCCATCCTGATCGCCCTGCTGGTCATCGCCACCGTTGGTCAGAGACTCGGCGAAGTGGCATCGGGGCTCATCGGGGCAGCGGCAGTCCTTGCTTCCGCCCTGACGGTTCGATTCCTCCTGCCGGAGGGCGACGGACCGGGAAGCGATGGCTTCGGTGGGGGCGTGGGGATGTGAACTCCGGAGACGACCTACGAGCCGGAGTGGTCGATCACGTTGCCGTTGGAGCAGTTGTTGCGGTGGTTCCCTGTCCAGTCACTGAGCGCGGGGACGACGGCCAGTTCCTGGATACAGACGTCCGCAGCGGTGAAGTTCCAGTTGTTCGCGGCGTTGACTCCTGAACCAAAGTTGCTGTCGTTGTCGGCGAACGCGGGCGTGGCCATACCGGCCGCAGCAAGCGCGACGGCAGCGATACCAATGATCTTCTTCATGCCCGGGGAACGACCACGGCCGCTTCGGGATACGCGGGGATACGCAGGGATACACACCACCTGCCTCTCACCTGACCAACCCATGTCGTTCCGTACGAAAGAGGGCGACCACCCTTGAGGCTCCAACGCCGGCGCACGACTTCTTGAGAAGGGGTCGGCCCCAGGTCGTACAGCTTCTGACCTGGGGCCGGGCGGTAGGCCGTGTGGGACTCGAACCCACAACCAATGGATTAAAAGTCCACTGCTCTGCCAATTGAGCTAACGGCCCGCATCCCGCAGCATAGCGGGGTCCCGGCGGCGACCGTGGACCCGTCCCCGGCGGCGGGCAGGGCGTACACCCGGACGCGCACGGAGGTCGACGGACTCGGGTGGACGCAGCCCGCGGGCACCGGGCGCCCGCGAACACCCATCCTCCCACCCCCACCCCACCCCCCGCCCCCGAGTTTCCGACCCCCTACCCCTCCCCCCGATCCGATTTCAGGAACCACCGCCTCGCCGACGCGAACCACCACGTTGCCGCGAAGCCCAGGACGACCAGGACCGCGATCGGCGCGTAATTGAAGGTCTCCCAGGTGACCGGTGAGACCTGCGGGAGCATGAACAGGACCGTGATCACGCCGACCCACACCACCGCCACCACCCCGATGGGCCGGGACCAGCGGCCGAGGTGCCACGGGCCCCGCTCGAAGTCGTCGCCCTTGCGGAGCCGCAGCAGCGTCGGGACCACGTACGCGATGTAGAGGCCGATGACGGCGATCGAGGTCACGGCGGCGTACGCGGTGACGTTGATCAGATACGGGAGTCCGAGGACGAGTGCGCCGAGCGCCGCGAGCCACACCGCCGCGACCGGTGTACGGGTCCGGGGGCTCACCGTGTGCCACACCCGCGAGAACGGCAGCGCGCCGTCCCGGGAAAAGGCGTAGATCATCCGGCTGTTGGCCGTGACGGACGCCATGCCGCAGAAGAGCTGCGCGCCGACCACGACAAGCAGCAGCAGCTTGCCCGCGGTCGCGCCGAGCGCGTCGAGGAGGATCTGCGCGGGCGGCGCCCCGGTCGGCGACGTGAGGGCCTTGTCGTACGACTGGATGGCGAAGGTGAAGCCGAGCAGGAGGACGAATCCGGCGATCCAGGACGTCCAGATGGAGCGGACGATGCCCTTCGGGCCCGCCGTGGACGCGTCGTGGGTCTCCTCGGTCATGTGCGCCGACGCGTCGTACCCCGTGAACGTGTACTGGGCCATCAGCAGGCCGATCAGGACGACGTACAGACCGCTGCCCCAGCCCGTGTTGTTGACGAAGTGCGTGAAGACGAAGGACGCCGACTGGTGGTGGTCGGGCGCGAAGGCGAGGGCTCCGACGATGACCGCGACGCCGAGGACGTGCCACCACACGCTGACGCTGTTCAGCAGGCCGACGATCCGTACGCCGAAGGTGTTCAGCAGGCCGTGCAGGACCAGGATCGCCGCGAAGAGCAGAATCGTGCGGCCGGGCGTCACCTCGAAACCGAACTGGAGGTTCAGGTACGCGCCCAGGAACGACGCCGCGCCGAAGTCGATGCCGGCGGTGACGGCGACCTGGCCGAGGACGTTGAACCAGCCCGTGAACCACGCCCACGCGGCGGCCGACCGGGGCGGCGCGAGCCGGTGCGCCCAGAAGTACAGGCCCGCCGACGTGGGATACGCCGAACAGATCTCCGCCATCGCCAGGCCCACGAACAGGGTCATCAGACCTACGCCGACCCAGCCCCAGGTGATCAGGGCGGGGCCGCCGGTGTTCATGCCGAACAGGTACAGGGTCAGACAGCCCGAGAGGACCGAGATGATCGTGAAGGAGACCGCGTAGTTGGAGAACGCCGACATGCGGCGCGCGAGGACCTGGGTGTAGCCGAGTTCGGCGAGGCGTTCCTCGTCCGTGAGGGGCGCGCCGGGCCGCTCCTCCGCCGCTGCGTCGCTTGTCATGCCCCCAGCAATTCCCCTTCGGAGGGCAAGGCATGCGCCACGAACGCCCCGCGCGTGGCTGAAAATTACCCCTCTCCATGACGAGAGCGGGCTCCTCCGTCTGGAGGAGCCCGCTCTCAGTCAGTCAGGCAGGCATGTCGCTACGACTGTCAGCGACCCTCAGCCGTTGCGCTTCCAGCGCGGCTTCTCGTCGCGGCGGCCGTAGCCCGTGCCCGAGCCGGAGCCCGAACCCGTGCCGGGGCCGCTGCCGCGGTGGTCGTCGCGGCGGCCGTACGGGCGGTCGTGGCCGCCGGTGCGGTGGCCGCCCGCGGGGCGGTCGTCGCGGCGGTCGCGGTTGAACGGGCGGTCGCTGCCCCGGTGTCCGGTCGACGGGCGGTCGTCGCGACGGAACCCGCCACGGTCGCCACCACGGTCCCGGTCACGG
>NZ_JBIVUQ010000031.1:0-48609 GCF_044757265.1 Streptomyces sp. NPDC091292 | reverse complement strand
CACGGTCACGGTTGAACCCGCCACGGTCGTTGTCACGACGGTCGTCCCGACGGAACCCGCCACGGTCACCGTCACGACGGTCATCGCGGCGGAACCCACCACGGTCACCGCCGTCACGCCGCTCGAACGTACGCCCACCGCGGTCACCGTCACGGCGGTCGTCCCGGCGGTCGTCGCGACGGAACCCGCCACGGTCGCCACCACGGTCCCGGTCACGGTCACGGTTGAACCCGCCACGGTCGTTGTCACGACGGTCGTCCCGACGGAACCCGCCACGGTCACCGTCACGACGGTCATCGCGGCGGAACCCGCCACGGTCCCGGTTGAACCCGCCACGGTCGTTGTCCCGACGGTCATCGCGGCGGAACCCACCACGGTCACCACCATCACGCCGCTCGTACGAGGACGAGGACGAGGACGACGAACGCTCGTACGCCGGACGCTCGTTGCGCACCGGAGCCACCGAAGCCGCCGGAGCCTCCGTGGAAACCACGGCCTCCGCGTCAACGGCACCCGGCACCTCGGATCCCTCGGTAACCGCGGCCCCCGGCTCCTCGCCCCGCTCCCGCGCCGCCCGCGCGGTCAGCCGCTCGGCCTCCTCGCGCAGTTCGGTGGCGCGGCGCTGCGCGCGCTCCAGGCTCTTGGTGAGGTCCTGGACCTCACGCTCGGCCTGCTTCGCGGCGTTGTCAGCCGAGTCCGCCTGGACCTCGGTCATCGACCGGGCACCGGTGATCTCGGCGACCTCCGGCTCGAACACCCCGCCGCCGCCGACGATGTGGCGCGAGGCGTCCACGCCCGCGTCCTCCATCAGCCGGAAGATCTGCCGGCGCTGGTGCGGCAGCGCGAGCGAGACGACGGTGCCGGAGCGGCCCGCGCGGGCGGTACGGCCCGAGCGGTGCAGGTAGTCCTTGTGGTCGCCCGCCGGGTCGACGTTCAGGACGAGGTCGATGCCGTCGACGTGGATGCCGCGCGCGGCGACGTCGGTGGCGACGAGCGCGTTGACGTAGCCGTCCTTGAAGTCGGCCAGCGTGCGGGTGCGCGCGCCCTGGGTCATGCCGCCGTGCAGCGCGTCGGCGCGAACGCCCGCGTCCCGGAGCTGTTCGGCGACGCGGTCGGCGCCGAGCTGGGTGCGGACGAAGATGATCGTGCGGCCCTTGCGGGCGGCGATCGCGGCGGTGACCGGGGCCTTGTCGCGCGGCTTCACGACCAGAATGTGGTGGGTCATCGTGGTGACCGCACCGGCCGACGGGTCGACCTCGTGGGTCACCGGGTTCTTCAGGTAGCGCTTGACGAGGGAGTCGATCTCGTTCTCCAGCGTGGCCGAGAACAGCATGCGCTGGCCGCCCGCCGGAACCTGGTCGAGCAGCTCGGTGACCTCGGGCAGGAAGCCCAGGTCGGCCATCTGGTCGGCCTCGTCGAGTACGGCGATCTGCACGCTGTCGAGCGAGCAGGCACCGCGGTTGATGATGTCGCGCAGCCGGCCGGGCGTGGCGACGAGGATGTCGACGCCGCGCTCCAGGGCGTAGATCTGGTTGCTCATCGACGTGCCGCCGCAGACGACCTTCATCTTGAGGCCGAGGACGTCGCCGTAGGGCTGGAGGGCGTCGGCGACCTGCATCGCCAGTTCGCGGGTCGGGGTGAGGATGACGCCGCGGGGGCGCTTCTTGGCCGTGTGGCCGCCGCTCAGCGTGGCGAGCAGCGGGAGGCCGAAGGAGAGGGTCTTGCCGGAGCCGGTGCGGCCACGGCCGAGGATGTCCTTGCCGGCCAGGGCGTCCGGGATGGTCGCGGCCTGGATCGGGAACGGGGTGGTGACACCGTTCTGCGCGAGCTTGCGGACGATGCCGTCGGGGAGGCCGAGGTCACTGAAGCTGGGGCCCGCGGGGGTCTCGGGGGTGTCCGTGGCCTCGGGGGCCTCGGGGGTGCCGGTCGCGTCGTCGTCGGACTCGATGACCTCGATGGCTTCTACGACCTCGGCGGCATCGATGATCTCGACGGTCTCGACGACCTCGTTGTCCGAGGTGTTCTCGGGCACGACGACGTGATCAGTACTGGAAACAGACATGCGAAATGCGAACCTTCCGGAGTTCACGGCACGCGCCCAAACTCCGTGAAGTCGCAATCGACCGCCTCAATGCGGTCCGGCCACGGCAAGGGAGAGTACGCGCCACACGCGGCGCGCTTCTGTCCTCGCTCTGTGAGGAGTGCGCCGGGCAAATGGGATCAAACGATCTACCACCATACGCACCCCTCGGCCCCCGAGGCAAACCGGTTCTGCGTGACTCCGATCACGAGTCGAACACAGACGGTAGGCGGGTGCCGTTCACGCCGGTTCTCATACCGGCTCCCCGGCCTCCGGTGAGGGTTCCATCCGCATGAACCGGCCCGCCTGGTCGTTCAGGGGCCCGTTCTCGTGCGCCGACGAGGACGGCTCGGCGGTCGTCGGGTCCGGGGGCGACGGTTCCGGGTCCGGCTTGGTCGGCGTGGGGTCCGGGGTGTCCTTGGGCGGGGTCGGGTCGGGGTGGCTCGGGGTCGGTACGTCGGGTTTGCCCGGGACGTCGGGCTTCCCGTTCTTCGGGGGCTTGCCGGGCGCCGAAGCGGAGGGGGACTCGGTGCCGGTGACCGAGGCGGACGGGGAGGGTCCGTCGGCGCCGGGGCGGCCGTCCTCCTTGACGCCGTGCTCGTCGTGGTGTCCGGTGCCGCCGCCCGTGGCGCCCGTACCGCCGTCGGGTGCCGCCGCACCGCCCCGTGGCCCAGCGGAGTGCGAGGGGTTCGGCCGCCCGGCGTCGTCGCCGACGCTCATGCAGCCGGCGGTCGCCGCGACGGCCGCCGCCACGACGGCCAGGCGGACGGGAACGTACAAGGGGCGCACGGGCAGCCACCTCCGGGGCACGGGGCAAGGACTCGCGCTGCCCAACTCCCGTCACCCACAAGAAGACACGCGCCAGGACGACTCCGCCGTCCCGCTCCCGACCCGGCCCCCACCCCCGCCTACGGGCACCCGTGTCACATTGCCCGGCTCCGCCGGGGTTTGTCCGCGACGACCTCACACCAAGACACCAAGAACCGGACGGACCCGAGCCACACCGGTCCACGAAATGCCGCCGAACACCGCCGTCGTGGCGGATGAACGCTGCGGCGGAAAGAAGACCGGGCATCGCCCTGGACCTCCACCACCACCGACCAACACCCGAGCCCACCCCCACCGGCCCGCGAAAATGCCGCCGAACACCGCCGTCGTGGCGGATGAACGCTGCGGCGGAAAGAGGGCCGGGCAGCGCCCGAAAGCCCGCACCACCACAAACCACCCACATCGACCAGCGACCAAGGCGCCCAACAAGCACCGCCGTGGCGCAGCACCGCTGCGACGGAAAGAGGATCGGGCAGCGCCCTGCACCCCCCACCATCACAAACCACCCACACCGGCCCGCGACCAAGGCGCCCAACAAGCACCGCCGTGGCGAATCACCACTGCGACGGAAAGAGGGCCAGGCAGCCCCCGAAACCCGACCAGCACCCGAACGCACCCCCACTCGCCCGTAGCGATGCCGCCGAACACCCGCCACCGTTGCATGTCACGACATCGGCGGAAGAACATCAGGCAGGAGCCCGAAGCCCCTGCCGCCACTCCAGCACCATCCACACCACCCGGCGCCCATGCCGCCGGACACCCACCCCGGTGGCAGATGACCGCCGCGCGGAAGCGGGAATCAGGCCGGGCACACCCGGGAGCCCCCACCACTCCGACACCACCCACACCACCCACACCAGCAGCACCACCCACGCCCGCACCAACCACACCCACACCAACCCCTACGGAACCCCCCTCCGATCAGCCGTAGCCCAACGCATGCAGGCGTTCGTCGTCGATTCCGAAGTGGTGGGCGATTTCGTGGACGACCGTCACCTCTGTTTCCGCGACCACCTCCTCGTGGGACTCGCACATACGGAGGGTGGGGCCGCGGTAGATCGTGATGCGGTCGGGCAGGACGCCCGCGTACCACTCGCCCCGGTCCGTGAGCGGTGTCCCTTCGTAGAGCCCGAGCAGCTCGGGATCGTCGGCGGGCGGTTCGTCCTCGACGAACACCGCCACGTTGTCCATGAGCCGCGTCAGCTCAGGCGGGATCCGGTCCAGGGCCTCGGCGACCAGTTCCTCGAACTCCTCGCGCGTCATCTCCAGCACAGCCCCATTGTCGACCACCGCGCCGCATACCCCACCCCGCCCCTGGGCATACGGGACCAATGCCCCGCGACCGCGCAGCCGCAGCACTGTCCGCACTCCGCGCACTCCGCCGGGTACGCCTCCCGCGCAGGGCCCGCCGCACCCTGCCGGAGCTGGGCCGCGACCCGCACCCGTACCGTCGCGCCCTCGGTCTGGTGGGCGTCGTGCTGGTCGGGGCGTGGCTCGGGCTGCTGGTCGTCGGGAGTGTGCGGGTGCCCGTCGGGCCGATGGACACGCGGATGACGCTTCGGGCCTCCTTCTCCGGCGGTACGAAGATCAACGTTTCGCCGCTGGGGGCCCTCGAACTGAAGACCCACACCGCGCCCATCCGCCTCGACGTGGACGTCGACCAGCTCGACCCGGTACGCGCCGAGGCCCTGGTCAAGCACCCCGAACGGATCTCCGGGCTCCAGGACGAGGTCGCCCGGGACGTCGGGCAGGGGACGCTCGACCTGGCGGTACGTTCCTGCGTCGCCGTCGTCGCCGGGGCCACCGCGCTCGGCCTGGTCGTCTACCGGCGCCCGCGCCGCGCCCTCGCCGCCGGCGGACTCGCGCTCACCCTGCTCGCCGCGTCCGGCGCCACCGCCTTCGCGACGTTCAACCCGAACTCGGTCCTGGAGCCGAAGTTCTCCGGACTGCTCAGCAGCGCGCCATCGGTCGTAGGCAACGCCCGCAGCATCGTCAGCGAATTCGACGTCTACCAGAAGGAGTTGGCGCGCCTGGTCACCAATGTGACCAAGCTGTACGACGTCACGTCGACGCTGCCCGCGTACCAGCCGGACCCGTCCACGATCCGCGTCCTGCATGTGTCCGACATCCACCTCAACCCCGCGAGCTGGAAAATCGTCTCCTCGCTGGTGGAGCAGTACAAGATCGACGTGATCGTGGACTCCGGCGACACGATGGACCACGGCAGCCCCGCCGAGAACGCCTTCCTCGACCCGATCCCGGACCTCGGCGCCCCCTACGTCTGGGTACGCGGCAACCACGACTCCCGGGCCACCCAGAAGTACCTCCAGGGCATGAAGAACGTGCACGTCCTGGACGAGGGCCGGGCCGTGACCGTCGCCGGGGTGCGGTTCGCCGGGACCGGGGACCCGCAGTTCACACCGGACCGCTCGGTACCGGCCGGGGGCGACGCGGCCAACCGCCTCGCGGGCATCCGGCTCGCGTCCGCGCTGCGGGACCAGACGGCGGCCGGTACGCCGGTGGACATGGCGGTGGTCCACGAACCGGTGGCCGCGCGCGAGACGGACGGCACCGTACCGATCGTGCTGTCCGGGCATCTGCACCACCGCGACATGGAGGTCATGCCGCTGGGCACCCGGCTGCGGGTCGAGGGGTCGACGGGCGGCAGCGGGCTGCGCGCGGTCGAGGGCAAGTACCCGGACCCGATCGAGGCATCGATCCTGTACCTGGACCGGGGGACGCGGCAGCTCCAGGCGTGGGACGAGATCAAACTCGGCGGTCTGGGCCTGTCCACGGCGGAGGTGAGCCGCCACCTCCCGAAGGAGAACCAGCCGGGCGCCACGCCGAGCCCGACACCGCCGGGCCGCCGCTGAACCGTTCCGGTAAACCGTTTTGGCGATACTCCCCGCCATCCCATATGCTTCAACACGTCCCCGACGCGCTGAGAAGCGCCCAGGCGGGCCGATAGCCCTCATCGTCTAGCGGCCTAGGACGCCGCCCTTTCAAGGCGGTAGCACGGGTTCGAATCCCGTTGGGGGCACGCGTGTCGATATGCAAGACTGTGTCGGCACACACACCAGGTCCTGTGGAGCAGTTTGGAGTGCTCGCCACCCTGTCAAGGTGGAGGCCGCGGGTTCAAATCCCGTCAGGACCGCTTGCAGATCACTCAAGTGAACTGCGTGGCTGGGTAGCTCAGTTGGTACGAGCGATCGCCTGAAAAGCGATAGGTCGCCGGTTCGATCCCGGCCCCAGCCACCATCGCCCCCACCAGGGCATTCGACCCCGCCGAAATACTCCGGCGGGGTCGTTTTCATGTCGGCCGCGGGGTCGACCGCGGGAGGGGATCATGAAGTACTACATCATCCTGCCGTGCCTGCTGGCGGCGGCGCTCCTTGCCGCATCCGGTGTGGCGCACGTGACGCACGGCTGGGTACTCCCCAGGAACCGCCGGACGATCCACCGCCCCCGTATCCACGGCTGGGGCCAGCTGATCGCCGCCTTCGCCCTGTTCTGTCAGGTGTTCTTCGGCCTGATGATCAGCGACATCGACATCCGCCAGTGGGGAACCCTGTCCGGCAGCGCCCTACTCCTGACGGGCCTCGTCGTGATGATGATCGGCCAGCGACCGGGCCGCACCCCGGAGAAGCCCAGCACCCCATAAGCGGCGCGGGCCCCAAGGGGCGCGGGGAACTGCGCAACCACCCCCCACCGGCCCGCACCTCCCCCACCACCCCAGACACCCACTCCTCAAGGGGCGCGGGGAACTGCGCAACCGGCGCCTCAGACGCACCCTCACCTTCCCCACCGGTCCACCCGCGGCGCGTACCGTGACTCTGTGGTGCCCCACAGCGACGCAGATCACCGCGTCGCTAACTACAGCGCGGCGCGATTAGTCGGTAGTCTCGAACGAACCGCATAAGTTACCGCTTAGTAATCAGCTCGCGCAGGTTCGAGGAGCCTTCATGCAACTCGCCGCGATCATTGTGTCGTTGGTGCTCGCCGTGGTCGGTGTGGCGCTGTTCGGCCGGGCCATCGCAGAGATCTACCGCTATGTGCGGCTCGGCCAGCCGGTCCCGGCCGGTACCCGCACGGACGATCCGAAGCAGCGCACCCTCACCGTGGTCAAGGAGTTCCTCGGCCACACCAGGATGAACCGCTGGGGCATCGTCGGCGTGGCGCACTGGTTCGTCGCGGTCGGCTTCTTCACCCTCGTCCTCACCCTGGTCAACGCCTTCGGTCAGCTCTTCCAGGCCGACTGGGCCCTGCCGGTCATCGGCACCTGGCCCCCGTACGAGGTGTTCACCGAGCTGATCGGGCTCCTCACCACGCTCGGCATCCTCACCCTCATCGTGATCCGCCAGCTCTCGCTGCCGACCCGCGCGGGCCGCAAGTCCCGCTTCGCGGGCTCCAACTTCGGTCAGGCGTACTTCGTCGAGGCCGTCATCCTGATCATCGGCCTGTGCATCCTGACGCTGCGCGGTCTGGAAGGCGTACTGCACCACGTCGACGGCTACGACATCTCCTACCTGGTGTCGTATCCGCTGGTCGCCGCCTTCAAGGGGCTCAGCGTCTCCACCGTGCAGAACCTCGTCTACCTCGTCGCGATGATCAAGATCTCCACCTCCTTCATCTGGATGATCACCGTCGCGCTCCACACCGACATGGGCGTCGCCTGGCACCGCTTCCTCGCCTTCCCCAACATCTGGTTCAAGCGCGAGAGCGACGGCGGTACGGCGCTGGGCGCGCTGCTGCCGATGGCGTCCGGCGGTAAGCCCATCGACTTCGAGGACCCGGGCGAGGACGACGTCTACGGCGTCAGCCAGGTCGAGCACTTCTCCTGGAAGGGCCTGCTCGACTTCTCCACCTGCACCGAGTGCGGTCGCTGCCAGTCGCAGTGCCCCGCCTGGAACACCGGCAAGCCCCTCTCCCCCAAGCTCCTGATCATGTCGCTGCGCGACCACGCCCACGCCAAGGCCCCGTACCTCCTCGCCGGGGGCGGCAAGAGCATGGAGGGGGAGGAGAAGGCCACCGCCGAGCAGCTCGCAGACGTCCCCGCTTCCGCGCTCGCCGAGGCCGCGCGGCCCCTCATCGGGACCCTTGAGGAGAACGGGGTCATCGACCCCGACGTCCTGTGGTCCTGCACCACCTGCGGCGCCTGCGTCGAGCAGTGCCCCGTCGACATCGAGCACGTCGACCACATCCTCGACATGCGCCGCTACCAGGTGATGATCGAGTCCGCCTTCCCCAGCGAGGCCGGCACGATGCTCAAGAACCTGGAGAAGAAGGGCAACCCCTGGGGGCTCGCCAAGAAGCAGCGGCTTGAGTGGACCAAGGAAGTCGACTTCGAGGTGCCCGTCGTCGGCCAGGACATCGAAGACCTCTCCGAGGTCGACTACCTCTACTGGGTCGGGTGCGCCGGGGCCCTGGAGGACCGGGCCAAGAAGACCACCAGGGCCTTCGCCGAGCTGCTGCACATCGCGGGCGTCAAGTTCGCCATCATGGGCGGCGACGAGAAGTGCACCGGCGACTCCGCCCGCCGCCTCGGCAACGAGCCCCTGTTCCAGCAGCTCGGCCAGGAGAACGTGGCCATGCTCAACATGGCCTGGGGCGAGGACGACGAAGACCCGGCCACCCGTAAGCCCAAGGCAGCCAAGAAGATCGTCGCGACCTGCCCGCACTGCTTCAACACCATCGCCAACGAATACCCGCAGCTCGGCGGCGAGTTCGAGGTCATCCACCACACCCAGCTGCTCCAGCACCTCATCGACGACGGCAAGCTGGTCCCCGTCACGCCGGTCGAAGGGCTCATCACTTACCACGACCCCTGCTACCTCGGCCGCCACAACAAGGTCTACACACCGCCCCGCGAGATCATCGCCAAGGTGCCCGGCCTCAGGAACGAGGAGATGCACCGGCACAAGGAGCGCGGCTTCTGCTGCGGCGCCGGCGGTGCCCGGATGTGGATGGAGGAGCGCATCGGCAAGCGGATCAACACCGAGCGCGTGGACGAGGCGCTGTCCCTCAACCCCGACATCGTGTCGACCGCCTGCCCGTTCTGCCTCGTCATGCTGACCGACTCGGTCAACGGCAAGAAGAACGATGGCGCGGCGAAGGAATCCCTCCAGGTCGTGGACGTGGCGCAGCTGCTGCTCGACTCGGTACGGACACCCGCCGACGGTGAACCGCCCACCGGTGAGGCCGAGTCGGCGGACGCGCCGGAGCCGCAGCCGGTGAAGTAGCCCGCGCGGGTGGGTTGTTGAGGCCGGGGTCGCCTGTACGGGATCCCGGCCTTCCCCGTATCCGGACCGTCCCGTACCCGTCCGCCCGCCTACGCCCCCGTACAACCCTTCCGCCCCACTCCGTGTCGAACAGGTTGCCGGACAAGGAACGGGCCCTTGCCGGAACCCCCGCGCCTGCCCGGTCATCCTCTTCACGGGAGCCGCACATGCGCAAGAACCGTTCGACCGCCCTCGCGGCGGCCTCTTTCCTCCTGCTGTCCGGCGCGGGGATGGCCCTGGCCACCGCGCCCGCCGCGTACGCCGGAACCCCCGGTGGTACGCACGCGAGCGACCGGAACAGCGACTTCAACGGCGACGGGTACGAGGACGTGCTGGTCGGCGCGCCCGGCGCCACCGTCAGCGGACAGAAGGGCGCCGGACTCGTCACCGTGCAGTACGGGTCGCCGAAGGGCATCGGCACCAAGAACGTGGCGCGGTTCAGCCAGTCGACGGCCGGAGTCTCCGGTGCCGCCGAGGCGGGCGACCACTTCGGGCAGGCCGTCGCCACCGGCGACCTGGACGGCGACGGCTACGACGACGCGCTCATCGGCATCCCCGGCGAGGATCTGTACGAAGGCAAGGACGCGGGCGGGGTCGCGGTCCTGTGGGGCTCCAAGGCGGGTCTCACGGGCGCGGCCAGCGACTGGATCCAGGCCGTGGAGCCCGCCGAGGGCGCGCAGTTCGGCCTCGCGGTCGCCGCCGCACACTTCACCGCGTACAACCCGGGCGACCTGATCGCCGTCCTCGACAAGAACAGCCTCCACACCTTCGGGTACGCGCCCGAGGCCCGCGCCGCGAAGGGCGCAGCCGACGACCGGTCACCGCTGAAGAAGCGGGCGACCCAGCGCCTCGCCGGACTCGCGGCCGACCGGGACATCCTCCCCAAGTCCCTCACCACCGGCGACTACGACGACAACGGCTACGCCGACCTCGTCGTCTCCGGTGTCACCACCGGCGCCGAACCCGGGCACGGCTGGTCCGCGTACTTCTCCGGCAGCGAGGGCTTCCTCACGTACGAGCGGGAGCTGCGTGGTGGGCCGGCGGTGGCATCAGGAGACATCGACAACGACGGCTACGACGACCTGGTGACCGGTGAGCCGCACTCCCCCGACGACGGCGGCGAGAGCCTGACCGGCGGTCTGGTGGGCGTGCGGTACGGCGGTCCCGACGGTCCCGCGGCCGAGGCCCAGTGGTGGACGCAGGACACCGCCGGGGTGCCCGGGGTCGCCGAGCGCGGGGACGGCTGGGGCGCCGACCTGTCCGTCGCGGACACGAATGGCGACGGGTACGCGGACGTGGCGATCGGCGCGCCCGGCGAGGACATCGGCACCGTCGCCGACGCGGGCGCCGTATGGATTCTGCGCGGCGGCAAAGGCGGGCTGACCGCGACCGGTGCCAAGTCGTGGGACCAGAACAGCAAGGGCGTGCCCGGCGCCGCCGAGAAGGGCGACAAGTGGGGCGCCCAGGTCCGGCTGACCGACCCCAACCGGGACGGCCGCTACGGGCTGCTCGCGGCGGCGCCCGGCGAGAACACGGACGACGGCGTGGTCTGGGTCCTGTCGGCGGGCTCGGGCGGGGTGACGGCGACCGGTTCGTGGACGTACGGCGCCAGGTCGCTGGGGGCGCCGGCGGCGGACGCGTTGTTCGGGGCGGCGATCGACGAGTAGCCCCGGCACCCCTTGGACGACAGGCCGGGCCCGCACCCCCTCCGGCGGGACCGGCCTGTTGCGTACCCGTCTGTTGCGTACCTGCCCAACGGGCGGATGATGGGCGCGGCGTTTTCGGAGTGGGCCGAGTCGGAAGAGTGGGTGGACGGACGGGTGGGGCGGATGGTGCGCGCGGGACGTGACGGGGTGGGGCGCCCGGGGCGCGGGACGGGCACGGGTCGTACGGGGGCGACCGCCCTCTGCGCCTCCGTGCTGCTGCTCGCCGCCGCCCTCACCGCCTGCGGGTCGTCCGGCGACGCCGACGGGAGCGGGGCGAAGGCCAGTCGGCCCGTGGGGATCGCGGCGGGCGAGGGGCCCGCGCCGCTGCCGGTGCCCCGGGGCAAGGGCGGCAAGGGCAACAAGGTGAGCAGGGCGGGCGCCGACTTCAACGGCGACGGCTACCCCGACCTCGTCATCAACGACCTGGTGAAAGGCCCCGACGACAGCCACGGCGACGACGCGGGCATCGGCATCGTCTACGGCTCCCGCACCGGACTGCGGCCCGCGACCCGGCAGTTGCTGAATCCGGCCGAGCTGGCCGCGCCCACCGACGGCCAGGTGCCGGCCACCTTCGACGCGGAGGCGTTCTGCGATCTGGACGGCGACGGGTTCACCGACCTCGTCGTCTCCACCGACCCGCCGTACGACGGCCAGGGCGCACCCCCCGTACCGCTCCAGATCCTGTTCGGCTCACCCGGCGGACTGGCCGCCAAGGACACCAAGGGCGCCAAGGCCGTCAAGGTGCGGATCCCCGGCCGGGCCCGGATCGGCAACGACTGGCCCGACCAGCCGGTCTGCGGCGACTTCGACGGGGACGGCGCGATGGACCTCGTCGTACACGCGAGCAACAGTTCGCTGACCTTCCTGCGCGGCCCGTTCTCGCGTACGGGAGCACCGCGCGCGGCGGGCGCGCCACTGCCCGCGCCCGGCAACGTACCGGCCGGACCCGCGGTCGACGTGAACGGCGACGGCTACGACGACCTCGTCGTCCGCACGCAGAGCGGTCCTTCGAAGTCGGCCGTCGTGTTCGGCGGTCCGAAGGGGCCCGCCGAGACGGGCGTCCTGCTGCCGTCGGGCGTCGACGTGGCCTTCGGCCGGTTCGGCGGGGGCGGCGGGGGCAAGGGCATGGACGCGGCGATCGGCTCCCAGAGCGGCACGGCCCTGCGGTACGGGATCCCGGGCACCGCGCGCGCCACGCTCGCCGTGCCCGGCACCGTCCTCGACTCCGGCGACTTCGACGGCGACGGGCTCGACGACCTGGTGTCCAGCGGCTCCCGGCTGCGGATCTTCCCGGGCTCGGCGTCGGGCCTCTCGAAGGCGGGCGAGGTCGTCGTGGAGCCGAAGGCGCGCGGGACGACCCGGGTCCTCGCGGTCGCCGACTTCGACGGGGACGGGCGCGCCGACCTGGTGGTCCGTACCGCGCGCGACGAGACCCGGGACACGGTCGCGGTGTACCCGGGCGCGGCGGACGGGCTGCTCGCGGACGCCCCGAAGGTGACGTTCTCGACGGCGATGTTCCTGGGCATGAAGTAGCCCCGCGGACAAAAGAGTTGTCCCGTACAACCCTCGGGCCCCATCGGGAGTCTTCTGTGAGCCGAACACTCCGTAAAGCTGAGGCAACATCCCGGCAAACGTGAGTAAAGGCTCCCATTCGACTGCGGATGCCCGCCAGGCATCCCCACCGCAGGAGACCGCATGCATCAGCGCATCAGACTCGCCCTCGCCACGGCAGCGTCCGTGGCCCTGACGGGCGGGTTGCTCACTCTCACGGCGGGCCCGGCCCAGGCGGCCCCCGCCGTGCCGCTCGCCGCGTCCGACGCCGACTTCAACGGCGACGGATACGCGGACGTCGCCGTCTCCGCCGGTCGCGCGACCGTCGCCGGACAGTCGGGCGCCGGCCAGGTCACCGCGATCTACGGCGGCGCGACCGGCAACCGGTACGCCTCGTACAGCCAGAACAGCGCCGGTGTGCCCGGCGGCGCCGAGAAGAACGACTTCTTCGGCTCGGACACCGCGTACGGCGACTTCGACAACGACGGCTACGACGACCTCGCGGTCGGCGCGAGCGGCGAGGACGTCGGCAGCGACAAGGACGGCGGAACCGCCGTGATCCTTTGGGGCTCGGCGTCCGGCCTCAAGGGCGGCTCGACCATCCAGGACCCGCGCCCCACCAAGCACGACGGGTTCGGCCGGCTCCTGGAGGCCGGCGACTTCACCGGCGACGGCAAGGACGACCTCGCCATCGCCTCCGGCACGTACGCGACGCTCGACGTCCTGCGCGGCGGCTTCAAGCGCACCGGCGCCCCCGCGGCGCGCTCCACCGTCGTCCCGAACATCTACAGCGGCGACGGCGCGGGCGCCTGGAACCTGCACTCCGGCGACCTCAACGGCGACAAGCGCGAGGACCTGATCGTCAACGGGTACTCGAAGGAGGACGACTGGAACTCCAACTACTGGCTGCCCGGCACCTCCTCCGGCGTCACCACCAGCGGCGCCCAGAAGCTGCCGACCGGCACCATCACGGACGTCGGTGACACGGACAACGACGGTTACGGGGACATCGTCTTCGGGATCGACTGGGACTCCGGGATCGCCGAGTCCCAGAAGGGCGGCAAGGTCCTCATCGCGAAGGGCACGGCGAGCGGGCCCGCGTACGGGGAGCGGCAGTCGTTCTCGCAGAGCACCCCGGGCGTCCCCGGCACCAGCGAGACGAAGGACTTCTTCGGCACCGAGATCGACCTCGGCGACATCAACGGCGACGGCAACCTCGACCTCGCGATCGGCGTGCCCGGCGAGGACCTGACCGGCGGCAAGGACCAGGGCGCGGTCACGATCCTGTACGGCGCCGGCGACGGCTCCGGCATCTCCACCGACGGCGCCGTCGCCCTCAACCAGGACACCCCCGGCGTCCCCAACTCCAGTGAGACCGGGGACTACTTCGGCCTCGACATCCACGTGGACGACCTCAACGGCGACGGCCGCGGCGATGTCCTCGTCGGCGCGTACGGCGAGAACGACTTCAACGGGGCCGTGTACCCGCTGATCTCCCGGGCGAACGGGACCCTGACGGCGTCCGCCGGTGTGTACCCGTCCGGGGTCGGTGTCTCGACGGCGGGGCAGCCCCGGTTCGGCGTGAACCTGTCGGACTGACGTCCCTGACGCGTGGTCCCGGGGTCCCCTAGGGGATGTCACAGGTCGGCCGCAATGACCCGTGGTTTCCCTCGGCGCCGACCCGTCACTCTCCGGGACCAGGTACGTTCGATGACGTGGCTGGATTCAGGAACGGACGCGGCCGGGACAACCGCGCACCGCAAGGGCGACCGCAGAGCCCGCAGAACCCGCAGCAGCACCCGCAGCAGAGCCCGCGGCGGCAGCCGTACGGACAGCAGGCCCCGCAGGGCGGCCAGGCACCGTACGGCGGCCCCGCGGCGCCGCCGTACGGGCAGCAGGGCGGGTACGGGCAGCCGCCCCAGTACGGACAGCCCTCGCAGTACGGGCCGCAGGGTGGCGGGTACGGGCAGCAGGGGCAGCAGGGGCAGTGGTCGGCCGCCGGCGGGGGGCACGGGGAGCCGGAGTACTTCGGCGACGGGCATCCGCAGGCCGCGCCGGACCCGTACGCGGCGAACAACGCGGGTCACACCCAGGCGTTCTCGATCGACGACCCGTACAACCAGGGCGACACCTACCGCGCGGGCCAGGCGTCCGCGCCGCCGGCCGGGCCGCCGCTGCACTGGAAGGAGCTGCTGAGCGGCATCGTGCTGCGCCCCGCCCCCACCTTCCTCCGGATGCGCGACTACACGATGTGGGGCCCCGCCCTCATCGTGACCTTCCTCTACGGCCTGCTGGCGATCTTCGGCTTCGACGGCGCCCGCGAGGACGTGATCAACGCGACCCTGTCGACGGCGATCCCGTATGTCCTGACGACGGGTATCGCGCTGGTCCTCAGCGCCTTCGTCCTCGGTGTCGTCACCCACACGCTCGCCCGCCAGCTCGGCGGTGACGGGGCGTGGCAGCCGACGGTCGGCCTGTCCATGCTGATCATGTCGATCACGGACGCCCCGCGGCTGCTCTTCGCGATGTTCCTGGGCGGCGACGCGTCATTCGTCCAGCTCATCGGCTGGGCGACGTGGATCGGGGCGGGGGTGCTGTTCACCATGATGGTCAGCAAGTCCCATGACCTGCCGTGGCCCAAGGCGCTGGGGGCGTCGGCGATTCAGCTGATCGCGCTGCTGTCGATCATCAAGCTGGGGACGTTCTGATCTGTTGACCGGAAGGTGCGGGTGACCCGGGTCAGGCGTCGAGGATCTGCCCGGTGCGGCGGACGACGGGCGGATCGACGCTCCACGGGAAATTGATCCAGGCGTCGGTGCGCTTCCAGACGTACTCGCACTTCACGAGGGACTGCGACTTCTCGTATATGACGGCGGAGCGCACGTCGGCGACATGGTCGAGACAGAACTCGTGGACGAGTTTCAGGGTTTTGCCGGTATCGGCGACGTCATCGGCGATGAGTACCTTTTTGTCGGTGAAGTCGATGACATTGGGTACGGGCGCCAGCATGACGGGCATGTCGAGCGTGGTCCCCACACCCGTGTAGAACTCCACATTCACCAGGTGGATGTTCTTGCAGTCGAGGGCGTAGGCGAGACCGCCGGCGACGAAGACGCCGCCGCGGGCGATGGAGAGGACGACGTCGGGTTCGAATCCGTCGTCGGCGATGGACTGGGCGAGTTCGCGGACGGCGGTGCCGAAGTCCGAGTAGGTCAGATTCTCGCGACCGGAATCCGTGCCCTGGGCGTCCTGGGCGTCCTGGTCCACGGAGTTCACACCTGCGTCCGGTGGAAATTGAGGAAGGACCGGGAGGCGGTGGGCCCGCGCTGCCCCTGGTAACGGGAGCCGTAGCGCTGAGCGCCGTACGGGAATTCGGCGGGTGAGCTGAGCCGGAACAGGCAGAGCTGGCCGATCTTCATGCCGGGCCAGAGCTTGATCGGGAGCGTCGCGAGATTCGACAGCTCAAGGGTGACGTGTCCGGAGAATCCGGGGTCGATGAATCCGGCGGTCGAATGCGTCACGAGGCCGAGGCGGCCGAGGCTGGACTTTCCCTCCAGGCGGCTGGCGAGATCATCGGGCAGCGAGACGACCTCGTACGTCGACGCGAGCACGAATTCGCCGGGGTGCAGGATGAACGGCTCGTCACCCTCGGGCTCGACGAGCCGCGTGAGATCGGCCTGCTCGACGGAGGGGTCGATATGCGGGTACCGGTGATTCTCGAACACCCGGAAGTAGCGGTCCAGCCGCACATCGATGCTCGACGGCTGCACCATCGATTCGTCGTACGGGTCGATGCGCACACGCCCCGCGTCGATCTCGGCCCGGATGTCCTTGTCTGAGAGAAGCACGCGTCGAGGATACGCAGAGTAGGCGGCTCCGCCGCAACGCGGGCGCCCCCGGTGCCCCCGGGGGGAAGGGGGCGCCCGTCACCACCGCTACCGCCGACCGGGCTCCACGGGATCGGGAACCGGAACCGGTACGGAAACCGGTACGGGAACGGCGTGGCGCAGCCGGGCACACCGTGGACAGCGGATGAGCCGGCCGGGACCGAGCCGGTCGGCCTGCTGCATCGGGAACGAAGCGGTACGGAACACATGCCCTTCGGCACATCGGACCACGGTGCGCTCGATCAAGTCCTCTGACAAGTCCTCTGAGTCCCTTCCCCAAGAGCCGCGTACGGACGGCCGCCGTGGCGCCCGCCCGACTGACGAGGAGGCCACATTACGGGACGAATAGGACGGGCTCGTGGACGGCACTCCGCACCTGAACCACGGGCGACACGCTACGCCCCAACTCCCGCCGACCGCACCCGCGTCCACACCTCGAACGCCGCCCTTCGGGCGGCGGAGGTGGGGCATGGGGTAGAGTGTGCAACGATGCGAAACCGGTTCCACCGGGCTATTCGCGCGGGTGTAGTTTAATGGTAGAACATCAGCTTCCCAAGCTGAGAGCGCGAGTTCGATTCTCGTCACCCGCTCCATTTTGAAACCCCAGGTCCGTGACCTGGGGTTTCTTGCTTGTCCAGTCGTCCGGCCCGGGGACGCGGCCGGGCCCCCGGCCGATGTGGAACCGGTGTGGGCGACCTGTAGGTTTCTCGTGTGTCCCGCCCCCTCGGCCCCTCATGCCCCCAGGTCCGTGCCGTCGCCTCTCCCCGCGCCGTGCGGAGGCCGTCGCTCCGGCGTCCGCTGCTGGTGGTACTGGCGTCCGCGCTGGCGCTGACCGGGTGTTCGGGCTCGGGCTCGGGTGACGACGGCAGACCCGCCGTCTCGTCCTCCGCGCCGACGCGCGGTTCCGGGCAGGGTGAGCCTTCCGCGTCGGCCACGCCGCCGCCGGGCACCGCGGCCCAGCGGCTGATCCCCACGAGCGGCCGGTACTTCGGTATCAGCACGCTCAAGACGCCCTGGTCGCCCGCGGAGACCGACGCGGTCGCGCGACGGGCGGGCAAGCAGCCGAATCTGCTGGAGTACTTCGTCAAATGGAACGAGGGCTACCGGCGAGGCGCTGTGGACGAGGCGTACAAGCAGGGCGGCGTTCCGCTGCTGACCTGGGAGCCGTGGGCGTCGGTCGAGGCCGGCAACGATCAGCCGGACTACGCGCTGGCGGAGATCGCGGACGGCCGTCATGACGCGTACGTCAAACGGTTCGCCGAGGACGTACGGGCCCATGGACGCCCCCTGATCCTTCGGTTCGCGCACGAGATGAACGGCACCTGGTTCCCCTGGGCCGAGAACACCAACGGCAATGACGCCGGTTCGTATGTGAAGGCGTGGCGCCATGTCCACGACCTCTTCACCCAGGCGGGCGTGCGCAATGTGGTGTGGCAGTGGAGCCCGAACATCCTGCGCACCATCGAGAAGACGCGGCTGCGGCCCCTGTATCCCGGGGACGCGTACGTCGATCTCGTCGGGCTGAGCGGCTATCGGAAGTACGAGAAACGGGCGGCGGACGTCTTCGATCCGGCGCTGAGCGAGATCCGCGCCTTCACGAAGCGGCCCGTGCTGATCTCCGAGACGGGGGCCCGTCCGGGCAAGGACAAGGCGGCCTGGATCGCGGACTTCTTCGGCTGGCTGCGCGGTCGTCCCGAGGTGATCGGGTTCGTCTGGTTCGAGCGGAGCCCGGAGCACGGCGGCAAGCAGGACTGGCGGTTCGCGGAGACCCCGGGGACCCAGCGGGCGTTCCGCGGCGGGCTCGCCGGCCTGGAGCTGGCGGATGCTCCGGACGGCGAGCCCGTACCGTCGAAAGAGCCCGAGTAGAACGGCCCGATCGACTCAACGGGTAGGCGGGTCAGGCCCGTTGGCCGACCGTGACGGGTTCGCCTGTGCGGATGGGTTCGCCGGTTCCGACCGGTGCGCCGTTGGTCGCCGCTGCGTCCGAGGCCACGAAGTCGGCCAGCCAGGCCCGGAAGTCCGGCCCGAGGTCCTCCCTCTCGCACGCGAGACGGACCACGGCACGCAGATACTCGCCCCGGTCGCCGGTGTCGTAGCGTCTTCCCCGGAAGACGACCGCGTGGACGGGCCCGCCGAGCGACGGATCGGCCGCCAGTTCGCGCAGCGCGTCGGTGAGCTGGATCTCTCCGCCCCGCCCGGGTGGGGTGCGGCGCAGCACGTCGAAGACCTCGGGGGCGAGGACATAGCGGCCGATGACGGCGAGATTGCTGGGCGCGGTGCCCGGCTCCGGCTTCTCGACCAGGTCCGTCACCCGCAGGACGTCGTCCTGTTCGGCGTCGCCCGCCGGGCGGACGGCGGCGCAGCCGTAGAGGTGCGCGCGGTCGGGGTCGACCTCCATGAGCGCGACGACACTGCCGCCGTAGCGCTGCTGGATGTCAAGCATGCGGGTGAGCAGCCGGTCGCGCGCGTCGATCAGGTCGTCGCCGAGCAGGACGGCGAACGGCTGGTCGCCGACGTGCGGTTCGGCGCACAGGACCGCGTGCCCGAGACCGCGCGGATTGCCCTGGCGGACGTAGTGGACGGTGCCGAGTTCGCTGGACGCGCGGACCCGCAGAAGCTTCTCCTTGTCACCCTTGAGTTCGAGGAGCTGTTCGAGTTCGTAGGCGCGGTCGAAGTGGTCCTCCAGGGCCCGCTTGTTGCGGCCGGTGACCATGAGGACGTCGTCCAGGCCGCTGTCGGTGGCCTCCTCCACGACGTACTGGATGGCCGGCTTGTCCACGACGGGGAGCATTTCCTTCGGCGTGGCCTTCGTGGCCGGCAGGAAACGGGTGCCCAGACCGGCGGCGGGGATGACGGCCTTGCGGGCGCGCGGGAAGGTGGCAGGCATGGCACTCTCCGGGCACGGCGTCGCCGCCGTGCCCTGGGGTCGCTACGGGAAAGTGAGAGAGAGGGAAGGGCCGGATCAGTCGGACGTTCCGGCGGCGGCCGATACGAGGTCGATCCCGCCGATGCCCGACTTGAAGGCCCGGGTGGTCGCCGCGTCAGAGGTGAAGCGCCAGTCCGCGCCGCCACCCTCCTCCTCGCTGCGCTCGAACCAGACGAACCCGATGACGTCGGGATTCTTGGCGAGCCAGGTGAAGAAGTCGGAGGTCCAGGGGGCCTTGCGGGAACCCGGCTGGGCCCCGGTCTCGGTGATGAGTACCGGCTGGTCGGTGAATTTCCGCAGGGCCTTCAGGGTGGCGTCGAAGACCTGGGACGCGGTCTTGTCCTCCACGGCGTAGCCGACCATGCCGACCCAGTCGACGTACTTCTTGCCGGGATAGAGAGCCTTGAGGCTCACATCCGGAACGGGCCGCAGGATGTTCGGGCTCCACAGCCAGATGACGTTGTCGGCCCCGGCCTCGTCGAAGAGCTGGTGAACGTGGCGCCACGCCTTCACGTAGTCGCCCGGCTTGTTGCCGCTGCGCTTCTCGGACCAGGGGTACCAGTCGCCGTTCATCTCGTGCGCGAAGCGGAGTGCGATGGGCCACTTGTGCTCGGCGACGCCCTTGGCGAACTGCTTGATGTACGCGTCGTGTTCGCCGGACGCGATGGAGTCGAGGGAGTACGCGGGCTGGTCGACACCGGCCTTCTTACCGGCCCAGGGCTCCCAGGCGAGCAGGGGGAGCATGCCCTGCCGGTACGAGGCGTCCACCGTCTCGGGTTCGAAGTCCTCCGTCCACTTCACGAAGTACTCGACCATGGTCGGCCGGGTGCCCGCCGCGGCGGCGACCTTGTCGATCTCGTCGGTGGACCAGGGAGCCTCGAAGGTGCTGACCCCGAAGTGCTTGCCCTTCGGGTCAAGGAAGCTGTCCCGGGCCGGGATCGCCTGGGTTTCCGAGCCGTTCTTCAGCCGCTCGGTGATGCCCGGCTTGTTCTCCTCGCGCCCGAAACCGGCGAAGGAGGGGCCGGAGTTGGACTGGACCAGCACATAGACGCCGTAGCTGAGCGCGGACAGGACCACGACGTTGAACGCCATCCACAGCCGCAGCCGGATGCCGGTGCCCCGGTTCCAGAAGTGCAGCCGCTTCTTGCGGCGCGGGTTGTTACTCGCCCTAGACACTCATCATCACCGACCCGAACAGGATGGCGCCGCCGAGGAGATAGGGAATGACGACCAGCGGGCTGTGGGTGCGCTCACCGGCGAAGCTGTCGGCGCGAGTGCCCCAACTGGCGTTGTGCGCCATGCGGAAGAAGCCCAGCAGCCGCACGGGCAGCAGCAGCAGCGTGTTGATCACCATGAAGATCGGCAGGAAGAACATGTCCTGCGGGCGGTAGGCGAAGTGCCGGCCGAACCGGACCGCCATGGAGAGCAGGGACATGATCGCGGCGAGCACCAGGATGAAGGCCAGGGACTGCCAGGCGACCTCCGGCAGCGGCAGTTCGTTGTAGATGCCGGGCTTGCTCCGCGAGAAGGCCGCCACCACCCAGGAGGCAAACGTACCGATCAGGACGAACGGGACAAGGATGTCGGCTATGTAGAACAGCCAGAGGATCTTGGCGTGGCGGAGCATCCACCAGAACATCCGCAGGGTGTTGTACTGCGATCCGCGCGCCCAGCGGTACTGCTGCTTTGCGAGCTTCTTCAGTTCGAGGGGCGCGTCCGTGTACACGAGTGACGTCGACTGATAGACGCACTTGTAGCCGGCCTTCAGCGTGTAGTTCGTCAGCGTCCGGTCGTCGCTGACCTCCAGGAAGACGCCCAGGAACTTCTCGCTGAGGAAGTCGTCCATGCACTTGTCGAGGATGTGCTTGCGGAACGCGATGGTGCGGCCCGGCAGACAGCCGACCGTGCCCAGGACACTCATGGCGGGCATCGAGTACTGGCAGCGCACGCTCTCCAGCCAGTCCGCCCAGCGGGTCAGGACCGCGCGGCCGGGGTCGAGGATGCGCTGCCGGGTGGTGACACCGCCGACCTTGCGCTCCCGGAACGGCTTGATCAGCTCGCTGAGCGTGTCCTTGGTCCAGATGGTGTCGGAGTCGACTAGGACCGAGATCTCGCCCGTGGCGTGTTCGAGACCGACCCGCAGGGCGTTGCGCTTGCCGGGTATCTCCGTCCACAGCCACATCACGCCGACATCGGTGCAGATGCGTTCCAGGTTGGGGTTACGGCGGCCGTTGATCACCACGATGATCTCGGTGGGCTGCTGCTCGATGATGCGTCGCAGCACGGACCGGAAGAGATCTTCCGGTTCGTCCACCACCGGAATAATCACGGATGTGGTCGCGTAGTAGGGTCGTGTCCACGGCTTGTAGCGGCGGGCGAGCAGGATGCGCAGCACCCACAACGCCCAGATCATCGTCATGAAAACGGCGAACGGGTAGACCGTCCCGTGATTCCACCATTCTCTGATCTCAAGCAGAAACGCGAGCATGGGCCATTCCCGGAGCCGGCGATTGGGCGCAGGGCACGACCGCTCGTATCCATCATCGTGTGTGGAAAGTGTGGCGAGTTCGCGACGGCTGCGTCGCGAGATACCTCATGGGGCCTACACACACTAAGCGGAGTCGTGAAGGGCCAAATTTGCATAAGTCGGACATGACACTGCTTGCTCTCAGGTCGTGAGACACGATTGTTCCCGGATCGAATCCGAACAGAAGCTCGACTTTGTACAACCTTTCGAGGATTCATGCGGGCAGAAGACACATGGGACGTGTGGCGAACGTGTGTGCTTAAGGTGTGGCTTCACATCAAGCCAACCGACCGCACATCACTGCGGCTGACCGAGAGGGCCGCATGCCTTTCCGTGTCACAGTCATAGGCACCGGTTACCTCGGTGCCACGCACGCAGCCTGCATGGCCGAGATCGGCCACGAGGTGCTGGGCGTCGATGTCGACCCCGACAAGATCGCGGCACTCCAGGCGGGCCGGGTTCCCTTCTATGAACCCGGCCTTGAAGACCTGCTCGCGAAGCATGTCGCGAGCGGCAGGCTGCGGTTCACCACCTCGTACGAAGAGGCCGCCGACTTCGGCGACGTGCACTTCTCCTGCGTGGGAACGCCCCAGGTCCGGGACGGCTACGCGGCGGATCTGCGGTACGTCGACGCGGTGATCGAACAGCTCGCCCCGCATCTGACCCGGCCCTGCCTGGTGGTCGGCAAGTCGACCGTGCCGGTGGGCACGGCGGAGCGGCTCGCGGACCGGCTCGCCGAACTCGCCCCGGCCGCCGAGCTGGCCGAACTCGCCTGGAACCCGGAATTCCTGCGGGAGGGCTTCGCGGTCGAGGACACCCTCCGCCCGGACCGGCTGGTGTTCGGCACCCGCTCCGACCAGGCCCGCAAGACCCTCGAAGAGGTCTACGAGCCGGTCATCGGGCAGGGAACTCCCGTGGTGGTCACGGACTTTCCGACCGCCGAGCTGGTCAAGACGTCCGCCAACGCCTTCCTCGCCACCAAGATCTCCTTCATCAACGCCATGGCCGAGGTCTGCGAGGCCAGTGGCGCGGACGTCGGCCGGCTGGCCGAGGCGCTCTCCCACGACGACCGGATCGGCGGCCGGTTCCTGCGCCCCGGTGTCGGGTTCGGCGGCGGCTGCCTGCCCAAGGACATCCGCGCTTTCATGGCCCGCGCCGGCGAACTCGGCGTCGACCAGGCCCTGACGTTCCTGCGGGAGGTCGACGCCATCAACATGCGGCGCCGCTCTCGCACCGTCGATCTCGCCCGTGAGCTGTGCGAAGGCCGGTTCCTCGGCCGGAAGATCGCGGTACTCGGCGCCGCCTTCAAGCCCGACTCGGACGACGTACGGGACTCACCCGCGCTCAATGTGGCCGGGCAGATCCAGCTCATGGGCGGCGACGTCACCGTCTACGACCCCAAGGCCATGGACAACGCGCGCAAGGTCTTCCCCAGCCTCGGTTACGCGCAGAGCCTGGACGACGCCGTACGGGGTGCGCACGCGATCCTGCTGCTGACCGAGTGGGAGCAGTTCCGCACCCTCGACCCGGAGTGGTTGCGCGGTCAGGTCGCGGAGCCGCGCATCGTGGACGGGCGGGGAGCGCTGGATCCGTCGCGGTGGCGGCAGGCGGGCTGGACGTATCGGGCGCTGGGACGGCCGTGAGGCGGTGAGGTCGTGAGGCGGTGAGGTCGTGAGGCGGCGGGGTGGGGCATACCGGGTGACCGGTCACCCCACCCGTTGAAGCGCCCTCTCCCGGCGTGCGCCGAGGTCCGAACCCGACTCGCGGCGGGCCGTACGGCGCAGGACGAACGGGGCGACGGCCAGAGCCAGTACTGCCCGGACGTCCAGCACCGCGGCCGTCTCCCCGGCCCGCCAGGACGCGCCGATCTCGACCGCTACCGCCGCGTCGGGGAGCAGCGCGGAGCGCATGCCCAGGACCGGGAGCTGGATCAGGGCGACCGAGACCGGATGACGGCCACGTTCGCCACCCTGCCGACGCCGGCCGCCGGAGCCGTGCGGGGGCAGGTGTCCAGCCCTCCGCTGAGGCTCCCGACACGTAACGTCAGCCGCGCTCCGGCCGTCGTACCGCAAGCCCTCTCGGTCGATGAGCACCACACCGACGCCACGCTCGACTTGGACAATCTCGGCGTCGTTACCGACTCCCGGCGTCTCTGCCTGGTGTCCCTCTCCACCGGTCAGCTCATCGAGCCGTCGATCATGAACGCCGTCGGACTCAGCGGCGCCATCACCCACTCGTCCGTTTCGTCAGCGAACTGCACCGCGCCCATGCTGCCATCCTCACCCCCTTCGCCTGGGGCGCGGCAGCCCGACCGCCGTTCCTGCCCGAAGTCCGCGTCGGCCGGCCCCGGACGCCTTCGGGAGCGCGGCGGCAGGTCGCCGACGGGGCGGGCGATCTGCGCTCCGAGGGTCTGCTTCACCGCGCCGCCCTGCCCGGTGCTGACCAGCGTCACCGAAGCCCTCGACAGTGCGCTGTCCCGGGGCGTGGCCAAACGGTGGCGGCCGACCCGTACGAGCCGGAAACCGTCGCGTTCGACGGCCCGCGCGGCATGACGCTCGCCCACGACCTGTTCCACACCGACAGCATCGGCGTATTCGACTACCACCAGCACGCCGCCGACCGCACGAGTGGGCTCCTGGGGGCCAGGGAGACTTCGCTCCTCGTCACGGCCCTGTTCCTGCGCGCAGCCGAACTGGAGTGGGGCGAACAGGGAGACGTCTGGGGACAGGTCGAAACGAGAAGCCTGCTGCCGGTGGATGTATTCCCCGACCAGATCAGCAGAACGGTCGACGCGTTACGGCGTCTCCCGGCTGCCGACGCCGGCCCTCTGGCTCCCTTGCAAACATGGGCCACCGGCATGGAGTTCGGCGCCCGAGCCCTCGCCGAATCGGCAAGCGGGGGCAACCTTCATCTCGACCTGCGGCATCCTGGCCCGGCACACCCTCTTCCATTGGAACGGCATGGGCTTCACCACGCGCCAGCAGGCCACCTGGGCGCGAGCGGCCGGAAAGACGATCCTGGGAGGTTGACCTTGATGACCTTCGCGCTGGACCACACGGCAGGCAAAACGAGCACCACCCCGCCCGCGCTCGTGCCTACGGGGCGGTCATGACTCCAGTCGCAATGTCCCTCGAACCCAGCGCTGGCCCCTGCAAAGCGCTCCATACTGGGAGCACTTGAGGGAGGAAGCCTCGGCCATGTTGAGACGGTGGGCACAGCGGCGCTACGACAAAGCGCAGGCCGAGTACTGGCGGAGCATTGAACCGGTACTTGAGCCCGGGGAACGGAAGATCGCCAGTTCCCCCGCTCGGAACCTGTGGGATGGTCCTCAGGACGGCGTCCTCTTCCTCACCGACCGGACCATCTACTGGGGTGCATGGCTGGGACAGGGGAGGCGTACCAAACCCATGTTGGCCCAGCAGCTCCGGGAATGTCCGAGTGCACGCATCGGCGAGCAAGGCACCTTGGATGTGGCAGTGGGCGGCGAGGGCATTGGATCGTTCGCTTCGTTTGCGCCAGCTCCTGGCGCCGAGTGGAGCTTCGCAGAGTTCTGCAAGAGCTTCGGCCAGACCTTGGAGGACAGCCGCGTCTTGCCACCAGCGCCGGAGACACCGCCTGCTGACTCGGCGGGTTAGGTAGGTCACCGCGGGATGCGGCCCAACAAGCACCAGCCCGGGGTGCTTCGAGACGAAGGGTCAAGCCGTCAATGACCGCTAAAGAGCCCACGCTTCCCAAGCTGAGAGCGCGAGTTCGATTCTCGTCACCCGCTCCCTACACTCGATGACGAGAGCCCCAGGTCAGAGACCCGGGGCTCTCGTGCTGCGGGTCAGCCGTGTCGTTTGAGTTCGCGCACGGCCGCAGGCATTGCGAGGCACAGGGCGAAGGAGGTGGCGAAGCCGCCTCCCCCTGCCAGAACGACATCCGTCGTGCCCACGCCTGACCGAAGTACCAACAGGCTCACGAAGAGTCCGACCACCATGGAGCAGGCAACGTACAGCGCCAGCCACAGCTGCCACGTACGTGCGGAACGCGCCGTCGATTCGGGCATGGACTCGATCCTTTCGAGAGTACAGGGGAGGAGGAGAAGGAACGCGTGGAGGGAAAACAGCGGTGGCAGGCCGTCACAGTGGCTCGACCGAGCCGTGCAGCAGGTGTTCGGCCAGCTCGGCCCGCAGCCGGCCAAGTGCCGAAGCGTACGAGACGTACACGTCGGCACGTCGGCCGAGCTCACCGAGAAGAGCTACGCTCCGACGCTGCTCTCCGAGCGACGGAAAGCGCACGGGAAGGTGGCCCAGAGCCACGGAGCTCAGCGAGGGAGCCGCCGTCGCCGCCGCGCGGTGGGACATCCACTCACGCGCGTAGCGGAGGCCCAGGTATGCGTGGAGGTACAGGGGCTCGATCCCTACTTCCGGGCGTACGCGCAGACGCATCACGTTCGAGCTGAGCAGCCATCCGGCCTGCGGGCCGGAGACCAACGCGGGTTGCTGCTGCGCGCCCGTGCGGACGCAGACGACGTCGTGAGGGAGCAGCTCGAACTTCTTGAAGCGCTCGGCCGTCTGCCACGGCACGCGGTGCCGGGTTTCGTCCACGATCCTCCCTTCGACGAGATCCTGCGGGAAGACGAGCGGAGTGCCGACGTCCGCTGTGCGTGCCGCTGCCGGTAGGCGGGTGTAAGAGGGACCGGGTTGGATCTCGCACAGGTCTTTGAGCACTGCCTCGTTCCAGCTGCCGGGTCCCGAACCTGTGCGGTAGCCGTTCCCCGTTCCCCTCGCACGTCGCTCCAGCAGACGAAGCATGTCCACATGCTCCGCCGCCTCCTCGTCGGCTTCGCACAATCGGGCCTTGTCAGGAGCAGCACCGTAGTTCCCACCCCCCAGATAGTCGGCAGGACGAAGCGAACACTCCTCGTCGGCGACGATCTCGCGGGCCACGACGACTGCTGAGAAGCCTCGCTCGGCAGCACGCACCGCGTACTCGCCGTCCGGGCACAGCTCCCCGTCGAGAAACGGGCGGACCACAGCCGTGATCGCGTCGCGATCCGAGTCCCGCAGTACGCGCCGACGTCGGACCTTAGTCCCCAACTCCTGGGCGTCGACGAACAGGATGCCTTCCCTCGCCGGATGCTCCACTCGTCGTAGCACCCATAGGGAGACCGGCACAGGCGTCGCGGAGAACAGATGGGACGGCACCGTGACGACGCACTCCACGGCCCACCCAAGGACAAGGGCACGGCGGATCTCGCGCTCGGCGGCGTTCACCGAGTTGCCCGCCTTGACCGGCATGACCACCACCGCGCGACCGCCGGGAACCAGCGCGCCCAGCGCGTACTGCAACCAGGCGAAATTGTCATTTCCCTGGGGTGGTGATCCGTACGGCCAGCTCCCCGTCCTGCGCCCCGGGCCAGGTGCGTCGCTCATGTTGAACGGAGGGTTCGTCAGCACCACGTCGACACCGTGTTCGCCCTTCGGTGGCCATCGATCGGACCGGGTGCTGGTCAGCTTCGCCCGTACGCCGAGGTGGAGAAGGTACAGACTGGCGACCGCTTGCAGCCGGCCGTCGAGGGTCTCGCCGTACATGGTCCCCCGCGCGCCTCCGATGTGGCGGTATGCGGCCGCCAGCATCTCTCCCCCTCGCATGTAGGGGTCGAGCACTGTGGTCTTCTGTCCCGGGGTCAGTACGAGTGCCGCGGCCAACGAGGCCAGGCCCATCGGACTGCAGAATTCCGCGCTCTGCAGCCCTTCCCGGGCGCTGAAGGACTCCCACACGAGCTGAAACGCGCCCATGCCTGTGCCTGCCGCCGTCTGTACTGCCGTGGTGAGGTCGTCCCAGCTCCGCGGTTCCAGTTGCAGCAAGCTGCTGCGCATGTCGGCGCGGACGCCGTTCCGGCGCAGCGTGTCCTGCGCCATGTCGCCGAGGGAACGGAGCAGTGATTGCCCGTCTCGGGCCCCTTGACCTGCCGACATGACGTCCTCGATCCGGCGCCACCGCTCCGGTTCCGCATGTCGTACGTACATCACGATGAGACAGAGATTCACGAAGTCCGCCATCGGCGCCGGGCCTCGGACCCGGTCCGCAAGTCGGCCCATCAGCTGATCGACGGCCTCCTTGTCCTCGGTCCCGATACGCCGAGTACTGCGAATGGCTCCCGACTTCGCTGACCGTCGGTCTCCGCTGGTGCGGAGGAATCGGTCCGCGTAGGTGGTTCCCGCCTGCTCCCCTTCGAGCAACTGCGGTTGAGGGACGGTGCGATTCATCAGCCACCGCGCGATCTCGGCTTCCTGGAAGAGCTCCGTATCGCCGGAGCGCACAGGGGTGGGGAAGTCTCTGTGCCGCCGGGCCCAGTTCGACACGGCCGGACGCTCCACGCCCGCACGCTCAGCGATCTGAGCTCTGGTGACAAGACCGTTCTGTTCGTCGTGCGCCAACTGCACGTCGACTCCCGATTGTTTGTGCCGGTTGACCTTTCGATGTGAGGACCGTACGAGGAAGGGGGCAGACGAACCAAACGCGCATTCACAGTGCTCAATGTGTCCATCTCAGTGCCACGGCAGTCGCTCCACACGACAATGGCCACCTCAGAGATGGTTTACTCACGCAGAAACTGACTCAAAATGGGACCAATTTACGCGCGGGTGACCGTCACGCAACCTCGACCTATTCGATTATGGGGTTAACAGTTCTCCTGGAGTCGGGCTCCTCGCGTGTCACGTGCGTGCAAGGCACCCGACGCGTCCGGCGCTACCGGCGCTTCCGCGAGGTGGGGACAGTACGCTGAGCCCAACGGGATCGGGCCCGCCGCACAGAGTCCAGGAAAGTCCGGGAGGCATGTCATGGCTGCCGAGATGATGGCCCCGGCGTGGATGCACGAGCAGATCACGGCGGAGGAGTACGAGTCGTGGTCCGAGGAGCAGTGCGCCGGCATCGAGATCGTGGATGGAATGGTCGTTGTGAGCCCTAGTGCGTCCAAGCGGCACAACCGGCTGGCCCGGCTCCTGGCGAACGCCCTGGACGCCGCCGCCGGCCCCGATTGGAACGCCGACACGGATTTCGATGTCCGACTGCAGGACGTCCCGCTCACGAATCGCCGTCCGGATGTCACCGTCTACCGCGCGGACACAATCGACATCACGCCCACCCGGCCCGAACATGTACTACTGGTGGTCGAGGTGGTGTCACCGGGCTCGGAGACCACCGACCGGATCGTGAAGGTCGACCAGTACGCCAAGGCGGGCATCGCTTTCTACTGGCGGATCGAGCAGGCCGCGACAGGCGTGCCCCTGGTGTACACCTACGTCCTCGATCCCGCGACGAAGACCTTCCGGAACGGGGACGTGTACATCGGGGTGGTCAAGGTCGCCGCCCCCTTCGCCGTGGAGATCGATCTCAGTCAGGTCTGACCCGCTCGCACCGCATCCAGAAGGGCTGCTCGGTCTGCGCCTTAGCGCCCCGCAGATTCCTGCGGATCGTGTGCGGAAGCGACCGGGATTCTTCGTGCGACCAGGGCACGCAGGTGTAGGCCCTGGGCGGACATGTCACCGCCTCTCATCGGACCGCTCGGTGCTGTCGTGCCCACCGTGAGCACATCGGAGCGGACAACCACGGTCAACAGGAGTACGTCCTGAAGATTCCCGCCGACATCGTCAAGCCACGTCTCCGCAGGCCAGAGGCGACGCAAGTACTCCAGCACCCTCGCTTCCCAAGCTGAGAGCGCGAGTTCGATTCTCGTCACCCGCTCCACATGGAAGCCCCCAGGTCAATGGCCTGGGGCTTATTCATTGCGTGGGCCAATTCGATGGCCTGCTTGTGCGGGGCGCTGGTTTGATGCGTGGTGTGACTTCTGTGGATCTTGGGGATCGTCGGGCGCTGTTGGAGCGGATTGAGCGGTATTACGACGCCGTTCCGCGGTCCGGTGCACGGGTCGAGGGCTTCGGGGCGCTGACGTTGTTCGTTCGGGAGGGGGAGGGGTGGCCCTTCTATGCCCGTCCGGTGCTGGGGCTGTCCGGGGCGGTGAGTGCTGCCGATGTGATGCGGGTTCGGGAGCGGCAGCGGGAGTTGGGTGTTCCGGAGAGTTTCGAGTGGGTCGCCGAGAACACGCCCTCGCTGAGGGGCGCGGTCGAGGAGGCCGGGCTCGTGGTGCATGAGCATCCCTTGATGGTGCTCGGGTCGGACACCGCGACCGCCCCCGAGGTGGCCGGGGGTCTGGTCGTGCGGATCGTCGGGGCCGACGACCCCGTGCTGCCCAGTGCGTTGGCCGTTCCTCGGCTGGCCTTCGCCGACCTCGGGACCCGCGTCGGTGAGGCAGGCCTCAGCGAACTGGCCGAGGTGGTGCGGGAGCGCGCCGGTGACGGGTCGGTGGAGCACCTGGCGGCACGTATCCGGTCGGGTCTGACCTGTGTCGCCGCCGCGGTCGAGGACGGGACGGCACTGTGCACCGGACAGCACCAGCCGGTCGGGAACGTCAGTGAGGTCGTCGGGATAGGGACCCTGCCGGCCGCCCGCCGTCGTGGTCTCGCACTCGCGGTCACCGCGGCACTGGTCGCCGATGCCCGAGCGCGCGGCGCCGAGACCATCTTTCTGTCGGCGGGCGACGACGCCGTCGCCCGGATCTATGCCCGGCTGGGCTTCCGTACCGTGGCGACCGCGCTGATCGCCGAACCCGGCGCCTAGCGCTCCGACTTGGGGGGCCGTTGCATCAGCGCGGCGCCTGCCTCGGCGAGGGTGACCTTCTCGTGGAGCAGGGCGGCGATCACTTCCGTGATCGGCATCTCGACGCCGTGGGTGCGTGCCAGGGCGAGGATCGCCTCCGCCGATGTGACGCCTTCGGTGGTCCGGCGGGTGGCGGCCTTCGCCTGCTCGACGCTCAGGCCGTGGCCGAGGTGGGTGCCGAAGGTGCGGTTGCGGGAGAGGGGGGATGAGCAGGTGGTGACGAGGTCGCCCAGGCCGGACAGGCCCGACAGGGTCGCCGGGTGGGCGCCCATGGCGGTGGCCAGGCGTGTGGTCTCGGCCAGGCCGCGGGTGATGAGCATGGCGGCGGCGTTGTCGCCCAGGTCCATGCCGGAGGCGATGCCGACGGCGAGGGCGATGACGTTCTTCACCGCGCCGCCCAGTTCGCAGCCGGTGACGTCGGTGCTGGTGTACGGGCGGAAGTACGGGGTGTGGCAAGCCTGTTGGAAGCGGCCGGCCGCTTCCTCGTCGGGGCAGGCGACCGTCGCGGCGGCGGGGCGGCCGGCCATGATCTCGCGGGCGAGGTTCGGGCCCGACAGTACGGCTACGCGGTCCGCGTTCACGCCGGTCACCTCGGTGATGACCTCGCTCGCCCGTTTCCCGGTGGCCGTCTCGATACCTTTCATCAGCGACACGATGACGGTGCCGGGACCGATGTGGGGCGCCCAGGAGGAGAGGTTCGTCCGCAGGGACTGGGCCGGGATGGACAGGACGAGGAAGTCCGCGCCGTCGAGCGCGGTGGCCGGGTCGGTCGTGGCTGTGAGGGTGGTGGGCAGGTCGGTGTCCGGGAAGTAGCCGGGGTTGCGGTGCACCGTGTTGATCGCGTCGGCGATCTCGTGGCGGCGGGCGTGCACGGTGACGTCCGTACCGGCGTCGGCCAGGATCTTGGCGACGGCCGTACCCCAGGAACCGGCCGAGAGCACAGCCGCGCGGGCGGGACGGGGCCTGCTCATCGCTGGCTCACTGCGGGGTCCTGTCGTCGCTGGAAGCGGGGTCGTCGCCGGGGTGACGGCCGGGGCTGCTGGGGGCGCTGGGGGCGGTCATCGTATCGGCCGGTGGGTGGGTGCCGTGGGGGCGTGATCTCGCCGGCGTCACCCGTTCGGCGGGGTGGGGGGATCGCTGTTCGTTCTGTTGTCCGGGAACTACCCCGGGATTGTCCGTGATCCGTAACGGACGGAGCCGGTGGCCGTTGGTCCTCGTCCTGCTGGGTGGTCGCGACGTGACCAGCCGGCAATCGGCGAGGAACTGCGGGAGAGCGGGGCGGACATGGCGCGGCACGGCGGCGGGCGGGGCTGGTACGGCAAGGTGCTCGGCGCGGCGCTCGGGGTGACCTTGTTCGCCACCGGTGCCTCGATGTGGACCGCGCAGGCCGGTGGCGTGGGCGGTGGAGCGGGCGGCGGCTCGGCGCCGAAGCCCACCGCGTCGGCGAAGCCGGGCAGCGGTGACGTCGAGCCGGTCGCGAAGACCATCGTGCACGCCTCGGACAAGGGGGCGCGCGGCATCAACCTCACCATCGACGACGGCCCCGACCCCGCGTGGACCCCCCAAGTACTCGACGTGCTGCGGGAGTACGGGGTGAAGGCCACGTTCTGCATGACGGGGACGCAGGCGAAGGCCTATCCGGATCTAGTGAAGAAGGTCGTCGCGGCCGGGCACCGGCTGTGCGACCACTCGGTGTCGCACGACACCACCATGGACAAGAAGTCCCGTGCGTACCAGTCGAAGGAGATCCTCGACGCCGAGCGCATGATCACCGAGGCGTCCGGGGGCGTACGGCCGATGTACTACCGGGCGCCCGGCGGGGCCTTCACCCCGTACAGCCGTACGCTCGCCGCCTCCCGCGGGATGCGACCGCTGGGCTGGAACGTGGACACCAAGGACTTCGAGCGGCCGGGCACGGACGCCATCGTCGCCACCGTCGAGCGGGAGTTGCCCAACGGGCCGACGCTCCTCTTCCACGACGCGGGCGGCGAACGCTCCCAGACCGTCGAGGCCCTGCGCCGGCTCATCCCCCAACTCAAGGAGCAGGGGTACGCCTTCGGGTTCCCGGTGAGGTGAGCCCCGGAACCGGGTGTCGGGGCACTGCGGTCGGCACCCGTCTCACTGCACCGTCGCCCTTCATCGCGACGGTCGCTACTCTGCCCACGTCTTGAGAGTCTCCGAGACCTTGACCGCCGTGAGTTCCGGGAATCGGTCGGTCCCTAGGTCGAAGATCCATACGGGCAGATGCGCGGACATTCCAGCACGATGACGTAGTTGTGGCCGTGCATGCGGGCGCAGGGGTGCCAGCTCGGGAGCCGGTCCAGGACATGGCTGGCCGAGAAGTGGAACTCCTTGGTGATGGTCAGCATGACGGCTCCAGTCTGCCACCCGCCGGCTTTGCCCCTTGTCGGCCGTCCGCCCTGGTCACTGGCCCACCCCTGCACCGTCGAGGATGGCGCTGTTGAGGAGGACCTGGGTGAGGAACCGATCGCGCAGCGAGTCATCGGTGACCAGGTCGGCCTTGCGGGCGACCTCGCGCCGGGCCCGTTCGAGGAGCGTGCGCGCCTCCGCTCCCGCGCCCCCGGCGGCCTGCACGACGGCGGACTGGTACAACACCTCCTCCGTACGGAGAGCGGGCATGTCCCCGACCTCGTCGAGGATGCGCACCGCCTGCCGGGCCTGGTCCTGGGCTCCTGCCGTGTCGCCTTGCCGGAGCAGGACACGGCTGCGCAGGGAGTGCGCGGCGATCTCGCTGCGGATCATGCCGCTCCGCCGCGTCTCGACGCACGTGGCCACCGCCAGCCGGTCCGCCTGGTCCAGGAGCTGTGGGGACGCGTCGGAGGCGAGGAGCATAACCTCGGCATAGAGGTTGCGAACGAGGGGAACGAGGTTCGCCAGCCAGGTCCGCTCCGTCTCGGCCCAGGCGTCGGCGATCAGCTCCAGGGCCTGGTCACGCCTCGTCGGCTGCTCGATGAGAAGGCGGGCGAGCAGCGCCGTGTTGTACGCGTGCCAGCCACTGTCACCTCCCCGGCCAGCCTCGAAGTCGAGAGCCTCGCGCAGAATCTCTCGGGCTTCCCGGTACGCGCCGACGCCCATGTGCACCTGCGCCAGATAGTTGAGCGCTATGGGCAGCTCGGCCTTCAGCGGTTCGTCCCGCAGCCGCTCGGCGCAGCGGCTCAGCCTGGTCAACGCCTCGCTCAGGTGTCCGCTGTCGAAGAGGGTGACGCCGAGCTGCATCTCTCCCAGGTTGCGCGCGTGCTGGAGAACCGGGTCATCGGTATCGCCGAGGCGCGGGTCGGAGGCGTACATCCGCTCGGCCTCCCGCAGCTGGGCCAGGCCGTCGGCCAGCCGTCGCTTGGAGACCTGCCTGCCGTATTCGACCCGGGCCACGAAGAGGGCGACTGGGTCTCCGTGCTGCTCGGCCAGGTCGACGGCCGCGCGCAGCTTCTCCAGGGACGGCACCAGGCCCTGTGTCGCCAGCAGGGTCTTGCCGCGCAGGAGCGTCGTACGGATCTCCAGCTCGGGCGATCCGCAGCGCCTGGCCGCGGCTTCGGCCTCGGCGGCCAGGGCATCGATGTCCGGACCGCCCGCCGGCCGGTGCCGGCCGCGCCAGCGCACCTCCGTCAGCGACAGCAGCAGTTCCACGGCCTGGACGAGCCACCGGTCCCGCGTCTCCTCCTGCTGCGGCAGGTCATGGACCGCCTTGATCACTTCTTCGCAGTGCCGTTCCGCCTCGGCGAAGGACAGCCCCTCCATCGCGGCGTCCCGGGCCAGCCCGTAGTGGACCTCAGCCGAGGCGAGCAGGCATGCGGATCCTCCGCCGCGGAGATGCCGGGCGATCTCCAGCCGGCGTTCCAGCGGCATCCCGTCCACCGGGCCGGAAGTGAGGGCCGCCGCGATCCGGGCGTGCCGGGCTTTCGTCTGCTGTGGGGTCTGCCGGTTGAGGACGACGCCCCACAGAGCACCGTGCTGGAACCGGTAGCCGTCGGACGCGTCCCGTCGCGCCCATTCGGGAGGCCGGGCCGGCAGGATCAGTTGTTGCTGGTGGGCGATGACCCGCAGTCTTTCCATCACCTCGTCGTGCGGTGTTCCACTGACATCGGCGACAGTTCGTGACAGGAAGAACTCGCCCTGGGTCGCCCCGATCGTGAGCAGTTCACGGTCCGGTCCGGTGAGTGGCCGGAGACGATTCTCGACCACGCGCGACAAGCTGCCGGGCAGTTCGACGAAGGGTCCGGAGTTCGGTCGCCACTCCTCTAGACAGAGGGTGACAAAAACGGCGTGGCCAGCGGTCAGACGGCTCAGCTCTTCCGACAGGGCCGGCGGAGCCTCGGGGTGCCGGGAGCGCACCAACTCGGCGACGGCGTCGCGTGGCAGGCCGGGCAGCGCCCGCCGTCGCAGCAGGCCGTCGTTCGCCCAGTCGTGCAGCAGTTCCTCGACCATGGATCCCGGGCCATCGGCGTAGGACCCGTCCGTGGTGTGGCTGAGTACCAGGCCGAGCGGCTCGCCGGGCAGCCGCCGCAGCAACCGGTCGAGGACCAGCAGGCTGCTGGGATCGCTGTATTGGACATCGTCGATGAGCACTACCGTCGGCGGACCCTGCCGCACTAGATCCAGTAAGGCGTCCACGATCTGCACGGCCGCTCCCTGCTGGAAGGGCAGCAGGCTGTCGAACGGCATCGATCCCGAGGCGAGAGACGCTTTCGCGACCTCTCTGCCGAGAGTGAACAGCGCACCCAGCCCGGGAACCATCGCGGATAACACCTCGGGCGCCGAGCGGACAACACCCTGACCGGTGAAGCTCAGCAGCCTGCGGAAGACGCCGGGCCGCTTCGCCTCCGCGTCTTTGGCCAACCGCAGGAGCAGCTCGACGATCGCCCCGTACTGCAGTCCCGATCCGATCGACGGCTGACAGCGCGTGGACACCACACGGCATACGCGCGGTCCACGGGAAGCGGCCACCTCTGCCTCGAATGCCCGGAGCAGTGCCGACTTACCCATGCCCGAGACACCATCGACCACGATCGCGCGGCCACCGCGTCCCGCCGTCACGTCCGCCAGCAGCAAGCGCAACTCGTCCATGTGCTCCACGCGGTCGACAAACCCGGTTTGCATCAGAGCCCCCGTCTCGGTCGTCCGTTGTGGAACTTCCCTGTGCGTAGCGTTACTTGCACCCACGGTAGATCATCACCAGCACACTTCACCGGCGGACGCCGATCCCTTCGGCCGAGCTGAGTCGAGCTGAGTCGAGCCGAGCTGACCAGGACCCGGTTCCTCGACGGCAGAGGTGTGCCCCCCGCCTGCCCCCCACCCTCGAACTTGTCGAATATCGATATGGTCCACTAGTCTGCGGCATATCGAAAATCGATAGGGAGGGTCGGGATGAACACGCGACTGACGAGGATGCTTGCCTCGGTGGCCTGGGGACTGGCGGTGCTGTGTGGGCTGTTCGTCATCGGTGTCGGGGTCAGTCATGGGGTCGATGACGGGGCGGTGTGCGTGGAGACGGGGTTCTGGGCCAATGCCTCAGTCGCGGACGAGACACCGGTCGGCAAGGGCGTGGAGGCGAGCAGCAGTGCCACGCGCCTCTGCCAGCACAGCCCCTCCGTCGGTCAGCGCGCCGCAGAACTCGGCGGCCGACTGCCCTGGCCGCTGTTCAGCTCCCTCGCGCTGCTGCTCTTCTCGCGGCTGCTGAAGGGCGTCATGGAGGACGGGCCGTTCACCGACACCGTCGCGCGACGGCTCACCGTGCTCGGCTGGTTCGTCACCCTGGGCACGCCGCTGGCCGGTCTCGTCGTCGGCTGGTCGCAGTCCTGGCTCGTCGGGAGCATGGCGCCCCTCGTGGGCTCCGGGCCGGCGATCACCGGACCGACGGCGCCGCTCATCCTCGCCGGCCTCGCCGCCGTCGTCATGGGGAAGATCATGCAGCAGGGTGTGCGGATGCGGGAGGACCTGGAAGGGACGATCTGATGCCCGAAGAGGAAGTCCACTCCGATGTCCACTCCATCCGGATCCACCTCGACCGCCTTCTCACCGAGCGCGGCATGACCCTGACCGAACTGTCCGCGCAGGTGGGCATCACCGTGGTCAATCTGTCCGTACTCAAGAACGGGCGCGCCAAGGCCATCCGCTTCTCGACCCTGTCGAGGATCTGCGACGTCCTCCAGTGCCAGCCGGGCGACCTGATCACCCACGACCCGGCGGAGACCTGAGGATGACGGGGCGGTGGTACCGGGGTACCAGTCGGGCCCCGAAGTGGCTCCCTCGGGCCCAGGGAAGCCGTTCATCGCGCTCCTAATCTCGGAAGTGCAGGTCGCGGAGGGTTCGCGGCCCGCCTTCGGAACACGAGAGGAACGCAGCGATGATCGAGGCACGTGAGCTGACCAAGCGGTACGGGGACAAGACGGTGGTCGACCGTCTCTCGTTCACCGTGAAGCCCGGCGAGGTGACCGGGTTCCTGGGGCCGAACGGTGCGGGGAAGTCGACGACGATGCGCATGATCGTCGGACTGGACGCCCCGACCACCGGTGCGGTGACCGTCAACGGGCGCGCCTACGGTCGGCATCCCGCACCGTTGCGCGAGATCGGCACCCTGCTCGACGCCAAGTCCGTCCACCCGGGGCGCAGCGCCTTCGGCCATGTGATGGCGCTGGCGCACACGCACGGCATTCCGCGTCGCCGGGTGGACGAGGTGATCGAGCTGGCGGGCCTGAGCAGCGTGGCCCACAAGCGGGTGGGCGCCTTCTCGCTCGGCATGGGCCAGCGCCTCGGTATCGCAGCCGCCCTCCTCGGCGACCCGGCCGTGATCATGCTGGACGAGCCGGTCAACGGTCTCGACCCGGAAGGCGTGCTCTGGGTACGCAACCTGCTGTCCGGGCTGGCCGCCGAAGGCCGCGCCGTGATGCTGTCCTCGCATCTGATGAGCGAGATGGCGCTGATCGCCGATCACCTCGTGATCATCGGACGGGGGCGGCTCCTCGCGGACAGCTCGCTGAAGGACTTCACGCACCAGGCCGGGGGCGGCGGCGTACGGGTCGTCAGCGACGAGGCCATGAAGCTGCGGGATCTGCTCGCGGCACCGGGGATCACCATCAGCTCCCCCTCCGACGCGGAACTCGTCATCCACGGGTGGTCGGCGCGGGACATCGGTCTGGTCGCGGCCCAGTACGGCGTCGCGCTGGAGGAACTGACCCCGCAGTCCGTCTCGTTGGAGACGGCGTTCATGGAGCTGACCCACGACTCCGTGGAGTACCAGAGTGCCCCCGTGGGCGCCGAGCGAAAGGCCGCCTGAGATGCCTGCCATCCCCAAGATCCCCAGCGCGCTTCGCCGCGGACCCCAGCGCCGCGAGGCCACGCACCGCGTGTCCCCTCTCCGGGAGGCCACCCGCCGGGCGTCCAGCCTCCGCCTGGCCAGTCTCCGCGAGGCCGCGCGCCGCGCCGCACCCGGCGGCGCCGGCGGCCCCGGGTCCCCCGCCCCCGTAACCCCTGGTTCTGGCTCCGGTGCCGGCTCCGTGTCCATCGACCGGACCGGCTGGAAGGTGACCGGCCCCCGCGTGCTGCGCTCGGAGTGGAGCAAGTTCTGGTCGCTGCGCTCCAGTTGGATCACCCTCGCGGTCTCCGTGGTCGTCATGATCGCGTTCGGTGTGATCGCCGCCGCCGTGTACAGCCCCCCGTCGGACGGCTCCGCCCCCGGGACGGACGCCGTGAGCCTGGCGCTGGTCGGCACCTCCATCTCCGGGCTGATCGTCGGAGTGCTCGGCGTGCTGATGTCGGCGGGCGAGTACGGCACCGGCATGGTCCGCTCGACGTACGCCGCGGTGCCCCGGCGCTGGCTGGTCCTGGCCTCCAAGACCGCCGTGATCGGCTCGCTGGTGCTGGTCCTGTCGACGCTCGCCGCGCTGATCTCCTTCGGCCTCGGCAAGGCGGGTCTGCACGGCGAGAAGATCGCGCTGGCCGTGGGCGACGACGGCGTGCTGCGCAGCCTGGCCGGCGCCGGAATCTACCTCGCGCTTTTCGCGATGCTCGGCGTGGCCCTCGGCTCGCTGGTCCGCTCCACGTCCGGAAGCATCGCCGCCCTGGTCGGCGTCGTGATGCTGCTGCCCGGTCTGACCGCCGTACTGCCCGGCGACATGCAGGACTCGCTCGACCCCTACCTCCCGGGCAACGCGGGTGCGTCCATCTACTCCCTGCACACGGCGTCGGACTCGCTGTCGCCCGGCGCGGGCTTCACGGTGTTCGCCGTATGGGTGGCCGTGGCCCTGGCCGCGGCGGCCATCCGGTTGAAGCGGACCGACGTCTGACGGGCACGGCGATGACAACGGCGACAATGAGGCGTATGCGCCCGCACCGCGCGAAGACCACGGACCCATCGCTCCCCACGGCCCCGAAGGCCCCCGAGGACCCGAAGGTCCCGAAGGCCCCCGAGACGGCCCCTGCGACGGCAGCGCCGACACCCCCGCTGCCGCTCGGGTCGGAGGGTGCCTGGGGACACCCGGTCCTGGGCGGTCTGCTGCGCCTCGGCCACCGCCTGCGGGAGCTGGACGAGCGGCGCCCCTGGCTGCTCGACACCGCGGTCGTCCTGGCCGTCGTCGGCCTGAGCCTGCCCGACCTGCTCTCCGCAGGTGCGAACGCCCCCTACGAGGAGGCCGGGGTCCGCGACCGACTGCCGGCCGCGCTCCCGTACCTCCTGACGGCCGCGTTCGTGGTGCCGCTGTGGTGGCGCCGCCGCGCCCCGGCCACCGTGTTCTTCGTGACCGTGGCCGTGTCCCTGGTGCAGATGGGGCTGGGCCTGGGGAACTCGGCCGTACTCGGCTCGCTCGTCGCCCTGTACGCACTGGCCCGGCACGGCTCCCTCGTGCTGCTGGGCTGGGCCGGCTCGGCGTTCGTCGCGGAGAGTCTGCTGTGGGCCTTCGTCAGGGTGCCCGCGGACCACCGGGTGAGCGAGCTGATCTCCGCGGGGGTCGCGGCGGTCGCGGTGGTCGCCAGCGGTCTGACCGTACGGACCCGGCGGATGTATCTGACAGCGCTGGAGGACCATGCCCGGCGCCTGGACATCGAACGGGACCAGCGCGCCAGGCTCGCCGCCGCCGCCGAACGCACCCGGGTCGCCCGCGAGATGCACGACATCGTGGGCCACAGCCTCTCGGTCATGGTCACCCTCGCGGACGGCGCCGCGACCCTGGCCACCCGCGACAACGAACAGTCGGCCCCGGCCCTGCGCCTCCTGGGCGACACCGGCCGGCAGGCGATGGGAGAGCTGCGGCGCGTCCTGGGCATCCTGCGCGACGACGAGGGCGCCGCGGGCCCCCGGCTCAGCCCGCAGCCCGGCATCGGCGACCTGGACGCGCTCCTCGCCCGGGTCCGCGCGGCGGGCCTCCCGGTGACGTACCGCACCACGGGCGCCCTCGGCACGCTGGGCAGCGGGCTGCAACTCGCCGTGTACCGGATCGTCCAGGAGGCCCTGACCAACACCCTCAAACACGCGGGTACGGCCGCCGGTACGGAGGTGTCCGTGACCGCCGAGGCAGGGACGGTACGGGTCAGGGTCACCGACACCGGCACCCCGCCCGGCGCCGCCGCGCCCGCGATGCCCGCGTCGGCGGCCGACGAGCCCGGCCACGGCCTGATCGGCATCCGCCAGCGCGCCGCGCTCTACGGCGGCAATGTCACCCTCGGCCCGCGCGACGACCGGCCCGGCTGGATCGTGGACGTCCAGCTGGACGCGACGACGGATGCGAGTACTGAGGCGAGCACCACTGAGGCGAGCGCCGGGGCGGGCACCGAGGCGCCCACCGACCCGAGCACCGACCCGAGCACCGACCCCGCACACCGGACGGAGGGCCGACCCGCTCCATGACCACCACCGTGCTGATCGTCGACGACCAACCCCTGCAACGCCTCGGCTTCCGCATGCTCCTCGAAGGCACCCCCGGGGTGACCCCGGTCGGCGAGGCGGCGCACGGGGCCGCGGCCGTACGTCTGGTGGCCGAACTGCGGCCGGACGTCGCCCTCATGGACATCCGTATGCCCGGCATGGACGGTCTTGAGGCCACCCGCCGGATCGTCGCGTCCGGCGGGCGTACCCGCGTCCTCATCGTGACCACCTTCGATCTGGACGAGTACGCGTACGAGGGTCTGCGGGCCGGAGCCAGCGGCTTCCTGCTCAAGAACGCCCGCCCGGAAGAGCTGGTGGCGGGCATCCAGGCGGTGGCGACCGGCGACGCCGTCGTGGCCCCGAGCCTGACCCGGCGCCTCCTGGACGCCTACGCCCACCAGGTCCTCGCCCCCGACCCCACATCGGCCGGGGACCCCCGGCTGCGGGACCTCAGCTTCCGGGAGCACGAAGTCCTGGTCGCGATCGGCAACGGCTGGACCAACACCGAGATCGCCGAACGGCTCGTCCTGTCCGAGTCGACCGTGAAGAAGCACGTCAGCCGGGTCCTGGCGAAGATCGGCGCACGCGACCGCATCCAGGCCGTGATCCTCGCGTACGACGCCGGCCTCGTCCGGCCCAGACACTGACCGGGGGAGCGCCCGATGCGCAAGTTACTCGTCGCCGTCGTGATCATCGCCGCCTTGCTGGCCCTGTCGAACCACAGCAAGAGCCAGCGGGGAACCCTGCCCGACCTGCGCGGCCTCAAGCTGTCCCTCGCCCAGAGCAAGGCCCGCGCCGAAGGTTTCAACCGCATCGAATCCCAGGACGCCACCCGGGAGGACCGAAGCCAACTGTTCGGCGACAACTGGAAGGTGTGCTCCCAGATACCGGAGCCCGGCGACCACTCCCTCACCACCCTGATCGCGGTGACGGTGGTCAAGACCGAGGAGCGGTGTCCGCGCGGCTGACACCCGTACGCACTCATCCACAGCCGTACGTGTGGCGTAGATCACGGGAAGTCGGTGAGGGGTGCCGGACAGCTGTCTGAGGTGAGCACTCAACTGCGTACCCGGATCAGAGCCGGGGATTCGGCCGCGTTCGCGGAGCTGTTCGACAGCTATGCGCGCGCGGTCTACAACCATGCCTTCCGGCTGAGCGCCGACTGGGCGACCGCCGAGGACGTCATGGCCGCGACCTTCATGGAGGCGTGGCGGCTGCGTGACCGGGTCGATCCCGAGGGCGGGTCGCTGCGCCCCTGGCTGCTGGGCATCGCCACCAACACCGCACGCAATCAGTTCCGTTCCCACCGCCGGTACCGGGCCGCCGCCGGTGCCGCAGCCGCGGCCGAGCTGTCGGTGCCCGACCACGCCGACGAGGTGGCGGGGCGGCTCGACGACCGCCGCCGGCTCGCCACCGTCCTCACCTCGCTCGCCGCGCTGCGCAGACCGGAGCGTGAGGTCATCGCGCTCTGCCTCGGCGAGGGCCTGGACTACGAGGCAGCCGCGGAAGCGCTCGGCATCCCCGTCGGCACGGTCGCGTCCCGGCTGTCCCGGGCCCGTAAGAAGCTGCGGGCGCTGGCCGAGGCCGAGTTGGCCCGTCCCCTGAGCGCGACGGCCCGCCCGGCGACCGAGCTGTCGCGGCCCGAGGCGGAGACGGCGCACAAGAAGGTACGAGGGAAGGTCCGGGAGAAAGTTCGCGGGAAAGTTCGCGGGAATCGGGAAGTCGTCCGCCCCGCCCGACAGACAAGAGGCGATCACGAACACGCGATCCGGCCCGCACAGGAAGGAAGCCCATGAACGCGAACCCGTCCCGGAAGACCTCGTCCCGGCAGCACCCGGATGAGACGGCGGATCTGCTGTCCCGTACCGCGCGCGACCTGCCACCGGGCCGTCACCAGTTCCACAAGGAGCATCTGATGGCCCAGATCAACGACATGCGGCAGAACGACCAGCGGAGCCAGCGGCGGTTCCGGCTGCCGCGCCCCGCCATCGCGTTGCCCGCGATGGCCGCGGTCGTCGCGGGCGCGGTCGTCGCCGCGACGGCGATGACCGACAGCGGCGGGGTCAGGGACGGCGGGGTCGCCACCGGACCGGTCCTGATGACGACCGTCGGCGCCGCGAGCACCGACGGCCTGCCCCACCTGCTCGACCAGATCTCGCTGGCGGCGGCTGCCGACTCGTCCCGCCCGACCGTGAAGCCCGGTCAGTACATCTACATCGAGTCCAGGACGGCCGACACCTTCGTCAAGACCGTCGACGGCAAGAGCAGCCTGGCCAGCTACGCGCTGCACAAGCGCCAGGTGTGGAAGTCCCCGGACGGCACCAAGGGCTGGCTGATCGATCCGGCGGTCAACGACGGCCCCGAGGGCGAGACCCTGAGCCTGCCCGACGAGCAGGGCAACATCCCGAAGGCGAACATCAACGGTCCCTCGTACGACTACCTGACCAAGCTGACCACCGACCCCGACAAGCTCCTCGCGAAGATCTACAAGGAGACCGAGGGGCAGGGCAACTCCCCCGACCAGCAGGCGTTCAGCACCATCGGGGACCTGCTCGGCGAGAGCTACCCGCCCGCCGAGCTGTACTCCGCGCTGTTCAGGACCGCCGCGAAGATCCCCGGGGTCGTCGTCGTGAACGACGTGGAGGACGCGATCGGCCGGCCCGGTGTCGCGGTGGCCCGCCTTGACGAGTACAGCGGTCAGCGCGAGGAGTGGATCTTCGACAAGAAGACCCATGTCTTCCTCGGCGAGCGCAACATCCAGGTGAAGCAGCTCAGCGGCGACGACGGCCTGGTCAAGCCCGGCACGGTCAACCACACCAGCGTCATCGTCAAGCGGGCGGTGGTGGACGGGATGAAGCAGACACCGGCCCCGGCCCCGGCCTCGGCCTCGTAGGGGGCGTTCAGGGGGGTCAGGCGTTGAGTGCCGCCGCTGCCGCCTCGATCAGCGTGTCGAGGGTGTGCGGTGATCTGAGGAGCAGTTGGGCGGCGACGGTGGCGCGGTCGCCGGGGTGTGCGCGGTCGCGCAGGAGGTGGTCGCCGGGGGCGGGCAGCGCCTCCTCGACCAGCAGACCGCCGTCTCTGCCGTACCGGGCACGGAGGCGGTCGATGGTGCGGAGGGCGGGCAGGGCGTCGAAGTCCACGGGGGTCTGCGGGGTGTCCCTACGCACGCGTACGAAGCCGAACCGTGGCAGGCGGTCCACGTCCCGCAGCGCGGCGAGCCGGATGACCTTGTCGCGGTCGGTGTCGCCGGGGTCCCAGAGCCGCGTATCGGCGATGCGGTGGCTCGCCGGGCCGACGACGAGCCGCCCGCCGACGGTCAGCCGGGGCACACGGCGGGCGCCGGGGAAGGCACCGGCCAGCCCGTCGCACCGCAGGACGGTGCCCGTGCCGGGGTGACGGGCCGTCAGGAGGACGCGCAGGAGGTGGTCGTACGGGGGCATCGGGGTGCGGGTGGCGTGGTGGACGGGGACGATACGGCGCCCGTCCGCCTCGGCGACGACCCGGGTGCCCTCGCGGCGCAGGGTGATGCGGTCGAGGGGGAGGTACCGGGCGCCGGTGAGCCCTGTGGTGCCGTAGTACGGCGCCGGATCCGGGTCGCCGGTCCACCAGGAGGTGAGCCGGGGGCGGCGGACGGCGTTGGCGGCGCGTTCGGCGAGGGGCGGTACGAGGACTTCTACGAAGTGGATGTCGGCGGTGCGTTCCACCGCGGTGAGGAAGCCTCGGTAGTGCGCGGTGTTGTCGTAACCCGTGTTGTCGTAAGCCGTGTTGTCGTAAGCCGTGTTGTCGTGGCCGGTGATGAGGGTGTCCAGGGTGTCGGCGAAGCGGGCGTCCAGGACGGCGGCCGGGGACGCCGACTCCAGTACGGCGAGGGGTCCGTGGCCGCCGAGCGGTCGTACCAGACAGTCCAGCGGCCAGGGCGGCATCGCTTCCTCGGCGCGGGGTGCGCCCACCGCGTCGAGCAGGGCGTCATCGATGTCGAAGGAGTCCGCGTACCCGTCCTGGTCGCGTTGGTCGCGGAGGTGGTCGAGGAGGCGTGCGTAGCCCGAGTCGGGGGTGCGGGCGGGGTGCCAGCCCTCGTAGCAGGGCCTCCTCGTCGCCGACTGCCCTTGGTGTTCCGGGGGTTCGAGGAAGGATCTGAGCGGGCGGGGCTCGGTGTCGAGGCCGGGGAGGGGGTCGGGTGGGGTGCCGGTGTCGGGGGTGTCGGCGCGGTCGGCTCGGCGGAGTGCGGTGAGCCGGGCGGCGGTCCGCAGTCCGGTGTGGATGATGTCGACGGCCTCGGCGGGGACGGTGAGGGGCCGGCGGCCGGGGGTCTCGGCCCGGCGGTAGGAGTCGAGGAACCAGTCGGAGGGGACGGCCGTGGTGACGCCGCCGGGCCAGGGGGCGGGGTGGGGAAGGGGGGCGGCTCTCGGGCGCGGGGCGGTCCAGCCGCTGTGGACCCGGTGGGGCGGGGCGCAGGTCTCCAGTACGCCGAGACGGTGGAGGTGGGCGAGGAAGTTCCGTAGCGCGTGGCGGGCGGTTTCGGCGCGTTCGCCCGTGATCCCTGCGAGCAGTTCGGTCTCGATCTCGCCGACGGGTCTGGGTCCGGTGGCGAGGCGTGCCATCACGGCGTCCAGGGCGGGGGTGCGGACCAGGTCGATCCGGCGGAGGGTGCCGGGGTGGGCGGGGTCGATGACGCCGTAGTGGAGGTGTCCGTGCGGGGCGCCGTTCTTCGAGGCGCCGTTGCCTTCGGGGGTGGTGAAGTGGAGCGGCGCCGGGGCGATCATCGTGGTGGCGTCGGCGGTGGTGAGGTCGAGGGCGTTGAGCCGGGTGCGGAGGGTGTGGACGTTGTGGGAGACCTCGGCGGCCATGGCGGTGAGGACGGAGCCGGGGGTGAGGAGGCGGGGGACGGTCAGGGTCCGATCGAGGGTCGGGGTGATGGGCAGGGGGGCGATCTGCCCCACCCAGTCACGCGGGGTCGTCTTGATGGCGGCCCGTGCCAGCGCGCGCCACAGGAAGGTGCTGTTCCTGCGCAGGCGGGCGCTGGACCAGTGCTCCCCACGGTCGAGCCTGCGTTGCACGGTCTCCGTCAGCTCGGGGGCGGTGCTGTCGAGGAAGACACGCATGACGGGGTGGGCGCGCGCCAGTTCCCAGCACAGCTCCCCGACTCGCTCCCACTCCTCGGCCGTGGCGCGTGCGAGGGCGTCGTACTCCTCGGCGAGCGCGTTGTCGGCGACGTACAGATCATGCGCCTGTCGCCAACGGGCCGCGGGCACCCCGGTACCCAGCGCCAGCAGGCGGCAGTCGGCGGCGTCGGGCGCGGCGCCGGAGTGGAGGCGTCTGCGGAGCGCGATGACCGCGCGGCGGTGCGGAGAGTGCGGCGGGAGGCGGGGGACGACGGTGGTACCGAGCAGGTCGGCCAGGGTGCGGGCCCGCTCCGCGAGGGTTTGACGGGCCCGGTGGTAGGCGGTCGCCCGCGCGAAGAGGTGAGGGTTGCCGGCGGCGGCCCAGGAGGATGCGGGGAGGCCGGCGGCGCGGAGGAGGGCGGTGGCGGTACGGGGACGGGTAGGGGTGTCGGTGTGGGCGCTGTTACCGGTGTCGGTCCTGGCGCCTGGAAACGGACCCGGAATCATCGGGAAATCCACCGCCTTCCTCTCGGCAGTTTCCCCAAGAAAACCCCGCGACAAAAGCGCGAATTTGAGCCACGTAACACCTATGGCCTCGGCATAATCAATTCACCGAGCCCACGAGAATATCTTCATATTTGAACCCGCCCCACCGCAAAGGGCGGGGCGGGTTCAGTTGGTGAGGTCCAGTTGGTGAGATTCAGTCGGTGAGGTTCAGTCGGTGAAGTTGAGGTACTTCCAGGAGCCGTGGGTCGTGGAGTTGACGTTGTCGCCGGAGGAGCCGTTGATGTACGACGAGCGCATACGGGCGCGGATGCCGGACTCGCCCGGGGCCTCCAGGCGCACGGTCGACTTGCCGTTGGTGCCCAGGCGGAAGTACTCGTAGCCCGCGTCGTACCAGCGGCCCTGGTAGTACACCTGGAGCTGGAAACGCTGCTTGCGGCCGGAGTAGTAGTTCATCGTCGTGGTGAACACCGGGTCGGTGTTCTTGCGGAAGTAGTAATACGTCGTGGAGCCGATCTTGCCCGTCTTGTAGTGCTTGGAGACGGAGGTGGAGACCTTCGCGTGGGCGTACGCGACCGACTTCGCGGTCTTGCCGGCCGAGCGGGCGTCACCGGCGAAGACGGCGGTGACGGTGGTGTCGCGGGTCATGTCGACGGTCGCCGACACATTGCCCCGGGAGTTGACCTTGGCCGTCTTGAGCAGCTTCTTCGGCTTGTCGGTGCCGAAGGGGTCCGCGTAGAGCGAGACGGTGCGGTTCTTGTACGTCGAACCGAGGTGCGCGGTGAACGTGACGTCCTTGCCGTACGCGTACAGCTTGCCGTTGTTGTTCAGGGTCAGCGAGGTCGCCTTGCGCGAGACCTCCACGGCGTCGGAGCCGGCGGCGGGGGCGTGCGTGCTGTCGCCCGCGTACGCGACCTTGTAGGTGACCTTGCCGCCGGCGGGCGGGGTGTCCGTGAAGGAGAAGGTGCCGTCCGCCTTGGTCTTGACGGCGGGCAGCGCCTTGCCGTTCGGGGACTCCAGGTCCGTACGGGTCACCGTCAGAGCGGTACCCGCGGCGAGGAGCGTCTTCGAGGTCAGCTTGCCGGTGACGGTGAGCTTCTTGGCGCGCTCCGACTTGGCGGGGGCCGACACCTTGAGGGTGGGCAGTTCCTTGGTGGGGTCCGTCAGGGCGCGCAGGGTGTAGGTGCCGTAGGTGTTCACCGAGACGGCGAAGACGCGGCTGGCGTCGGGCGCCCAGGCGAGCGCGCCGTCCACGAGCGGGTCGGCGCCGCTGCTGTTACCGGTGTTGGGGAAGTCGTACTCCCGCACCGGCACCGGGTCGCCGGGCCGGTAGATGTGGACGTCGGGGTCGTACGAGGAGTCGCTGCCGCCCGCGACGCTGCCGTCGGGCGCGACCCGTACGGCGTTCGGGTAGGCGTCGATGGGGTAGCCGGCCTGCTTGGAGAGGTCGGTGGTCGCGTAGGCGCCGATGCCGTAGCCGTAGCCCGGGTTGCCCCACGAGGTGAGCACCTGGCTGCCGTCGGGCGTCAGGTCCAGTTGCTTCACCCCGGTGTCCATGTCGCCCTTGACCCGCATGGTGGCGCCGTCGGCCGAGACGTCGTACACGGCGAGCCTGCCGCCGTTGCCCGCCACCAGGACGCCCGGCACGGCCGGATCGGCGGCCAGGAACATCCCGAAGGCGCCGGAGAAGTCGACGTCGCCGCGCTGGGCGCGGTGGACGACGGGTTCGGCGCCGGAGATGTCGAGCGAGCCGAAGTCGGTGCCGTGGGCGAACCAGATCCGGCCGTCCACGACCTCCAGGTCGCCCGGGGCCGCGCCGACCGGGTAGTTCGCGGTCTGGGTGTACGTGCCCGTCTCCACCGAGACGATCCGGTTGGTGTTCTTCACGGCGGCGTACACCTGCCCCGAGTCCGCCGACAGCGCGAGGCCGGTCACGCCGGAGAGCCCGGTCAGTGTCGCCTTCACGGTGCCCGCGTAGTCCGTGACGACGATTTTCCCTCCGGTCGGATCGGAGACGTACACCCGCCGGTGTGTGCCGTCCACGACGATGTCGCCGACCGACTTCACCGGAAGCACTTTGGCGGAGTCGGCCGCCGCCGGACCCGCCGTACCCACGGCCAGAGCCGCGGAGCTGAGCACGACGGCGAGCGCCGTCGCGATGGAGATGCTGCGCGTACGCACAGTGATGAGACCCCCCACAGAAGAAGCCCGGCACCCCGGACTTGAGACAAACCGGCCGCGCGTCCCCCCTCACACCTGTGAAGGGTGTGTGGACACTTGCCGGAGGTGCAGCGTATGGCATGGCGGGGACAATCGGGCACTGAGATATGACGGCTCGACGCTGCCGCTGATCAGGCGTCGGTGAGGGTCCAGGAGTGGGGGTGGGGGTGGTTGAGGTAGAGGGTGCAGGCGTCGGCGTCGGGGCCGCCGGGGGTTTCGCACCAGGGGAGGTTGTCGTAGTGGGGGGTGGTGTTTTCGGTGTCCCAGCGGGCCCAGAGGGCGTGGGTGGGTTGGTGGTTCCAGTCCCATACGTGGTCGGCGTGTGGGCCGGGGTGTCCGTGGGCGAGTTCGCAGTGGGTGTGGGTGGGGGTGTGGGCGAGGTCGTTGCCGAGGACGCGGCCTTGTCCGGCGAGGATGGCG
>NZ_JBIVUQ010000030.1:0-85155 GCF_044757265.1 Streptomyces sp. NPDC091292 | reverse complement strand
GGGGGCTATGGCTGTGGCGGCGAGGTCGGTGACGAACCGGCGGCGGTGCACGGGCGACTCCAGCATCTGCACGGGGACTTGAAGGGCGGCGGCGACCGGCCGCAGTGTGTGGGGCCGGGGCTTGCGCTGCCCACATTCCCACCGGGAGATGTCCTGCCGCGTGTACGCCTGGCCGGTGACGCGGCTCAACTCGTCGGCGAGCCGGGCCTGAGACCATCCCGCCGCGTCGCGTAATTCCGCGATGAGCCGTCCCACGGCGTTGTGCGGTGCCGCGTGGGTGCTGTCGATACTCCGATCGGGCACGTCCCCGCTCCGTATCCGCCTGAAGAGTCGCATCTACAGGCTACGGCGCAGGGCCTCGCCGTATTCCCTGTACGAGTCAGAGCGGCGCGCGGCAGCAACACATCTCGCCGACACGCGCTCAGCTCCTGACACGACGCAAGGACGCGGCGGTGAAGTCGCTTCTCGAAGCGGACGAGTTGGCCCCCGAAGAGGTGCGCAGGCGTCCGTCGACCGTAAGCCTCGTCAAGGACGTTCTTGGCGTGCACCCGCAGCCGGGCGGAACGTTGCGGCACCTTGCTCGGCAGTGTGGACTGCGCGCATGAGGAGTCGCAGGGTGCTGTATCTGATCGCGTGTGCGGCGGGGCCCACTCAGTATGTGGATGAGGGGGTGCGGGATGTGCAGGGGGCGGGCTGGGATGTGTGTTTGGTGCTGACGCCGTCGGCCGCGCGCTGGTGGGAGCCCCGGATGCGGGAGTTGGAGGAGTTGACCGGGCATCCGGTGCGGTCGCGGCACAAGCTGCCGTGGGAATCGGACTCCTTGCCGAACGCGACGGCGATGCTGATGGCGCCGATGTCGTGCACGACGTTGAACAAGTGGGGTGCGGGGATCGCGGACACGCTGGCGATCGGGCTGCCGTCGGAAGGCGTGCACATGGGGGTGCCGGTGGTGGCGATGCCGTACTTCAACCAGGCACAGGCCGCACAGCCGGCGGTGTCCGTGTCCGTGGAGCGGTTGCGCGCGCAAGGCGTACGGGTCCTGATCGGGCCGGAGGGCTATATGCCTCACCCACCGAAGCGGGGCAACGCGAGGGCGTTCCCGTGGGGGCGCGCGATCGCCGCCCTGGCCGACATCGACCTGCCCGACTGACGCGCGCCCACGGACGCGTACCCGATCCACCCCGCACTCAGCTTCCGGACCGGCCATCGCCTGATACCGCCACGCCCGCCCCGGGCACCCTGTTTTCTGTTCTGGCCAGATCTGCTGCACCCGCAAGCATGTGGCCACTTTTCGGAACAGGGTCCCCCGAGGGGGCCGGGTGTGGGGTCAAAGGGGGTGTGGGGGGCGGGAGTTGCTGTGGGATGCTGGCCGGCAATCATGGGGGCGGCCGGTTCGGTCGCGGGAAGGGGCAGGGTGTGACCGACGGTGTGGGTGTCTCGGGGATGGACACCAGCAAGCCGCATCCGGCGCGGGTCTACGACTACCTTCTCGGCGGGAAGGACAACTACCCCGTCGACCAGGCGGCCGGTGAGGCCCTTGTCGCCGCGGCGCCCGAGGCCCGTATCGGCGTCCGGGCGAACCGTGCCTTCATGGAGCGCGCCGTCCGCTTCGCCGTCGGCAGTGGTGTCCGTCAGATACTCGATGTCGGGACCGGGCTGCCCACGTCTCCGAATATTCACGAGGTCGCCCAGCGCCTGGCCCCGGACGTGCGCGTGGCCTATGTCGACAACGATCCGATCGTGAAGGTCCACGGCGACGCCCTGCTGAGCCAATCCGGCACGACCAACATCATCCTCGCCGACCTGCGCAGGCCGCAGGACATCCTGGACCACCCCGACGTCCGCCGGCTCATCGACTTCGACCAACCCGTCGCCCTGTTCCTCGTCGCCATCCTCCACTTCGTCACCGACGAGGAGGGGCCAGGACGTATCGTCGCCACCCTGCGCGACGCCCTCCCTGCCGGGAGCCTCCTGGTCCTCTCGCACGCCACCGCCGACTTCGCCGACCGCAGCGACGCCCAGGCCGTGTACAACAAGGCGTCGGCCACACTCAACCTGCGCGAGCGCGCCGAGATCGAACGCTTCTTCGACGGATTCGACCTGATCGAGCCCGGCCTCGCCCAGGCCCCGTTCTGGCGCCCCGACGGCCCACCCCCGCCCGGCTCTCGCGAGATCGGCTTCTACGCGGGCGTGGCACGGAAGTCCGACTTGTAGCCGGGGACGGACGGCCGGCGGACCGTCAGTACGACGGACTCCTCCTCCGCGAACCAGGAGTGGTCGACACCCCGGCCCCCGGGCCAGAAGAACCCCGCGTCCGGGAAGCTCCACGCGGAAACGGCCGCTGATCAGCACCAGCAGCGCGGTCCGCTGCTCCCCCTTCAGTCGTCCATGCTCCCGAACCTGACGAAGCACGCTGCTTGCCCTGACGTCAGCGGCAAGGTTTAGCGTCGCAGGCATGCGTATCGGTGAGTTGGCCGAGAAGGCCGGGACCACGCCTCGGACCCTGCGGTACTACGAGTCCCGGGGGCTGCTGCCCGCGCGGCGCGGGGGCAACGGGTACCGCGTCTACGACGAGGACGACCTCCGCCTGCTCCGGCAGATCCGTACTCTCCAGGACTTCGGTTTCGATCTGGAGGAGACGCGGCCGTTCGTGGAGTGTCTGCGCGCGGGCCATCCGGAGGGCGACACCTGCCCGGCGTCCCTCGCCGTCTACCGCCGCAAACTCGCCGAACTCGACGCCGTGATCGCCGAGCTGCGCGGCGTGCGCGCCGAGGTCGGGGCCCAGCTGGAGCGGGCCGAGCGGGCGCGCGACGAGCTGGCCACCGACGCCCAGGTTCCGGGCGGTCCGGAACCCCTGTGTGCCGTGTTCCCCACGGAAACGGAAGGAGCCCCGAAGACATGATCAAGGCCGATGGTGTGCCCGAGGTGACCGACACCGACTTCGCCGACGAGGTGCTGCGCGCCGAACTCCCCGTACTCGTCGAGTTCACGGCGGACTGGTGCCCGCCGTGCCGACAGATCGCGCCGGTGCTGAGCGCGGTGGCCCGCGAGGAGGCGCACCGGATGAAGGTGGTGCAGATCGACGTCGACCGCAATCCGGAGACGACCCTCGCGTACGGGGTCCTCTCGATGCCGACGCTGATGGTGTTCCGCGCCGGTGAACCCGTGAAATCCATGGTCGGCGCCCGCCCGAAGCGCAGGCTCCTGGAGGAGCTGGAAGACGTCGTCTGACCACAGCACCGCAGGGCCCGGCCGCCGTCAGGACAAGGCACCGGGCCCGTGCCAGAGTGAGGACCGGGGACCCAGCACCGACAGACCCGCCCCACCCCGGAGGCCCCGCTCATGCCCGAGATCAACGCACCCTACGCACCCGGCACCCCCTGCTGGGTCGACCTGATGGCCAAGGACCAGCGCGCGGCCCTCGACTTCTACGGCCAGTTGTTCGGCTGGCGCGGACAGCCGGGCCCCGCCGAGTTCGGCGGCTACGCCGTGATGGAGAAGAACGGCAGGCCGGTCGCGGGCATCGGCCCGGCGATGGCCCCCGAGGGCCAGCCGGAGCCGCCGCACGTGTGGACGACCTATCTCGCCACGGACGACGCGGACGCGACCGCCCGCCTGATCGGCGAGGCCGGCGGCACCGTCCTGTTCGGCCCGGACGACGTGGGCCCGCTGGGCCGGATGGCCGTCGCGGCCGACCCGACGGGCGCCGTCTTCGGCGTCTGGGGGCACAAGGAGTTCTTCGGCGCCGGACTGGTGAACGAGCCCGGCACGGTGGTGTGGAACGAGTGCAACACCCGCGACGTACCGGCGGCAGCCGCCTTCTACAAGGCCGCGTTCGGTCTCACGGCCCGCCCCATCGACGAGGAGGGCGGCGACGGCTACCTCGCGCTGTACCCGGCGTCCGACAGCGAACGCCCGGTCGGCGGCCTGGACGACATGGCCGAGCACTTCCCGGCGGAGATCCCCCCGCACTGGATGACCACGTTCGCCGTGGCCGACCTCGACGCGGTCACCGCCACGCACGCCAAGGCGGGCGGCACGGTCGTCCTGGACCCGATGCCGACCCCGTGGGGCAGGCTCGCCGGACTCCAGGACCCGTGGGGCGCGGTCTTCTGCGTGATGCAGCCCGAAGGGTGACGCAGCCCGAGGGCTGAACCCGACCCGCACCCCCGAACGTCCCGCACCCCCCAATCGTAAAGAAATCCCCCGGCGAATTGACAGCCGGGGGATTTCTCTGCGTATATTCAGTGGTTCGCGACTTCCTGTATTTCGGTGCGCCGAATACTTGGTGAAGTCGCGGGGAAGTTTGCTGAGCACAGCATATCCGGGTGGGAGTGGAATTGTCAAATTCGGAATTGCGCGTCGAGCAGGAATTCATCGACGCGCTGTATACGCGGGTCGACCGGCTGCGCGGCGGCGTCGAGCAATCCGTCGCGGGCGCGCTCGAACCCGTCGGGAACGGACTTCAGGCGCGCCTGGAGCGGGACATCCTGGTCGCGGAGCGGTCGGGCCTGCTCGCCGCGCTGAACGCCGTCGACGGTTCGCTCTGCTTCGGCCGTATCGACCTCACATCGGGCACCAGCCACCACATCGGCCGGATCGGCATCCGCGAGGACGACGAGAACCGCACCCCGGTCCTCATCGACTGGCGCGCCCCGGTCGCCCGCCCCTTCTACCTGGCGACCGGCCACACCCCGATGGGGCTGCGCCGCCGCCGTCATCTGACCACCGAGGGCCGTACGGTCACGGCCCTGCACGACGAGATCCTCGACCTGGGCGACACCACCCGCACCGGCTACGAGGACCCGACGGGGGACGCCGTACTCCTGTCCGCGCTGAACGCGGCGCGCACCGGCCGGATGGCCGACATCGTGCGGACCATCCAGGCGGAGCAGGACCGCATCATCCGCGCCCCGCACCGCGGTGTCCTCGTCGTGGAGGGCGGCCCCGGCACCGGCAAGACGGCGGTCGCGCTCCACCGCGCCGCGTACCTCCTCTACGAGCACCGGGAGCTGCTCGCCCGGCGCGCGGTGCTGATCGTCGGGCCGAACCCGGCGTTCCTCGGCTACATCGGCGAGGTGCTGCCCTCGCTCGGCGAGACCGGGGTGCTGCTGTCGACCGTGGGCGAGCTGTATCCGGGGGTGCACGCCACCGGTACGGACAGCCCGTGCGCCGCCGAGGTCAAGGGCCGCGCGGACATGGCGGACGTCCTCGCGTCGGTCGTCGCGGACCGGCAGGCCCTGCCCGACCCGGTGATCGCGATCGAGCACGACCGGAACGTCCTCATCCTCGACGCGGGTCTCGTCCGGGTCGCCCGGGACCGCACCCGTGCGACAGGGCTGCGGCACAACGTGGCCCGTGAGTACTTCGAGGGCCACATCCTCAACACCCTCACCGACATGCTCGCCGAACGTATCGGCACCGACCCCTACGACGGTTCGCTGCTGCTCGACCCGAGCGACCTCACCCAGATCCGCGAAGAACTCGACGCCAACCCCGAAGTGCACGCCGCCATCGAGCAGTTGTGGCCCCGGCTCACCCCGCAGCGCCTGGTCGCGGACTTCCTCGCCGCGCCCACCCACCTCTCCGACGAGGACGCGGCGGCGATCCGCCGCACCACCCGCCCCGGCACCGCTCCCGACTGGACCCCGGCGGACGTCCCGCTCCTGGACGAGGCCGCCGAACTCCTCGGCGAGGACGACCGGACGGCCCGCGCGGCGGCCGAGGCGGAGCGGCGCCGGCAGATCGCGTACGCGCAGGGCGTCCTCGATGTGTCGTACGCCTCGCGCACCTACGAGTTCGACGACAAGGACGAGGAGGACTCGGAGATCCTTGCCGCGCACGACATCATCGACGCGGAACGCATGGCCGAGCGGCACGAGGAGACCGACCACCGGGGCGCGGCCGAACGGGCGGCGGCCGATCGGACCTGGGCGTTCGGGCACATTATCGTGGACGAGGCGCAGGAGCTGTCGGCGATGGCGTGGCGGCTGCTGATGCGCCGGTCGCCGACCCGGTCCATGACCCTCGTCGGCGACCCCGCCCAGACCGCCGACGAGGCCGGCGTCGGCTCCTGGGAGCGCATCCTCGCGCCGTACGTCGGCGACCGCTACGAACACACCCGGCTCGACGTCAACTACCGCACCCCGTCCGAGATCATGGACATCGCGGCAGCCGTCCTGCGCACCGACCACCCCGGCTTCGAGCCACCCCGCTCCGTACGGTCCACGGGCGCCCGCCCCTGGGTCCGGGAAACCTCGCCCGACAAATTGGCGGCGACGGTGGCGGACGCGGTCCACGCCCATCAGCCCACCGAGGGCCGCCTCGCGGTGATCGCACCGAGCGCCCTGCACGAGGAACTGGCCACGGAACTCCCCGGAATCACGGCGGGCACAGAACCGGACCTGACCCACCCGGTGGTGCTTCTCGCCCCGCGTGAGTCGAAGGGCCTGGAGTTCGACACGGTGATCGTGGTGGAACCGGGGGAGTACCGGACGAGCGACCTGTATGTCGCGCTGACGAGGGCGACGCAGTCGTTGGGGGTGGTGCACACGGGCAACGCCGGACGGGTGCGGCTCAGCCTGTAAAAGCAGCCCGTCCGGCGTTTGAGGACCGGGGTTCGGGGCGGAGCCCCGTGACGGTGGGGGATCAGGCGGGACGGAACCAGACGGTCGCCAGCGGAGGCAGGGTGACCCGCAACCCGGCGGCATCCGGTTTCACGGGAGCGGGGTGGGCAACCCCGCTCCCCCCGTACCGCTCGGCGTCCGTGTTCAGGACCTCCTGCCAGGCGGTCACCTCCTCCGGCACCGTGAGCGGATACTCGTACCGCACCACCGGTGAGAAGTTGGACACGGCGAGGAGGGGCTGTCCCTCGGCGTCGAGGCGCAGGAAGGCGAAGACGTTGTCCTCGGCGGCGTCACCGACGACCCAGGAGAAGCCCGCCGGGTCCGTGTCCCGCTGCCACAGGGCGGGTTCGGCGCGGTAGACGGCGTTGAGGTCCCGTACGAGATCGCGGACGCCCCGGTGGTCGGGCTCGGCCGAGTACGACGGGTCGAGCAGCCACCAGTCAGGGCCGTGCGCCTCCGACCATTCGGCGCCCTGCGCGAACTCCTGCCCCATGAAGAGGAGTTGCTTGCCGGGGTGGGCCCACATGAAGCCGAGGTAGGCGCGGTGGTTGGCGCGCTGCTGCCACCAGTCGCCCGGCATCTTCGATACGAGGGCCTGCTTGCCGTGCACCACTTCGTCGTGCGAGATCGGCAGGACGTAGTTCTCGCTGTACGCGTACACCATCGAGAACGTCATCTCGTGGTGGTGGTACTTGCGGTGCACCGGCTCGTGGGCGACATAGCCCAGCGAGTCGTGCATCCAGCCCATGTTCCACTTCAGGCCGAAGCCGAGTCCGCCGAAGCCGCCGGCGCCGACGAGATGGGTGGGGCGGGTGACGCCGTCCCAGGCGGTGGACTCCTCGGCGATGGTGACGACACCGGGCACCCGGCGGTAGACGGTGGCGTTCATTTCCTGGAGGAAGGCCACCGCGTCCAGGTTCTCGCGGCCACCGTGCTCGTTCGGCGTCCACTGGCCGTGCTCGCGCGAGTAGTCGAGGTACAGCATCGAGGCCACCGCGTCGACCCGCAGGCCGTCGATGTGGAACTCCTCGCACCAGTACACGGCGTTGGCGACCAGGAAGTTACGGACCTCCTTGCGGCCGTAGTCGAATTCGAGGGTGCCCCAGTCCGGGTGCGCGGCCCGCGACGGGTCCTCGTGCTCGTACAGCGGGCGTCCGTCGAACTCGGCGAGGGCCCAGTCGTCGCGCGGGAAGTGCGCGGGCACCCAGTCCATCAGGACGCCGATACCGGCCCGGTGCAGCGCGTCGATCAGATACTTGAAGTCGTCCGGGCTGCCCATCCGCGAGGTCGGCGCGTAGAACCCGGTGACCTGGTAGCCCCAGGACCCGCCGAAGGGGTGCTCGGCGACGGGCATCAGCTCGACATGCGTGAACCCGAGGTCGTTGACGTACGAGGGCAACTGATCGGCGAGCTGGCGGTACGTCAACCCGGGCCGCCAGGAGGCGAGATGGACCTCGTACACGGAGAAGGGTGACGCGTGGACCGGCTGCTGTCCGCGCCGCGCGACCCACTCCTGGTCGCGCCACTCGTGCCGCGAGGTGTGGACGACCGAGGCGTTCGCCGGGGGTACTTCGGTGTGCCGGGCCATCGGGTCGGAGCGCTGCGTGAGGGAGCCGTCGGGCCGGGCGATCTCGAACTTGTACAGCTCGCCCTCGCCGATGTCGGGCACGAACAGCTCCCACACACCCGTGGCGCCCAGCGAGCGCATGGGGTGGGCGGCGCCGTCCCAGTAGTTGAAGGCGCCGATGACACGGACCCCGCGCGCGTTCGGCGCCCACACCGTGAACCGGGTGCCCGTCACACCCTGATGGGTCATGGGCCGCGCCCCGAGCGCGTGCCACAACTGCTCGTGGCGCCCCTCACCGATCAGATGCAGATCGAACTCGCCGAGCGCGGGCAGCAGCCGGTACGGGTCCGCCGTCTTGATCTCGGCGTCCTGGTACGAGATGACCAGCCGGTAGTCAGGGGCCTGGGTTCCGGGTACGAGTGCGGAGAAGAACCCGTCCCCGTTGTCGTCGAGAGAGACCCGCTCGCCCCCGATCAGCAGGCTCACCCCGAGCGCGTACGGCCGCAGCACCCGTACCGCGAACCCGCCCTCGACGGGGTGCGCCCCGAGCACGCCGTGCGGGTCGTGGTGCATTCCGGCCAGCAGCCGCCACCGGTCGTCGGGCCCGGGTGCCACGGATGGCGCCGCCGGCACGGGCACCGCTTCGTCCCCCCGCCCGACCTGCCCCGGCACCTCAGCCACCCCCTTGGCGGCCTTCGCCTTCGGAACCTTCTTGGGACCGGCCTTGGGACTGCCCTTGCCCACACCTTTGGCGGACTTCTTGGGCGTACTCTCGGACGACGAACGAGGGGTCACGGGGGATGCCTCAATCTCTCTGGTCTCTGGGGACTTTTGGGATGGTGGGCAAGCGATCAATCTCTTGGGCCCGACGGGCGGGCGACGACGGATGGGCAATCAATCTCTTGGGTGGGTGGGTGGGAAACAAAGGGGCGCCAAAGGGAACGGCACCTCAAAGTCAAGGGCGACCAACCCCCGCCAAACGAGCGGACGCGGCCAGCGGCACCGCCAACCAATCCGGCCGGTGACGCGCCTCGTACAGCACCTCGTACACCGCCTTGTCCGTCTCGTACGCCCGCAGCAGCACCGGCTCGTCACGGGGATCCGTCCCCGACACCTCCGCGTACCCCGAGCAGTACGCGGCCCGGCAGTCCGCCGCCCACTCGGGCGCCCACGGCCGGTGCGAGCGGGCCGCGTAGTCGAAGGAGCGGAGTATCCCCGCGATGTCACGGACCGTCGGCTGCGGCAGTCGGCGCTCGGCGAGCGGGCGTGCGGGCTCGCCCTCGAAGTCGATCAGCGACCACTCCCCGTCCGGGGACCGCAGGCACTGCCCCAGATGGAGATCGCCGTGGATGCGCTGCGCCGTCCAGGGCCGCCCGCCGGCGCCCAGCGCGGCGAGCGCGTCGAAGGCGGTCCGCAGCCCCGGCGCGTACGGCCGCAGCGCGGGTACCGCACGTGCCGTCGCGTCGAGACGTTCCGCCATGTCGCGGGCGAGCAGGGTGATCCGGGCGCGGCCGAGCGTGACGCGGGGCAGTGCGAGGGCGAGCGCGCCGTGCACCTCGGCGGTCGCCCGGCCCAGCTCCCGCGCCTGGGGGGTGAAGTCGGCGCCCCGGCCCAGCTCGCGCAGCGCCAGCTCCCAGCCGTCGGCGGCGCCCTTCAGGAACGGCTGGAGCACGCCGAGGACCAGCGCCGAGTCCCCGCTCCACCCGGTCCCCGCGCCGTCGCCGGCGTCCGCCACGAACCAGGCCGTCGGCGGCGGTACCCGCCCGCATCCGGCGCGGGCCAGCGCAAGGGGGAGTTCCAGATCCGGATTGGTGCCCGGCACGATCCGCCGGAACAGCTTGAGAATGAACGTATCGCCGTAGATGAGTGACGAGTTGGACTGCTCGCTGCCCAGCACCCGCGCCACCAGTCCGGCACCGATCTCCGTGTCCTGCGCCCGGTCGAAGCGGAGGTCGCCGATCCGGGCCCGGGAGCGCAGCGCCTCCAGGAGCAGATCGGCGAGGCGCGGGTCGTGCAGCCCCTCGTACACGGTGAACCCGTGCAGCGGGCCCGACGCGGGGCGGCCGATCAGGGCGGGGGCGAGGTACGGGGGGAGGGTCGGCCGGACCCCGAGGAGGAGCTGGTAGCAGTCGCCGGGCGCGCCGTCCTGGTCGACGCGGACCAGGAGGTGCAGCAGCCCTGGTCCTGAGGTCGCCGACAGGGGCAGCAGCTCCGTCGCCGACACCGTCGTGAAGCCGCTCACCGGCCGGCCCTTGCCCGCGAACCAGCGCTGGCGGGGCAGCCACGCGCGCAGCAGCGGGTCGAGCGAGGCGAGCAGCTCGGGGCGCGCGACGGGCGCCTTGCCCGAACGGGTGACGGCTTCCGACATGGCGTCGCGTCCTTTCCCCGGGTACACCGCAGGAGAATGCGCGTCCGTGTCCCGGAAATGCGGAGGGGGCCCGCCCATGCTTTCCGCTGGGGGGACGACTGTGCTGCTGTGCGGGACGTGTCGGGTGAGGATGGTCCGTCTGGCGGGGGCGCCGACGTACCAACCAAGCTACGCGGGGGTCGCGCCGCCGTCACGGGCCGCGGGACCCCCACCTGTCCACAGGTCCTGGTCTACATGTCCTGGAGCCTGTCCGACTGCACCGGCGGAGCCACCGGCTGCGGCGGTGTGCCGTCCTTGCGGAGCCGGAACCAGTAGAAGCCGTGGCCCGCCAGGGTCAGCAGATACGGCCATTCACCGATCGCCGGGAACCGCACCCCGCCGATCAGCTCGACCGGATGGCGGCCGTTGAACCGCTGCAGCTCCAGCTCCGTGGGCTGTGCGAAGCGCGAGAAGTTGTGCACGCACAGCACGAGGTCGTCCTCGCCGTCCCCGTTCGACGGCGCCTCCCGCAGAAACGCGAGGACCGCCGGGTTCGACGACTGGAGTTCCGTGTACGAGCCGAGGCCGAACGCCGGGTTCTGCTTACGGATCTCGATCATCCGGCGGGTCCAGTGCAGCAGCGACGACGGCGACGACATCGACGCCTCGACGTTGGCGACCTGGTACCCGTAGACCGGGTCCATGATCGTCGGGAGGTAGAGCCGGCCGGGGTCGCAGGACGAGAAGCCCGCGTTGCGGTCGGGTGTCCACTGCATCGGGGTGCGGACCGCGTCACGGTCGCCGAGCCAGATGTTGTCGCCCATGCCGATCTCGTCGCCGTAGTACAGGATCGGCGAGCCGGGCAGCGACAGGAGCAGGGCGGTGAACAGCTCGATCTGGTTGCGGTCGTTGTCGAGGAGCGGGGCGAGCCGCCTGCGGATGCCGATGTTGGCCCGCATCCGCGGATCCTTGGCGTACTCCGCGTACATGTAGTCGCGTTCCTCGTCGGTGACCATTTCGAGGGTCAGCTCGTCGTGGTTGCGCAGGAAGATGCCCCACTGGCAGCCGGACGGGATGGCCGGGGTCTTGGCGAGGATTTCCGACACCGGGTAGCGGGATTCGCGGCGTACGGCCATGAAGATCCGTGGCATCACCGGGAAGTGGAACGCCATATGGCATTCGTCGCCGCCCTGGGAGAAGTCGCCGAAGTAGTCGACGACGTCCTCGGGCCACTGGTTGGCCTCGGCGAGCAGCACGGTGTCCGGGTAGTGCGCGTCGATCTCCTTGCGCACCCGGCGCAGCATCTCGTGCGTCGCCGGCAGGTTCTCGCAGTTGGTGCCCTCTTCGGTGTAGAGGTACGGCACCGCGTCGAGCCGGAAGCCGTCGATGCCGAGGTCCAGCCAGAACCGCAGGGCGCCGATGATCTCCTCCTGCACCGCCGGGTTCTCGAAGTTGAGATCGGGCTGGTGCGAGAAGAAGCGGTGCCAGTAGTACTGCTGGCGGACCGGGTCGAAGGTCCAGTTCGACGCCTCGGTGTCGACGAAGATGATCCGCGCGTCCGGGTACTGCTTGTCGTCGTCGGCCCAGAGGTAGTAGTCGCCGTAGGGGCCGTCCGGGTTGGCGCGGGACTCCTGGAACCACGGGTGCTGGTCGCTGGTGTGGTTCATCACGAAGTCGATGATCACGCGCATACCGCGCTGGTGCGCGGCGTCCACGAACTCCACGAAGTCGGCGAGGTCGCCGAACTCGGGCAGCACGGCCGTGTAGTCGGAGACGTCGTAACCGCCGTCGCGCAGCGGCGACTTGAAGAACGGCGGCAGCCAGAGGCAGTCCACGCCGAGCCACTGGAGGTAGTCCAGTTTGGCGGTGAGACCTTTCAGGTCGCCGACGCCGTCGCCGTTGCTGTCCTGGAAGGAGCGGACCAGCACCTCGTAGAAGACGGCGCGTTTGAACCACTCCGGGTCCCGGTCCTTGGCCGGGGTGTCCTCGAACTTGTCCGGGACCGGTTCGTTGACGATCATCGTGTGGGTGACCCTCCGATCGGTGAGGACGGTCGCAGGAGCGTGAAGACGTGCGCGGGTGCCGTGCCCGGCTCCAGGCGCACGTAATTGCTCCTGCCCCAGTGGTAGGTCTCGCCGGTCAGCTCGTCGCGGACCGGGACGGACTCGTGCCAGCCGAGTCCGAGGTGCGGCATGTCCAACGAGACCGTGGCCTCCTGGGTGTGGTGCGGGTCGAGGTTCACGACGACCAGAACGGTGTTCGGGCCGCTGGTTCCCTCGGCGGTCTTGGAGTACGCGATCACCGCCTCCTTGTCCGTGGGATGGAAGTGCAGGTTCCGTAGCTGTTGGAGGGCGGGGCTGCGTCGTCTGATCCGGTTGAGCGAGGTGATCAGGGGCGCGATGCTGCGGCCCGCGCGCTCGGCGGCCTCCCAGTCGCGGGGGCGCAGCTCGTACTTCTCGGAGTGCAGATATTCCTCGCTGCCGTCCCGCTGGGGGACGTTTTCGCAGAGTTCGAACCCGCTGTAGACGCCCCAGGCCGGGGAGAGCGTCGCCGCGAGTACCGCGCGCGCCTCGAACGCGGGGCGTCCGCCCTGCTGAAGGTACGCGTGCAGGATGTCCGGCGTGTTGACGAACAGATTCGGCCGCATGAAACCGGCCGTGTCCTGGGACAGCTCGGTCAGGTAGTCGGTCAGCTCCGGCTTCGACGTACGCCAGGTGAAGTAGGTGTACGACTGCTGGAAGCCGATCGCCGCGAGGGTCCGCATCATCGCGGGGCGGGTGAACGCCTCCGCCAGGAAGATCACGTCGGGGTCGGTGCCGTTGATGTCGGCGATGACCTTCTCCCAGAACACCACGGGTTTGGTGTGCGGGTTGTCGACACGGAAGATCCGCACCCCGTGGCCCATCCAGAACCGCAGCACCCGGACGGTCTCCTTGACCAGGCCCTTCATGTCCTTGTCGAAGGAGATCGGGTAGATGTCCTGGTACTTCTTCGGCGGGTTCTCCGCGTACGCGATGGTGCCGTCGGGGCGGTGGTGGAACCAGTCCGGGTGCTTCTCCACCCAGGGGTGGTCGGGTGAGCACTGGAGGGCGAAGTCGAGGGCGATCTCCAGGCGGAGGTCGGCGGCCCGCTCCACGAAGGCGTCGAAGTCGGCGAGCGTCCCGAGGTCCGGGTGGATCGCGTCGTGCCCGCCCTCCGCGGAGCCGATCGCCCAGGGCACGCCCACGTCGTGCGGCCCGGCCGTCAGTGTGTTGTCCGGGCCCTTGCGGAAGGTGCTGCCGATCGGATGGACCGGCGGCAGATACACCACGTCGAAGCCCATCGCGGCGATCGCCGGGAGCCGGTCGGCCGCGGTGGCGAAGGTGCCGCTGACCGGCGGCTCGCCCTCGGTGACCTTGGCGCCCTCGGAGCGCGGGAAGAACTCGTACCAGGAACCGAACAGCGCGCGCCTGCGCTCCACGAGGAGGTGCGCGGGCTCGGCCGCGGTGACCAGTTCGCGCAGCGGATAGCGGGACAGTACGGCGTCCACGTCGGGGGTGAGGGCGGCGGCGAGGCGGGCCGCGCCCGTGCGCTCCTTGTCGCGCAGGATGTCCGCCACGCCGAGCACGGTCTCGCGGCGGCCCTTCGCCTTGGGGACCCCGGCGGCGGCCCGCTCGTGCAGCTGCGCGCCCTCCTCCAGGACCATCTCGGTGTCGATACCGGCCGGGATCTTGATGCCCGCGTGGTGGCGCCACGTGGTGATCGGGTCGCTCCACGCCTCGACCGTGAAGGTCCAGCGGCCCTCCGTGGTGGGCTTGACGGTCGTGCCCCAGCGGTCGGTGCCGGGGGCCAGCTCCCGCATCGGGAACCACCCCCGGGACCTGCCGTCCGGGTCGCGCAGCACGACATTGGCGGCCACCGCTCCATGGCCTTCACGGAAGACGGTGGCGGTGACCTGGAAGGATTCGTCCACCACCGCCTTGGCGGGGCGGCGCCCGCAGTCGACTCGGGGCTGGACGTCCAGCACGGGAATGCGGCCAATGGACGGCGGGTTCACGGCATCACCTGGGCGTTCTGCGGGGGCGGGCGGCTCGGCGTTCTGAGGCTTTTGCCCTCTTTTTATATGCGGGAGGGGTGACTCGCGGGTGCGGGCATGACTGCTCCCCTCCGCGTCACTCGTTCGGGGGTACGCAGAGCACTCGCCCGGGTCGGTTTCGTATACGAGATGGAGTGAGAGGTCCTGCGGGGGTGTGCGGTGGCGTACGCGTACCGGAGGAGCCTTCCCATGGCGATCGGGTGACCAATCCGGACTTGTGTTAACTCCTCGCGCGCCCGGCCCGACCCTCGCAGCCTCTCGCGCGGCACGAACCCCCACAAGTGGGCCAGGGGGAAGTTTGGCGTCTTTTGGGTCGGCGAAGGGGAGCGATCGGGGGCCGAGGGGGGCGCCCGGTCCGGGAAAGGGGTGAGCCTTTGCGCTGTTTTGGCCGCGTACCGCCGCCAGCTACCGTCGGACCCCGCCGACCCCTGCGAAGGTGGAAACGTGAAGGCCATCCGTCGCATCACCGTCCGTCCCGTACTCCCCGAGCCCCTGCTCGCGCTGAGCGAGCTGGCCCGCAACCTCCGCTGGTCCTGGCACGAAGGGACCCGTGACCTCTTCCGGTCCGTGGACCCGGCCCGCTGGGCCGCCGACGGCGACCCCGTCCGGCTGCTCGGCGGCGTCGCCCCCGAACGGCTCACGGAACTCGCCGCCGACCCGGATTTCCTGCACCGCCTCACCGAGACCGCCGACGACCTCAAGGACTACGTCCAGGGCGACCGCTGGTATCAGGACCAGCCGGGCGACCTGCCCGCCGCCGTCGCCTACTTCTCCCCCGAATTCGGCGTCACCGCCGCGCTGCCCCAGTACTCCGGCGGCCTCGGCATCCTCGCCGGCGACCACCTCAAGGCCGCCAGCGACCTCGGCGTCCCGCTCATCGGCGTCGGCCTGCTCTACCGCCACGGCTACTTCCGCCAGTCGCTCTCGCGCGACGGCTGGCAGCAGGAGACCTATCCGCTGCTCGACCCCGACGAACTGCCCCTCTCACTGCTCCGCGCTGCCGACGGCAGCCCCGCGCACATCGCCATCGCGCTGCCCGGCGGGCGGAGTCTGCACGCCCGGATCTGGATCGCCCAGGTCGGCCGCGTACCCCTGCTGATGCTCGATTCGGACATAGAGGAGAACGGCTCCAAGGAGCGCAATGTCACCGACCGGCTCTACGGCGGCGGCAGCGAGCACCGGCTGCTCCAGGAGATGCTGCTCGGCATCGGCGGCGTCCGCGCCGTGCGCGCCTACTGCGAGCTGACCGGGCACCCCGCGCCCGAGGTCTTCCACACCAACGAGGGCCACGCCGGCTTCCTCGGCCTCGAACGCATCCATGAGCACGTCGCCCGCGGTCTCGCCTTCGATCCGGCCCTCGAATCCGTCCGGGCCGGCACCGTCTTCACCACCCACACGCCCGTCCCGGCCGGCATCGACCGCTTCGACCGCGAACTCGTCGCCCGGCACTTCGGCGCCGACGCCGAACTCCCCGGCATCGACGTCGAACGCGTCCTCCAGCTCGGCATGGAGACCTACCCCGGCGGCGAACCCAACCTCTTCAACATGGCCGTCATGGGCCTGCGCCTGGGCCAGCGCGCCAACGGGGTCTCGCTGCTGCACGGCCGCGTCAGCCGCGAGATGTTCTCCGGCCTCTGGCCAGGCTTCGACGCCGACGAGGTGCCCATCACCTCCGTCACCAACGGCGTCCACGCCCCCACCTGGGTCGCCCCCGAGGTACTGCGGCTCGGCGCCCGCACCTTCGGCGCACCGCGCACCGAGGACGCGCTCACCGGCTCCGACGCGGGCCGCTGGGACGCCATCGCCGAGATCCCCGACACCGAGGTCTGGGCGCTGCGGCGGCTGCTGCGCGAGCAGTTGGTCGGCGAGGTGCGCAAGCGGTTGTACGCGTCATGGCGCCAGCGCGGCGCCGGGGCCGCCGAACTCGGCTGGATCGACGGGGTGCTCGACCCCGACGTCCTCACCATCGGCTTCGCCCGCCGCGTGCCCTCGTACAAGCGGCTGACGCTCATGCTGCGCGACCGGGACCGGCTGATGGAGCTGATGCTGCACCCCGAGCGGCCCGTGCAGATCGTCGTCGCGGGCAAGGCGCACCCCGCCGACGACGGCGGCAAGCGGCTCGTGCAGGAGCTGGTGCGCTTCACCGACGACCCCCGGGTACGCCACCGGATCGTGTTCCTGCCCGACTACGGCATGGGCATGGCGCAGAAGCTCTACCCGGGCTGCGACGTCTGGCTCAACAACCCGCTGCGCCCCCTGGAGGCGTGCGGGACCTCCGGGATGAAGGCCGCACTCAACGGCTGCCTCAACCTGTCGGTCCTGGACGGCTGGTGGGACGAGTGGTACGCGCCCGACTTCGGCTGGGCGATCCCCACGGCCGACGGCGAGGCCACCGACGTCGACCGCCGGGACGACCTGGAGGCGCGGGCGCTCTACGACCTGCTCGAACAGCGCGTCGCGCCCCGGTTCTACGAGCAGGGCCCGGCCGGTCTGCCGGACCGCTGGATCACGATGGTCCGCCAGACCCTCACCCTGCTCGGCCCGAAGGTCCTGGCCGGGCGGATGGTCCGCGAGTACGTGGAGCGGCTGTATCTGCCGGCCGCCCGCGCCCACCGCGCGCTGACCGATGGCGCCGCGCTCGAACTCGCCACCTGGAAGACCCGGGTGCGCTCCGGCTGGAGCCGCGTCGCCGTCGACCACGTGGAGGCATCGGCGGCGCCCGCGACCCCGGAGGTCGGTACGGTGCTCGCGCTGCGGGTCCGGGTGCGGCTCGGCGACCTCGTCCCCGAGGACGTCGAGGTGCAGGCCGTCGCGGGCCGGGTCGACCCCGAGGACCGGATCACGGACGGCTCGCACGTCCCGCTGAAGCCGGTCGGCGGACCCGATCTGGAGGGCCGCTGGACGTACGAGGGCCCGCTCACCCTCGACCGCACCGGACCCTACGGCTATACGGTCCGCATCCTCCCCGAGCACCCGCTGCTGGCGTCGAGCGCCGAACTCGGCCTGGTCGCGGTGCCGTCGGAGTCGGTCGGCGAGAACGCGGGGGTTCTGCTCCGCTGAGCCCGGCCGGGCATGGCTTGGCTTGGCATGGAGCGGGCGGCACCCGGGGATCGTAGGAGAGACCCCGGGTGCCGCCCGGTCAAAGGGGTGGCGGGACAGCCGTCGGATCAGTTCACGTCACTTCACGTTGACCCCGGCCCAGGCGCGGTCCACGGCCTGGTACTCCGCCGAACCGTCGCCGTACAGGTCCTTGGCCGCGCTCAGCGTGGCGGTGCGGGCCTGCGCGTACTTCGTCGTCGACGTCATGTACGTGGTGAGCGCCTTGAACCAGATCTGCTCGGCCTTGTCGCGGCCGATGCCGGTGACCGGCTGGCCGTCGGCGGTCGGCGAGTCGTACGAGACGCCGTTGACGGTCTTGGCGCCGCTGCCCTCGGACAGCAGATAGAAGAAGTGGTTGGCGATGCCGGACGAGTAGTGGACGTCCACGCCGCCCGCCGACGAACTCCAGTTGTCCAGCGAGGCGCCGTCCTTGCTGGGCTTGTCCATGTAGCGCAGCGGAGTGCCGTCGCCGTTGATGTCGATCTTCTCGCCGATGAGGTAGTCGCCGACGTCCTCCGGGTTGGCGGCGTTGAACTCGACGGCCGCCGCGAAGATGTCCGAGGTCGCCTCGTTGAGGCCGCCGGACTCACCGCTGTAGACGAGTTTCGCGGTGGCGGCCGTGACGCCGTGCGTCATCTCGTGCGCGGCCACGTCGATGGACGTGAGCGGCTTCGCGTTGCCGCTGCCGTCGCCGTACGTCATGCAGAAGCAGCTGTCGCTCCAGAACGCGTTGACGTAGTTGTTGCCGTAGTGCACCCGGGAGTACGCGCCGACGCCGTCGCCCCGGATACCGCTGCGGCCGTGCACGTTCTTGTAGTAGTCCCACGTGAGCTGGGCACCGTAGGCGGCGTCCACGGCTGCGGTCGCCGGGTCGCTGGTGGTGCCGTTGCCCCAGGTGTCGTCCGCGTCCGTGAAGAGGGTGCCCTGGCCGGAGGTGCCGTGGTTCAGGTTGTACGTGCTGTGGTTGCCGCGCGCGGCGTCCGTCAGCGCGAACGAGGAACCGGAGCCGGTGGAGCCGACCGTGACGCTGCCGCTGTACTGGCTCTCGCCCGCGCCGTTGCGGATGTCGTCCCACTGGAACAGCTTCTTGCCGGTGGCCGCGTCCGTGACGACGTGCAGCTCGCTGGGCGTGCCGTCCTTCTTCGTGCTCTTGACGACCTTCTCGTAGGCGAGCACCGGCGTGCCCGTCGCCGCCCACACGACCTTGCGGGCGCCCTTCGGCGCGCTCTCGGCGGCGAGCGTTCCGGCGCCCGTGTCGACGGCGATGTCCGCCTTCACGGCCTTGGTGACGCCCTTGGCCGCACCGGACTTGGCGGTGTGCACGACCAAGTCGCCGCCGAGGACGGGGAGTCCGGCGTACGTGCGCTCGTAGCGGGTGTGGGTGGTGCCGTCGCGGTCCTTGACGACGTCCTTGACGACGAGCTTTTCCTTGGCGCCGAGGCCGATGCGGTCGGCGGTTCGGGCGGTGGTGTCCTCGGCGGTCTTCAGCAGCGCGGCGCGTGCGGCGCCGGACAGCTTCATCGGGGCGGCGGCGGGGGTCGCGTCGGCCTTCTGTGCCGTCTGTGCGGAGGCGCCGGAGGTGAGGCCGCCGGCGAGAAGGGCTCCGGCCGCGACGGCGGTCGCCAGAGCCAGGGTCCGATTGCTGCGGGATATGTGGGGGGTCACGCAGACTCCTTGTGAAGATGTGTACTTGTGGGGGGACGCCCGGTGCGGCGTGGGGGCCGCGTGGGGCGGTGGTGCTGGGGTGTTGGTGTGCTGGGGTGCGGTGGTGCTCATGAGGTGCGGGGTGAAGCGTGCCAGTTGTATGGCGCATGTGTCATGAGCCTGACGGCATGTTGGCCGGAAAACGTCCGTTGGGCGTGGCGCGATGTCCGCAGGGCGAACGAACGGCGGCGCCGCCCCGGGGAGTTGATCCCGGGACGGCGCCGTCTCTGAGGAGAGTCTGCCGACCAGCCCTACCGGAAGGCGACCCGGCTTACGGGAAGGTGACCTTCCAGCTGTTGATCTGCCCGACGTCCTGGGCCGCCACGTCCTGCACCTTCAGCTTCCAGACGCCGTTCGCGACCTCCGCAGCCGCGTTGACCGTGTAGGTCTCCCGGACGTCGTCCGCCGAGTCCGAGCTGCTGGAGTTCTTCAGCCGGTACGAGGTCCCGCTCGGGCCGACCAGGTCGACGACCAGGTCACCGCGCCAGGTGTGCGTGATGTCCACGGACACCGACAGGTTGCTCGGCGCGTTGCCCGCACGGCCGGTGACGGTCACCGACGAGGTGACGGCCGCACCGGCGTCCGGGATGGCGACCGGAGTGGTGTTCTCGAACGACGTACCCGTGCCCGGGTCGCCGCCGCCCGGCCGCGCGCCGACCGCGATACCGGCCCACGCGTCCGTCACGGACTTGTACTCGGCGCTCGTCGTGCCGTACAGCTCGGCGGCCACCGCGAGGGTGCCGGTGCGGGCGCTCGCGTAGTTGGTGGTCGAGGTGAACTTCGTGGTCAGCGCCTTGTACCAGATCAGCGCGGCCTTGTCCCGGCCGATCCCGGTGACGGGCAGGCCGTCCGAGGTCGACGAGTTGTACGAGACGCCGTTGATGGTCTTGGCGCCGCTGCCCTCGGACAGCAGGTAGAACCAGTGGTTCGCCGGGCCCGACGAGTAGTGCACGTCGACCGAGCCGATGCCGGAGTACCACGAGTCCTTGGACGCGCCGTCCTTGCTCGGCTTGTCCATGTAGCGCAGCGGGGTCCCGTTGCCGTTGATGTCGATCTTCTCGCCGATGAGGTAGTCGCCCGGGTCCGACGCGTTGTTCGCGTAGAACTCGACGGCCGCCGCGAAGATGTCCGACGTCGCCTCGTTGAGGCCGCCGGACTCACCGCTGTAGACGAGCTTCGCGGTGGCCGCGGTGACGCCGTGCGTCATCTCGTGGGCCGCCACGTCGAGCGAGGTGAGCGGCTTGGCGTTGCCGCTGCCGTCGCCGTACGTCATGCAGAAGCAGCTGTCGCTCCAGAACGCGTTGACGTAGTTGTTGCCGTAGTGCACGCGGGAGTACGCGCCGACGCCGTCGCCGCGGATGCCGCTGCGGCCGTAGACGTTCTTGTAGTAGTCCCACGTCTCGGCCGCGCCGTAGGCGGCGTCGGCGCCCGCGGTGGCCGCGTTCGACGTGGTGCCGTTGCCCCAGGTGTCGTTGGTCTGAGAGAACAGCGTGCCGGTGCCGGACGTACCCCGGTTGAGGTTGTACGTCTTGTGGCCGCCGCGGCCCCCGTCGGTGAGGGTGTAGTTGGAGCCCGACAGGGTGGTGCCGAGGGTGACGGTGCCGCTGTACTGGGTGTTGCCGGTGCCGTTCTGGACGCCCTGCCACTCGAAGAGCTTCGCGCCGGTGGCGGCGTCCGTGACGACGTGCAGCTCGTTCGGGGTGCCGTCCTCCTGGAGCCCGCCCACGACGGTCTCGTACGCGAGGGTCGGGGTGCCCGACGCCATCCACACGACCTTGCGCGGCGCGCTGTCCGCCTCGGTCTTCTTCGACCCCGCGTCGGCCGCCGCGCTCAGCGCCTGCTTCTCGGCGGTGGCCGCCTTCACGGTCGCCGTGGTGGTGACGCCCTTCAGCGAGGCGCGGGACGCCTTCGTGACGGTCTGCGTCGCACCGGACTTGGCCGCGTCCACGACGAGGTCGCCGCCGAGGACCGGGAGGCCCGCGTAGGTGCGCTCGTAGCGGGTGTGCGTGGTGCCGTCGCGGTCCTGGGTGACATCACGGACGACGAGCTTCTCCTGCGCGCCGAGGCCGAGGTCCTTGGCGGTCTCCGCCTTGGACGCGTCGGCCGCGCGTATCAGCTCGGCGCGCTGGGACGGCGAGAGGTTCTTCGGCAGGGCGCCGGGGTCGGCCTTCCGCGCGGTCGCCGCGGCCGGGTTCGCGTCCGCTGTGGCCGCTCCCGTCTGCACGGCGACGGCAAGCAGGGCCGCCACGGCGACCAGGGCGCCACCGGCCGCGCGCCGACGGGCGCGGGAGCGGGAGGCGCCCGGGGTCTGAGTGTGGGGGGAGTGGGGGGTCATGTCGTGGGAGGTGGGTCTCAACACTGACTCCTTCTGCGTGGTCGCGGGTCTGCGACCAGGGAGACCGGCCGGCTGGGTGGCCGTCCGGGGGCAGAACTGGGGCGGAACCATGTGCGGGTGCCGTGCGGATGTCGTGCGGTGTACTGCCGTTCGCGCCGGTGGCGCGGTGTGGGGGTGGTACTTCGCGGTACCTGGTGGTGCTTTGTGGGGGTGCTTCGTGGGGGGTGGTGCCGGCCGCCGTACGGCCGTACGGCGGACGTGTGTCCGGGCTGTGCGCTGGCCGAGGGGAAGAGTGGCAGCCCGATCATGTCCTTGTCAGGAGCGCATCAGGAGGTTGGCTCGAAACGGTCCGTTGCACGGTTGGTCATGTTCGGTAAACGGATATGTTGCCCTGTCATATCCCGGCTGTGCGATGGGTGTTCGCAACTGTGAGGCGCACGGCGGCAGGGGGCCCCACGGCAGGCTCACCACCGGTACGGGCGCCTGAACATCCGGGAATCGCGACGGGGCGCCGGGGGAGGGCGGAACGGGGAGGAGTGGCTGAGGCCACGGTGCCCGGCGGTGCGCCAGGGGCTTGCGGGTGGGGGAGAGTTCAGGCCCTGGGTGGCTGAAAGTGCATCCTTGACCGCGCCTACAACACGGTCTCGTTCCACAGGCAGACCCCGGTGTGGACGAAGGTCCGGTACGGCGTGGACGAGTTGGGGGCCGTCCAGACGTGGGGGGCGAAGGTGCCGGCCTGGGACTCCCTCTCGGTGATGGGGTTGCGGCAGGAGAAGCAGGTCGGGGTTTCCTTGTCGGCCGCCTTGCGGGCCCGTAGGTGCGCGGCCTGCCGGGTGGTGGCCTCCGCGCACAGCCGGTCCCCGACCCGGGCGGCGCCCTCGCACGGTGTGCAGGACGTCCAGTGGGCGTGGAGATTCCTGAACGTGCGCACGACCGCGACCCGGAGCGGGTAGCAGCGCCCGCAGGAGTGGGGCCGCCAGCCCATGCCCTCGCCGAGGTCGACCCCCGCGCCGGGGGCGAGCGCGGCGGCGCACCACACGCACGCGGCGCCCGCGTTCTGCTCGGCGGTGAGTCGTCGCATGTGCGGGATCTCGAAGAACTGAAGATCGGCCAGATCGTCATCGGCTGCGTCGGCTGCGCTCATCGGCGGGGCACCCTTCCTCTGTCGGTGCGGCTTCGGCGTATCCGAAGAAGCGGTTCCGTTCCGGGTGGCCGGACGGCAGGTCGGGAGCGTGGGCTCCCCATTCGACGAGCCACGTGTCCACGTTCGCGGGGCGGGTCAGGCGGATGCGGGGTACGGGGAAACCGGGGTGGCCGAGCAGGACGGTTCGGATGGCGAGCGCCAGCGTCACCGACCGCCCCACGTCCATGCGCCCGCCGCGCCTGCGTCCGCCGACGGGCACCGCGAGCAGCGGGACCCGGTAGATACGGACGGCGATGCTTTCGCGTAGCAGGTCGAGATCGTGGAGGCGGGAGGCGACGAACTCGTAGTCGTACGCTTCGTGCGCCGGGCGTACGTCGATGGTCAGCGGGGGAGGGGCTTCGCCGCTCACGGCAGCTCCTCCAGCAGTTCATCGAGCAGGCCGCCTACGGTCACGGCGAGGCGCCGGACGTACCCGAGCGCCTGGGTGGGCTCAAAGGGGAGAGGCTTGTCCAAGAGGTTCCGGGCAGCCGCCGCCGTGACTGCGCTGACGCCGCTGTTCGGCTGCCGCGCCACGACCAGGAGTCGGTGAAACACCGTGTGGAGGCGTGGAGTCAGTTCCGCGAGGTCGGCGGCGGTGAGGTCTGCGTAGGGGCCGAGTACGGCCTCAAGGTCCTCGAATACGTCGGCGACCACGGGTACTTCGGGCGACGCCAGTAGGAAGCGTTCCCGCATGGTGGCCAGGATCAGGGCCGTGATCCTGGGGTCGGCGGTCGTGGTCATGGGTTCGGCTCCGCCTGAGCGGGCTTCGTGAGGATGCACCACGTCGTCGTGCCATCCGCGCTGACTCCCCAGGACGTGGCGAGCGCGTCCACGAGGAACATGCCCCGGCCGTTCTCCTCGCCGGGACCGGCGGTGCGGACGCGGGGCAACTGGGGTGAGCCGTCGTGCACTTCGAGTACGAGGAATTCCTCGCCGATGACGAGCCGGAAGACGACCTCGGGACCGGTTCCGTGGCGAATTCCGTTGGTGACGAGTTCGCTGATCAGTAACTCAGCGTCGTCAACGAGGTCCGAGAGGCCCCATGAGGTCAGCTTGCCGACCCCGATTCGACGGAGGTGTCCGACCCGGATGGCGGTCGAACTCGGCACGCCGGGAGTACCTGTTACATACCCGCGTTCGATGGATACGGAGAGGTCTTCAAGGATGGTCGGCACGGGGTCCGACGGGCCTTCGGCGCCCAATATTGCGACGATCTCCGGGCCCAGTGTGGTGACACCCATGCCTCGTTCCTCCGCAGCTCAGATGGGTAGCGCAGCAGAGAATCCCGCCCAACTCGTAGATCGGATTCACCACTTCACCGCCCGCGATCACGCCGACTCAACTACCGTGACGGGTAGGCCGGTGCACCTGCAACCGCATCTGTGTCGAAAATTCGGCGCCGACCAAATTGGACTATGCACAGACCTGCACAGGGGGCTGCGGGGCCTGAACAAGCGGGGTAACTCTCCGCACACGGCACCTCAAGATCGGCACAGGAACACGAGGAGGGCGCACAAGTGGCAGCGAAGCGAGGGGCGACCGGTAGGCGCCTCGAACTCGGTCTCCGGTTACGGGGCATCCGAGAGAGCATCTTGGTCAACGGCAAACCGATGACCCGCAAGCAGGCCATACAGGGCACCAAACTCTCGGAGGCCGCACTCCAGCGCATCGAGACGGGAAGTCTCAACTTCCGTAACGTGGGCGACCTGAAGAAGCTCTTGGCCAAGTACGGGGTGGACGACGAGGAGGTCATCGAGGCATTCCTCGACCTGAACCGTGATGCAATCAACCAGGACTGGGTGACCCAGTACCGAAGCCAGGTGCATCCCGCGATGCAGGGCTTCGTTGGTCTAGAGGCCGAGGCTGAGGAGATCCGGGCCTATCACCCGCAGGTCATCCACGGGCTAATCCAGACCAAGGGATACGCACAGGCGATCTTCGAGGACGAAAGACCGCTCCAAGAAACCACCAGCGAGTTCATCCAGTACAACGTGGCGCTGCGCTTGGAACGCAAGGAGCGAGTTCTGAGGCGCGAACCCAAGCCGGTCAAACTCTGGGTCATCCAGGGCGAGGCGGGCCTTCGGAGCACCTACGGTGGCGCTGACGTCATGCGCGAGCAGTACGAGGAAATCACGAGGCTGTCCAAGCTCAGCCACGTCAAAATCCAGGTGCTGCCTCTCAACAGCCCGGGGTATCGCGCGACCAACGACCTGGCCATCCTCGATCTTGGTGCTGGCCTCCCCCCGATGGTGTCGGTGGACAACCCGTGGGGGGCGGTGTCAACGTCGGACAAGCCCGGGGAGGTCGCACGGTTCACCCGCAGGTTCGACTACATGATCGCCTCGGCCCTTCCACCCGAGGACACACCGCAGTTCATGAAACGACTGGCAGGAGAGTTGTAGAGCCATGAGCACTCACATCCCAGCCTCTGAGCTGGCCCCTGAAAACGCCTGGTTCAAGTCGTCGTACAGCAGCGCATCAGGCAACAGTTGCGTCGAGGTTGCCAGCCGACTCCGCACGCACGATGACGTCCTCGTCCGAGACTCAAAAGAAGAGAGCGGCCCGGCCCTGCGTATCAGCCGGGCAGGGTGGGACGGACTCCTGGGCTTCGTCCGCACGGCCGAAGGCGACTTCGGCGTGATCTGAACCGTGCCACGGCGCGTCGTGCGACGGCGTACAGGAAAGGTATGAATGCATGAGCACGCATATCCCCGCCTTAGAGCTGGCACCCGAAGGCGCCTGGTACAAGTCGTCGTACAGCAGCGGCATAGGCGGCAGTTGCGTCGAGGTTGCCAGCCGACTCCGGACGCACGACGACATCCTCGTCCGGGACTCGAAGGACAAGAGCGGTCCCGCCCTGCGCATCAGTCGGGCCGGGTGGGACGGACTCTTGGCTTTCGTGTGCACGGCCGAAGGTGACTCGGCCTGATCTGAACCGTGCCCGACTCCGAAGGTAGGGAGGCCATGAACAGCCACGTCCCAGCCTCTGAGCTGGCACCCGAAGACGCCTGGCACAGGTCGTCGTACAGCAACGCCGGAGGCAACTGCGTCGAGATCGCCGACGCCACCGCCACCCACGGAGTGATCGGTGTTCGTGACTCCAAGAACCCGAATGGTCCCGCGCTGCGGTTCCGCCCGGCCGGATGGGTCTCGTTCGTCGGCCTTGTCCGTACTGGCGAGGTCCGCTCCACTACGGCCTGACATCGATGGCCCTCTTCTCGCGATGAGAGGAGGGCCATCGGCAGGTACGGATCACCCCGGCTGGTGCGCGGGCGGCGTTCTCACGCGTGCTCTGGCGTGGCGTGCAGTCCTTCGAGGAGTGTGGCCAGGTAGCGGTGCGCGGTGTCGATCCGGTCGGCGGGTGTGCCGCCGTGGACGTGAACGGCATAGGCGATGCCGCACATGAGCGGGACGAGGTCGGCGGAGGTCAGGTCAGGTCGGACCGCTCCGGCATCGCGAGCCCGGCCGAGGAGTGCGGTGCCGACCGACCGAAGCGCCTCTTTGAGCTGTGTGGTGCGGGGCAGGGCGTCGGTGGCTGCGGCGGCGACCGGGGACAGGGACGCGTCAGCGACCTGCGCTTCGACGGTGCGGAACAGGAAACATTCGAGCGCGCGCCAGGGGTCGGCGCCGGTCAGAGCCTGCCGGCCGTGGTCCACCAGGGCTTCCAGGCAGGGAGTGGCGACGGTCTCCAGTAGCGCCTCGGGGGTGGCGAAGTGCCGGTAGACGGTACCGACTCCGACTCCGGCGCGGCCGGCGACGTCGTTCAGTTGCAGGGGTGTGCCCTGGTCGATCAGGGCACGGGCGACCGCGACGATCCGGTCCCAGTTGCGGGCCGCGTCCTTGCGCAGGGGAGTCGTCATGGGGGACATGCTAACCGGATTCCCCATCCGGATGATGCCGCCGACAGCACCCGCACCGCCTGGCAGGTCAGGAGGCCGTGAGAGGTGCGTACCGTTCACTGAGCCGGCGCACGTCCTGGGCGATGCGGGGGTCGGTCGCCGCGCGCAGTGGCGTCACCGGGTGCGCCTGGGCCCCGATGACGATGCCGGTCCGGCCCGCGAGGGCTTCGTCAGTGGCGGCGACGATCGAGGGCCGGGCAGCCACGGACGCCGGACCCGAGGTGGAGCGTTCGAACTTGCGACGCACCAGTGGCCACAGCAGCCGCAGGGCTGGTGACACGACCTTCGGGTCGGTCAGCGTGCCGTTGGTCATGTCGGTCGCGGCGCCTCCGGGGTCGGCGGCGAAGACGGAGACGGCCGTGCCCTTCAGTCGATTCGCCAGGTCGAGCGTGTAGGCGAGGTTGGCGAGCTTGGCGCGGCCATACCAGTGAAAGCCGTAGTAGCCGCCCGGCGGCTCGACGGCGTCGAAGGCTCTCTTCGCGAGCCCGACCGCGCCCGAGGTCACGTTCACGATCCTGCTCGGCACCCCGCCTGCCAGCGTGGGCAGCAGCAGTTCTGTCAGCAAGTACGGCGAGAGGTGGTTGACGACGAACGACGCCTCGATGCCGTCCAGGGTCTGTCGCTGCGGGAACATCGCCCCGACGTTGTTGACCAGCACGGTCAGCGGGTCGCCGGAGGCGGCGTGCTCAGCGGCGATCCGGTCGGCGAGCGCGCGCACCTGGTCGAGCGAGCCGAGGTCGGCGGGCAGGAACCGCCCGGGACGCGCCGGGTTCGTCGCGTTGATTCGGTCGACCGCCCGCGCACCCCGGTCGGCGTTGCGTCCGACCACGGTGACCGAGAACCCGGCGTCGGCCAGCCCTAGGGCCGTCTCCAGTCCGATGCCGGCCGTCCCCGCCGTGACCACAGCAGTCTTCGTCATGCGTCCCTCCAGCCAGTCAAACGGATAGTTCATCCGCTGCTCGGACGGTAGCACATAATCGGATGGACAATCCGTTTTGAGGTGTCGGGTGTCGGGTGTCGGGCAGGCAATGCCGGACGCCATGAAGCAGCGCCGATCCGAGCACGCCGGACGGCTGAGCACGCCGGACGGCTCGGGCACCTACCGGCCACCGCTCCCACCGGGCCACCCGGACTTCAACGGAGCCCGCCGAGATCGGTGACGCCACCGCCACGCTCGCCTCCGACGGACTGCGCTGGGTCACCGCCCATCGAGGTCTCCGGCGGCGCCCTGCTCCAAAGCCTCTCGTTCGGATCAGGCCGGGCTCGCGGGCCCTGGCACCGCGCCCCCCGACAAGCTCTCCCGCCACGCCTGGTGCAGGCCGGCGAACGGGCCCGTCCCCGCGATCAGATCCTTCGGCGTCCCATCCTCGATCACTCGGCCGTCCGCCATCACCAGGACCCGGTCCGCGATCTCCACCGTCGACAACCGGTGCGCGATCACCACCGCCGTGCGCCCCCGCAACACCGTGTGCATCGCGCGCTGGACCGCCCGCTCGCCGGGGATGTCCAGCGAACTGGTCGCCTCGTCCAGGATCAGCACCGCCGGATCGGCGAGGAGCGCCCGTGCGAACGCCACCAACTGCCGCTGCCCCGCCGAGATACGGCCACCCCGCTTGCGGACATCCGTGTCGTACCCGTCCGGCAGCGCCATGATGAAGTCGTGCGCCCCGATCGCCTTCGCGGCCCGTTCGATGTCCTCGCGGGACGCGTCGGGGCGGCCGATGGCGATGTTCTCGGCGACCGTGCCGGAGAACAGGAACGCCTCCTGCGTCACCATCACGACCCCGCGCCGCAGTTCGAGTACGGACAGCTCCCGCAGGTCCACGCCGTCGAGTAGTACCCGCCCCTCGGTCGGGTCGTAGAACCGGGCCAGCAGCTTGGCCAGCGTCGACTTGCCCGCACCCGTCGAACCGACCACCGCGACGGTCTGGCCCGCCGGAATCCGCAGATCGAAGGCGGGCAGCACCTCACCGCCCGTGCGGTACGCGAACCGCACCCCGTCGAAGACGGCCTCGCGGCCCTGCCGGTCACCGGCGAGCACCGGCAGCGCACGCGGCTCGGACGGCTCGGGAACCGACGGTTCCTGGTGCAACAGCCCCGCGATCTTCCGCAGCGAAGCCGCCGCCGACTCGTACGAGTTGAGGAACATCGCCAGCCGGTCTATCGGGTCGTACAGCCGCCGGATGAACAGCACCGCCGCCGCCAGCACACCCAGCTCAAGCGTGCCGTCCGCGACCCGGTACGCGCCCCACAGCACCATGCCCGCGACCGCCGTGTTGGCCACCAGCCGGGAGCCGACGACATAGCGGGCCATCGCCAGGAGCGCGTCACCGTTCGACCACTCGTGCCGGTGGTTGAGCTTGGCGAAGTCCGCGTCGTTGGCCCGCTCGCGCCGGAACGCCCGTACCGGCCGGATGCCGTTCATCGTCTCCGCGAACTTGACGATCACGCCCGCGATCGCCGTGGACCGCTCCCCGTACACCCGGCCCGCGCGCCGCCGGTACTGCTGGATCAGCACATACAGCGGTACGAAGGACAGCGCGGCGACACTGCCGATGCCGAGGTCGAGCCAGAGCAGCATCACCGTGATGTACACGGACGCCAGGATGACGTTGATCAGCTCCTGGAGCCCTTCGGCGAGGAGTTCGCGCAGGGACTCGACATCCGTCGTGGCGCGGGAGATCAGCCGGCCCGAGGTGTACCGGTCGTGGAAGTCGACGCTCAGCGCCTGCCCGTGCCGGAAGATACGGCCGCGCAGATCGAGCAGCACGTCCTGGCTGACCAGCGCCGACACCCGTACGAAGGTGTACAGGAAGGCGGCGGAGCCGACCGCCGCGAGCAGATAGCCGATCGCCACCGCCGTCAGCGGCCCGTAGTCGTCGGCGCGGAAGGCGGGAACGGCGCGGTCGATGGCGTACGCCACGAGCAGCGGTCCCGCCTGGACGGCCGCCTGCTGGAGCAGCAGACAGAGCGCCGCGACCAGCACCATGCGGCGGCGGGGCGCGAGGAGCGAGCGGAGCAGACCGCCGGTGGCGCCTTGGGGGGTGGGGAGGTCGTCCTGGTCGAAGGGGTCGGTGGGGGCGGGGGCGGGCTTCTTCTGTACGGGGGCCGGGGCCGGTTCCGTCGTAGCCGACTCTGCGGTGATCGTGTTCGTCGTGTCCGTGATGTCCGTCACTGGGTCGGGTCCCCCTCCTGGCCTTCGTCGCCCGCCATCAGATGGCGGTACTCGGCGCTCGTACGCAGTAGTTCCTGGTGCGTGCCCACGGCGGTGACGCGGCCCTCGGACAGCAGCGCCACCCGGTCCGCGAGGAGCACGGTCGACGGCCGGTGCGCCACGACCAGCGCCGTCGTCTCGGCGAGCACTTCGCGCAGAGCGGCCTCCACCAGCGCCTCCGTGTGCACGTCTAGCGCGGACAGTGGGTCGTCCAGGACGAGGAAACGGGGGCGGCCCACGACAGCCCGCGCGAGCGCGAGGCGCTGGCGCTGACCGCCGGAGAGGCTGAGCCCCTGTTCGCCGACCTCCGTGCCGGGGCCGTCCGGCAGCCGCTTCACGAAGTCCGCCTGCGCGACGCCCAGGGCGCGGTCCAGGTCACCGTCCCCGGGGGCCGGCGGGGCGCCCATGAGGACGTTCTCGGCGACGGACGCGGAGAACAGGGTCGGTTCCTCGAACGCGACGGAGACCAGGGTGCGCAGCTCGGCCCGTTCCATCGCGGTGATGTCGCGGCCGTCCAGGGTGATACGGCCCGAGGTGATCTCGTGCAGCCGGGGCACCAGCGCCGTCAGGGTCGTCTTGCCGCTGCCGGTGGCCCCGACCAGCGCCATCGTTTCGCCCTGCCGTACGTGGAGGTCGATGTGGTCGAGGACGGGTACGGAGGTGGGTGGTGCGTCGGGGTAGCGGAACCGCACGCCGTGGAAACGCAGGCCGTCGCCGGGTACGGAGTCGTCCGGTCCGAGAGCTTTTGGTGCCGGGCCCTCGTCGGCCTCCTCCTCCGCGTCCATCACCTCGAAGTACCGGCGCGTCGCCGTCGCCGCCTCCTGGCTGAGGGCGAGCAGGAAGCCGATCGAGTCGATGGGCCAGCGCAGCGCGAGAGCCGTCGACAGGAACGCCACGAGCGTGCCCGCCGACAACTCGCCGTCCGCGACCTGCACGGTGCCCAGGACCAGCGCGGCGCCGAGCGCGGCCTCCGGCAGCAAGGTGATGAGCGAGAGGAGCCCGGCCAGCAGCCGGGCCTTCGTCAGCTCGGTGCCGCGCAGGGTGCGGGAGAGTTCCCAGAACGCGCGGGCCTGGCTCCGGTGCCGCCCGAAACCCTTGATGATGCGGATACCGAGGACGCTCTCCTCGACGACCGTCGTCAGATCGCCGACCTGGTCCTGCGCGGTACGGGACGCCTTCGCGTACTTCGTCTCGAACTGGTAGCACAGCAGCATCAGCGGGGCCGCCGGGACGACGAGCACCAGGCCGAGCGTCCAGTCCTGCGCGATGAGCAGGGCGAAACCGGCGATGATCGTGACCCCGTTGACCAGCAGGAAGGTCAGCGGGAACGCCAGGAACATCCGTACGACCATCAGGTCCGTCGTCCCCCGGGACAGCAGCTGTCCGGAGGGCCACCGGTCGTGGAAGGCGACCGGGAGCCGCTGGAGATGCCCGTACAGTTCCGCCCGCATCCGCGCCTCCACGCCCGCGAGCGGCCGGGCGACCAGCCATCGGCGGAACCCGAACAGCAGCGCCTCGGCGACTCCGAGAGCGAGCAGCAGGCCCGCGCCCAGCCACACCCCGCCCGGGTCCCGGTCGGCGACCGGCCCGTCCACCATCCACTTCAGGACGATCGGGAACACCAGCGACAGACAGGAGGCGACGACGGCGACGAACGCGGCCGTGAACCACCGCGCCCGCACCGGCCGTACGAACGGCCACAGGCGCAGGAGGGTGCGTACGGCGGAGGGCGCGGGGTCCCGTGCGGGGTCCGTGGCCGATACAGGTGAAGTGGGCATCAGGAGCGAGCCTACGGTTCACCACTGACACAGCCCACTGAGTTTTGCCTCACTTCTACTCGGCCGCTGGACTTAGGTCGTAGCCCCGTATCCACCAATCGGTTGATGCCCCTTCGAGCGGGACGGGCGATTGCGGGGCCGGCCCCCGGACCGGGATTCTCGGTCCATGCCCACCACACGACCGACCTCTCGGTCCACCTCCCCGCCCGTCATCGAAGTGCACGGACTCACCAAGGCGTACGGCGGGCGGACCGTCGTGGACGGTGTCTCCTTCTCCGTGGAGGAGGGGGAGATCTTCGGCATCCTTGGGCCGAACGGCGCCGGCAAGACCACCACCGTCGAATGCGTCGAGGGCCTGCGGGTGCCGGACGCCGGACGGGTCCGGGTCGCCGGGTTCGACCCCGTCGCCGACCACGACGAGGTCGTCCAGGTGCTCGGCGCCCAGCTCCAGGAGTCCGAACTCCAGGGGAAACTCACGGTCCGCGAGGCGCTGGAACTGTACGCCGGGTTCTATCCGTCGCCCGCCGACTGGCGTCCACTCGCCGAACGCCTCGGGCTGACCGACAAGCTGGGCACCCGGTTCGCGAAGCTCAGCGGTGGCCAGAAACAACGCCTCTTCATCGCCCTCGCCCTGATCGGCAACCCGCGCGTGGTCGTCCTGGACGAGCTGACCACCGGCCTCGACCCGCGCGCGCGGCGCGACACCTGGCAGCTCATCGAGGACGTCCGCGACAGTGGCGTGACCGTCCTGCTGGTGACGCACTTCATGGAGGAGGCTCAGCGGCTCTGCGACCGGATCGCCGTGATCGACCGGGGCCGGGTCGCCGCACTCGACACACCGGCCGGGCTGATCCGCAGGGCCGTCGGTTCCACCGTCATCTCCTTCACACCGTCCGCGTCCCTCGACGAGGCGGCGCTCGGGGCGCTGCCCGATGTCGCGTCCGTCGCACACAAGGACGGCCGTCTCACCATCACCGGCACCGACGAGACCGTCAACGCCGTCATCACGCTGCTCGCCCGGCACCACGTCACCGCCCACCAGCTCCGGGTCACCGACGCCACGCTGGACGACGCGTTCCTCGATCTGACGGGAGCCACGGCATGACCGCCACGACCATGAACGCCACGACCACGAACGCGACAGCCCCGCGGCCCACCCTCGCCGTCCTGAAGGCGGAGACCCGGCTGTTCCTCCGGGAACCCGGAGCGCTGTTCTGGATCATGGCCTTTCCGACGCTGCTCCTGGTGATCCTCGGCTCGATCCCGTCGTTCCGGGAGCCCCAGGACTCCCTCGGCGGCATCCGGACCGTCGACCTGTACGTCCCCGTCACCGTGCTGCTCGCCCTGATCATGGCCGGGTTGCAGGCAATGCCGCCCGTCATCACCGGCTATCGCGAACGGGGCATCCTGCGCCGGATGTCCACGACGCCCGTACGCCCGGCGGCGCTGCTCGGCGCCCAGACCACCCTGCACGGCGCCGCCGCGCTGATCTCGGCGGTCCTCTCGCTGACCGTCGGCCGCCTCGTCTTCGACGTCGCGCTGCCCCGCCAACTCGCCGGATACGTGCTCGCGCTGCTCCTCGCCGTCCTGGCCGCCCTCGCCCTGGGCTCCCTGGTGTCCGCGCTGTCCCGTACCACGAAGATCTCCAACGCGATCGGCTCGGCGGTGTTCTTCCCGATGATGTTCACGGCGGGCGTGTGGCTGCCCGTCCAGGCCATGCCCGATGCTCTCGCGCAGGTGGTGGAGCTGACGCCGTTCGGTGCTGCCGCGCAGGCGCTCGGGCAGGCCGCTGCCGGGGACTGGCCCGGGTGGGCGCATCTCGGGGTGCTGGCCGTGTGGACGGTGGGGCTTTCCGGGGCCGCCAATCGCTGGTTTCGGTGGGAGTGACGCGCCGGTGAGGGGGGCGACGCCGTGCGTGAGACTGGGGCGATGACGACGCCCGTATCGATGTCCGCGTCGGTGGCTGTCGATCCGGTCGATCCGGTCGACAAGCGCTGGCGGACCTTCCACCGCTGGGGGCCGTTCGGTCTGCTCGGGGTCGGGCTCGCCATGTCGGCCGCCTCCGCCGATCTGCTGATGAGCGGCGCGGAGCGCGCCGTGGCGGGGGTACTGGTCGTGGCCGCCGTCGTGCTCCAGGTGGGGTGGCTGCGGTTCGGCGACCGGCACCCGGGGCCCTCCGCGTTCAGCAACGCGTACTACGCCGTGCGCTGGGCCCTCGCCTTCGCGCTGACCTGGCTCAACCCGTTCTTCGCGTTCTTCGCGGCCAGTGGCTACTTCTGCGTGGACCGGCTGCTGCCACCCCGCCTGCGACGGGTCGGCCTGCTCGCGTCCGCCGTCACCATGGCCGGCTCGCAGTCCGGCGGACTGCCGCCGGGGAGCGCCCTCCAATGGGGGCTGTTCGGCGGCGTGCTCGGCGCCAACCTCGTACTCGTCGCCCTCTTCGAGCACTTCGAGAAGCAGGACCAGGACCGCAGCCGCCTCCAGAAGGACACCATCGCCGAACTGGAGCGCACCAACGCCCGCCTTCAGCTCGCCCTCGACGAGAACGCCGCCCTCCACACCCAACTCCTCGTTCAAGCGCGTGAGGCGGGCGTCGCGGACGAGCGGCGGCGGCTCGCCGCCGAGATCCACGACACCATCGCGCAGGGCCTGACCGGGATCATCGCCCAGCTCCAGGTCGTCGCGGGCACCAGCGACCCCGACTCGGCCCGCGCCCATCTGGACCGGGCGGCCGGTCTCGCCCGGCACAGCCTCGGCGAGGCGCGCCGCGCCGTCCACAACCTGGCCCCCGTCGCCCTGGAGCACGACGCGCTGCCGCAGGCCCTGGAGAAAACGGTCCTCTCCTGGGCCGAACGGACCGGCGTACGCGCCGAGTTCACCGTCACCGGCACCGCCGAACCCCTCCACGACGAGGTGGAGGCGACCCTCCTGCGGATCGCCCAGGAAGCCCTGTCCAACACCGCGCGCCACGCCTCGGCGACCCGTACCGGCGTCACCCTGTCGTACATGGCGGGCGAGGTCACGCTCGACGTACGCGACGACGGGCGCGGCTTTGATTTGGCGGCGCTGCCGCCGCGCTCGGGGCACGGCGGCTTCGGACTCGACGGTATGCGGGCCCGTGCGGGGCGGCTGGCCGGGTCCCTGAGTGTTGAAGCGGAACCGGGGCAGGGTACGGCGGTGTCGGCTCGCGTACCGTTGGTGCGCCATGTCTGATGACGCGCCCATCACCCTCCTGATCGTCGACGACCATCCCGTCGTACGGGACGGGCTGCGCGGCATGTTCGAGTCCGCGCCCGACTTCACCGTTCTCGGCGAGGCGGCGAACGGGGTCGACGCGGTGGCGTGCGTCGCCGCACTCGATCCTGACGTCGTCCTGATGGATCTGCGGATGCCCGGGGGTGGCGGGGTCGACGCCATCGCTGAGCTGACCCGGGCCGGCGCCCGCGCCAAGGTGCTTGTCCTCACCACGTACGACACGGACTCCGACACGATCCCCGCGATCGAGGCCGGGGCGACCGGCTATCTCCTCAAGGACGCCCCTCGGGACGAACTGTTCGCGGCGGTACGGGGTGCTGCCGCTGGGCGTACGGTGCTTTCTCCTGCCGTCGCGTCACGGTTGGTGTCGGCGGTTCGTGGTCCCGCGACCCCGGCGGGGGCTCCGCTCTCGGCTCGCGAGCGGGAGGTCCTTGTTCTGGTCGCCAAGGGGACGTCCAACCGGGAGATCGCCCGGGTGCTGTTCATCAGTGAGGCGACAGTGAAGACTCATCTGACGCATGTGTATGGGAAGTTGGGGGTTGGGGATCGGGCGGCGGCGGTTGCGGTTGGTTATGACCGGGGGATTTTGGGCTGACCGGAAGTCGCCCTCGTCCTCAAGCGCCGGACGGGCTTGGTTGTCGGCCTTCGGCCTTGTCCTCAAGCGCCGGACGGGCTTGGTTGTCGGCCTGCGGCCTTGTCCTCAAGCGCCGGACGGGCTTGATTGTCGGGCTTCGCCCTCGTCCTCAAACGCCGGACGGGCTGAATTGTGTCCTCAAGCGCCGGACCGGCTGATTGCGTCCCCATGCTCCGGACCGGCTGATTGCGTTCCCACGCGGCGGACGGGCCGATTGGGTCCCCATGCTCCGGACCGGCTGTTTGCATCCCCATGCTCCGGACCGGCTGAATGCGTCCCCACGCGTCCGGCCCGTCTCATTGCCTCCGTGTGTCTATGTGTGTCGCAAGGTCTCCACCAGAGTGGTCGTTCGGTTTGTCAGGGAATCGATTGTTGTGTTGCCGAAGCCGAATACCGCGCTGCGGACCCGGTCCTTGAGTGGGGTCAGCCAGTGGGGCGGGATGGCCTTGTCGCCCAGGAAGGCGCCTGCCCAGGAGCCGGCTGTGGCGCCGGTCGAGTCCGTGTCCAGGCCCGCCTGGACGGTCAGGGCGATCGTGGACGTGAAGTCGCCCTCGCCCCAGAGGATTCCCGCCGTGAGGACGCCCGTGTTGTTGAGGGTGTGTACCCAGCTCATGCCCTGGTGGCGGGCGTCGAGGCGGTCTAGGCAGTCCTCCCAGGAGAGACCGGCGCGGTAGTCGGCGAGCACGGTCCGCACCTCGGCGGCCAGCCGGGAATCGCCCGGTACGTGGTCGAGCGAGCGGACGACGGACTCCTCGGGGCTGTCCGCCGTGAAGGCGCTCGCGATGAGCGCGGCGGCCCACATCTCGCCGTAGATCCCGTTGGCCCGGTGGCTGAGGAACGCGTCCTGGTAGGCGAGGAGCGCGGCCCGGCGCGGCGCGCCCGGGGACACGTAACCGAAGATGTCGGCCCGGATCTGCGCGCCGATCCACTCGCGGAACGGGTTGTGGTACTCGCCGACCCGGTCGAGCGGCACCTCACGCACCAGGTTCTGGTACGCGGCCCGTTCGGCGGTGAAGACCTGGTAGGCAGGGAAGCGGCGCAGCCATTCGTAGGCCACGTGCCACGAGGTGTACGCGGTGCCGTAGGTCTCCAGGAGGTGCAGGCCGAAAATGGTGTAGTCGACGTCGTCGTCGCGGGCCGAGCCGTCGATACGGCCCCGTGTGACGTTCTTCTCCAGGAGGACGAACCCGTACTTCTCGGACTCGTCCTCGCTCTCCAGCGGCACGTAGTCGGTGAGCGGATACGCGTCCTGGGCGAGCAGGTACTCCTTGAGCCGGGCCCGGGGCCAGCCCATCTCCACCGGCTTGCCCAGCATGTTGCCGACGACCCGCCCGGACCAGGCGCCGCGCAGCCGGCCGGCGAGGTCGTGGCCGCCGGCCACCGTCTCCTCCCCGGCGGCGGGCAGCCGGGCCACGATGCCGTCCAGGTCGGAGCCCTCGTAGTACGGCCAGTCGGCCGGCCCGGGGAGTGCCAGGGTCCGTTCGTAGATCTCGGTGAGCGCGGCCTCGTCCCCGGGGTCGAGCGCGTCGAACTCGGCGCGCAGCGCGGTGACGTCACGGCCCGTCTCGGCGGCCTGGCCCAGCTCGTTTCGCGCGAGGCTGTACGGCTCCTGCCCGAGTCCCAGGGTGCGTTCGAAAGCGGTGAGGTACTCCATGGGCTTCTTCTCCCCTTCGAGGTTCGGTTCCTTCAGGAGTGGTGCCGGGTGCGGTCACGTCCGGTCCGGCAGGCGGAGCTTGGGGATGAACAGCGAGACGACCAGGCCGACCGCCAGGGCTCCCGCGAGCGTGAAGAAGGTCTGCTGATAGCCGGTGTCGCGGTAGAACGCGGTGCCGTCGACCACCACGGAGTGCCGCCGGGCCACGCTGAACGCCACCTGGGCCATGATGCTGATCACCACACCGAGCAGCAGCATCGCCATGCCGCTCGCCACCGACTGTTCCTCGTCGGACACCGCGCTGACCAGGAGGATCGGGCGGAAGGCGTAGATGAGGCCGGTGCCGACGGCCACGATGGCGCTGGTCACCATCCACTGGATCTCGTTGTGGTGGTAGAAGCCCATCAGGGTCATTCCGGTGGTGGCGATCGCGATGGCGGCCCACCAGGTCAGGCGGGGGTTCAGCCAGCGGGAGAGGGTGCCGGCGGTGGCGCCTATCGCGAACGCGAGGACACCGCCGGGGAGTCCGACGAGCGCGGCATGCGTGGCGGACCAGCCGAGACCGTCCGAGACACCCGGTATCGACGGATAGAGCGGCACGATGATGAACAGCGTCATCCCCGCCGACTGGGCGGTGCCCTGGACGAAGACGCCCGCGCCGATGGCCGTGGCCGCGTCGCGCCGCTTCAGCATCCGGATGTCCATCAGCGGGTGGCGCACGGCCCGTTCGACCTGGACGAACGCGACGGCCGCGACGAGGGAGCCCACGACGAACGCCAGCGTACGGGGGTCCGTCCAGCCCCAGACCACCCCCTGACCGACCCCGTACGTCAGCGCCGCGATGCCCCCGCCGAGCAGGATGCCGCCCCACCAGTCGAACGTCTCGCCCCGGGCGCGCAGCGGGGTCTCCGGCACGAACAGCATGATGAGGACGAAGGCGAGCCCGGTGCAGGCGGTGACGAACCACAGCGCGCCTCGGAACCCGAAGTTGTCCAGCAGCCAGCCGGTGAGCAGCGGGCAGATCGCGATGACGAAGCTGAGCGTGGATCCGATCAGCCCCGAGGCGGAGCCGATCCGGCGGGCCGGGAACAGATCACGCACGGCCGCGAAGACGAGCGCCGCGATCGGTACGTAGCAGGCGGCGACCGCCCGGCCGACAAGAATGACCGTGAAGGTCGGGGCGAGCGCGGCGATCACGTCCCCGACCAGTCCGAGCGCCGTGATGACCAGCATCACGCGCCGCTTGCCGTACTGCTCGCCGAACTTCACGACGAACGGCGTCAGCACCGCCCCGACCAGGACGGGCACCAGGGAGAACCAGGCGATGTTCGTGGTGTGGAAATGCTGGGCGATCTGGGCCTGTGCGACGGAGGTGATCAGGGCGGAGCCGTTGAGTACCTGCGCCGGCCACATCAGGGCCAGCAGCAGAACCGTCAGCCCGCCGCCGACATATCCCCGTGGGCGGGGTCTCGGCGGCCCCGCGGGTTCGGGATCCGCCGGCGACTCGGTAGGGGTGTGCACCATTGGTCGTCCTTTCCAGGTGCCTTCTCGGCGGCCGGAATTCCCTGCCGGAAAATCCGATCCGCCGCCGCGCGCGATTATGCGTGCGCATTGGTGTGCGAACCGGGAGTGGGGGGATCGGATGTCATTTCAGCCGTGATCCGGCCGGGTGACAAGTAATGCGTACGTGACGGCATTCGACTCCCCCCGTCAGGTGAAGTGACGGTCCGCGCGCCCAGGACGGACGGGTCAGCCACGGCTCCCCGGAAGACGGGCGTCCCAGTGCTTCTCGATCGAGCGCGCCAGAACGCCGGGCGCGTCCGCCGCGAGCAGATCGGCGAGGATCTTGAACTGCGTCCCGATGAGATACCGCGCCGTCGGATCGGTCAGGACCGGCGCCCCCGAACCGTCCGTACCGAGCATCGTGTGCGCGGAGTTGAGCACCACCTCCGGCTGCGGTACGACGAGATTGCCCAGGTCACCGATGATGCGGCCGAGGTCGGCGAGGGCGCGGAAACCGAGCGCGCGGCCCGGCGTCGCGACCAGCGTGACGACCCCCTTGCCGGTCAGCGGCACGTCCCGCACCGGCCGGGACGCCCAGTCGACGGCGTTCTTCGTCACCGGCGCCACCGTGTGGTTGTACTCCGGCGCCACCACGACCAGCGCGTCCGCCGCGCGCACCGCGTCCCGGAAGCGGCGGACCGCCGGCGGTTCGGCGGGACCGTCGAGATCCTGGTCGTAGAGCGGGAGTTCGCCGATTCCTTCGAAGATCTCCAGGGACATTCCGGCCGGAAGCAGTGGCGGCAGCGCCCGCAGCAGCAGGGTGTTGAACGATCCTTCGCGCAGGGAACCGGAGAAGCCGAGGACACGGAACATGGGCACACCCCTCTGAGATTGCGGCACCTGTGAATTCTTCGGAGCCGGCGAAATCACTGCTAATATCGCGGACGAATGGCTATTCCGGTCGATCCGTCGACCCGCGACCGAATCGGGGGAGCCGCACTTTCCCGGACGGAACGGGAGTGATCCGTGCTCGACGTGCGCAAACTCGTGATGCTGCGGGAGGTTTCCTTTCGCGGCTCCATCACCGCGGCGGCGCAGGCCCTGAACTACACACGGTCCGCCGTGTCCCAGCAGATCTCCGCCCTGGAGATGTCGGTCGGCGTCCCCCTGCTGCGACGCCACGGCGCGACCCTGAGCCTCACCGAGGCCGGTGAGGAACTCGTCGCGCACACGGACCGCGTCCTGGACGAACTGCGCGCCGCCGAAGCCTCGCTGGCCAACCGCAGGGGCGAGCCGGAGGGGATGGTACGGATCGGGCTGCCGGTCCGGGAGGGACCGCCCGGCGTCGGCGAGGCGCTGGCCGAGGTCCACCAGCGCTACCCCCGGCTCACCGTCGACCTGCACTCGCTGCCGCCCGCCGACGCCGTCCGTGATCTGCGCCGCGGCCTGCTCGACATGACGCTCTGCGCCCACTACCCGTCCGAGGGCGACAGCGCTTCGGGCGGTCTGCACGCCTACGACCTGGGTCAGGACGCCGTGCGCCTGTTCGTCCGCGCCGACCACCCGCTCAGCGCGAAGGACTCCTGCGACCTGCGCGCCCTCGCCGGCGAACCCTGGGTGCTCGGAACGCGGACCCCGCTCGGCGATCTCGTCCTCACCCGCTGCCGCGGCGCCGGATTCGAACCGCGGGTCGTCGCGTCCGTCGACGACCTCAACACCACGCTGCGCCTGGTGAACAGCGGATGGGGCATCGCGCTCGCACCGGAGCTGACCCCGCATCCGCCGGACAGCGACCTGGTGGCCATCGCGCTCACCGACGTCCACATCCTGCGCACCTCGCAGCTCCTGGTCCGCGCCGACGACCGCTTCACCCCGCGGATCTCGGTGATCGTCTCGGCCATCGAGGAGAAGAGCCGCGACCGGTGGCCGGGCGGTACCTGAGCGCATGCGGTACGCACCACCTGTGGCCGTGCCGCATCCGGCGCGGCCATCAGAGGTCCCCCAGGTGCAGCACCCGGCGCAGCGCCGCCGTCAGTACCGCCGCCGGTGGCCTGCCGCCCCCCTCGGCGTCGGCGGCGCGGAAGGCGACATGGCCGTCGGGCCGTACGAGCAGCACCCCGGTCGGGCCGATCCCGTAGCGGCTCCACCACGCCGGGCCGCCGTCCTCGTCCGTGAGGTCACCGCCCGTACCGATCGTGAACGCACCGATCCCGAGGCCGAGTTCGGCGGCCACGTCCGGTACGGCGTCGAGCCACGCGCGGCCCTCCGGCGTGGCGAGCACCACGAAACGGGAGTGCAGCAGGTCGACCGTGGAGACGCGCTCCCCGGACCGGGTCCGCAGCCACCGGTGCGGGGCGTGCGCGCCGGGACGGGCCGACGGACGGTACTCGGTCACCGTCGACGGCTCCGGCGCGGTGCCGTCCGGGACGACGGCCGCCGATTCGTAGACCACGCCGAACTGCTGCCCGTACGTCGAGTACTGCGGCTCCTGCCCGTCCAGGTTGTCCGCGATCCGCTGCCGGTCCGCCGCGCCCTCCGGCTTCTCGATGTTCCCCAGCCGCTCCGCGTCGTACGACAGCCAACTCGCGCGCATCGAGGCAGCCGCCGTGGTCAGCGCCTGCTCGATATTGCCGGCGGCCACGGCACGCCGCTCCTCGGCATAGGTGGCCAGAAGCCCCGGTCCCGCCTGGCCGCGCAGGACCGCGTCCAGCTTCCAGGCCAGGTTCTGCGCGTCCTGGATACCGCTGTTCATCCCGAAACCGCCGGTCGGCGGCAGCCGGTGCGCCGCGTCGCCCACGAGCAGCACCCGCCCCTCCTGGAACCGGTCCGCGAGCGCCGAGTCGATCGTCCAGGGGAACAGCCCGACCAGGCTGATGTCGACGTCGTCGTCCGTCCCGATCGCCGAGCGGATCACCTCCACGCAGCGCTCCGGCGAGTAGTCACCGGGGTTCTCCCGCTCCGGGTCGTAGTTCCAGCTATAGACCCAGGTCATGTCCCCGTCGTACGTGAGGAACGTGCCCTGCGTCTCCGGGTTCACGATCCACCACAGGATGTGTTTCCGGTCCCCCATGTAGGGGCGCAGATCGGCTTCGAAGCACACGTTCATCTGGTGGCTGAGCGTGCGGCTGCGGGGCGCGTCGATGCCGACGGACTTGCGTACGGTGCTCCGGCCGCCGTCGGCTCCCACGAGGTAGCGGGCGCTGAACTGCGTCTCCTCGCCGGTCCGTTCGTGCGCGGTGGTGACCGTGACGCCGTCGGCGTTCTGGCGGACCCCGGTGGCGCGCAGGCCGTAGGCGACGCGGACGCTCGGCAGTTTCGCGGCCCGTTCGCGCAACAGGGGCTCCAGGATGTCCTGCGCGCACCAGGCGGTGAGTTCGGGCGAGATCTCCAGCGCCGCGGCCACCCCGTCCGGCCCGCCGACCAAGTCGATCCGGCCGATCTCCGGAGTGGTCAGCCGGGTCATGAACCCGACGGTGTGCCACTCGTCGAGGGGCAGGCCCCCGGCCTGCCGTACCTCGTCGGCCATGCCGAGCTGCCGGAAGATCTCCATGGTCCGCGGATGGACACCGACGGCACGGGGGTGGCGGAGTCTGCTCTCGCGCCGCTCGACCACCAGGACGTCGACATCCCTGCGGCCGAGTTCGATCGCGAGCATCATGCCCACGGGACCACCGCCGACGATCACCACATCGTGATCCGGACCCTGACCCACCATATGAAGGCTCCGCTTCTCCGCATTCATGGAAACCAAGAATATCCTCACACCATTCCAGCCGGTTTCCCGCACGCAGGGCAAGGAATGGGGCGTGACAATATCTTCCGCCCCCCGTCAGTTCCCGTGACGGCACACACCCTTCCACCGGCTCCGAAGATCGGTTAGCGTCGCCATAGGGCCGGTACTTCCGGGACGACCGCACCGGGCCGGAATTCCGCACCGAGTCGACGGAATGGTGGGAGACCTGTGATCAGGGACGATTTCTACGAACGCGGACTGGCCGTCCGCCGGGAGATGTTCGGCACCGGGGGCGCCGAGGCACAGGTGGCCGGCGCCACCGGGTTCACCGACAAGTTCCAGGACATCGTGACCCGGCACTGCTACGGCGACATCTGGTCCCGCGCCGGACTCGACCGGCGTGAGCGCAGCCTGATCACGCTGGCGATGCTGGTGGCGCTCGGCCGCGCGCACGAGGTCGAGTTCCACCTCAGGGGGGCGCTCGCCAACGGGGTCACGGCGACGGAGATCCGGGAACTCCTCCTCCAGGCGTCCATTTACTGCGGACTGCCCGCCGCGAATGACGGATTCCGGATCGCCGAGCGGATCGTCGCGGACGCCGAGGTGGCCGAGGTGGCCGAGGTGGCCGCCGCCGACGGGAGCGCGGCATGACACCGGACACGCCCGCCGTCCCGCCGTCGAAGCTGTCGCACGTCGTCCTCCAGACCAATCAGTTCCCGGCCCTGCGCGACTGGTACTGCACCGTGCTCGCCGCACACCCCGTCTTCGACAACGGCGCCCTCGCTTTCCTCGCCTACGACGACGAACACCACCGCATCGGCCTCATGTCCCTCGACCGGTACGAAGAGCGTGCGAAAACAACTGTCGGACTTCAGCATTTCTCGTTCACCTACGACACGCTGCCCGATCTGTTCGCCACCTACGAACGCCTCAAGAAAGCGGAAATTCAACCGATCTGGTGTGTCAACCACGGACCCACGGTCTCGCTCTATTACGCCGACCCGGACGGAAATCAGGTCGAGCTGCAATTCGACGTGTTCGAGACCGCTGCCGAGGTCACCGACTTCATGAACGGTCCGATCTACCAGAGCAATCCGGTCGGCACCCCCTTCGACCCCGAGGACATGGCGGCCCGGCTGCGGTCCGGCACCTCCGTGGCCGAGCTGACCCGCCGTACCGCCTGACAGGAAGAGACCGCGTCACGATGAGACTGGTCAGCTACGGGGACCCCGGCGATGAGCGGCCCGGAGTCCTCACCGACGACGACCGGATCGTCCCCCTCCGGCCGCTGCTGGCCGCCCGGGGAGTCCCGGACGCCGATATGAACGACGTCCTCGCCCGGCTGCCCGCCCTGCGCACCGCCATCGACGCGCTGTGCGCCGACGCCCGGGACGCGCTGCCTCTCGACTCGGTCCGGCTCGGCCCGCCCGTGCCGCGCCCCCGGGCGATCGTGGCCGTCGGCGCCAACTACGCCGACCACATACGGGAGGTGACGGACCCGCACACCGACTTCCCCGAGGTCCCCGTCCTCTTCAGCAAACCCACGTCGTCCCTCACCGGCCCGTACGACCCGATCGTGCGGCCCGTCGAGTCCGAACGTCTCGACTACGAGTGCGAGTTGGCTGTCGTCATCGGGCGCGGCGGCCGGCGTATCGCGGAACGGGACGCCGGCGCGCACATCGCGGGCTACATGATCGCCAACGATGTGACGGCGCGGGACGTCTTCCTCCGTGAGGTCCGCAAGAACCCCGCCTATCTCCAGATTCTGCGGGGCAAGGGGTACGACACCTTCTGTCCGACGGGGCCCTGGTTGCTGACGGCCGATGTGGCGCCCGCGAGGTTTCGGATACGGACTTGGGTGAACGGTGAGTTGCGGCAGGACGGGTCGGATGGGCAGATGGTGTTCGGGGTGGGGGCGTTGGTCGCTTCGGTGAGTGACTGTATGACTTTGGCGGCGGGGGATGTGATCCTCACGGGGACACCGGCCGGTGTGGGGATCGGGAGGGTGCCGCCGTGTTATCTGGGGCCTGGTGATTCGGTACGGATGGAGATCAGCGGGCTTGGGGTCATGGTGTCGGGTGTTCAGGGCGAAGTTGTCTTTTGACCGGGTGATCGGCCTGCGGCCTCGTCCTCAAGCGCCGGACGGGCTTGGTTGTCGGCCTGCGGCCTCGTCCTCAAACGCCGGACGGGCTTGGTTGTCGGCCTGCGGCCTTGTCCTCAAGCGTCGGACGGGCTGAATTGTGTCCTCAAGCGCCGGACCGGCTGGGAGTCTCGCCCGGTGGGTTTACGACTCGCAGCAGTTGGATCGACCTCGGTGCGATCCTCAAGCGCGTGCCCGCCTCATGCCGTTGCCTCGGCGGGACGTCCTGTTCCTCCTCCTCCGTGTTGATCACCACCTCGTACTCCCTCGCCCACCGGCCCCCGGGCAGCGTGAAATCTGTTGGGGTCGCGGCTGCGTGCAGGATTGCCAGGAAGCTTTCGTCTGTGATGGGGGTGCCTCGGGTGTCGCGGCCTGGGATGTCTCGGCCCGAGAGGTACATGCCCAGGGTGGCGGTGGGTGCGTACCAGTCGGGTTCCGTCATTTCGGTGCCTTGTGGGGTGAACCATGCCAGGTCGCGCAGGCCGTCCGCCGATTGGGCGTCGCCCGAGAAGAAAGCGCGGCGGCGGAGTACCGGGTGGCGGTGGCGTAGGGCTGTGAGGCGGGATGTGAGGTGGGTCAGGGAGCGCCATGCCGGGTCGTCGAGCAAGGTCCAGTCGAGCCAGCTCACCGCGTCGTCCTGGCAGTACGCGTTGTTGTTGCCGCGCTGTGTGCGGCCCATCTCGTCGCCCGCGACCAGCATCGGGACGCCCGTGGAGAGGAGGAGTGTCGTCAGTAGGTTGCGGAGTTGGCGGTGGCGGAGGGCCAGGGTGTCCGGGTCGTCCGTTTCCCCTTCCGTGCCGCAGTTCCAGGAGCGGTTGTCGTCCGTGCCGTCCCGGTTGCCCTCGCCGTTCGCCTCGTTGTGCTTGTGCTCGTAGGAGACCAGGTCGCGCAGGGTGAAACCGTCGTGCGCGGTGACGAAGTTGACCGAGGCGTACGGGCGCCGGCCGCCCCACGCGTACAGGTCGCTCGACCCGGACAGGCGGTATCCGAGGTCGCGGACGTCCGGCAGCGCGCCACGCCAGAAGTCCCGTACCGCTCCCCGGTAGCGGTCGTTCCACTCCGTCCAGAGGGGTGGGAAGGCGCCGACCTGGTAGCCGCCTCTGCCGACGTCCCACGGTTCGGCGATCAGCTTCACGCGGCGCAGGACCGGGTCCTGGGCGATGACCGCCAGGAACGGCGAGAGCATGTCCACGTCGTGCATGGAACGGGCGAGGGCCGCCGCCAGATCGAAGCGGAACCCGTCGACACCCATTTCCGTGACCCAGTACCGCAGCGAGTCCGTGATCAGGCGCAGCACCTGCGGCTGGACGACGTGCAGGGTGTTGCCGCAGCCCGTGTAGTCGGCGTACCGGCGGGCGTCTGGCTGGAGGCGGTAGTAGCCGCGGTTGTCGATGCCCTTGAGGGAGAGGGTCGGGCCCAGTTCGCCCGCCTCCGCCGTGTGGTTGTAGACGACGTCGAGTATCACCTCGATGCCCGCCGTGTGCAGCGCCCGCACCATCCGCCGGAACTCCGCGACCTGCTGGCCCCGCGTACCGGAGGCCGCGTAGGCCGCGTGCGGCGCGAAGTAGCCGATCGAGTTGTATCCCCAGTAGTTGCGCAGGCCGCGGCGGAGCAGATGGTCCTCGTGCGCGAACTGGTGGACCGGGAGGAGTTCCACGGCGGTCACCCCGAGGCGTACGAGGTGGTCGATCGCCGCCGGGTGCGCCAGGCCCGCGTACGTGCCGCGCAGCTCCGGCGGGATGTCCGGGTGCAGCTTGGTGAAGCCGCGGACGTGCAGCTCGTAGATGACCGAGTCCTCCCACGGCGTCTTCGGCCTGCGGTCGTCCTGCCACTCGTCGTCGGGCACGTCGTCGTGGACCACCACGCCCTTGGGGACGAAGGGTGCCGAGTCCCGGTCGTCCCGCACAGTGTCCGCGACATGCTGTTCCGGCCAGTCCCGCACATGCCCGTACACCTCGGCCGGGAGCCGCCGGAAATCGCCGTCCACCGCCCGCGCGTACGGGTCGAGGAGCAGCTTCGCCGGGTTCCAGCGGGCGCCCGTCCACGGGTCCCAGCGGCCGTGCACCCGGAATCCGTACCGGCTGCCCGGCAGCACGCCCGGTACGAAGCCGTGCCAGATCTCGTGCGTCAGCTCCGTCAGCCGGCCCCGGGTCTCCCGGCCCTGCTCGTCGAACAGGCACACCTCGACCGCTTCGGCGCCGCCCGCCCACAGCGCGAAGTTGGTGCCCGCGACCCCGTCGGGTCCGGTACGGAACCGTGCGCCGAGCGGGGTCGACGTCCCCGGCCACACGGTCGCCGCCGGCACCGCCGGCCGCGCCCTGACGCGCAAGCCCTCAAGTACGGCGGTCGGCCGTTCCGGGCTGCCGTCGCCCGACTCGTCCCGGTCCTCTTCCCGCACTGCCCCCTGCTCGGGTGCGCTGGACACCTGTCACCCTCCCGCGGCTCGGTGGGACGGCGCGCCACCGAGAACGCGCGGCGTCCCGGCCGCGGCTCTCCCCGCGTAGTCCTCCCCAGTGTTCTGCCCAGCGGCCGGGTCGCACTCACGTTTCCCTGGCGGACGACGGTCGTTGGGCTAAATGTGATTCTTCAGGTACATCAGGGACAAAAGCGCGCACGGCGCGCGGGGGTCGTGCTGGCCGCCGTACTGACCGGGGTCTGTCTGCTCGCCGGGGCGACGGCCTGCCGCACCGAGGGGCTGCCGCTCGCCAAGCCCCGTGCGCCCGAGGACGCCATCCGGGTGGTTCCCGCCGACGGCTCCCGCGCCGTCCAGGCCGAGGACCGCCTGACGGTACGGGTGCCCAGCGGGCGCCTGGAGTCGGTCAAGGTCGTCAAGGCGCAGGACGCCCAGGAGTCCCCGGTGCCCGGCCGGATCTCCGCCGACGGGCTGAGCTGGCAGCCGGACGGTGCCCGGCTCGCGCTCGCCGCCAAGTACCGCGTGGACGCGGTCGCCCTCGACGGCCACGGCCGCCGCTCGGCCCGGCACACGACGTTCACGACCTACGTCCCCGACGAACGGTTCATCGCCTACGTCGCCCCCGAGAACCGCTCCACCGTCGGCACCGGGATGATCGTGTCCCTGGAGTTCAGCCGCGAGATCGAGAACCGGGCCGCCGTCCAGCGCGCCATCCGGGTCACCGCACGCCCCGCCGTCCAGGTCGTCGGCCACTGGTTCGGCAAGTCCCGGCTCGATCTGCGCCCCGAGAACTACTGGAAGCCCGGCACCCAGGTCACCGTCGACCTCGCCCTGCGCGACGTCGAGGCGGCGCCCGGCGCGTACGGACTGCAGCACAAGACGATCACCTTCACCGTGGGCCGCAGCCAGGTCAGCCTGGTCGACGCGGCCGAACACACCATGGAGGTGCGCCGTGACGGAGAACTGGTGTCGACGCTGCCGATCACGGCGGGCGCCCCGCGCCGCACCACGTACAACGGGAAAATGGTGATCGGCGAGATGTTCGAGCTGACCCGGATGAACAGCCGCACGGTCGGCTTCGGCGGCGAGTACGACATCCCCGACGTGCCGCACGCCATGCGCCTCACCAACACCGGCACCTTCCTGCACGGCAACTACTGGGCGCCGCACTCCTTCGGCCATCAGAACGTGAGCCACGGCTGTGTCGGACTGCGCGATGTGAAGGGCGGCAGCCCGAAGACCCCGGCGGGCTGGTTCTTCGACCGCAGCCTCGTCGGCGACATCGTCGAGGTGGTCAACAGTGAGGACAGCACGGTCGCACCCGACAACGGGCTCAGCGGCTGGAACATGAAGTGGCAGGAGTGGAAGGCCGGTTCCGCACTGCGCTGACGCGGCCCCCGTGGCACCGCCCGGCCGCTGGGGGCAGGGGCCCGCGACCCCGTGACCAGCGTGACACCGCGTCAAGCTGGTACGGAACAGTGACAATCGCGGGGGAGTCAGCGCCTCGGGCCGTGTGATTAATTGGCCGAGATGCGCGGGAAGCGCACATGTGCGGTGCGCGCGGGGCGCGCAGGGGTGCGGGCCTGACCGGGCCGTGCGAGGGGAGAAACAAGTGAACGGGCGACCGATATCGGGGGCGTCGGTTGGCGGCGGGGCGGACCGGCCCGCGCCGGGTCGAATACGGCGGGGGCGCCGGAACGCGCTGCCCGCCCTGCTCCTTGGGGCACTGCTCGTCGTACTGACGGCCTGCGGAGGCGGCGGCGGGGGAGCGGACTCCGGCAAGGGGTCCGACGGGGACAAGAACGGCAAGGGCTCCGACAAGGCGGACACCGCGCCCTCGCAGGCCGTCGTGTCGATCCTCCCCAAGGACGGCGCGGACTCCGTCGCCACCAGCGGCGCCCTCAAGGTCACCGCGGCCAAGGGCAAGCTGACCGAGGTACGGGTCGAGGACTCCAAGGGCAACCCGGTCGACGGGAAGCTGGCGGGCGGCGGCGGCAGTTGGACGCCCGAGCAGCATCTGACGTCCGGCACCAAGTACAAGGTGCACGCCGTCGCCAAGGACGCCAAGGGCCGTGAGTCGGCCAAGGACACGACCTTCACGACGCTCGTCCCGAAGAACACCTTCGTCGGCATCTTCACCCCCGAGGACGGCTCCGAGGTCGGGGTCGGCATGCCGTTCTCGATCCGCTTCACGCGCGGGATCACCCAGCCCGAGGACGTCGAGAAGGCCATCAAGATCACCACCGAGCCCGCCGTGGACGTCCAGGGCCACTGGTTCGGCAACGACCGGCTCGACTTCCGGCCCGAGAAGTACTGGAAGGCCGGTACGAAGGTCAGCGTGAAGCTCAACCTCGACGGGGTCGAGGGGCGGCCCGGTGTCTACGGCAAGCAGCTCAAGACCGTGTCGTTCACGATCGGCCGCTCGCAGGTCTCCACCGTCGACGCCAAGAAGCACACGATGAAGGTCGTCCGGGACGGCAAGACCCTCCGGAACATACCGATCACGGCGGGCGCCCCGGCGACGACCACGTACAACGGGCAGATGGTCATCAGCGAGAAGCTGAAGGTGACCCGGATGAACGGCGACACGGTCGGCTTCGGCGGCGAGTACGACATCAAGGACGTGCCACACGCGATGCGCCTGTCGACGTCGGGCACCTTCATCCACGGCAACTACTGGGCCCCGGGCGCCCCCGGCACCGCCAACGTCAGCCACGGCTGCGTCGGCCTGCGCGACGTGCGCGGCGCCTGGGACAAGAAGCAGCCGGCCGCCTGGTTCTTCGACAACTCCCTCATCGGGGACGTCGTCATCGTCAAGAACTCCCACGACAAGCAGATCCAGCCGGACAACGGACTCAACGGCTGGAACATGTCCTGGGACAAGTGGATCGCGTAGGCGCTCCGCTGGTCGACCGGTGGGGGAGCTGCGGGCCGTCAGTGGCTGGTCGCGCAGTTCCCCGCGCCCCTCTGGGGCGCGATCCCGCGCGGACCACCACTGTGACCAATGGCACCGGGCCCGTCCCCATTAACGCTCGCTAACCTGAGCGTCATGACTGTGCATCTAGAGGTCGACGAGGGCGTCGGAACCATCCGTCTGGACCGCCCGCCGATGAACGCCCTGGACATCGCCACGCAGGACCGCCTCAAGGAGCTGGCCGAGGAGGCGTCGCACCGGGACGACGTACGGGCGGTGGTGCTGTACGGCGGTGAGAAGGTGTTCGCGGCCGGGGCGGACATCAAGGAAATGCAGGCCATGGACCACCCGGCGATGGTGGTCCGCTCGCGGGCCCTGCAAGAGTCCTTCACCGCCGTCGCGCGGATTCCGAAGCCGGTCGTCGCGGCCGTCACCGGCTATGCGCTGGGCGGCGGTTGCGAGTTGGCGCTGTGCGCCGACTTCCGGATCGCGGGGGACAACGCCAAGCTCGGCCAGCCCGAGATCCTGCTCGGGCTGATCCCGGGCGCGGGCGGCACCCAGCGTCTGGCCCGGCTGATCGGCCCGTCCAAGGCGAAGGACCTCATCTTCACCGGCCGTCATGTGAAGGCCGATGAGGCCTTGGCGCTGGGGCTGGTGGACAGGGTCGTACCGGCCGCCGAGGTGTACGAGCAGGCGCGGGCGTGGGCCGCGCGCCTCGCCCAGGGCCCGGCGCTCGCGCTGCGCGCCGCCAAGGAGTCGGTGGACACCGGTCTGGAGACGGACATCGACACCGGGCTCGCGGTGGAACGCACCTGGTTCGCGGGGCTGTTCGCGACGGAGGACCGGGAGCGGGGGATGCGGAGCTTCGTCGAGGAGGGTCCGGGCAAGGCCAAGTTTCTCTGACGGACCCGCCAGAGACCTGAGTTGACCACCGTCCACCGTCGTTGTCCCTCGAAGGAGCGGTTTAGCGCAGCCTTAAGAGAACCTTAAGGCTGCCTTGGCCAAAGCTCACGGTGATCAGCTGTAAGCGGGAGGTCATCGCAGGTCAGCGACGGTGTTCGGGGGTGATCCATGCCGTTGGCATATGCCAAATCGCACCCCCGGAAGAAAAGATTCCGCCTGGTCGATTCCGTCGGAACGGCCCCGGAAAACGCTCTGGGCGGCCATGATGGGGGGCATGGCGGGGCTGGAGGGTATCGAACAGCCGCGGCGACATGGCGGTGCGACCGCGGCACGCTGGTCGCCCGCGGTCGCGGACGAACAGGCGCTCAAGGCGCTGGAGTTGTTCGGCGATCCGACGGAGGGTGAAGTCCGGCTCCCGTCCCGCCCCGAGTCCGCGGCGACCGCCCGCCGGCTCGCCCAGGTGATCGTCCTGACGCACTGGGGCCTCTCGCCCAAGATGACCGAGGACGCGGTCCTGCTCGTCTCGGAACTCGTAGGCAATGCCGTACGGCACACCGGCGCCCGCGTCTTCGGGTTACGGATGCTGCGGCGGCGCGGCTGGATGCGGGTGGAAGTCCGGGACCCCTCGCGCGGACTGCCCTGTCTGATGCCCGTCCACGAACTCGACATCTCCGGGCGGGGTCTGACCCTCGTGGACAAGCTCTCCGACCGCTGGGGCGTCGATCTGCTGCCGCGCGGCAAGACGACGTGGTTCGAGATGCGGGTCACCGACCGCTGACGGACGGATTCGCGTGCACAGAAGCCCCCGGCCGGCCGTTGTGCGGTGGAGCGGGGGCTTCTGTGGAGCGCCGCGGACGCTGGGGGGTGTGGTCCACGGCAGCTTTCGACGACCTGGGCCCGGGTCAAGGGAGGCCGTGCCCCCGACTATGGCAGACGGCCGTCAGTGATCCAAAAGTATCTACTCGGGCAAATCGGTACGAGTGCCCCCTTTTCTCAGGTGAATCCTTGGTGAGATGGGACACCCGCCTGGTAAACAGCGACTGAACGGCCATTCGGTCGCCCCTTCGTCAAGATCCCGACACGGGGGATCCCGGCGTCGAATCGGGCCAATCAGGAGTCAATCAGGAGGTTTCGTACCCACTCCGCCTTAAATGGTCGCGTGACCCTCGACCGCCGCTCAGCGCTGCGTACCGGCGCCGGGCTCGCCGCGGCGGGCGCCCTCACCGCCGGCTGTTCCTCCAGTGACCCCGCGCCCGCCCGTCCCCCCGCCTCCGGCACACGCAACGCGTCCGCCGGTCCCGCCGCCGCGTCCCCGTCGCCGTCCCGATCCGCAGGCCCCGCCCCGGGCCCCCGCCGCTTCCCCGGACAGCCCGCCCAGATCGCCCACGGCCCCGCCACCCGCCCGCAGGTCGCCCTCACCTTCCACGGCCAGGGCGACCCCGCCATCGCCCGCGCCCTGCTCACCGAGGCGGAGAAGGCGGGCGCCCGCGTCACCGTTCTCGCCGTCGGCACCTGGCTCGACGAACACCCCGACATGGCGCGGCGCGTCCTCGACGGCGGCCACGACCTCGGCAACCACACCCTCCACCACCTCGGCATCAACACCATGTCCGAGGCGGAGGCCCGCGCCGAGATCACCGGCTGCGCGGACCGGCTGCGCCGCCTCACCGGATCGATCGGAAGCTGGTTTCGGCCCTCGCGCGCCCAGGAGGCGTCGCCGCAGGTCCAGCGGATCGCCGCGTCGGTGGGCTACCCGCACGTCCTGTCCTACGACGTCGACTCGCTCGACTTCACCTCGCCCGGCGCCTCGGCCGTCGTCCGCAACGCGACGGGACCGGCCCGCGCCGGGTCGGTGGTGAGCCTCCACTTCGGGTACGCGGACACGGTGGCCGCGCTGCCCGGCGTCCTGGAAGAACTCCACCGGCGCGGTCTGCGCGCGGTGACGACCACGGAGCTGCTGACCTGATGTCCCTGCATCTGACCCTCACCCGACGGGCCGGCGCCCTGGCCGCCGGCGCCGTCCTCCTGGCCCTCGCCGGCTGCGGCACGCACAGCGACAAACGGACCGACGAGGCCCTGGGCACCCAGGGTGCCGTCAAACCGCCCGCGCGGCCCGCCGACGTCAACGGGCTGCCCGGGATGCCGCCGGTGCTCGACCCCAAGGACGTGTACGCGGCCGACCGGCCGAACCAGTTGTCGCCGGTCGTCAAGGACTTCCCGTCCCGCGTCTACGTGCCCAACACCAGCTCCAACACGGTGTCGGTCATCGACCCGAAGACGTACAAGGTCATCGAGACCATCCCCGTCGGCACCCAGCCGCAGCACGTCGTGCCGTCCTGGGACCTCAAGACGCTGTGGGTCAACAACGACAAGGGCAACACACTCACGCCCATCGACCCGCGCACCGGCAAGGCGGGCAAGCCCGTCGACGTGCACGACCCCTACAACCTGTACTTCACGCCCGACGGCAAGTACGCCGTCGTGATGGCCTCGCTCGACCGTGAGCTGGTCTTCCGCGACCCGCACACCATGAAGCGCGTCAAGACCGAGCCGGTCACCTGCTACGGCGTCAACCACGCCGACTTCTCCATGGACGGCCGGTACTTCATCGTCTCCTGCGAGTTCTCCGGGGAACTCCTCAAGGTCGACACGGAGAAGATGAAGGTCGTCGGGCAGCAGAAGCTCCCGTTCGGCGGGGCCATGCCGCAGGACGTGAAGATGTCGCCCGACGGCAAGACCTTCTACATCGCCGACATGATGGCCAACGGTGTGTGGGTCCTCGACGGCGAGAAGTTCACCGAGCCGACCCTGCTGCCCACCGGCAAGGGCGCCCACGGCCTGTACGTCAGCCGCGACTCCAAGGAGATGTACATCTCCAACCGCGGCGAAGGCACCATCTCCGTCTTCGACTTCGCCAAGGGCAAGGTCGGCAAGAAGTGGAAGCTGCCCGGCGGCGGCAGCCCCGACATGGGCGGCGTCTCGGCGGACGGCAAGGTGCTGTGGCTGTCGGGCCGCTACAACTCCGAGGTGTACGCGATCGACACCGGCTCGGGGAAGCAGCTCGCCCGGATCCCCGTCGGGAGCGGACCGCACGGACTCGCCGTGTACCCGCAGCCCGGCCGGTACTCACTCGGTCACACCGGCGTCTTCCGCTGACGGCCCGGGGGCGCCGGGCTCCGGGGCGCGGGGGGCCGCCAGAGCCTCCGCGCCCACCGGCCGGTATCCCGCCGCCTGGAACGCCCGTACGCTGCGGGCGTTCCCGGCGGCCTGCTGCGCCCAGACGACCGTGCCCGACGGGTCCGCCGGGTCGTCCGCCGGGACCAGATGGCGGGCCGCCGTCGCCAGCGCCCGGCCCAGGCCCCGGTGCCGTACGGTCTCGTCGACCTCCACCGCCGCCTCCCAACGGCCCGCGACCCCGCGCCCGATGACCAGGACGCCCCCGTCGGCCGCCCACACCCGTACCTCCTCGCGGCGCGCCCGTGCCCGTACCACGCGGGGGTGGTCCGGGTCGTCCAGCGGGGTGAGCGGCAGTGGCGGCGGGCCGGGCAGCCGGGGGGCGACCGTCAGCAGATCGATCGTGTCCATGGTGCGGTGGGTGCGGTCGAGGAACGCGGCCAGGAAGCGCGGGTTCATCGCCGCCGCGAGCGGATCGCAGTCCACCGCCTTCAACGCGGCCCGCACCCACTGCGGGTCCTCGTCCGTGAAGACCACGGCGTGCGCCGTGAACGCGAGCACCCCCGCGTCCCGGTGACGCTCCTGCGGTACGACGGTCGTGCCGCCGTCCGCCGCCGGGAACCTCCCCCGGGCCGCCGCGTCCAGAATGTTCCGCAGCGAAGCCCTCGCACCCGAATCCATGCCGCCACTCCTCCGTCACCCGGTCACCCGGTCACCCGGTCTATCGGGCCTCCATCCTCGGCGGTGGCGGTCCGACGGTGTCCGCCGGGTGCGGGTGCGGGTGCGGGACGCGGCGGGCCCGTACGCTCCAGCGCCCGTCCGCCCGCTCCAGAGTGAGCGGCAGGTCGAAGCACTTGCTGAGCAGGTTCCCTGTCAGCACCTCGCCGACCGTGCCCCGGGCCAGGGAGCGGCCGTCGCGCAGCAGCAGCGCGTGGGTCGTACCGGACGGCAGCTCCTCCAGATGGTGCGTCACCAGGACGGTCGCCAGCCGGGGGTGCTCGCGGCGCAGCCCGTCCAGCGAGTCGAGCAGCCGCTCGCGGCCCGGCAGGTCCAGGCCGGTCGCCGGTTCGTCCAGAAGCAGCAGCCGGGGCTCCGGCATCAGCGCGCGGGCGATCAGCGCCCGCCCCCGCTCGCCCTGCGACAGCGTCGGCCAGCGCGCCCCGCTCCGCTCCGCGAGACCGAGCGTCCCGATCAGCCGGTCGGCCCGCTCCTCCTGCGCGGCCGTCGGCACCCACCGGGGTGGCCGCTCCACGGAGTTCGTCAGCCCGGTCAGGACGACGTCCCGGACGCGCAGGGGCGAGCGCAGCGGGTGACGGGGGTTGACATGGCCGACGTACGAGCGGAGTTCGCGCAGGTCGACGCGGCCCAGGCGGCGGCCCAGGACCTCGACCGTGCCGCGCGTGGGGTGGACCAGGGCGCCGAGGAGGCTGAGGAGGGTCGTCTTGCCCGCGCCGTTCGCGCCGAGCAGCGCCCAGTGCTCGCCGGGGCGGACCGTGAGGGACACCTCCTGGAGGATCGGGGTGCCGTTGCGGACGACGTGGACGTCGTCGGCGTACAGGACCGGGCCGTCGGACCCGGGGGTGCCGGTCACCGGGCGGCCGAGCGGTTCACGGCGGCGAGGACCGCGTGCACGGAGGCCGTCAGGACCGAGGTGTCGCGCCCTGCGCCCCAGAAGGTCTCGCCGCCGATCCGGCACTCCGCGTACGCGACGGCCTCGGCGCTCTGTCCGCCGCCGACCGCGTGCTGCGCGAAGTCGACCACGTCCACGGTGATTCCGGCGCCGGCGAGCGCGTCCACGAACGCGGACAGCGGACCGTTGCCGGTGCCTTCGTGGTCGCCCGTGCGGGCGTCGGTGCGGAGGGTGCAGGCGAACCGGTGGTGGGTGTCCGGGGACTCCTGATGCGTCGTCCAGGCGGCGAGGCCCACGTCACCGTCCCGGCCCGGCGCCAGATACTCCGTATCGAACAGCTCGTACAGCTCCTTCGGTGTGGCCTCCCGGCCGCTCGCGTCCGTCACCTCCTGCACGACCGCCGAGAACGCGGGCCGCAGCCGCCGGGGCAGGTCGAGCCCGTGGTGGGTCTCCAGCAGATACGCGACCCCGCCCTTGCCCGACTGGGAGTTGACCCGGATCACCGCCTCGTAGGTGCGCCCGACGTCCGCCGGGTCGATCGGCAGATACGGCACCTCCCAGGGCGCTTCGCCCGGCGCGACCCCGAGGGCGGCGGCCGTCGCCGTGTGCCGGGCCAGGCCCTTGCCGATGGCGTCCTGATGGGTGCCCGAGAAGGCGGTGTACACCAGGTCACCGCCGTACGGGTGGCGCGGGTGCACCGGCAGCCGGTTGCAGTACTCGACCGTCTCGCGGACCGCGTCGATGTCGGAGAGGTCCACCATCGGGTCGACGCCCTGCGCGTACAGGTTCAGGGCGAGGGTCACCAGGTCGACATTGCCGGTGCGTTCGCCGTTGCCGAAGAGACAGCCCTCCACGCGCTGCGCCCCGGCCAGGACGGCGAGTTCGGCGCAGGCGACGCCGGTGCCCCGGTCGTTGTGCGGGTGCACGGAGAGGATGACGGCGTCGCGTCTGGCCAGATGCTTGTGCATGTACTCGATCTGATCGGCGTACACGTTCGGGGTGGCGATCTCGACGGTGGCCGGGAGGTTGTGCGTGACGGGACGGTCGGGGCTCGCGTCCCACAGCTCGGTCAGGCCGTCGCAGACCTCCAGGACGTAGTCCGGCTCGGTGAGGTTGAAGGTCTCCGGGGCGAACTGGAAGCGGATGTCGGCGTCAGGGCGGGCGTCGGCGAGCCGCGCCATGTGCGCCGCCGCGTCGGCGGCGACCGCGTACACCTCGGCCCGGTCCCGGCCGAGGACGACCTCGCGCCACACGGGCGAGGTCGGGATGTAGAGATGGACGACCGCCCGGGGCAGCCCGGCGATCGACTCGAAAGTGCGGTCGATCAGATCGCGCCGGGCGGGCGTGAACACGACCGGCGTCACCTCGTCCGGGACGCCGCCGTCGGCGACGAGCGCCGTCAGATGGCGTACGAAGTCGAAGTCCGTGCGGCTCGCGGACGGGTAGCCGACCTCGATCTCCTTGAAGCCCATGGCCACGAGCAGATCGAAGAAGCGGCGCTTGCGCCCGGTGTCCATCGGTTCGGCCAGCGCCTGGTTGCCGTCCCGCAGATCGACCGGCACCCACAGCGGGGCACGCTCGATCCGCGCGGAGGGCCAGCTCCGCTCCCCGACCGGGACGCGGACCCGTTCGTGGTGCGGGCGGTAGCGGTGGTGGGGCATGGGGCCGGGCTGCTGCCGGTTCCAGGGGTAGGAGGGGTGCGAGGGGTACGAGGGGGGCGCGGCGTTCATCGGTACGGGGTTCATCGGTACGGGTTCTCGGTTTCGCTCGGTCGGGGGGACCGGCGGCACGGCGACCCGCGGCGGGGTGCCGGTCGCGTCAGGCCCCGCCGCGGCAGCCGAGAAGAAGGAGACCGCGGAGCGTCATGCGGGGCAGCCTAGCCACACCTCAGCTCCTCAGACAAGTAAGCTGTGGGAGACCGACCGCCCCCGACCCCGAGGTGGAACCTCCGATGCCGCTCGGTGCCCTGCGCCCCAGCCCTCTGGTCGAACAGGCCACGGAACGTCTGCGCGCGCACATCGCCGCCGGTCACTGGGAAGTCGGCGGCAAGCTGCCCGGCGAGACGACCCTCGCCCGGGAACTCGGCGTGGGCCGCTCCACCGTCCGTGAGGCGCTGCGGGCGCTCGCGGGCGCCGGTCTGGTGCAGCCGCGCCAGGGCGCCGGCGTCTTCGTCCTCGCCACCGAACCCGCCGAGGACTGGCCGACCCGGCTGCGGCGGGCCGCGGTCACCGATGTGTACGAGGTGCGGATGCTGGTCGAGGTGCAGGCCGCGCGTCTCGCCGCCCGCCGCCGCACCGCCGACGACGTGGCCGCCCTGCGCGCCGCGCTCGCGGCCCGGCGGGCCGCCGCCACGGCCGACGACCCCGCCTTCGTGGACGCCGACATCGCCCTGCACGCCGCCGTGGTCGCGGCGGCGCACAACCCCGTCCTCACCGACCTCTTCGCCGAGTTCGTACCGGCCCTGCGCGAGGGGCTGATCGACCTGCTCGCCCTCCTCGGCGTCCGCACCCGCGACCCGAATCACGGCGACGCCTCGCACGCGGCCCTGGTCGCCGCCGTCGAGGCGGGGGACCCGGCGGCGGCCGGGGATCTGGCGGAGGCCGAACTCACGAACACGCTGGGGGAGCTGACCAGGGGCGCGGAAGCGGTTCAGGAACCAGCCCGGGGATCGGCTCCGGTGTCGGAATAGTCCCACCTGTCCGAGAGTTGGATCAGGACGTCACGACGTCAGCAGCCCTCACCTCTCGGAAGGCATGACATGAAGATCGGCATCATCGGCGCGGGGAACATCGGCGGCAACCTCACCCGGCGGCTCACCGCCCTCGGCCACGACGTCTCGGTGGCCAACTCGCGTGGCCCGCAGACCCTGACCGACCTGGCCGAGGAGACCGGAGCGACGCCCCTTCCGGTGACCGAGGTGGCGCGCGGCGCGCAGGTCGTCGTGGTCGCCATCCCGCTGAAGGGGGTACCGAAGCTGCCTGCGGGCGTCCTGGACGGGGCGGCCGACGGGTTCGCCGTCCTCGACACCGGCAACTACTACCCGGGCCGTGACGGCCGGATCGCCGAGATCGAGGACGACGGGGTCACCGAGAGCCGCTGGACCGAGCGGCAGCTCGGGCACCCAGTCATCAAGGCGTTCAACGGCACGTACGCCCACGACATCCTCGACAAGCCGCAGCCCCACGGCGCCCCCGGCCGGGTCGCCCTGCCCGTCTCCGGTGACGACGAGGCCGCCAAGCGGACCGTACGGGAGCTGATCGACGTGATCGGCTTCGACACCGTGGACGCGGGCGGCCTGGACGACTCCTGGCGCCAGCAGCCCGGCTCCCCGGTCTACGGCCTCGTCGGCGACACGGCCGTGATCACGAAGGCGCTGGCGGAGGCGTCACCGGAACGTCCGGCGGACTTCCGTTCCTAGGGTGCGCGGGAGCGGCTGGGGGTGTTACGCGCCCTCGGCCCAGTCCCGTAGCGCCGCCTCGGTCTTGAAGTCGGCGACGTCCTTGTCCAGCGGCTGGTCCGTGTACTGGTGGATGGTCCAGTCCGCCTGGATGCGCGGCTTGCCCGCCGTCGTGTAGTCCGCGATCCACAGGCCGTCGCCCGCGTACGACGTGGTGTCGACGTTCAGCCAGAAGTCCCGGTTGGTGTACAGCAGGACGCGGTGGTGCGGGCGCAGCCGCTTGACCTCGCGGAGGAAGCTGTCCTTCTCGGCGTTGCTCGCGCGGGTGTGCTCGCCCGTCCACTCCCAGTCGACGGCCAGCAGATCGTGCGCCTTGGACACGGCGTGCTCCACGAAGTACGCGGCCTGCGCCTTCAGATTCCCCGGCCACAGGAAGTGGTAGAACCCGACCACGCACCCCGCGTCCCGCGCCTGCTTCGCCTGCACCGTCTGGCGCGGATTGATGTACGAGCTGCCCTCGGTCGCCTTCACGAACACGAAGGACAACCCGTCGGTGTCGAACGACGACTGGTACGCACTGACATCGATACCGCGCAGCATGGGGGACCGCCTCCTGAGGGGCCGTGGGGGAATCTCCGGTTCCACCAGGGTGCCCCTCCCCTGACCGCCGCATCCGGTGTTCCCGGATCCAGCACTCGATGGGGGTATGGCAGAAGGGAGTTCAGTGCCGGGCGGCCCGTTCGTAGCAGCGGGCCAGCGCGTGGAAGGACTGCTTCGGCTCCCAGTGCCACGCGGACGCGGGCTCCCCGGGGCGCGCCGGGATCGTCTTCACGATGCTGTAGCTCGCCATGTCGAGGTCGTGGCGCGGCTCGGCGCGGTGCGGGGCGTCGGGCGTGACGAAGTCGTAGACGAGCGCCGCGTACAGGCCCATCGACTCGAACACGTCGAGCACATCGGTGAGATACGCGGCCTGGACGCGCTCGCTGCGTACCAGACCGCCCTTGATCTCCGGCGGGTCCTTGTCGTAGTCCACGACGTCCCAGCCCATGCCGCCCTGCTCCGGCGCCCCGACGAAGGTGCAGCTTCCGAACTCCGCCACGACCACCGGCTTGCCCCAACGCCGGTACGCGTTCAGCTCCTTGACGTGGTCGGCGCGGCGCGGGTGGTACGCGTAGTAGTTGACGCTGACGAGGTCGAACAGGCGCCAGTCGACCTCGTCGTCCTGTGCGGCGCCGTACGTCATCGGCCCCTTGAAGACGGACCTGCCGACCTTCGCGGACCGTGCGATGAAGTCCGTCAGCCGGCGCATCATCCTCTCCGGGTCGAAGTTGCCGCTGAGCAGGTTCCGGATCCGTTCCACGGCGTTGTCGCCCGGCACGATGCCCGGTACGAACAGCACGAACTCGCAGCCGACGCTGAGATGGACGGCTGCGCCCTGCCGCCGCAGCCGTTCGGCGTGGCGGCCGGTCTCCGCGAGATGGTCGAGGATCTGGCGGGGCGGCACGTCCGCGAGCCTTGGCTGGAGCCAGACGTGGAGTCCGCGCTCGGCGGCCTCCGTGGCGGTGGCGGCGAGGCGTTCGACTCCGTCGCCGAAGACCGAGACCGAGGTGGCGTGGAGGTCGTTCCTGATCGCCCGGAGGTCGCGGCGCATGCGGGGGGCGTTCCAGCCGGTGGCGGGGGACTCGCCGTCGCCGACCTCGTAGCCGACGCCTCGGTGGGTGAGTCCGTGACGGGCGGTGATGCGGGTGCCGGTGCCGTGGGTGCCGGTGGCTGCGGGGGGTCCGGTGGCGTCCCGGTCGGCCGCCATGCCCGCACCCGTCGCCGCCGCCGCGATCCCGACGGCCCCGGCCCCGGCGCCGGCCAGGAATCGCGCCCTGCTGATGCCGGTGCCCCTGAATCCTCGACCCCGCACTGTGCCTCCCTGCGTCCGAGTTGACCTTGTTGACCTTGTTGACCTTGGCCTTGCTGGCCTTCAGTCCTTCACGTACCGCCCAGTCTGCTGACGGCCCCGCGCCCGGTCTGTCCCCCGAAGGGCTGCGGGCGGCCGACGGAGGGATGAACTGGATGCGCGGTACGCCTACTTAGGTGGGGGGCTCGTTCGACCTGCGACGCCTCGCCGTGCGGGGACGCTCCGGCGGGCCTAGCCTGAGGGATGAGCGATTTCCTGCCAGGGCAGGAGGCCGGCGATGAAGTGCTCGTCAGTGCAGGGCTGGCGCAGGGCCTGCGTGGCTGTGGCGGCGGCCGGAATGCTGGTGGGACCGGTGTCGGCGGGGGTGGCGTACGGCGCCCCGAGCCCCGACCCGTCGGCGAGTTCCCCGGCGGCGGGCGCCTTCCCGCAGCTCACCCCGGAGGTGTCCGCGCGCCTCGACGCGGCGATCCAGAAGGTGATGCGCGAGACCCAGGTGCCCGGCGTGACCGTCGGACTCTGGGCGCCCGGCAAGGGCAGCTACGTCCGGTCCTTCGGAACCGCCGACAAGGCCACCGGCGCACCGATGCAGCCTGACCTCAACATGCGGATCGGCAGCGAGACGAAGACGTTCACCGTGACCGCGCTGCTGCGACTCGTGGACGAGGGCAAGGTCGGCCTCGACGATCCGATCGGCAAGTACATCGGCGGGGTGCCCGACGGGGACAGGATCACCCTGCGTGAACTGGCGGGCATGCGCAGCGGGTTGTTCAACTACTCCGAGGACCCGGACTTCGACAAGGCCGTGACGTCCGACCCGCAACGGCCTTTCACCCCCCAGGAGTTGCTGGACTACTCCTTCAAGCACCCGGTCGGCTTCCCGCCCGGTGCGCAGTTCGAGTACTCCAACACCAATCTGATCCTGGTCGGGCTCGTGGTCGAGAAGGTCAGCGGGGTGCCGCTGAACCAGTACATCGACCAGAACGTCGTACGGCCCGCCGGGCTGACCCGCACGCTCTTCCCGACCGGCACGGAGTTCCCCGATCCGCACGCGCGCGGCTATACGAACCAGACCGCGACCGGCAGGGTCGAGGACGCGACGAACTGGGACCCGTCCTGGGCCTGGGCGGCCGGGGCGATGATCTCCGACCTCCAGGATCTGCGGTCCTGGGCCCGCACCGTCGCGACCGGCACGCTGCTGACGCCCGCGACCCAGGCCCAGCGGCTCGCGACCGGCTCCACGGGTGTTCCGGGCGCCGGGTACGGCCTGGGCATCTTCAATGTCCAGGGCTGGATCGGCCACAACGGCTCACTGCCCGGCTACGAGTCCCTGGCCATCTATCTCCCCGAGGCACAGGCCACCCTCGTCGTGCTCCTCAACACGGACATCCTGCACAACCAGCAGGAACCCAGCACCCTCTTCGGCCAGGCCGTCACGGGCGTCGTGACGCCCGGCAGCGTGTTCTACCTGCCGGTGGGGGCGGGTCGGTGATCACCCGGTAACCCTTCAGATTCCTCAGATTCCCCAGACTTCCCAGATTCCTTCAGCCCGGACTGCGCAGCCTGCACTGGACAGTCTGGACTGAAGGTTTTATCCGGCGCTCCCGTCGTCCTGGTGCGGGTGACGTTCGCGCCGGACGCGCCGCCCACGAGCACGGCCACCACCGGCACCACGGCCGAGATCATCACCGAGGGTCATCCGCCCGCCGTTTCATAGGCGCTGATGACGTACAGGGCCTCGTCGTCCACGGCGTTCCTGTCCCAGTCCAGGAAGATGCGTTTCGGGTGGCCGTCGGCCGCGTACTCGGCCTCCGCCGTGTCCGCCTTGTCGCGGCGGGCCTGGTCCAGCTCGGCCAACAGGGCGCCGAGGGTGGGGACTTGGTCGGGCAGGTCCCGCACCATGCGCCGGGCACTGGAGTCGAGGCCGCGCGCCTTGGTCACCTTCCCGTCCCGAACGGTCACCCGGAAGGCCCCGATCAGGGCGCGTTCCCCTTCACTCGACGTCAGCGTGTAGGTGTAGGAGGAGGGTTCCTGCCAGGGGGGCGCGGCGGACTCCGGGCGCACGTCGGTGCCGCAGGCGGCGGTCGCGCAGAGCAGCCCCCCGGACAGCGCGGCGGCGGAGACGGACCGGGCGAGCGAGCGTACGGCAGTCATGGACCCCTTCGAGATCGACTGCACCTACGACGCCGACGGCCCGCACAACGTTCGGCATCGCGGTACATCCAGTACGCGCCGGGTTGTCAGATGCGGCAAGTAGCCTCGGGAACCATGGGCATTGAGGTCGATGTAGTGGTGGGTCACCCGGTCAACGACGAGGTGGAGAGGGTGCTCGGGCTGGCCGAGGCGGTGGGCGAACCCGTCACCGTCACGTTCCTGTGGGAGGGGCGTGAACGGGCGGAACGCGCGGTGCTGGTGCCGGCTGCGATGCTGGCGCTCTGGGAGCACTGGGCCCCCACCGCCTACCCGGCGAGTGGAGCCGCGGAAGAGAGCCGGGCGGTGGCGGAGGAACAGCCGGAACTCGCCCACCCCGTGGAATTCGGCGCGTTCACACTGTTCCGTCGCCGCGTCGGGGGGCGTACGGCGGTTGCCCGCGAGGGCGTGGTGGTCGCCGAGCTTCTGCCCCCCGACGAGGCGCACTGGCTCCGGGAGAAGGCCCGCGATGTCCGCCAGGGCTTCATGGACGCGAAGCAGAGGGCGGCGTTCGAGGAGTTCCTTGCCCGGCAGGCATCCGGCGATGACCAGTGACGGGCAAGGGCCGGTCAGTCGGTCCTGGTGAATGTCAGAGATTGTCGGGCTTGAACCGGTAGTGGCCGCCGGCGACCGCGTCGTCTTCCAGCGCTCGTTGCCGGCGGTGACGAACTCCCGGTGCGTCGCGTGAACCGGGCGCGCGGGTGGACGACAACGAGCGTCATGTCTCCTGTGCCTGTCCCGCCGGGCAGCAGTTTCTCTCCGTTCGACCGGGAGTCCCCGGCGGCGCGGGCCGACCGTAATCTGTGGTGACGCTGCTCCTGACAGTGGTCTCCTCGGCGTTGCTCGCGACTCTGGTCGCACTGCACCGCGGGCTGTTCCACCGGGGTGCCAAGGCCCGGATCGTCGCCCTGTCGGCCAAGTTCGCCGAAGCAGGTCTCGCCTTCCTCGCTCTCGCGCTCAACGGCGCGACTCTCCTGCTCATCGACGTCGTTCTCGGCAGGACCGCGGCCGTCATCGTCACGGCCTGCACGCTCACCATGTTCGGCGGGCTGTGGTTCATCCTTCCCAGGGCACTGCGCCGACCGCCGGACACGGGCCCGGCCGTCTTCAAATGACCGGCAGACCGGTTCCGATCCTCGCGTTCTTCCACAACCATCGGACAGTTCACGTGCACGGCGGTCACCGGGCCGCGTACTCACCGCACTTGGCGGGCCGTGGACCGGAAGGAGAACGCGACCGTATGCGGTTATCGAGTACGGGGAGAAAGAGACGCGGAACCCGAGGACTTGGGGTATCTGGGGCAGTGGGGGTACTGGGGGCACTGGCGGCGCGCTCCCTCGTGGCCTTCGTGGCCTTCGTGGTCTCGCTGGCCCTGCTGCTGGCCGGGGCCGCCGGGCCGGCCGCCGGGCTGGAGGGCGCGGACAGTTCGGCGAAGCGGTCCGCGTCGCTGGCGCCCGGGGGCATACCCGGCGCCGCAGGTGCCTCCGGTGCCGCGGTTGCCTCAATGGTGGCCGAGGACGACGGAAGCATCACACTGACCCTTGACCCGGGCATCCGCTTCGACCCACAACTCATGCGGGAACTGCTCGACGAGAGCAACAACAGACACCCCCTCCTGAGCGACACGATCCGGGAGGAGTTCGAAAAGCACCCGGTGGACCTCGCCGAAGAGGGCGAAGCGAAGTGGGTGGACTTCGACGGCACGGTGAGCATCGCCGGGGAAACGGCCCTTTCCCTCACTGTCCCTGCCTCGGATGTGGGGACGACCGAGACGTGGAAGCAGTACTTCTTCGCGATGGCCGTCGGCTGGCTGACGAACGCGGCGGTCACAGCCGCCTGTTTCGTATTCTTTCCGGAGTTGGCCGTGGCCTGTCCCACCCTCGGCGGATTCTCGGGAGGTCTACTCAATGGCCTGGTCACGCAGTATTTCGACGGGACGCTCAAAGACCCGAAAGCCATCGCCAAGACCTTTCTGGGCGCGCTGAAGGGAGCGCTGTGGGCCGGCGCGAAGACCTCCTTCATCAGATGGTTGCAGAACGCGTTCCCGGATACCGCGAGAGCTGTCAGTTACGCGATCAGGGACCAGCCGCTCGCCTGGGCACGGGGCGCCGCGGGGTGGGTCGCCGACGTACTGCGCGACATCGCCGACCTCCTTCCGGACGGGATCGCCGAGTGGGGACTCCCGCCGGTGGCCGCCGACAGGCCCCTGCGGGTGATGGTCGGCGGTGACTCGATCAGCACCGGATTCGGGTCGTCGGACGGTAACGGCTACCGGTTCGCCGCGTGGTCGGATCTGAACAGCATGCTGGTGAACGGGGCCACGCTGGACTTCGTCGGCTCCCAGCGCTCGGGGAACATGGGCGACCCCGACCATGAAGGACACAGCGGCTGGCAGATCGCGGAGATCGGGCAGGCGTTGCATGCCTCCGTACCCGTTTATCAGCCGAACGTGGTGACGCTGATGGCAGGCACCAACGACATGAACAACGGCCACGAGGTGGCCACCGCGCCGGACCGGCTCGCCGCGGTGATCGACCAGATCCTCCAGGACCAGCCTCGCGTGACCGTGCTGGTCGCCACGCTCGTCCCGGCCGCCAGTCCGACCACCCAGGCCCGTATCACGGCGTTCAACGCCAAGGTCAGGAGCCTGGTCGGTGCGCGGGCGCGGGCGGGCAAGAAGGTGGGCCTGGTCGATATGAGCATGATGACCACCGCCGATCTCGTCGACGGCCTGCACCCCAACGACGGTGGCTACCAGAAGATGGGACACGCTTTCGCCCAGGAGATCGGGTGGGCCATCCGCGCCGGCTGGATCACCGACCCCATCCGCGAACCCGCCTGCAGCGACACCCCCGGACGCTGGATCGGACGCGGCCAGATCGCCTCGGGCACCGGCCACAACCCGCGGCAGGAGCAGATCCAGTTCGCGGACCTCAACGGTGACGGGCGTGCCGACTACCTGGTGGTCGACGACCGCACCGGGGCGGTAAGGGCGTGGATGAATCATGGCGGTCATCCGAGCGGCAACCCCGTGTGGGTCCCGGCCGGTGAGATCGCCGCCGGTGTCGGCAGCGGTCTCGATTCCCCGATCGTGTTCGCGGACCTCAACGGCGACGGTCGCGCCGACTACCTGGTGGTCACTCAAGGCACCGGGGCGGTGCGGGCGTGGATGAACCATGGTGGTCATCCGAGCGGCAACCCCGTGTGGGTCCCGGCCGGTGAGATCGCCTCCGGCACCGGCCACAACCCACGGACGGAACGAATCGAGTTCGCGGACCTCAACGGCGACGGTCGCGCCGACTACCTGGTGGTCAACAGGGCCACCGGAGCCGTGCGGGCGTGGATGAACCGCGGCGGTCATCCGAGCGGCAACCCCGTGTGGGTCCCGGCCGGTGAGATCGCCTCCGGCACCGGCCACGGGTCCAACGAGCAGGTCGTCTTCGCGAACATCGACTGCGACAAACGCGCCGACTACCTGGTGGTCGGCAACATCACCGGGACGGTGCGGGCGTGGCTGAACCGCGGTGGCCACCCGAGCGGCAACCCCGTATGGGTCCCGCGCGGTCAGATCGCGTCCGGAGTCGGCGCCGGCGACCAGGAACGAACCGTCCTCGCGGACATCGACGGCGACGGCCGCGCCGACTACCTGGTGGTCGACAGAAACACGGGGGCGGTGCGGTCCTGGATCAACAAGGGCGGCGACCCGGCATGACCTACCGCACCGGGCAGTAGAGCGAATGCGGGCCAGGTGCGGCCGGCCCTCACGGACGGAACGGGCTGACCGCACCTGAGGGATGAGGGCCATGGGTTTTGCCGCGGGTCGGCGCCCGATCACCTAACCAGGGTGATTTTTCGCTGATGGAATTCGGCCATACTTTGCTGTGCCATGTAACTGGCCGAGGGCTTCGCCGGCCGGATCGTCCTCGGCGGGCTTGAGCGTGCCGCTGGGGGAATGCTCACAGGCGGCCAACGGCCTGTCAAATCGGGGTGGTTCGCGTTTCGCTGCGCAGGCGGCTGGCCGAAGGTGTGCCGCCGGTCAATCACAGAAGTCATCTGCGAGGAATTTGGATTCCATGTGAAATTACAGATCCATTAACCTGTCGTCGACATTTCCAATCTGGAGGTCATGTCTTTATGGGTCGATAAAATGCCATTCGTTTATGGTGTCTCGTTCCCCTCTCAAGATCATTGCCGTGTGAGGGGTGCTGGTGTTTTATGTGGCGGATTTGAAAGGGCTTGGTGCCTGGCTCGGTTCGTATCTGAAGGGGTGGGAGCGGGGATGTGTGTGCGTGGTCGAAGACCGGGTTGGTCGAGTGGTGCGCTGGCTGTACTGACGGCCGGTGTGCTGGTGCTGGGTCCGCTGCCGGGGGTGGCGGGCGCAGTTCCGCAGTCCGGTGTTTCGGCCGTGTCGGACAACCCGCCTGAGCAGAGTGAGGCCGCGCGGGCGCTGGCGAAGGCGGCGGAGACGGGTGAGCGGGTCGAGGTGGTGGGGGAGCGGTCGTCGGACGCGACCGTGTACGCCAACCCGGATGGTTCGACCATGACGTTGGAGGAGTCGGCGGTTCCGGTGCGGGTGCCGGTGGCCGGCGGTGGGTGGCAGGCTCCGGACGCGACGCTGGTGCGGCAGCAGGACGGCACGGTGGCACCGAAGGCCGCGGCGGTGTCGATGGCGTTCTCGGGCGGAGGGTCGCGGGATCCGCTGGTGCGGATCGAGGACGATGGCCGGTCTCTGGGGCTGGGATGGCCCCGGGCGCTGCCCGAGCCGGAGCTGACCGGGGCGAGTGCCCTGTACCGGGACGTGTTGGACGGTGTGGATCTCAGGATCACGGCGTCTGCCGAGGGGTTCCGGCATGTACTGGTCGTGAAGACTCCTCAGGCTGCCGCGCAGCCCGGACTTGAGCAGATCGAGTACTCGCTCCAGACGGCCGGGCTGAGTGTGGTGGGGCACGACAGTGGTGGTTACCGGGCGGTCGATGAGAACGGCAACTGGGTGTTCCGCGCTCCGAGGGCGCAGATGTGGGATTCGGCCGGCTCCGGCGACACCGTACCGCCCGCGCAGGGGTCCTCCCAGGCACGTACCTCCTCCTCTGACTCTGACGAGGCGGCAGATGCCGGTGGCGGGGAGCCGGGGATTGAGCCGCGGGCCGGGGACACGGTCAAGGCGGTGGCCACGCGGGTCGAGGCGGACTCGCTGACGGTGGTGCCCGATGCGGGGATGCTCGCGGGCACGGACGCGGCGGACTTCCCGTTGAACATCGATCCTTCGGTGTCCTGGGGTGAGGCGGAGCGCACGCTGTTGCGGTCGGACGGTTATGAGTCCTACGGCTGGGGCAACGGCAGCGACAACCTGGGCCAGGGGGTCGGCAAGTGCGCGTCGTGGGGCGGCTATTACTGCGGTCCCGGATACGTGCAGCGTCTGTATTTCGAGTTTTCCCCGGCGAAGCTGAAGGGCAAGCACGTCCTGGATGCCACGTTCCGGGTGACGGAGCCGTGGGCGTTCCAGTGTGATCCGCGGTGGGTGCAGTTGTACCGGACGGGCAACATTTCGTCTTCCACCACGTGGGGGTCGCGTCCCACGCATATCGATCTGGTGGGCGACCGGAATGTGTCGGCGGGTCGTGGCTCGGCGTGTGATCCGGACACTCCGGCGGCGCCGATCGAGTTCAACGACGATCCGAAGGAGAGTTACGAGAATCTGACGCCGACGGTGAGGTCGTTCGCGGACGGCAAGTTCTCGCGTCTGACGCTGATGCTGAAGGCGAAGGACGAGGGGGACACGTCGGCGTGGAAGCGGTTCAGGAACGACGCGGTGCTGGCGGTCACTTTTGTCGCCGAGCCCGGGGTGCCGACGAATCCTCTGGTGGCGAACACGTGTGAGACGAGTGCGTCGGATCCGGCGTGGATCTCGGATCCGACGCCGCCGCTGAGCGCCCAGGTGCAGACCGCGCCGGGCGGGGAGAGCGGGGCGAGTCTGCGGGCCCACTTCTACGTGCAGCGCAAGGACACCGACGGCACCTGGTCGGTCGTGGCGACCGAGCCGGTGCGGCCCTCCAGCGGTTTTGTCGGGGACAACGCGAAGGTGACCGTCGACTCCCCGGTCACCCTGCTGCAGAACACCCTGTACCGGTTGAGGGTGTCGACACGCTCCTACTACGACAACGGCTCGACCTACCTGGAGGGCAGCACCACGGCCTCGGCCAAGGGCTGGTGCTATTTCGAGGTCGACTCGACCCGGCCCAAGGCCCCGGCCGTGACCACACCGCAGGGCGCGGTCTATTCGGTGTGCCCGGACGACGGTGACGGGTGCACGACGGCGTCCGGTGGACCGGGGATCGCGGGGCAGTTCACCTTCACCAAGAACGCGGCCGACAAGAACATCAACGCCTTCGAGTACAAGCTCGCCACCGACAGGGCGTGGACGAAGGTGTCGGCGACGAGCACGGTCACCCGGTCGGTCAAACCCGCCTTGTCGGGGGTGCAGGTACTGAGCGTGCGGGCGGTCGACAGTGTCGGAACCGGCCAGTCCGGTGAGACCACGGCGGTCCGCTTCAATGTCGCCGAGGGGGAAGGCCCTTCGGGCCGGTGGCACTTCGATGACGCGGCACCCGGTTCCGGAGCGACGAAGGCGGCCGATACGGGGACGGCACCCGGTACCCGGCACGACCTCACGCTGCATGAGGCGGGGGCCGGCTGGTCCAGCTTCTCCCGTACCGGTGACGCCGGCCGCTCGCTGTGGCTGAACGACACGGCCAACAGCGGCCAGCAGACCGGCTACGCCGAGTCGTCGGGGCCGGTGGTGAACACGCAGTCCTCCTTCACGGTTTCCGCCTGGGCCTACCCCACCGACGACACGGGTTTCCGTACGGTCGCGTCGCAGATCAGCAGTGACAACCGGGAGTTCTCGCTGTACTACTCGCCCGGTGTCGGCCGGTGGGTGTTCCTGATGGCCTGGTACGAGAACGGCGTCCGCAAGCATGTCGGTGCCAATGCCGACCTGTCGCCCGGCATCACGTTGAAGGCGTGGACGCACGTGGCCGGCGTGTACGACGGTGACGCGCACACGGTGAGCCTGTTCGTGAACGGGCGCAGGCAGGGCGATCCGGTTGATGTCCCCGAGGCCGGGGGAGCGACGGCGGTCGACGGGAACTTCCAGGTGGGCCGCAACAGTGACAAGTACGGCACCTACAACAACTACTTCAAGGGCCGTATCGACGAGGTCTCTGTCTTCCAGACGGCGCTGCCGGATGCCGAGGTCGCCAAGGTGGCCAAGCTGCTGAACGCGGACGAGAGCGCACGGGCCGTGGAACTGGTCGCCAACTGGCAGCCGCAGGGCAGTACCGGCACGACGGCCCTCGCGGACACGGTCAGCGGCTACGGGCGGAGTCTCCAGTTGAACGGCGGGGCCACGGTGGTCAACGACGCGATCGTGCTCGACGGTGTCGACGACTCGGTCACCACACCGGGCCCGGTCGTGGACGACCGCGAGTCCTTCACGGTGACCACCGAGGTCACCTTGAACACACAGGTCCTGAACGGCAAGCCGGACGGCTACACGGCCCAGGTTCTCGGGCAGCGGAGCGCGGACGGCTCGGCGTGGGGGCTGTGGTACCAGCGCACCGGGTCCGAGCAGTACCGCGACGAGGAGACGGGGGAGTTGCTGACCCGCCCGGTGGGGTACTGGCGCTTCGGCCGCCTCGACACCGACGGTACGTTCACCGCGGTCGACTCCGACCAAGCTGCGTCGGACGGAGCGGTGCGTCTGACCGGGGTCCACGACGCGCAGATAGGGATCATCCGGCTGTATCTGGCGTCCACGCCGAACGACACGGACACGGCGTACACGGCGGTGATCGGGTCGGGTGAGTTCGCCGGTGGCAAGGGCTTCGTGAACAAGACGTGGGGCCACTTCCTGCCGGGCGAGATCACCGACATCAGGATCTGGGCCGGAGCAGCCGAACCGAGCCAGGTCGGGGACCTGGTCGGGGTGGCTCAGGACGACGCGGGCGACGACGTGTCCGGCTGACCGGTCCGTGGCCGGTGCCGCACGCAGACGCGGCACCGGCCACCGGCCGCACACGCACCCATGTGCGGTGCAAGACGTGTACAGCGCGGCACCCGCGTGGGGAGCTGCTGATCATCCTCGGTTGCCTTTGTGACTCTGATGGGGGTTGCTGGTGTTCGGAAGACGGGTGCCACGCCGACGGCGTTGGCATGGACGGGCCAAATTTGCGCTGGTTCTGGCGGTGACGGTGACCGCGGGTGGGCTGACGCCCGTGGTCGCGGCGGCCGAGTCGTCGCATCAACTGAAGCCGCTGTGGGAGCGGAAGGTCAGCAAGACCGAAGCGGTGACCGGGCTCGGCGCCAAAGCAGCCCGTGACAAGGCCGCTGCCGCGCGGAACAAGAACGAGGACCAGGCCAGGAACGCGAAGAACCAGCAGAAGGCGGCCTGGCCGCACGGCGGTGAAGGCCGCCTGAACGTCACTGCCGCAGGCTCAGCCGGGCTGATCGGCGGCCTGCCGATCGCCGTCAGCACCCCGAGGACGGCGAAATCCGCGAAGGCGCCGGCCGCGGGGGAGACACGGCTGCGTGTCCTGGGCCACCGGGCCGCGACGGATCTGGGAATCAAGGGCGTCCTGCTGTCGGCGGAGCCCTCGCAGGCCGGCACTGCCGATGTACGCGTGGAGTACGGCGAGTTCGCCTCGGCGTACGGCGGTGGCTGGTCGGGCAGGCTGGGCCTGGTCCGGCTCCCCGAGTGCGCACTGACGACGCCCGAGAAGGCACAGTGCCGTACCGCCACGAAGGTGGCGTCGGCCAACCACGTCTCGGAGCAAGCCGTCACCGCCACCCTCACCCTGTCGGCCTCCGCGCCCATGGTGCTCGCCCTCGCCGCGACCACGTCGGGTGAGTCGGCCTCCGGGTCGGGCAACTACGCGGCCACCCAGTTGTCGCCGGCGGCCACGTGGGAGGCGGGCGGATCGTCGGGTGCGTTCTCCTGGTCGTACCCGATGGCGGTTCCGCCGGCCCCGGGCCCGGCGCCTTCACTGTCCCTCGGATACAACTCGGCTTCGGTGGACGGGAAGACCGCGTCGACGAACAACCAGTCCACCCAGGTGGGTGAGGGTTTCGACCTGTCGGCCAACTCGTACATCGAGCGCACCTACGCGGCATGTGACGAGGACGGACAGGCCGACAAGCTCGATCTGTGCTGGAAGTTCGACAACGCCAGCCTGGTCCTGAACGGCTCGGCGTCCGAGCTCGTCAAGGACGACACCACGGGCAAGTGGCGGCTGAAGAACGACGACGCCTCCACGGTGACGCAGTCCACCGGCGCGGACAACGAGGACGGCAACGGCGAGAAGTGGACAGTCACCAGCGGGGACGGCACCCGCTACCACTTCGGCCTGAACAAGCTGCCCGGCGCCGGCACCGAACGCACCAACTCCGTCTGGACCGTACCGGTGTTCGGCGACGACCCCGGCGAGCCCGGCTACGACCAGGGCACCTCCTTCGCGGACCGCTCGGTGACCCAGGCGTGGCGGTGGAACCTCGACTACGTCGAGGACCCGCACGGCAACGCCATGTCGTACTGGTACACCAAGGAGTCCAACTCCTACGCCAAGAACGGCGCGAGCACCGCCACCGCGTCCTACAACCGCGGCGGGCATCTCGACAAGATCCTTTACGGACAGCGCGCCGACTCCCTGTTCTCCGGGGTGACCTCGGGCAAGGTCGATTTCAAATATGCCGAGCGCTGTACCGCATCCGACTGCTCGGAGCTGAAAGACTCCACCGCCCCCAACTGGCCGGACGTACCCTTCGACACCATCTGTGCGTCGGGGGCGGACTGCGACGCCACGGGTCCGGGCTTCTTCAGCCGGAAGCGGCTGACCCGGATCGACACCTCGGTGTGGTCGGCAACCGGCAGCGCCTTCACACCGGTGGACACCTGGGATCTCACCCAGCAGTACCTGGACGGCGGGGACATCGGTGACACCACCGACCAGACCCTGACGCTCCAGAGCATCAAGCACACCGGGAAGAACGGCACGGCGATCAGCCTCAACCCCGTGACCTTCACCTACGACATGCGCCCCAACCGGGTGGACGGCGACCGCGACGACATCCTGCCGCTGACCAAGCCACGCATCCGCACCGTCACCTCGGAGACCGGCGCGATCACCGACGTGACTCTCTCGGGCCGGGAGTGCGTGCGAGGCAGCAACATGCCGACGGCCGAGGACACCAACACGAAGTCCTGCTACCCGCAGTACTGGCACATCAACGGCGCTGAGGACGCCTCGATCGACTGGTTCCACAAGTACCGGGTCACCGACGTGATCACCAGCGATCCCACCGGCCACACCGCGACACAGGAGAGCCACTACACCTACTCCGGTCCGGCCTGGCACTACAACGACTCCCCGTTCACCCCGGCTTCCGAGCGCACCTGGTCCCTCTGGCAGGGCTACCGCACCGTCACCGTCACCCAGGGATCCGGCTCCGACCTGTCGAAGGTGACCTCCGTCTATCTCCAGGGCATGGACGGCGACCGGCTCCTGAAGGCGGACGGCACCCTCGACCCCAGCGCGCGCCGAAGCGCATCGGTACCCGGGATCGGCTTCGCCGGGCTGAACGTGGCCGACCAGAAAGACAGCGAACCCTATTCAGGCTTCCTGCGCGAGGAGATCACCTACAACGGCACCGTGCCCGTCTCGGTCACCGTCAACGACCCCTGGTCGAAGAAGACAGCCACACAGCACAAGTCGTACGCCGACACCGAGTCCTACTACGTCCGCACCGGCAAAACAGCCACGCACACCTACCTGACAGCCGGGCAGACATGGCGTTCGACGGTCGCCACCACCACGTACGACGACTACGGCATGGCCGTCGCCGTCGACAACGCGGGCGATACGGCCAAGACGGGTGACGAGACCTGCACTCGCACCTGGTACGCCCGCAACCCCGGCCTGGGCATCACCTCCCTCACGTCCCGGACCAGGACCGTGGGCAGGACGTGTTCCGTTGCCGAGGCAGACCTCTCCCTGCCGTCGAGCGCGGCCTCGGCCGGGGACGTCATCGCCGACACCGCGACCGTCTACGACAGCACGACCGCCACGGCGTGGACGGCGTCCCAGACCCCCACCAAGGGCGAGGCGAACTGGACCGGCCGGGCCTCCGCCTACCCCGGGGCCGTCTCCGGCGGAGAGCGCAGCCCCTCGGCCTGGCAGACGGTCAGCAAGGCCACCTTCGACAAGCTGGGCCGGTTGCTGAACGCGACGGACGCGGACAACAACACGACCAAGACGATCTACACCCCCACGGACACCGGTCCGGTCACCGAAACCTGGGTCAGGAGCCCGAAGCTTTACAGCACGTTCACCGACTTCGACACGGGCCGCGGCCAGCCCACAAAGGTGTGGGACCCGAACAACCGGATCACGGAGACGGTCTACGACGCACTCGGCCGCACCACCGCGGTGTGGCTGCCCAACCGCAGCCACGCGGGCGGGCAGGCCGCCAGCTATGTGTACGACTACTCCGTCTCGAACACCGCCCCCTCCTGGACCTCCACCGGCACCCTGAAGCCGGACGGCGACACCTACTCCACCAGCTACACCGTCTACGACTCGCTGCTGCGTCCGTTGCAGACGCAGTCGCCGGGCGCGACCAGCGGCCGGATCCTGACCGACACCCGATACGACAGCCGCGGCCTGGCCTACGAGTCCTACGCCGACATCTACGACAACGCCAACCCGTCAGGCACCTACACGCAGGCCGAGTACGGCGAGGCGCCGAGCCTGACCAAAACCGGGTTCGACGCGGCCGGGCGCCCGACGACCACGGCGTTCCTGGTCGGCGGGGTACAGAAGTGGCAGACCACGACCACCTACACCGGTGACTCCACCGCCACCACCGGACTCACCGGCGGCTCCGCCACCCGCACCGTCACCGACGCCCTCGGCCGCACCACCGAGACCCGCCAGTACGCCGGCACCTCACCCGCGGACACCGAATACGGAGCCACCGTCGGCGCGGAGTACAGCCGCACCCGCTTCACCTACACCCCCGACGGCAAGCAGAAGACCGTCACCGGCCCGGACGGCGCCACCTGGTCCAACACCTTCGACCTCTACGGCCGTCAGATCGCGGTGAGCGACCCGGACAAGGGCACCACGACCACCGGCTACACAGTCCTCGACCAGGTGTCCTGGACCAAGGACTCCACCGGGCAGGCGGTAATCACCGGCTACGAGGTGCTCGGCCGGCCCTCCGACACCTGGAAGGCGGCGTCCGGCGCCAACCTGGCCGATGCGGCGGTCCTGGCCGCGCAGAAGACGGACGCCAACAAACTCACGCACCTCACCTACGACAGCGTCCCCTTCGGCAAGGGCCAGCCCGCCACCTCCACTCACTACCAGGGCGGGGCTGCGGGCAAGGCATACACCCAGAGCGTCACCGAATACGACAGCCGCTACAACGTCACCGCATCCAGCCTCACGCTGCCGGCGGATGACCCGCTGGTGACGTCCGGAGCCGTCGCCAGCAGCACACTGAAGTTCTCCGCGTACTACAACATCGACGGAACCCTGCAGTTCACCAATGAGCCCGCGGCAGGCGGGCTGGCCGCGGAAGCCATTCGCTACGCGTACTCCGACCGGAGCCTGCCCATCTCCCTCACCGGCGGCCTCAAAGGCATCGTCCTGGGCACCACCTACACCGACCTGGCCCAGGTCTCCACCCTCCAACTCGGCGTCTCCGAAGCGACCGGCACCAAGAAGATCGACATCGCCAACGGCTACGAGGACGGCACCCACCGGCTCCTGCAGACCCAGGTCCACGCCCAGTCCCACGCCTACGACGCCCTGAACCTGCACTACAGCTACGACACCGCCGGCAACGTCACCCAGATCTCCGACACCACCACCCTCGCAGGCACCGGCAAGGCCGACACCCAGTGCTTCACCTACGACGGCTACCAGCGCCTGACCGAAGCCTGGACACCGGCCGACGCCAACTGCGCGCCCGACCGCCGCTCGACCGCCAACCTCGGTGGAGCCGCCCCCTATTGGACCGGCTACACCTACAACACCGCCGGCCAGCGCACCACCGAAACCACCCACACCGGCAGCAGCACGGCGACCACCACCTACTGCTACAAGGACGGCGCCACCCAGCCCCACACCCTCCTCGCCACCATCACCACAGGCACCTGCACAGGCGCCGCACCCGGCTACGCCTACGACGCGAACGGCAACACCACCAAACGCCCGGCCGGCAGCACGACCCAGAAACTGGACTGGAACGACGAAGGCAAACTGTCCCGCCTGACCCAGGACCCGGACGGCGCCGCCCGCGCCACCGACTACATCTACGGCCCCGACGGCAACCTCCTCATCCGCCGCAACACCGCCGGCGACGGCGAAACCGTCCTCTACCTCGGCGCCACCGAAGTCCACCTCAAAGCGGGCAAGAAGTGGGCCAACCGCTACTACACCTACGCCGGCTCCACCATCGCCCTGCGCAGCAACGAGTCCGGCACGGAGAAGATCACCTACCTGACCGGTGACCAGCACGGCACCAGCACCACCGCCATCACCTCCGACACCCAGGCTCTGACCAAGCGCTACGTGTCCCCCTTCGGCGAAGACCGAGGCACACCTCTTTACGGCCCCTGGCCAGACGACAAGGGATTCCTTGGTAAGAGTAGGGACACCACCACCGGCCTCACCCACATCGGCGCCCGCGAATACGACCCGGGCATCGGCCAGTTCATCAGCGTAGACCCGGTTCTGGACACCGCCGACGCACAAAGCCTCAACGGCTACGCCTACGCCGACAACAACCCCGTCACCAACAGCGACCCCACCGGCATGTGGCTCGACGACGGCACCGGCCGCAGCGAACCCAACCCCAAGGACCGTTCCGGAAACCAACGCAGCAACGTCGGAGTCCCCCGGGGTGGTACCGGGCCCGGCGGCTGTTACTACACCTGCGCCTCCAACAAGATCACAACAAAGAGCTGGACGGTGCAAAGCGGCGGCGTTCGGGGCTGGATCGGTGACGTCGGCACCACCTTCGTCAACGAGGCAAAAACGAGCGTCATCTCCCTCGTAGAAGCCCCGTACCAGCAACTCCTCACCGACAAGCGGTGCATCTTCGATGGTGACTGCATAGGCATGTTGATCAGCTCCTACCCGGCCTTGGTCGGCGCGATGGCGGCGACCTCGCGCGTTGAGGAGATATCCGGCGACTACTCAAACGGAAGGAGTGCGGAGGGCACCGGAAAAGTGCTGTTCGATCTGGCCCTGCTTATGGCAACACGGGGCGCAGGCGCTGAGGTCGAGGGCGAAGTCGGCGCAGCCAGAACCCTTCCGCATTGCAGTTTTACTCCTGCCACTCCGGTCCTGATGGCAGACGGTGAGTCCAAACCCATCGGCGACATCAACCCCGGAGACAAGGTCGAGGCCGCCGACCCCGCCAACGGCAAGCACAAGGGCCTCCGCAAGGTCACCGCCACCCACGTCAACCACGACTACGACCTGGTCGACGTCAAGATCCAGCGTGCCGACGGAAAGACGGAAACCCTTCACACCACCGCCAACCACCCCTTCTGGGACGACACCCTCCACACCTGGATCCCCGCCGGCGAACTCCGCGCGGGCCACACCCTGAACACGGCGAGCAACCAGCATGTCCGAGTCACCGCGGTCACCCCGCGCACGGGCGACCGCGACATGTACAACCTCACGGTCGACGACCTGCACACGTACTATGTGCTTGCTGGTGAGACGCCAGTTCTGGTCCATAATGCTGGTGGCGGCTGGACGCCCGACGCTGCCACGAAGGTAATGCGTGGTGGGCCGTTCGGAGCGACGTATTATCAGATGCCTGCCGACCGGCTTGGGAACGTCTATTGGTGGAGCAAAGACATGGCGGGGCATGGCGGTTCGCAATGGAAGATCTTCACTGAGTCGAAGACGGGCTTGGCGTGGTACAGGGATGCCGATATTAACGGCACCTACATCGACGGAAAATATAAGGGCGACACTGGCAAGTCGATTTCGTTTAAGAACCTCAAGGCGGTCAACGTCAAGCCTGGTGGTGTGTGCTGATGATCGAGACTGCTGCCGATTTCGTCCGGCTCGTGGAGAGCGAAGATCCTGTGGAGCGCAGGCGTTCAACCTGTGAGGATGCGCCGCTGTCGGTCTGGGAAGCTCTAGTGACAAGCCGTCCGGATATGCGATTCTGGGTCGCCAATAATCGAACCGTGCCTGACGACATACTCCGGATGCTCGCGCGCGATAATGATTGGCGTGTGCGCCACCGAGTCGCAAGCAAGATGTCTTGCCCAATTGACATTCTCGAGCTACTTTCGGTCGACGGGCACGATAGTGTCGCCTCGTTGATTGCGGGCCATCCGAAGACTCCGACCACTGCATTGCGGCGACTATTGAAATATCCCTGGGATCAGGTTGTTGAGAAAGCGACTCGACAGCTTGTGGCGCGAGGCGAGGAACTTAATGAGTAGCCATTTAAACCGTAAACGGTCACGCTGAATTACTTCACAGCCCCACCAGAATTTGTTTCTGGTGGGGCTGCTGTGGTGTTTGACGGCAACGCTGACGGCAACGTCAGTGGACGACGACTGCAGTGGGTGGGTCGTTGGGGTCGTCGTCGGTCAGGCCGAGCGCATCGCCCATGGTGTCGATGGCCTGGCGTTGCAGGCGGAGGCGTACGTGGGCGTAGACGCCGGCGGTGACGCCGATGTGGGCGTGGCCGAGGAGTTCCTTGATGACGACGAGATCGATGCCCTGTTCCAGAAGCAGGGTGGCGGTCGAGTGGCGGAGGTCGTGGAAGCGGATCGTCCGGAGTCCTGCGTCGTGGAGGAGGCGGCGGAAGCGGCGGGTGAGGTTGGTGGGGTCGAGCGGCCTGCCTTTCGGGGTGGTGAAGACGAGGCCGTTGTTCGTCCAGCTCGTTCCGGCCGCCTGGCGCTCCTCCTGCTGACGTTCCTGACGGATCTTGAGGGAGCTGATGCATTCGGTGGGGAGGGCGATGCGCCGCTCGGATGCCAGGGTCTTGGTGTGCAGGACGGTCAGACCCTGGCTGCGGGTGCGCTGGAGTGAGCGGTGGATGGTGGCGGTGCCGCCGTCGAGGTCGAGGTCTTCCCAGTGGAGGCCGAGGAGTTCGCCGTTACGGAGTCCGGTGCGCAGAGCGAGCTCATGCAGGGCGTGAAGCCGCTCGCCGTTGGCCGCATGAAGGAGTCGCTGGGCTTCGGCGGCGGTGAGGGGCTGGAAGCGCCTGGGGCGGGGCGCGGTTGTTTTGACGTTCCGGGCGACGTTGCGCGGCAGTTCGTCCTCGCGCACGGCGTGTTCTAGGGCGGACTTGAGGACCGCGTGGACGTACGTCACGGTCAGCGGTGACAGTCGCTTCTCGCAGCACTGGCCGATGGCGCAGCAGGCCCGTCGAGCAGCGTCCCGTTCCTATGCGCAGCACTGGCAGGTGGTGCGGAGTCCATCGAGGAAGGTGCGAACGTCGCGGGTGGTGAGCCGGGCAAGCATCTTCGCGCCGAGCCCGGGGTTGAGGTGGAGGCGGATGGCGGCGGCGTAGCGGGTGTGGGTGTTCTCCCGCAGGTGGTGAACGGCGACGCCGTCCAGCCAGTACGTGAGGTAGGCGCTCACGGTGCTGTCGGCCGCTGCCACGGGGAGGCCGCGGTTGCTGGCCGCGATCTTCTCGGTGAGCTTGGTCATCGCGTCCTTGCGGGTGGTGCCGTAGACGCGGACGCGCTTGCGGGTGTTGCCGGGGGCCAGCACGTATCCGGCGGCTTCCCACCGTCCGTCCTTGCGCTGGTAGACGGTTCCGTCGCCGTTCGCACGGGTACGGGAGCGCGTAGCGGGGCGAGGTCATCAGGCGGCTTCCTCTTCCATGCGGGTGCGGATGAAATCCGTGAGGGCGTGCGTGGGGATGCGGCGGGCGCGGCCGAGGGTGATCGAGCCGAGTTGCCCGGTGCGGAGCAGGTCGTAGACGGCGGAGCGGCCGAGCTGGAGACGAGCCATCACCTGGGGCACCGTGAGTAGATGCAGCACCGGTGCCGCTTCCGCACGGTGGAGGGCCGTGAGCGGGGGCGAGGCCACCAGCAGCCCCCTTCGGCTGTGAACTGCCGTTCCAGTTCAAGCTGTTCAGAGTTTTTTTACTTGATCAAGGCGGCCCGCTGACGCGGCCCGCGCGCCCGGTCCCACGGGGCCGCCGCCCGCTCCTGTCTCCGCCCCGCTCGCCGACGACCCCGCCGGACCGGGCGCGCAACAGTGAGCACAACGAACCTTTCCGGGGCTCCGCCCCAGACCCCGGCCCTCCCTCCGAGGGGGTGGGCATGTGGGTTGGGTGCGGCTTCGTCGTGATGTGGGGTTCGGGGGGCGCGGGAGGAGGTCCCTCGCCGCCCGGTCACCGGAGGCGTACCAGGAACCCCCGGGGGCCGCCAAGGCCGAGCGCACGCGTCACGAAGTGAGCCTTGGCGGCCCCCGGCGAACCCTGGCACGGCAAAGCTGCCCGACCGACGAGGGACCCCCTCCCACTCAGGCCGGCTTCTTGCCAGATGCCTCGGCACTGGCCAGCATGTCCGTTCCGTGTCGTGGTGCACCAAGGGTGGTCAGGACGCCAGCAGCTCGGCGACTTCGGGCACGTCTCGAAAGGCACGCAGGCGGTCCAGCACGATCCGCGTGCGCTCTGCTGTGCGTTCGCTACCGCTCTGACCAAGATCGAGCATGCGGCTCGTCGTCGTGGCGGCGGCCTCGGGCTCGTTGGCGTCGGCGTAGGCCACGGCCAGCCACGAAAGATACAAAGCCAACTCCCGGGCGTGGCTGGCATCGTAGCGTCCGAGCACGTCCGTCAGCAGCGGCACGGCACGCAGCGGGCGCCTCAGCTCGGTGTAGACGCGGGCCTCCATGACCTGCAATTCCCCGGCGTCCATCCAGTACAGGTACGACGGCGATCCGGTGCCGGCCGAGTCCTCGGCCAGGGCCTCGGCCGCTTCTCCCAGTGCGGCCATCGCCGGGCGGTCCTGCCTGGCCCGGGTATGCGCCCAGGCCACCCGGTCCAGATACAGCGCACGAGCCTTCGGCGGGGCGTCCGTACCGGCATCCTCCAGCGCGGCACAGGCCAGCCCGACCGCGTCGGCAGCGTGCCCGGTGTTGCTCCACTGGTAGGCCAGCGAACCCGCAACGTTCCCGGACAGCACGCCGTCCCCCGCGGCCCGCGCAGCGCTCATGCCGAGCCGGTAGATACGCTCCGCCTCGACATGCTCTCCAGCGTCGGACGCCACCCACCCGGCGATCTGAGCCAACTCGCCGATAGCCCGCAACAGTTCACGGCCTACCTCTTCGGTATGCACTCCCTCGCGGTAGAGCTTCACCGCCGTCCGCAGCTCGCGCAGGGCGGGACCGATCAGATCCTTGCCGTACAGCAAGTCGCCGGCCAGCCGCAGCGCCCATGGACCCGCTGGGCCAGGTCGACCACCTGCCCGGCCCCGATCCGGCGGCCCGTACGGGCGCTCAGCGGGGACAGCGGGTCGCCCTCGGGCAGGAAGTCGGCCACGGACCGTACGCGCGCAGCGGACTCGACAGGCGCAACAACCTTCGCCGCCTCCAGCATCTCGCGCGGAACCTCAAGCACCCGCGAGAGGAACGGCAGCCACTTGCGCGGGGACCGCTTCCCAATCTCCCAGCGGGACACGTCATTTCGTGTCGGAGGAACACGCCCAGGCGCAGCCTCAGCCAGCGCCTCGGCGAGCCGACCCTGACTCCACCCACGCGCCAGACGCAGCCGCCTGACCAGTTCCCCGATCGTCTCCCGCACCCAACCAGCTTGGCAGACAGAAAGGCAGACACGCTGGCTACTCCCAAAGGCTCACACCAGCGAGACCGTGATCAGTAGCCCCGAGTCGAGCCGAGGAGAGGGAATCAGGATGGCCGAGCGAGCGACACAAGAGCCCGGAGGGCTCACCGCGCAGGGGCCGCGACTGCTGCCGTGGACCACCGAGGGCGGGCACCCCTGTTACCTGAGCACCGACGGCCAGGGCTACCTCGCCAACCTCGCCGACAACATCGAAGCCATACAGCTGGGTATGGGCGAGGACCTGTTGGGATACGCCCGGGACACCATGGTTCCTGACGCGAAGACCTTGTCGGCTACCGAATACCGCTGGCTGGCCCGCCGGCTGACCGAAGCCCTCTCCGACGCGCTCAGGGTCGCCGGCTCGCGCGGTCAACGCCTCCCCGACCCGGACGAGGTGACGGAGTATGCCTGACTCCGTGAACACCGACGTGCAGTCCCGCAGTGCCACACGCTACCGATTCCGCGAGTACCACGTGGCCACCGTCACGGACCCCCTGGCACTGCCCGGCCACGAAGCGGTCTGCGTCACCGGCGAGGAACACAACTGCGGCGCCGAATCCGGCACCCTGCACACCCCGGACGAACTCACCCGCTGGATCGCCGAACACTGCGCCCGAACCGGCCACCAGCACTACGAGCAAACCGTCCGCACCCTCCTCCGCACAGAGCCCGGCGCGTGGCAGTAAAGTCCCCCGCGCCGACAGCGCGTCAGCGGTAACGCGACCCGTGCGGCCCGAGCCGCTGACGGCAGTAGCGACGGCAACACCCACGGATTTCCCCGCACAAGCACGGACAACAGCGGAACCCGAAACCGCCGCTGATCTGCGAATACGCAGATAGAGAGGGTTCGCGCAGCACACGTACTATGTGCTCGCGGGGGGCCACGCCGGTACTCGTTCACAACAGCAACTGCCCTCTGTGTACGGTGGGTGGGCCGAGGGTTCGCCCAGGGAAAGATATCGATGTGGATGCAGACGGCTTCGTCAATGGGCCTACTGCTGAGCAACTGAAATCTCTGGATGTGCAGGGGCTCTCGACGTTTGATTCGGGGGAGAACGCTAGCCGTATCGGACTGAAGGGGCAGGTTCGTACCCCTACGGGTCCACTTCCTGACGGGTTGGGCGTTATCGCCGACGGCAGAGGGGTCGGAGGTCCGCGCGCGCTTGGCCACCACACCATCTACCCAACGCGTCGCATGTCGTTCGATGAGTATGTAGGGCTCATCCAAGGGATGAACTGGCAGAACATAGGAAAGAAGCTGTGAGTCCAGAAAGAGATGCCCTGGAGATAGAGGAATGGCGAGCCTTGGTGGCAGCTGAGCAAGAGGTCGCTCGATGTCGCGCCGAGGTGAACCAGTCGCCCTCACGCGTGGACTTGCTGGCGAAGGCACTTTCAAGCAGTTCGGCGTGGGATCGGTCTGCCGCTCTGGATTTCCTCCGCCTCTTCCCTGAAGACGTTCCGAAGCTACTCGATCTACTGGTTGACCTTTCCTTGTCGACCGGGTGGGCGCTGCCCGCCCGCGAGGCGATCCGGGCAGCTCGGAAAGAAGTTGATCCATCGCAATTCGCGCGGGTGGCACTGGAGTGCCTATCTGACGGTGAAGCCGAAGACTATCTCAGATTGGCTGACGTGCTGGCCGAGGTTGAAGCGTGGGACGCTCTGGGTGCCGTGATTGGCAAAGCTGCCGCGAGTAGCGATCCTGAAATCCGGGAAGTCTCTCGCAGTTTCACTGAAAGCCACGGCGGCATGTTGCCTTGATTGGCGAGTAGCCTTCGTTGGTGAAAATGGGCCGAGCCTTGCGTTTTCCGAATTTCCGACCTGCTGGAATTCAGGTCTATCGCGACGGGTGTAGGTCTGCAAACTCGAAGCCCCGTCAGGTGCGTCTTGGGTTCTAGTGGTCCTCGCAACACCCCAGCTCAGGGGATGCGATGGACTATCGCGGGGCCAGCGGGGACGATTGTGTCCTCGACGCGGGCACGGTGGACGACCTGTTGGATGACAAGGGGATACGAACTCTCATCAAGCGACAGCTACGGGACTGGGGATTGGAAGCGGCCAACCGTTTCGAGGGAAGCAAGGCATGCTCGTTCGGCGCGGACAGTGGGTGGCATAACGGCGAATTCAAGGGACTTGACGCCAAGAACGCCATTGGTCGGACGAAGTACCGCATCACTTCGACAGGGTGAAGGTGGCGGCCATTCCGTACACCGGGTTGACGATCGATCTGGGACAATTCCTAGATCTCCACGAACATGGGCACGCGCAGGAATACGACCTGCTCGGCACTAGTTCGCTGCACGATTTCTAGTCGATGGGGAAGGGGCCGACATGAAAAAGTTTCCAAACGGACGGAGAGTGGCCTTCGGGTTCGTTGTCCCAGGGCTCCTCGCCCTCTCGTGCTGGGGCTGCGCCACAGTTCGTGCGGGGGTGGGCATCGAGCCCGCTAGGCAAGTTGACCCGCGGATGTACGAAGGCTGCACCGATGGACGAAGCCTCAAGGAGGTTCGTCGAGTCTATGGGCTCACGATTCCCGCTGCGGCAGAGAACCTGCGCTACTGCGAACAGGAGGACTGGTCCGGCAGCGGTGGAGAGTTGCAGTTCGACACCTCCAGAAAGGGATTGGAAGAATTTCTTGACGGAGTCGGGACCGACCTGAGCCTGCAAAAGATGGAGGGATCCTCCCTGGAGAGGGAATGGCAGAAGATCCCCCGTGGAGTCCAATTCGAAAACGGCGTCTACCTGAACAGGATCGGCGGGTGCGACAACGAAATTACGGTCGACATCCAAGAACTGCGTACCGACGAGGTGCGGATCTACCTTAAAATGAGCTGTATCTCGTGACCGGCTGGCGGACGGGGGAGCCCGCGAGGGCCGAGGCGGCCGACTCCGACGTCGCACTAAGGGTTGTCCCGTAACTGCTGGTCACAGTGAGATGATCTTGTGGTGGCTGGTGTGATCACGGCGTCGGAGCCGTCCTGGATAGCCCCGTTC
>NZ_JBIVUQ010000029.1:0-89774 GCF_044757265.1 Streptomyces sp. NPDC091292 | reverse complement strand
ACCGCCGCGATCTGGCACAACCACAAGACCGGCCAGCCGGTCACACGATCCTTGATCGCCTACGACCACTGATCACATAGGAATGACTCGTCTAGGGTTGCGCCCCATGAATGCGGGTCAGCAGCCGCCAGGAGGCGGGAACAGCCGGTGGAGTACGAGCACGGTGGTGGCCGTGGTCGCCGCGAGTGCCGTGGTGATCGCGTCCGGGGTCACCGGCTATGTCGTCCTGGGAGGCGACAAAGGCGATGACGCCGGCCCCGGCCCCAGCGCCTCCGCGTCGCGGACGGCCGACGCGGCCGATGCCGGTCCGACGGGCCCCGGGGCGTCCGCCGACGACGACAACGCGCGCGGGACGGACGACGAGAAGGCGACGGTCGACGGCTGGAAGGTCGTCGTGAACGCGCGGCGCGGCATCGCCTTCGACGTCCCGCCCGAGTGGTCACTCAAGTCCAGGGACTGGGTCACCTATGTCGCCGAGGACGACGATCCCGAGGACAAGCCCCTGGTCGCCATGGCGGCTCCCGCGTCTCTGAAGGAGCGGTGGTGCGCGGCGGACGAGAACAGGGACGGCACCCAGGAGTACACCGCGCTCGCCACCGCCGGATCCCGCGGCGAGAACGGCGCCAGGAGCACCGGTGAGGCGGCCCGGGACAACGCCCGGCTGTGGGTCTACGGGCGGTACGCCCAGCCCGACGACAACCGGGTCCGCACGGGTCCCGCCGAGCCGTACACGACCAGCTCGGGGCTCAAGGGCAGTGTGGCGACGGCCAGTTCGTCGGGCACCCCGGGAACGGGCAAGTGCGCGACGGAAGGTACGGCGACCGCGTTCGCCTCCGCGACGCCCGGGGCGACTTCGCCTCCTGGACCTTCTTCGGTGCGAAGGGGGTCGCCGATCAGGTACCGGACGCCACCGTGCGGAAAATCCTCAGCACTGTCCGCCTCCACGGAACCCCTTGAGTGGACAGAGGCACCCCTTGAACACACTGGTTCCTGGGAATCCGATATGTACCTGACACCGGTACGTACCTGACAAGGGCCGGTGACCGAACTGTTTCCGGGGCGCCACTATGGTTACTGCCCATGTGGCCAGGACAGCAGCCGCCCGGGGGCGAGCAGAACCCGCAGGACCAGAACCCGAATCCGTATCAGCAGCCGGGTTACCAGCAGCCGAACCCCTATCAGCAGCCGGGGTATCAGCAGCCGAATCCGTACGCCCAGCAGCCTGGGCAGCAGCAGCCGGGCTGGGGCGCTCCGACGGTGCCGATCGGCGGGCCGCAGCCGCCGTCGGGCGACAAGAAGAAGACGAAGCTCGTGGCCATCGTGGCCGCGAGTGCCGTCGTCGTCGCGGCCGGGGTCACCGGGTTCCTGGTCCTGGGCGGCGACAAGGACGACAGCGCCAAGGACGACGACGGCAAGAAGGTCAAGGACAAGCCGTCCGCCTCCGCGACCAAGGAGCCGGGCACGGCGGGAGCCGGTTCCGGCGGGACGGCCGACGACAACCCGCGCGGTACGGACGACGAGAAGGCGACGATCGACGGCTGGAAGGTCGTCATCAACCCCAAGTGGGGCACCGCGTTCGACGTCCCCGCGGACTGGGAGATCGAGACGCCGGACACGATGATCGGCTTCGAGGACGCCAAGAAGGCCGACGGCAAGCCGATCATCACCATGTCGGCGCCCGCGTACTACAAGTCCAAGTGGTGCCAGTCGGACGACGACAAGGACGGCCGCATGAGCGACACCGCTCTGGCCGCGGTCGGCACCAAAGGCGCGAACGGCGCCAAGAGCACCGACGAGGTCGCGGTGAACCAGGTGCCGTGGTGGGTCTTCGGCGGCTACACGCAGCCCGACAAGAAGAGCATCACGTTCGACAAGAAGGCGAAGCCCTTCACGACGACGTCCGGGATCACCGGCAGCATCGCGACCGCCCGGTCGACGAACACGCCCCAGAAGGGCAAGTGCGCGAGCGACGGCAAGGCGATCACCTTCGGGTTCAAGAACTCGAAGGGCGACTTCGTGGCCTGGAACCTGTACGGCGCCAAGGGCGTCGACGAGGAGGTCCCGGAGGAGACGATCATGAAGATCCTCAAGACGGTCCGTCTGCACGGGACTCCCACGGGCTGACGGAAAAACGGTTTGGCAACGCGCCTTCCGGGCGGGATAGTCCCCCGGTGAACTCTCCCGCCGCCCTCCGTCCGCGCAAACCCTCCTGGGCCGGACGCAACTACACCCTGCTGACCGCCGCCGCGATAGTCACCAACCTGGGCAGCCACGGCGCCCTGATCGCGGCGGCGTTCGCCGTTCTCGACGCGGGCGGCGACGGAGGCGACGTCGGACTGGTGGCCGCGGCCCGCACCGTGCCGCTCGTGCTGTTCCTGCTCGTGGGTGGCGCGGTCGCCGACCGGCTGCCACGGCACCGCGTGATGGTGGCCGCCAACACCCTCAACTGCGTGTCCCAGGGCGCGTTCGCGCTGCTCGTCATCGCCGGTGAACCGCAGCTCTGGCAGATGCTGCTGCTCTCCGCGCTCGGCGGCACCGGACAGGCGTTCTTCAGCCCCGCGTCCGAGGGCATGCTGATGTCGTCGGTGACCGGCGAGCAGGCCAGCAGGGCGTTCGCGATGTACCGGATGGCGATGCACGGCGCGGGCATCGGCGGCGCCGCGCTCGGCGGGGCCATGGTCGCCGCGATGGGCCCCGGCTGGGTCCTCGCGGTCGACGCGGCGGCCTTCGCGGTCGCGGGCGGGCTGCGCGCCTTCCTGGACGTCCGGCACATCCCCGCGCGCGAGCCGGGCCACGGTCTGCTCTCGGACCTCCGCGACGGCTGGCAGGAGGTCATCGGCCGGCCCTGGCTGTGGAGCATCGTCGCGCAGTTCTCGGTGGTCGTCGCCGTGGTCGGCGCGGCCGAGGCGGTGTACGGGCCGCTGGTCGCCCGTGACGAACTCGGCGGACCGGGCCCCTGGGGCCTGGCGCTCGGCGCGTTCGGCGCGGGCACGGTCGGCGGGGCTCTGCTGATGACGCGGTGGAAGCCGCACCGGCTGCTGTTCGTGGGAACCCTGTGCGTCTTCCCGCTGGCGCTGCCGTCCGCCGCGCTCGCGGTGCCGCTGCCGGTGTGGGGGCTCGCGGCCGTGATGTTCGTGAGCGGTGTGGCCATCGAGGTGTTCGGCGTCTCGTGGATCACGACCATGCATCAGGAGATCCCCGAGGAGAAGTTCTCACGGGTCTCGGCGTACGACTGGTTCGGCTCGGTCGGCATGGTTCCGCTGGCGACGGCCCTGGCGGGCCCCGCCGAGACCGCCTTCGGCCGCTCATCGGCGCTCTGGGGTTGCGCGGCCCTCGTCGTCCTGGTGACGGCGGCGGTGCTGTTCGTGCCGGACGTACGGAATCTGACGCGGCGCACCAAGGAGATCGCGCACGCGGTTCCGGCCCCCGCAGGGGAAAAGTCCGGTACGGAGACTCGGGCAGGCGGAAACACACCGAGCGGCAACGCCCCGGCCGGGAACACCCCGAGCGGGAACGCCTCAGCCGACGCTGAAGGCTCCGTCCGGGGGCTCGGGTGAGGCGACGGCGTCCTCGTCCCGTACGGGCCGCGCGGACCCCAGGAAGCGGCGCAGCGCCGCATCGTGCTCCACGCGTGCGGGGAACGCGTCGGCGGCCGTCAGCCGGGTGAGCGCCGGGACGGCGATGCCCCGGTGGGATGCGACGAGTACGGCGTTGCCGAAACGGCGGCCCCGCAGGACGGCGGGTTCGGCGATCAGCGCCACCTCCTGGAACACGGCCGCGAAGGTGGCGAGTTGGGAGCGCAGGAACGTGAAAGGCGCGCCGTCCGCGAGGTTCGCCAGATAGAGACCGTCGGCGCGCAGTACGCGGTCTGCCTCGCGCGCGTAGCCGAGCGCGGCGAGGTGCGCGGGGACGCGGGCGCCGCCGAAGACGTCGGCCACGAGCACGTCCGCCGAGTCGGCCGACGCACCCTCCAGCCACGCGCGGGCGTCCGCCGCGTGCACCGTGATCCCCGAGCGGTCGGGCAGCGGGAGGTGGGTGGCGACGAGCCCGATGAGCCCGTGGTCGGCCTCCACCACGTCCTGGCGGGATCCGGGACGCGTCGCGGCGACATAGCGGGGCAGGGTGAGCGCGCCCCCGCCGAGGTGCAGCACGTCCAGCGGGAGCGCGGGTTCGGCGGCCGTGTCGATGACGTGACCGAGCCGGCGCGTGTACTCGAACTCCAGGTGGGTGGGTTCGTCGAGGTCCACGTACGACTGGGGCGCGCCGTCGATCGTCAGGAGCCAGGCCCGGTCCCGGTCGACGTCGGGCAGGAGTTTGGCCGTGCCGTGGTCCACGGCCTGGCTGACGGGCAGGGGGTCGTTCACGGGTCCATTGTGCCGCCGCCCGGACGACGGCACGCACGCGTGCCCGCTCCCGCGAAGTGCGGGAAGCGGGCACGCTCCGTACGGTTCCGGTCGACCCGGCTCGGTCGGCTCGGCTCGGTTCAGGTGGCTCGGTTCAGTCGACCGATGTCACCGTGCCCGCGCCGACGGTGCGCCCGCCCTCGCGGATCGCGAAGCCCAGACCGGGCTCCAGGGGCACGTCCCGCCCCAGTTCGACCGTCATGGTGACGGTGTCGCCGGGCCGGGCCACGGCCATGTCGCCGAGGTCGACGTCACCGACCACGTCCGCGGTGCGGATGTAGAACTGCGGCCGGTAGCCGGTGGTGAGCGGTGTCGCCCGGCCGCCCTCGCGCGCCGACAGGACGTACACCTGCGCCGTGAAGCGGCGGCTGGGCGTGACGCTGCCCGGCGCCGCGACGATGTGACCTCGGCGGACGGCGTCGCGGGGCACACCGCGCAGCAGCAGCGCCACATTGTCCCCGGCCTGCGCGTCGTCCATCGGCTTGCCGAAGGTCTCCAGACCGGTGACGACGGTGTCCACCTCCGCGCCGAGCACCTCGACCCGGTCCCCGACGCGTACGGTCCCGCGCTCCACGGCGCCGGTGACGACGGTGCCGCGTCCGGTGATCGTGAGCACGTTCTCGATGGGCAGCAGGAACGGCGCGTCGACGTACCGCTCGGGCATCGGCACATAGGTGTCCACCGCGTCGAGCAGCGCGACGATCGCCGACGTCCACCTCGGGTCGCCCTCCAGTGCCTTCAGTCCGGAGACGCGGACCACGGGCGCGGAGTCACCGCCGTAGCCGTTCGCCGAGAGGAGTTCCCTGACCTCCAGCTCGACCAGGTCGGTCAGTTCCTCGTCGCCCGCGTCGGCCTTGTTGAGGGCGACGACGATGTGGTCGACGCCGACCTGACGGGCCAGCAGGACGTGCTCCGCGGTCTGCGGCATGATCCCGTCGAGCGCGGACACGACGAGGATCGCCCCGTCGAGCTGCGCCGCTCCGGTGACCATGTTCTTGACGTAGTCGGCGTGGCCCGGCATGTCCACATGCGCGTAGTGCCGGGTGTCCGTCTCGTACTCGACGTGCGCGATGTTGATGGTGATGCCGCGCGCGGCCTCCTCCGGGGCGCGGTCGATGCGGTCGAAGGGCACGAAGGTGCCGGTGCCGCGCTCGGCGAGCACCTTGGTGATGGCGGCGGTCAGGGTGGTCTTGCCGTGGTCGACGTGGCCCATGGTGCCGATGTTGAGGTGCGGCTTGGTGCGCACGTATGCCGTCTTGGGCATGGCTGATCCTCGCAGAGGGGGAAGTGACCGATACGGACGCGGAGTTCGCCCCGCGCCGGGGACCCCAGGACCTTGCCGACCCTCCCCCTCGGGGGTCCGCCGGACAGTCCGGGGAGGGTCAGCCTCGTGCGCCGTCGACGGCTGCGATGACGATCTCTACGGCAGCCTTCGGTGCATCCGCGACTGCGGATGCTGCGAGGACGAAGGCGTACCGGAACATGCGGCAGATCATTTCCGACGCCCGTGGCCGGCGTCCAATGGTTTTTCGCGGGCCGTGATCACGGGCCGTGATCAGGGGGTGGGAGCGGTTCAAGCGCCGATGTTCTTGAGGGCCTCGCGCGCGGACAGCGGTGCCAGACGGTCGCGTTCACGCTCCACGAAGGCCCGTACGGCGTCGGGATCGGTCTTCGCGTACTCGCGCAGGCACCAACCGATGGCCTTGCGGATGAAGAACCCGGGGTGGCCCGCCTGCCGGACGCAGTATCCGAAGAGCCGGTCCGTGTCGGTGGCGTCCTTGTAGCGGAGCTGGTGGAGCAGTGCGGTACGCGCCACCCATTGGTCGTCGTCCTCGATCCAAACGTCCATGTCCGCCGCGAGCGCGGGATCGGCGCGCACCAGGCCGCCGACGACATGTGCGGCGAGCGCGTCGACGGTGTCCCACCAGGGTTTCGTCTCGACGAGCACGCGGGCCACGGGCAGGAACGCGGACGAGCAGCGCCCCACGTGACGGCGCAGATAGTCGACGGCGAAGTACTGGTACTCCCGCTCGGGACGGTCCCAGCAGCGCAGGGCGACGGACCGGCACTCGGCCTCGCCGGGCGGCGGGGCGCCGGCGAGCACGGCCTTGTCGAGAGCGCGGCGCCGGGGCGTGGGCAGACCGAGGAAAGGGGCGACGTCCTTCATGTACGCGCGCATCTCCGCACCGCGCGCGGGGTCGGCCGCCGGTGCGTAGGCGGCCGTGAGGCGGGTCAGGAGCAGGTCGGACAGGTCGCCTTCGGTGCCGCTGGTCCCCCGTACCGTGGTGCTCATGGGAGGCACCCTACGGCGATCACGTGGGTTCGTCAGTTAGTCTCCCCGGGTGTTCGACCCCGCAGCTCCACCGCAGCCGGTCATCGCCGGAGACCGCCGCGCGCCGCTCGTCGCGCGCTGGCTCAGAACACTCCTTTCCCCTTGGTCACGGCTGTCCCTGCTGGTGGTGCTGCTCGCCGGTGCGGCCTGCGGTGTGCTGCTCTTCGAGCCGCAGCGTCTCCTCGCGGACGGCTGGCCCCCGCAGCTCAACGGGGCCGCCGCGGCCGTGGTCTTCGCCGTGGCGTACGGGCTGTGCACGGCAGCGTTCGTACCGCGTCCGCTGCTGAATCTCGCCGCGGGCGCGCTCCTCGGCTCACAGCTCGGCCTCGGCGCCGCGCTCGCCGGTACGGTGCTGGGTGCCGCCGTCTCCTTCGGGCTCGGCCGCGCCCTGGGCCAGGACGCGCTGCGTCCCCTGCTGCGGGCCCGGTGGCTGAAGGCGGCGGACGGACAGCTCAGCCGGCACGGCTTCCGCTCGATGATGGCGGCCCGGCTGTTCCCCGGGCTGCCGTTCTGGGGCGTGAACTACTGCGCGGCGGTGTCGTGCATGGGCTGGACGCCGTTCCTGCTGGCGACAGCGCTCGGCTCGATCCCGAACACGGCCGCCTATGTGATCGCGGGCTCCCGCGCGGCGGCTCCGACGTCTCCCGCGTTCCTGATCGCCATGGGGTTCATCGCGGTGACGGGACTGGCGGGGGCGGTGGTCGCGTGGACCAAGAGGCACCGGCTCCGGGGTGAGGGTCGGTGAGGTGCGGGGTCGGCGAGGTGCACGCCCGCTGAGTGAACGCAAGGGCGGGGGCCCTGTGAAGGGGCCGTCACCGAGGGGCGCTACGCTGCCCCGAACGGAGCCGTGAACACCGTGCGTGGGCGTGTACCACGTCGTGGGTGGGCGCGTACCGCGTCCTCGCCGTCACCGTCGCCGTTGCACCAGCCCTGTTCCCGTCCGCCTCCGGCCTGCGCGTGCGCCTGCGTGGTCAGGTTCGATCAGCACTTGGATCCCGTTACTTCATGTCTTGGTTTGAATCCTTCATCCTCGGACTCGTCCAGGGGCTGACCGAGTTCCTGCCGATCTCGTCGAGCGCCCACCTGCGGCTGACGGCCGCCTTCGCGGGCTGGAAAGACCCGGGAGCGGCGTTCACGGCGATCACGCAGATCGGTACGGAGGCCGCGGTCCTCATCTACTTCCGCAAGGACATCGTGCGGATCGTGTCGGCATGGTGCCGCTCGCTCTTCAACAAGTCGATGCGAAGCGACCATGACGCGAAGATGGGCTGGCTGGTCATCGTCGGCTCGATCCCGATCGGGCTGCTGGGCGTGACGCTCAAGGACCACATCGAGGGCCCGTTCCGCGATCTGCGGCTGACCGCGACCATGCTGATCGTGATGGGCCTCGTCCTCGGTTTCGCGGACCGTCTCGCCGCACGCGACGAGACGGGCGGCAAGCACCGGGCCGCGCAGCCGCGCAAGACCCTGAAGGAACTGGGCGTCAAGGACGGCCTGATCTTCGGTCTGTGCCAGGCGATGGCCCTCGTACCCGGCGTCTCGCGCTCCGGGGCGACGATCAGCGGCGGCCTGCTGATGGGCTACACCCGTGAGGCGGCGGCCCGTTACTCGTTCCTCCTCGCGATCCCGGCCGTACTCGCCTCGGGCGCCTTCGAGTTGAAGGACGCGGGCGAAGGGCACATCTCCTGGGGCCCGCTCCTCTTCGCGACGCTGATCGCCTTTGTGGTCGGGTACGCGGTCATCGCCTGGTTCATGAAGTTCATCACCACCAAGAGCTTCATGCCGTTCGTCTACTACCGCATCATCCTGGGCATCGCCCTGATCGTCCTGGTCAGCATGGGTGTACTGAGTCCGCACGCGGGTGAGTCGGGCCACTGACGCGGGCTTGCCTCACGGGCAGGAGCAGAGGCAGGGGCGGGGGGCGCCGTCCGCGATACGGGGCCGGGCGGTCCGTGGCTTGGTGGCCCGGACGATGGCGGAGTGCATCCCGTCCGCGACCGCGTGGGTCGGGATGATCTCGATGTCGGTGAACCCGGCCTCTTCGAGCCCGGCGCGGTATTCGGCGAACGAGAGAGCCCCCGCGACACAGCCGACGTAGTCACCGCGCTCGGCCCGCTGGGCGGGGGTGAGGGCGTCGTCGGCGACGACGTCCGAGACGCCGATCCGGCCGCCCGGGACCAGGACGCGGTACGTCTCGGCGAAGACGGCCGCCTTGTCGGTGGACAGGTTGATCACACAGTTGGAGATCACCACGTCGATCGTGGCGGCCGGGAGGGGGATCGCCTCGATGGTGCCCTTGAGGAACTCGGCGTGGGTGACACCGGCCTTCTCCCGGTTGGCCAGGGCCAGGGCCAGCATCTCCTCCGTCATGTCGAGCCCGTACACCTTGCCGGTGGGGCCGACCCGGCGGGCGGAGAGCAGGACGTCGATGCCGCCGCCGGAGCCGAGGTCCAGGACCCGCTCGCCTTCGCGGAGGTCGGCGACGGCGGTGGGGTTCCCGCAGCCGAGGGACGCGGCGACGGCCTCGGCCGGGAGTGCGTCGCGCTCGGCGTCGCCATAGAGGGCGGAGCCGAAGGTGTCGTCGATCTCGATCGCGGCGGGCCCGCAGCAGGCGGTGCCGCCCTCGGTGACCTGGACCGCGGCTGCGGCGTAACGGCGGCGGACGGTCTCGCGCAGGTCGGTGGACTGCCCGGCGAACTGCTCGGTCATGGCCTTCACTCCTCGACGACTGGGCCCGGAAGCCTTGATGAAGCCTTGCTGAAGCCTTGATCACATGGCCTGGATCGGCCCGGACCACGCTGGATTGACATCTTTCGATACAACCTTGCGCCCTGCATCGAAAAACGTCAACATAGAAGCATGTCGAAACAAGAGCTGGTGGTGCTCGGTCAGGACGGCGCCGACGGGTGCTGCCCGACCCTCCTGACCGCCCCCCTGGACGAAGAGACGGCCACCGGCCTGGCCCGGGTCTTCAAAGCCCTGGGCGATCCGGTGCGGCTGCGGCTGCTGTCGATGATCGCCTCGCGGGACGGCGGCGAGATCTGCGTCTGCGACCTGACCCCCGCCTTCGACCTGTCCCAGCCGACGATCTCCCACCATCTGAAACTGCTGAAGCAGGCCGGACTGATCGACTCCGAACGCCGGGGTACATGGGTGTACTACCGGTTGCTGCCCGAGACGACCGACCGGCTCGCCGCCGTCCTCACCCGCCCCGGCGCCCCGGCCCCCCGGTCCACCGCGACCGCGTCGTGAGCGCGCCGACCCCTCAGGCGACCGGCCCGGTCGCCGGAAAGCTGTCGTTCCTCGACCGCTTCCTCGCCGTATGGATCCTCGCCGCGATGGCCGCCGGCCTCGGCCTGGGCCGCCTCGCACCCGGCCTGGGCGACGCGCTCGCCAAGGTCACCGTCACCGGCGTCTCGCTGCCGATCGCGCTCGGCCTGCTCGTGATGATGTACCCGGTCCTCGCGAAGGTCCGCTACGACCGCCTGGACACCGTCACCCGCGACCGCGCCCTGCTCGTCCCGTCCCTGGTCCTCAACTGGATCGTCGGCCCGGCGCTGATGTTCGCCCTCGCCTGGGCCTTCCTGCCGGACCTGCCCGAGTACCGCACCGGCCTGATCATCGTCGGCCTCGCCCGCTGCATCGCGATGGTCATCATCTGGAACGACCTGGCCCGCGGCGACCGCGAAGCCGCCGCCGTCCTGGTCGCCCTGAACTCGGCGTTCCAGGTGATCGCCTTCGCCGCGCTGGGCTGGTTCTACCTGAATGTGCTCCCCGGCTGGCTCGGCCTGCAACAGACCTCGCTCGACGTCTCGGTGTGGGAGATCGCCCACTCCGTCCTCCTCTTCCTCGGCATCCCCCTGCTGGCCGGATTCCTCACCCGCCGCCTGGGCGAGAAGGCCAGGGGACGCACCTGGTACGAGAGCGAACTCATCCCGCGCATAGGGCCGTTCGCCCTGTACGGGCTGCTGTTCACCGTCGTCCTGCTCTTCGCTCTCCAGGGCGACGCCATCACCTCGCGGCCGTGGGACGTGGCCCGGATCGCCCTGCCGCTCCTGGTGTACTTCGCGTTGATGTGGACCGGGTCGCTGGCCGTCGGCCGCGCGGTCGGGCTCACCTATCCGAAGGCGACGACGCTGGCGTTCACCGCCGCGGGCAACAACTTCGAACTCGCCATCGCGGTCGCCATCGCCACCTTCGGCGCCACCTCCGGCCAGGCCCTCGCGGGAGTCGTCGGCCCGCTCATCGAGGTCCCCGTCCTCATCGGCCTCGTATACGTCGCCCTCGCCGCCCGCCGCTACTTCCCCCCGACCACGGCGGCTGCCGACCCCGCAGTCCTCCCAGAAGGTTCCGCCCATGTCTGACGCTCCCGCCGCGAAGCCCTCCGTACTGTTCGTCTGCGTCCACAACGCCGGGCGCTCGCAGATGGCCGCCGCCTTCCTCACCCATCTCTCCCAGGGCCGCATCGAGGTGCGCTCCGCCGGGTCCGCGCCGGCGGACGCGGTGAACCCGGCTGCCGTGCAGGCGATGGCGGAGGCCGGAATCGACATGTCCGCCGAGACCCCGAAGGTCCTGACGACGGAGGCCGTACGAGGGTCCGACGTGGTGATCACCATGGGCTGCGGCGACACCTGCCCCGTCTTCCCCGGCAAGCGGTACCTCGACTGGAAGCTCGACGACCCGGCGGGACAAGGCGTCGAGGCCGTCCGCCCGATCCGGGACGAGATCGAGCGGCGCGTCCGCATCCTGATGACGGAACTCCTGCACGACCACGACCCCGACCCCGACCGCACCTGACAGGAACGCGGCGCCGGTCGGGTTCTCACTGCCGGAGACGCCCCCCGGGTTCGCCCACGTCGTCCGGATGTCGGAGGACGACGACTTCGCGCCACGCGTGAGCCGGACGGATCTCCGCGAGATCGGCGTCAGTCTGCGCCACGAGCGTGATCGGCTCCGGGTGCACGCGCGCGTGGAGCCGCTGTTCGGCCTGCCGCCCCGACGGCGCAGACCGCCGGCGGTCCGCCTGGATCCGGGCCAGTGGGTCCGCTGGCAGTTGAACTACCGGTTCAGCAGTGCCATGGGGATCCGGGACTGGTCGTACTGGCTCGACACGTTCAACGTCGCCTGCGGGCCCGTCGACCCGGATGTCTTCCTGACGGAGCCGACCGTCCTGATCGACGAGTGCGGACCGGTCCGATAGATGGGGCGGATTGGCGTTCTGAGGGAGAGTTCTCTCACAGCCGACAAGCTCCAGGCAAGGTCACCGAAGGCAAGGAATGCCCCTCTGACCTGCAAAGTTTCCCTTTGAAGCGTTGCCCGGCACCTCGCGGAGAGTAATGATCTGGAGCCACGCCGTAGCGGATGGTCAGAGCGAAGCCCTAAGCTTCTCGGCATGTCCCGCACCCAAGAGCACTCCGGTTGCGTGCGTTCCGCCGACGCGCTGAACGAAGAGATCCGCGACCTGTGGCTTCGAGCGGGCGGCCGTCTGTCGGCGGACGAGCGCCGTACGTACGAGGCGCTGGTCACCGAGTGGGCCGCCGCGATCCGCACCGACGTCAGGGAATGGTGACCTCGGCACCCCGAGGCACCCGTCCTTTCCGGTCACTCAGCCGTATCCAAGGCCCCGGCCCCCTACGCGCCCCTTGGCTCAGCGGGCCGGGTGACCAAGACTGACCCGATGACACAGCGTGTGGAACTTGCGACGGTAATGGACCGTGTGGCAGTGGACGCCCTCGTCACGGAGTACGCCGTGGCCGTGGACGACGGCGCGTGGGACGCGTACCGGCAGCTCTTCGCGCCGGGCGGACGCGCGGACTACCGCTCGGCGGGCGGAATCGAAGGAGACGCCGAAGAGATCACCCAGTGGCTCACCGGCGCGATGGAGCTGTTCACCATGCGACAGCATCTGATCGTGAACCGTCAGGTCCACTTCGAGACCCTGGACCAGGACGTCGGCGACACCGCGCGCGTGCGGGCCGACTTCATCAACCCGATGCGCTTCGCGCGGGGCGACACCCCGTCCGCCACGGAAGACACCTCCACCGCACCGGACTTCGTCTGCGGCGGCCGATACGCCTTCACCCTCGTGCGTACGGGCGGCGGTTGGCGGTTCAACCAGGTGGTCGTCCAGGAGAAGTGGCGGCGTATGAAGGGTGCTTCGGCGCCCGCGTCCGGCACGCCCTGAGCACTCCCCCAGCACTCCTCACGCACCAACCCACCCCACCCCGCTGCCCTCTGTCCGAGATCGCCGGCGGCGCGCACACTGGTTCCACGCACCGCGCCCTGCCAGAGGAAGGCGCCGCATGGAACTGCTCCGCCGCGCACTCCTCGACACACCGAAAGGGCGCGCCCTCACCGCCCTCGCGGCCGGCGCACTCCCGGCCCTCGCCTTCCCCGCCCCCTCGCTCTGGTGGTTCGCGTATCTCGCCCTGGTCCCCTGGATGTTGATGATCCGTCAGGCACCTACGGGGCGGCAGGCTGCGTTCGACGGGTGGTTCGGCGGGCTCGGTTTCATGTTGGCCGTGCACCACTGGCTGCTACCGAGCCTGCATGTGTTCACGGTCCTGATCGCGGCGCTGCTCGGCCTGTTGTGGGTGCCGTGGGGCCTGCTCGTACGCCATCTGCTGGGCGGCGGCCGACCGTCGCCGCTGCGCGCGGTCGTCGCGTTGGCCGTGTTGCCGTCGGGCTGGCTGATGATCGAGCTGGTGCGGTCCTGGCAGGGGCTCGGCGGGCCGTGGGGCCTGCTCGGCTCCAGCCAGTGGCAGGTGGATCCGGCGCTGCGGCTCGCGTCGCTCGGCGGTGTCTGGCTGCTGAGCCTGCTGGTCGTGGCGCTCAACACGTGCGTCGTCCTGCTGATCGCGGCGCGTGACGCCCGTACGCCCGCCGTGGCCGGGCTCGTCGTCGCCGTCGCCGTGGTGTCGGGCGCCTGGGCGTGGGCGCCACGGCCGGAGCCGGCGGGCCGGGTGCGGGTCGCCGTGGTGCAGCCCGGGGTGGTGGACGGCGCGGGCAGCGCGGACCGGCGCTTCGCGCGCGAGGAGGAGTTGACGCGCACGCTCGCCGGGCAGGACGTGGATCTCGTCGTCTGGGGCGAGAGCAGCGTCGGGTTCGATCTCACCCGGCGCCCCGACCTCGCGGACCGTGTCGCGGCGCTGTCGCGTCTCGTCGGCGCGGACATCCTGGTGAACGTCGACGCGCGCAGCGCGGACCCCGCCAACGCGCCCGGCATATACAAGAGTTCGGTCCTGGTAGGCCCGCGCGGGCCCACGGGTGACCGCTACGACAAGATGCGCCTGGTGCCGTTCGGCGAGTACATACCGGCCCGTTCGCTGCTCGGCTGGGCGACGTCCGTGGGCGAGGCGGCCGGTGAGGACCGCCGCCGGGGCAGCCGCCAGACGCTGATGGACGTGGGGCACGGCCTGCGGATCGGGCCGCTCGTCTGCTTCGAGTCGGCGTTCCCCGACATGAGCCGCCATCTCGCCGACGACGGCGCCGAGTTGCTGGTCGCGCAGTCCGCGACCTCGTCGTTCCAGCACAGTTGGGCGCCGCCGCAGCACGCGTCCCTGGCCGCGCTGCGGGCCGCCGAGACCGGCCGCCCCATGGTCCACGCCACGCTCACCGGCGTGTCCGCCGTGTACGGCCCGCAGGGCGAGCGCGTCGGGGCGTGGCTGGGGACGGGCGCGAGCGCGGCGGAGGTGTACGACGTGCCGCTCGCGACGGGTGTGACGCCGTACGTCCGGTTCGGCGACTGGCCCGTGCGGGGCGCCCTGACCGTACTCGCGCTGCTGTGCGCGGCCGAGGGCGCCCGTGCGGTCAGACGGCGGCCTGTTCCTCGACCGCGCGTACCACGCGCTCGCACAGCTCGTGAGTCGCCAGTGCGTCCCGGGCGCTGAGGATCTTGCCCGCGCCGACGGCGTCCAGGAAGGCGAGGACGGCCTGCTCGATGCCGCGCTGCCGGGCCACCGGCACCCAGTCGCCGCGCCGCCGCACGGTCGGCTGGCCCTTGTGGTCGATGATCTCGGAGAGGTTGACCACCTGGCGCTTGGTGTCCTGTCCCGAGACTTCGAGGATCTCCTCGGTGGAGCCGCTGAGCCGGTTCATCACACCGAGCGCGGTGAAGCCGTCGCCCCCGAGTTGCAGGACGACATGGTGCAGCAGTCCGCCCTCGGTCCGTGCGCGTACGCCGAAGTCGTCCACGGGTCCCGGGGCCAGGAAGCGCAGGGTGTCGACGACGTGGATGAAGTCGTCGAGGACGAAGGTGCGGGGGTTCTCGGGCAGCCCGACGCGGTTCTTCTGCATCAGGATCAGCTCGCGGGGGTGGTCGGCGCACTGCGTGTAGGCGGGGGCGTAACGGCGGTTGAAGCCGACGGCGAGGCTGGTGCCACGGGCCTCGGCGAGGTGGACGAGCCGTTCGGACGCGTCGAGTTCGTAGGCGAGCGGCTTGTCGACATAGGTCGGGACGCCCGCTTCGAGGAGGCGGGTGACGATCTGGGGGTGCGCTGCCGTGGCCGCGTGGACGAAGGCGGCGTCGAGACCCTGGGCGATGAGGGCGTCCAGGTCGGTGTGGCAGCGCGCGTCCGGAATGTGGTGGACGGCGGCCACCTCCCGCAGGGTCGCGGGGGTACGGGTGTGCAGATGGAGTTCGATCCCGGGCCGGGTGGTGAGGACCGGCAGATACGCCTTGCGCGCGATGTCGCCGAGTCCGATGCAGCCGACCTTCACAGGGGATCTCCTCTAAGCGGTGCGGGTCTAAGCGGTCCGGGTGGTTGGTGACTGCTCGGAAGCATACGTGTGCTGGGGCGGACGCCAGTTCGCGATGTCGTCGAAGGTGCGCAGGACGACGCCGGGGCCGAAGAGCGAGGCGAGGGACATGAGGCCGGTGCGCAGGGCGACGGCCGGGCGGTTGGTGACGGTGCTCATCCGGGCGATCCGCGCGGCCTTGCGTACCACCGCCGTCGTACGGGGCACGCGGTCCGCCGAGTAGCCGGCGAGTGCGGTGGCCAGGTCGGCGGCGGGGGTGGCGTGGTGGGCGAGCACGACGGCGTCCTCGATGGCCTGGTTGCCGCCCTGTCCGAGGGTGGGCGCCATGGCGTGTGCCGCGTCGCCGATGAGGGCGGTCCTGCCCTGGTGGTAGGCAGGCAGCGGGGTCTCCATGTGGTGCACGTCGTTACGCAGGACGGGCCCGCCCTCGGCCGCCGCGATGATCGCCGGGATCGGGTGGTGCCAGTCGCCGAACCGGCGCAGCAGCTCGGGGTGCTCACCGTCGGGCGCGGGGTGCTTCGCGGGGAGCGCGGCGGCCCCGTACGCGTAGATGCGGCCGTCCTTGAGGGGCTGGGTGCCCCAGATGGCGCCGGGGCCCCAGGTCTCGTGCGGCTCGAACGGGCGGTCGGGGGCGGGGACGACGACGCGCCAGACGGTGAGGCCCGCGTAGACCGGGCCGGGGTGCTCGGGGAACAGGGTGCGCCGCACGGCGGAGTCGATCCCGTCGGCGCCGACGACGAGGTCGGCCTCCAGATCGCCGTCCGGTGTGCTGACGACGGCCCGCCGCCCGGCCGGGACGCCCGGGTCGGACACCTTCGCCGGGGAGCCGGTACGGATGACACCCGCCGGGAGCTGCGCGGCGATGCGGTCGATGAGGGTGGCGCGGTGGACGAGGACGAGGGGTCCGCCGAAGCGCTCGCGCGCCGCCGACGCGTCCATCCGCTGGATCCAGCGCCCGCGCGGGATGCGCATACCGCCGTCGCCCTGCCAGGCGGCCAGGTCGCGGATCTCGTCGCCGAGGCCGATGACGTCGAGGGCGCGCAGGGAGTTCGGCGCGAGGCCGATTCCGGCGCCGACCGGGTCCAGGGATGCGGCCCGTTCCAGGACGGTGACGTGCCAGCCGATCTGGTGCAGGGCGACGGCGGCGGTGAGACCGCCGATACCGCTTCCGACGACGACAGCGCGGGGCTCGGCCACGACTCCTCCTGGAACTACAGATGTAGTACGAGACATCTCGACCGTACTACACATGTAGTGACGGAGATAGATTGACCCCATGCCCGTACGCACCACCCCCTCCGGCGCCGAGCGCGCCACCCTGCTCGCCGATGCCGCACTCGCCCTGCTCGCCGAGCGCGGCATGCGGGGTCTCACGCATCGCGCCGTCGACGAGAAGGCCGGGCTGCCCCTGGGCTCCACGTCCAACCACGCCCGCACGCGCCTGGCGCTCCTTGAGGTGGCGGTGCGGCGGTTGGCCGAGCGTGAGTCGCAGGTGTTGAGCATGGACGAGATGCCGGATCCGGCGGGCGGGCTCGCCTCGCTCGTGGACGGCATGGCGCTCGCCCTGCACCGCTATCTCACGCGCCACCGTGAACTGCTCGTCTGCCGCTACGAGTTGGCCCTGGAGGCCACCCGCCGGCCGGAGCTGCGCGCCTTCTACGACGCGACGGGACAGCAGTTCCAGCAGCCCCTGCTCGCCCTGCTCACGGCCATGGGCTCCCCCGATCCGCAACGGCACACACTGTCGTTGGTGGCGTGGTGCGACGGGATGATGTTCCTGTGCGCGGCGGGGGCGTACCACGCGACGCAGCCGACGCTGGAGGAGTTGCGTACGGGGTTCCGGGAGCTGTTGGGCGGGATGCTGGGGGGCGAATGAGGTTGCGGTGCGGGGGCGGGCCTTGGTGCTGGACGGCCGGGGTCGTGGTGCGGGCGGCACATAATGGCTGGTCGACCGGTGGGGTGACGGGCAAGGATGCGGTCATGTCGAATTCCTCCCCTCTGCCGGGCGACGCGGTACCGGAACGCGCCGAGCCGCCCACCGCCGCCGGCGAACGCCCCCTGCTGGAGTCCTGGCTGGACTATCACCGCGCGACGCTCGCGATGAAGTGCGCGGGCCTGGACGACGAGCAGTTGCGCCGCGCGGCGGTCCCGCCGTCCGAGCTGTCCCTGATGGGGCTCGTACGGCACATGGCCGAGGTGGAGCGGATCTGGTTCCGCCTGACGCTGGCCGGCGAGGACGCGCCTCCGCTCTACTACAGCGAGGCGGACCCGGACGGCGAGTTCCACCTCACGGACGCGGACACCTGGGCCGATGCGTACGGGGTGTGGCAGCACGAGATCGAGCAGGCCAGGGAGCGGGCCGCACGGTTCGCCCTGGACGACCTCGCGTCTACGACCCGTAACGGCGAGTCCCACAACCTGCGCTGGATCTATGTGCACATGATCGAGGAGTACGCACGCCACAACGGCCACGCGGATCTCGTACGGGAGTTGGTGGACGGGACGACGGGCGACTGACCGCACGGCCGCCCGTGTCACTCGTCCGGGGCAACCTGAATTCGCCCGCCACCGACAGGGCCGCCGAAGCGCCAGAGTGGCGCGGGTGCATCGAGCGAAGACGACGGCGGTCCTGCTGGTCACGGTGGCGGTGTCGGCGGTTTCCGGCTGTGTGAGCGTGGAGGGAGCGGCACCCTGGTGCCTCCGCCCGTGACGTCCGTGCCCCCTGCGCCGCGCGCGGACACCGGTGGTGAACCGAGGATCGTGCAGGCCCCGGCGCGGGAGGCGCTGGAACGTGTGGGCCCTCCGGAGCGCGCCTCACCGAAGGCACCAGCCCCCGCCCCCGATCCGACGCCCCGGGCCCGGAACCCGGACGGCCCACCCCGACCCGACCGGCACGGCGCCACCGCCCCGACACGGCGACCCACGCACCCCGGCGGCGACAGCCGTTCAGGCGCCGGGAGCAGGGCAGGTACCGGTGCCACCGGTCCGAAGTCGGATGTGTGCGCGCTGGGGCGGGAGTACGGAGGTTGGAAGGCGGACAGCCCGGAGGCCCGTATCTGCCGGGAGACGTACGGGCGCCGCTGACGCGATCGGGAGCGCGCCGGGCTACGACTCCCGGCGCGGCGGGCCCACCGGTCCCTCGCCCGACGGGCCGGGGCCGGTTCCCTCGTCCAGCTGATGGGCGAGGCGCGCGAGGGCAGAGCGGACACCGTCGCCGTAGCCGTCGTCCCCGAGGGCGTCCAGCACGCCATATGCCTGCCGGAGATGGCTGCGGGCGTCGTCGGGCCGGTCGAGCTTCATGTAGTCGGCGGCGAGATTGAGATGCAGCGAGGGGTAGAAGCCGCGTACGGCGAGGGACTGGTGGTGCTGGGCCACCCGCCCGTCGGTGAGTTCCCCGGCGGCGGACAGGGCTCGGAGGTCCCAGGCCAGTTCGTCGGACGGATCGTCCTGGGTGTCGGCCATGTAGTGCGCGAGAGTGCAGCGGTGCAGGGGGTCCCCGTCCTCGCCGATGATCGCCCAGAGCGCGAGAAAACGGTCGCGGGCCTCCTCGCGGTCGCCCCCGTGATGCAGCATGACGGCTTGTCCGATGCGGGTCATCATGACGTCTTCCGCCGCCTGCTCCTGCTGCTCCGCCACCGCGTCCTCCACACTCGCGCACCGACCGCCGCTCATACGCCGATCGTCCAATGCGATCACGACGTTATAGGTCGGCACTGACAATCCGGCTCAGGCGCGGGGAGCCGCCCACCGGGCTGAGCCAGACGAGCCGGGGACGGGCGCCGCAGCAAGACAGACAGACCGGCTCCCCCCTCGCGCCCCCTCCCCCCCTACCCCCCGCTCCCCCGCCCCCTCCCCTCCCCCGCTCAGGTCAGCGCCAGCGCCAGCGCCCCGTCTTCGTCACCCCAAGTACGGGATGCGCCAATCGATCGGCTCGTGGCCCTGCTTGGCCACTGCCTCGTCGATCTGGGTGAAGGGGTGGGAGCCGAAGAACTTCTTCGCGGAGAGCGGGGACGGGTGCGCGCCCTTCACGACCACGTGCCGGTCCTCGTCGATGAGGGGGAGCTTCTTCTGCGCGTAGTTGCCCCAGAGGACGAACACGGCGGGGTCGGGCCGGTCGGCCACCGCGCGGATGACCGCGTCGGTGAACTTCTCCCACCCCTTCCCCTTGTGGGAGTTCGCCTCGCCGGCGCGGACGGTCAGCACCGCGTTCAGCAGGAGCACTCCCTGGGTGGCCCACGGCATCAGATAGCCGTTGTCCGGGATCGGGTGGCCCAGCTCTTCCTTCATCTCCTTGTAGATGTTGCGCAGCGACGGCGGCGTCTTCACGCCGGGCCGGACGGAGAAGCACAGTCCGTGCCCCTGGCCCTCACCGTGGTACGGGTCCTGGCCGAGGATCAGCACCTTCACCCGGTCGAACGGCGTCGCGTCCAGCGCGGCGAAGACCTCGTCACGCGGCGGGTAGACGGGACCCTGCGCCCGCTCCTCCTCGACGAAGTCGGCGAGTTCCTTGAAGTAGGGCTTCTGAAGCTCCTCGCCGAGAACGCCGCGCCAGGATTCGGGCAGCATGGCGGTGTCGGTCACGTCAACATCCTCCGGGGTACGGTCACTTCGCGGCCACCCGTCGGGACGGCCGCGTCCACTCCCCAGAACCTACCCGGAGCCACTGACAACGGGCCCCGGACCCGTGACCTGCCGGACCGGCCCGCGTCCTACCAGCTCGTCTTCCGGTCCAGCTCCCACATCATCATGATCGTGGAGGGGTCCAGGGCCCGTTCACCACCGGAGATGTCGTCGCTGGCCGCCACGTACTGCTTGCCCTGCCACAGCGGCAGCAGCCGGGCGTCGTCGACGAGGATCTTCTGCGCGCGCTGGAAGTCGCCGATCACGGCGGCGCGGTCGCTCTCCTGACGGGACTGCGGCAGCAGCTCCGCGGTGATTTCGCGCGCGGGGTAGGGCGTTCCGAGGGCGTTCTGCTCGCCGACGAACGGTGCGATGAAGTTCTCCGGGTCGGGGAAGTCGGGGAACCAGCCGCGCCCGAACACCGGGTACTCGCCCTTGCGGTACCCGGCCTCGTAGGTCTTCCACGGGCGGCTCTTCAAGGTGACGGTGAAGAGGCCCGACGCCTCCAACTGCCGCTTGATCTCGGCGAATTCGGGCGCCGTCGCGGAGCCGTACCGGTCGGTCGTGAACCACAGCTCCAGCGGTACGCGCTCCGTGATGCCGTCCTCGGCGAGGATGTCGCGGGCCTTGCTCGCGCTCGGGTTGCCGTAGCTGTCGAAGAACCCGGTCGTGTGTCCCGCGAGGCCGCTGGGGACCATCGAGTACAGCGGGTCGACGGTGTCCTTGTAGACCTTGTGGGCGATGGCGCTGCGGTCGATGACCTGCGCGATGGCCCTCCTGACGGAGAGCTTGTTCGCCCAGGGGTCCTTCGGGTTGAAGACCAGGTAGCTGATCTCCGTACCGGCGCCCTCGACGAGTTGGAGGCCGTCCTTGGAGTCGTTGCTCTGGAGGTCGACGATGTCCTCGGAGGACAGTCCCCGGAAGGTCACGTCGATCTTCTTGCTCTTGAGGGCGTCGACCATCGTGGTCGAGTCCTGGAAGTAGCGGATGGTGACGGCGTTGTTCTTGCGGTCGGCGTAGCCCTTGTAGTTCCCGTTCTTGACGAGTTCGGCGCGCTTGCCCTCGTCGTAGGACTTGAGCGAGTAGGGACCCGAGCCGGTGACCTTGCCGTCCTTGCGGAGGGCGTCCGCCGGGTAGTCGTCGGGGTCGACGATCGACATCGCGGGCGTGGCGAGCACGAACGGGAAGGTGGCGTCGGGCTTGTTGAGGTTGAAGACGACTTCCCGGTCGCCGCGCGCCTCGACACCGGCGAGGCTGCCGAGCAGCCCCTTGGGTCCGCCCGGCACGTCGATCTCCATGATGCGGTCGAAGGAGTGCTTGACGGCCTTGGCGTCGAGTTTGTCCCCGTTGGAGAACGTCAGGCCTTCGCGCAGGGTGCAGGCGTAGGTGCGGTTCGAGTCGTCGGAGAACTTGCACAGTTCGGCCGCGTCCGGCTCGGGTGCCGAGGCGCCTCTCGGATAGCTCAGGAGTGTCTGGAACACGTTGCGGAACAGCTCCCAGGAGCCGTCCCAGGAGGCCGCGGGATCGAGCGTGCTGGGCGCGCTCGTCGTCCCCACCGTGATGGTCTTGTCGTCCCCGGACGCCCCGTCGGACCAGGGGCCGCACCCGGCGAGCACGGATATCGACGCGATCGCCGTCATCTGCCGCACACATCGGAACCGGACGAACACGCGCACGCTCCTCGATCGGCCGAACCAGGGGGGTCGGGCGACCATATCGCAGCGCCCCGCCCGCTGAACCGCGTACGCGAACGGGGCACTTGATACGTGGAAAGGTCGTGTTTGACGTGTTCGCCGATCCTGGTGGGATGTGTCAGCCGACGCCCGCATTGAGGAAGATGCCACCGTCCACCACAAGTGTCTGACCGGTGATCCAGTCCGACTGGTCCGAGGTGAGGAATGCTGCGGCGCCGCCGATGTCCTCGGGCACGCCCAGGCGGCCGAGCGGGTACGCCGCCGCGGCCTCCTCCTCGCGGCCCTCGTACAGGGCCGCCGCGAACTTGGTCTTGACGACGGCGGGCGCGATGGCGTTGACGCGCACCCGCGGAGCGAACTCGTGCGCGAGCTGGAGGGTCAGATTGACCATGGCGGCCTTGCTCATGCCGTACGCGCCGATGAAGGGCGAGGCCGAGACACCGGCGAGAGAGGCGATGTTGACGATCGCGCCGCCGTTGTCCCTCTGCCACGCGCGCCACGTCTGCTGTGCGAAGCCGAGTGCCGAGATGACGTTGGTCTCGTACACCTTGCGGGCGACATTGAGGTCGAGGTCGGCCATCGGGCCGAACACGGGGTTCGTCCCGGCGTTGTTGACGAGGAAGTCGACCCGGCCGAACGCCTCCATCGCGCGCGCGACGGCGGCTGCCTGGTGGGCCTCGTCGTGGGCCTTGCCGGGGACGCCGATCGCCCGGTCCGCGCCGAGCTTCTCGACGGCCTCCTTGAGGGCGTCCTCGCCGCGTCCGGTGATGCACACCTTGTCGCCGCGTGCGACGAGCGCCTCCGCGATCCCGTACCCGATCCCGCGGCTGGCGCCGGTGACGAGGGCGACGCGTCCGCTGTCCTGAACGCTGTCGTGAACAGTCATGTGCCGTCCCGTCAGTTGAGGGGGCCGCCGGCCACGTACAGGACCTGCCCGGAGACGAACCCGGCGTCGTCGCCGGTGAAGAATGCGATGGCGTTGGCGATGTCGTCGGGCGTGCCGACGCGCTGTACGGGGATCATGGAGGCCGCGGCGGCCTTGAAGTCCTCGAAGCCCATGCCGACGCGGTCGGCGGTGGCCTTGGTCATCTCGGTGGCGATGAAGCCGGGGGCGACGGCGTTGGCGGTGACGCCGAACTTGCCGAGTTCCTTGGCGAGGGTCTTGGTGAAGCCCTGGAGTCCGGCCTTGGCGGCGGAGTAGTTGACCTGGCCGCGGTTGCCGAGCGCGGAGGACGACGACAGGTTGACGATCCGGCCGAACCCGGCGTCCACCATGTGCTTCTGACACGCCTTGGCCATCAGGAAGGCGCCGCGCAGGTGCACGCTCATGACGGTGTCCCACTCCGAGACGTCCATCTTGAACAGCAGGTTGTCGCGGAGCACGCCCGCGTTGTTCACGAGGACGGTGGGCGCGCCGAGTTCCTCGACGATCCGCGCGACGGCGGCCTCGACCTGCTCCTGGTCGGAGACGTCGCAGCCCACCGCGATGGCCCGGCCGCCCGCGGCCTTGATCTGCTCCACGGTGCCCTTGCAGGCGGACTCGTCGAGGTCGATCACGGCGACCGCGCGGCCTTCGGCGGCCAGTCGTACGGCGGTCGCGGCGCCGATGCCGCGCGCGGCACCGGTGACTACGGCGACACGCTGGTCAGTGCTGGACATGCTGGTTCTCCTCGCCCTCGGAAAGCCTGGACAGCTCGGTGAAGCGCCGGGATGCGGCTCCCACGGTACGCCCTCGGGTGAGCGACCGCTTAGTACCTTCGCCGCACGTGACGCTAGAAGCCCTGGCACCCGGTGTCAACGCCCCACCCTGCGGGTGTGATCGATTACCTCACCAGGAGGTCGAGCAGCCGATCGGCCTCGGCCTCCGGATCGGCGGTGAGTCCGGTGTGGACCGGGCCCGGCTGGACGATGGTCGAGCGCGGCGCGATCAGCCACCGGAAGCGCCGTCCCGCGTCGTCGCCCGCCGCCTGACCGGCGCTCGCACCGCCCGCGCAGACCCCGGCGACCGCGTGCAGGGCGGCCCGTACCCCGGGCAGGTCGACATCCGGGTCGAGTGCCGTGAGTCGGGCCTCGTCGAGGTGGGTTCGGGCGCCGACGTAGGAGCGGGCGCGGCAATAGACGACGACGCCCGCGTTGATCTGTTCGCCGCGCTCCACGCGCGGGACGACGCGCAGCAGCGCGTACTCGAAGACGTCACGGTCGCTCATCGTCCCTCGCCTTTGCTGCCGTCCGTGTCGTCCGTGTCGCCGGTGCCGCTTTTGTTGCCGTCGGCGAACGCATCGCCTTTGTTGCCGCCTACGAACGCGCCACCCGTGTCGTCGCCCGTGAACCATCCCGTCGGGCGGGCGGTGAGCGCGGTGTCGCGGGGGCCGAGGGTGATGCGTTCGTGGATCGTCCGCGCGCGTGGGAGCAGTGCCGCGACATACGCGCGGCGTACGGCGTCGGGGCTGTCGAACCCGGGCTCGTCCACGAGCCAGGGGTCGGGTACGTCGGCCGCCGCCTCGGTGAGCAGGTCCTCGGTGACGAGCGGCGCCAGTTCGGCGGCGGCGGTCGCGACGTCGGGGCCGAAGGGGGCGAGTGCGTGGTCGGACGCGTCGTACGGTTTGGCGGCGGAAGTCGTCGCGGTGGGCCAGTTGTGGTGCCAGATCATCGTCGCGCCGTGGTCGATGAGCCACAGATCGCCGTGCCAGACCAGCATGTTGGGGTTGCGCCAGGACCGGTCGACGTTGTTGACCAGGGCGTCGAACCAGACGACGCGTCCGGCCTCGACCGGGTCGACGGTGTAGGCGAGTGCGTCGAAGCCGAGCGCTCCGGACAGGAACGCGACGCCCAGGTTCGGCCCGCCGCTCGTCTTGAGCAACTCCTGCACCTCGGGGTCGGGTTCGCCGAGGCCGATCACGGGGTCCAGCAGGACGGTGACGAGGCGCGGCATACGCAGCCCGAGCCGGCGCGCCAGCTGACCGCAGATCACCTCGGCGACGAGGGTCTTGCGGCCCTGTCCCGCGCCGGTGAACTTCATGGCGTACGCGCCGAGGTCGTCGGCCTCGACGAGCCCAGGCAGCGAGCCACCCTCACGCAACGGCGTGATGTAGCGGACCGCGGTGACCTCGTTCAGCATGTGCTCAGGCCACCCCTTGTTTCCGGCCTCCGGCATGGAGTGTGCATAGTAACCGAGGGTGATCGCACGCGCAGAGTGCCCGAGCTACCGCGCCAAGGCCACGATCAGCAGCACCACGAGCACCCGCTCCACCCTCCCCATCGGCCCCGCAATCAACCACCGCCGGACCCTCCGGAACAGCCCACAGGCCGCTGAACATCCGCATACTCGGCGACCTCGTCGACAAATACAGACACGGCGACGAAAACAAACGCGCCGCATGAGTCGGAGTGACGACTTTTTGAGCGGCACAGGGTGCAACCGGGGAAAGGTATGACTATAGAAAGCGATAACTATTAACCCTGCCCACTGACGGTGATGCGGCTGTCACGCAGGGGCGCCACTCGATCGCCGCGCCCCACAACTTCCGCCCCTCCGGATTCATCAGAATCACGCTCGGGACCCTGGCCATCGCACACCCCGACCGCCTACTTCACAAGGCCCACAACGCGGCTACTCCGGGTGGTTCATTTAGCGGACCCGCCCTCATCACCATGCCGGGCACGCCCCCACGGGAGGGCGACACATAGCGACCGAGGACAGGACACCCCATGGCCGGAATGTGACGGTCCGAGGGGGGGAGCGGTCTTGCCCTCCCTATTTTTCAAGTATATATTCCTGAAGCGTCTTGCTCCCCAAAGCTCTTGCAAAGCAGCGAAACACGCTCAGCCGTTCTGTGCGCACTCCCCATCGCGTTTCCGCAGAAACTACGGAAACGACGTATCGCCGGACGAGGAGAGTTTATGGAGACCGCCATCGCTCAAGCCGTGGCTCGTGTCATCACCGATATGCACGCCAACTTCGGCGAAGAGCTGACGATTGACGACATGGCACAGACGGCAGGGTTCAGCAAGTTTCATTTCACCCGGGGATTCACGAATGTGACAGGAGTATCCCCAAGACGTTTTCTCCGGGCCATACGGTTTCAAGAGGCGAAACGTTTACTCGTGAACTCCGAGCTGAACATCGCCGAGATCAGCCATGCGGTCGGCTACAGCAGCGTCGGCACCTTCAGCTCCTGCTTCAAGTCGTGTACTGGAATTACTCCGTCCACCTACCGACAGCTTGCCGCGGCGCCGACCGGGAGTGCGGGCGAGAGTGAGGGTCCCCAGCGTCGTTCCGCCGGTACCGAGTTACCCACTCCGTTACGCGGCCAGGTCCTCACTCCCTCGGCGCGGCCGGCCGACTTTGTTTTCCTCGGTCTTTTCCCCACCTGCATTCCCCAGGGCCATCCGGTGCGCTGCGCGGTGCTCACCCGGCCGGGCGAATTCATACTTGAGGACGTGCCCCCTGGGACCTGGTACATGCTGGCGCGCTCCGTTTCCCACGGGGACGGCGACGGGCGCGGCGACACGCCCACCCTCGCCGTCGGTGTCCATGGGCCGATCACGGTGATCGCGGGCCGGTGCCCCGATCCCGCCGTCATACAACTCCGGCACCGCCGTGTGGACCGTGGCGCGAAGGGCCGGTCGACGGACGCTGACGCACCACCGTTCCGCTGCCGCGTCCTCAGGGCCGTCAGGGCGGACGAGACCGCTCCGGAAATGTTCTGCGCGGGTCATGGGCTGGCGAGTTGAGGCCGGTCCGGGGCTGATCCGAGCACAGGAAACGGCGCCGCACGGGGGCGGCGCTCCGGCCATGCCGGTCGGACCTGTGCCAGCTGCCGGCAGCCATGCCGGCTACGGGACTGGCGGCGCCTACGCGCGCCGCGGAGTTACCGACTGCGGGGCAAGACGGCGAAACCGCCCCTCGGAGAACACCAAGGCGTCCTGCTGCGCCTCCTGCCGCTCGAAGGCACGGACCGCGCCGAGGAAAATGGTGTGATCTCCGCCTTCGTAGTCGCGCCATCTCTCACATTCGAAATGTGCGAGAGCGCCGTCGATCAGCGGGGCGCCGGTACGGGCGCCGCGCGTCCAGCCGACGTTCTCGAATTGCTGCCGACCCAGGGGACGGGAATGGTCGGCGAAATGCCGGGCCACTGCCTCCTGGGAGGCGCTGAGCACCGAGACACCGAAGTGGCGTGCGGAACTCAGGGATTGATGCATGACCGCGTCGTGGTGCACGCAGACAAGCACCAGCGGCGGATCAAGTGAGACGGATGTGAAGGAGTTCGCCGTCATGCCGCGCGGAGTGGCGCCGCCCACCGTCACCACGGTGATGCCGGTGGCGAACGCCCCGAAAGCACCGCGTAACTCCTCGGCCTTCCTGTCATAAGGAGCCGGTGCCGGAAGAATACTCACGCGGCCCGTCCCCTTCGGGTCATGGCGGTCGCCGGAGCGTACGCTTCCAGTGCCTGGACCAGTGCTTCGGGGACCATGGTCGGAACCGTGGCGTTACTCGGACCGCGCATGCACGCGACCCGCTGCCTGCCGCGCGCGACCAGCTTCTCCGTCCCCTCGGTATCGAGTTTCACATAGTCGAAGCTGAACTCCAGCTGCGTCTGGACGAGTTCGGTCAATCGCATCCTGACGGACAGCTCGTCGAACGCGCTGATTTCGGCGAAGAATTCGCAGTCGACCTTCAGCGTGAACAACTTGAGGTCCGCGAGCACATCGGCGAGTACGTCCGGCGCATGGGTCTTGAGGAACATTTCGCGGCACCGTCCCTGCCACCGCAGATAGTTGACGTAGTAGACATTGCCGACGAGATTGGTTTCCTCGAAGCCGACGACATGCCGGTATTCGAAGTAGTCCGCCATGGTTCGCTCCCTGTTTTCCTGGGGTTCCGAACGGGTTACGCGGTCTTTCCCCTGGCCTCCGGTTCCCCGGTCAGGATCGCGAACACGACGGGCTGCGGAATGTCGCGCAGTCTGGTCGCCAGTGCCACGATCCGAAGGCTGCCGGAGGCGAGGACCGCGTATCCGTCGGCCCCGCGCGGTACCAGGGTGAGCGGTGCGTGCGTGGTGGCGCCGACCTTCTGGAGGCATTCCAGTGCGGCCCACACCCCGGTGGCCGCGGTGTCGTGGTCCCATCCCGTCTCCCCCGCCACCACGGAGGCCAGAGGCCCGTGCCCGCCGAGCAGCCCGTCCCACTCGGCGGCGGACCGGGCGGTGGCCACCTCGATGTCGCAGCCCACGGTCGAATCGGCGACCGCGCAGAGCGTGACTCCCGCCGCGTGCGAGGCGGAGACCGACCGGTCACCGGGGAGTTCCGGCCGCCCGTCAGGTCGGTGGGCGACCGTGGTCCGCCGGCCCAGGGCGCGCCCTGCCGCCTGCGCCGTACGGAGGCCACGGGCTCCGTCGTGTGCGGGCCCGTTCGCGTCATGCGGTTCCACCGCGATCGAGACCCGTACCCCGAGCAGGTCCTCCACGGCCCGCTCCAGGTGGGGTCCGAGCAGCGGCGGTGCCCACGGTCCGCCGTAGGCACCGGTGCGTACCGCCGTCAGCCGCAGGCCCTCCCAGCGTTCCACCACGGTGCCGTCCGGAGCGTGTGCCGCGATGTCGTACACATAGGTGGTGCCCTCGCGGTCCCGTTCGACGGCGCAGTAGCGCAGTTCATCGGGCAGCGCGGTGCCGGAGGCGAGCGGATACAGCCGTTCGATGCTCGAAGGCAGCAGGGTGGCGTCGGGCACGCACACCTGGTTGCCGTGCATCAGCGCGTCCCGCATGCCGGGGTCGGCCAGGAGCAGCGTGCCGGGCAGGTAGTCGGCGAACCATCCGGTCGCCCCGCTCAGGGCCACATCGGCGTCGACGTGCCATGCCGAGATCCGGTGGAAGCGCCGCAGCCGCTGGAAGCGGTCGCCCTGGAAGAGGACGCTGCCGTACAGGTCGTCCGCGGGGGCCAGTGGCACCGTGGGAAGGCCCGATTCGGCGGGCGAGGGCGGCCCGTCGGGGACCCCGGCCTCCCGATAGACCAGGCGGGCCCGGAAATGGTCCGTCGCGAAGCCGGACTCCTCGGCGTGAATGGCCACGTCCACGGTGTCGGCGGCGGTGACCGTGGCGGCGATGCGCACGGTGGCGGTGCCGTTCGGCGGTACGACGAGCGGGCGCAGGAACCGCACCTCCTCCAGCACCGGGACGCCGGTCCACCCGGTGGCCGCGGCGGCGACCTGGCACATGGCTTCCATGCCGATCACGGCCGGCAGCAGCAGGCTGCCCTCCAGGAGATGGTCACCGAGGTAGGGATCGGTTCCCACGTTCAGTTCGGCCTCGGTGACCAGCTCGACACCGTGGTAGCGGACGAGCGGGTTGACGGTGAACCGCAGCAGCGGAAGCGGGGGCTGCTCACGCCGAATGGTCGCGATCTCCCCCGTACGACCGCTGATGACCGTGACCGCGGGCGCGTCGGGGTCGCCGATCAGGCGGAGCAGCATCTCCACGCCCTGTTCGGGAGAGATCGGCGTGATGCCGTCACGCGCCAGGGACTCGACGACGGACAGCTTCTCGCCCATGCCGGCACCGGACCACACCGACCACTCCAGACACAGGACACGGCACCGCGGTCGGGCGTGCGCCTCCTCCTGTGTGAGGTCGGCCAGCCATTCGTTGGCGGTGGCGTAGTGCGCTTCGCCGCGCAGGCCCGAGCGGCCGATGATGCTGCCGAAGGTGACGAGGAGCTTGAGGGTGTTCTCGTCGACCGCGTCAAGGACGGTCCGCAGCCCGTCGACCTTCGGCGCGAAGGTACGTTCGAAGTCCGCCATGGTGAGGTCGGCGAGAGCCGCGGGCTCGTTGCGTCCCGCGCCGTGCAGCACCGCCGTGACCGGCCCGAGTTGCCCGGTGAGTTCGGCGACGGCGGTACGCACACGCCCGGCGTCGGTGACGTCGGCGCACGCGTAGCGCACGGTCACACCACGGTCGGCCATCCGTTGCAGGTTCTTGGCGAGGTCTTCGTCCTGGGCGGGATCGGAGCGGCCGACGATCGCGAGCCGGACTCCGCTGTCGAGGGCGACAGCCAGTGCGCACTCCGCTGTGATGCCCTTGCCTCCCCCGGTGACCAGGAGGACGTCGGAGGCGTCCAGCACCTTCCCTGTGGGAACGGTGGGCTCGCCGCGCATCGGCAATGCGCGCAGGGTCGGCACCCGGCGTATCCCTGCCGCGTCGTAATGGACCTCGGTGAACCGTGTGGTCGCGGACACTTCGGCCACCACGCGCGCGAGGACGTCATCGGCGGTCACGGGGATGTCCACGACGGTCGTGCGCACCCGGGGAGCTTCCAGATGCAGGGTCTTCGCCAGCCCGGCCGCGCCCCGGCCGTGCTGGACCAGGACGAAACGGTGCCCGTGATCGCCCGCCAGCGCGCGTTGCGCGCCCTTGAGCGCCCGCGCGATCTGTTCCGGTGGGCACTGCGGGGACAGGCAGACCAGGACACCAGGTCCCACTCCGGCGCTCTCCAGCGCCCTGTGCAGCGCCCGCGCGAAGGGATGGCTCTCCTCGGCGAACAGCTCCCAGGCGCCCTCCTGGGGCGCGGTCGTGGCGGGAGTCAGGGGTACTTCCTCAAGTTCAACAGCAAAGGCGCGCACCCAGGAGGCGGAGCCCTGGACGAGGGGGACGGTCCCGGCGTCGCCCGCCTGGGCGGTGGAGGCCAGCGACTCAAGGGCCTCGGCGAGTTCACTCACCGTCGCCGTGGCGAAGTTGGCCGGCGCGTGCGCCGTCGCGAGGCCGAGCCGGGTGGCGGCCTGGTTGACGATCTGTCCCACGGTGATGCTGCTCATGTGCAGGTCGTCGAGGAGGCGGTTGTCGTCCTGCACCAGGTCGGCGGGGAGTTCGGCCCGCTCCGCCACGAGTGCGCGCAGCACGCCGAGCGCCGACTGCCCTGCGGCGCTCTCCGCCTGCTCGTCGGGGGCAGCGGCGGCCTCTTGGGCGAGGCCCCCTCCGACACCCTCTGGACGAGTCGGCCGATCGGAGTGCGTCGACCGGGCGAACGACCGACCGTCCGGCGGCACCTGCTCGCAGGGGCTGGTCAGAAAGCTGATCTCGGCGCCGATCCGCAGCGGGCGTACCAGCCGGTCCGAGAACAGCCGCTCGTGCATCAACGGCGTACCGATGACATACGCGGCCCCGACCACGCCCAACAAGCCGCGCAGCGACGTGTCGTCGGTGTCCAGCGCGACCGCCGGTACGCCGGTCGCCTCGGCCACGAGAGTGCTGAGCACCCGCCCCGCGCCGACCTCCACGAACAGGTCGACATCGCGGGCCGCCGTCCGTACCGCCTGGTCGAACAGCACCGGATCGGTGATCTGCGCGCGTAGCAATTTGGGAACATCGGTGTCCGTCGTCAGTTCCTGTCCCGTGACCGTGGAAATGACCCGGCGCTCGACAGCCCCGAACGGTGTCTCGTCGAGCCAGTCCCCGAAGACGGTGGCGGACGGTTCGACCAGCGGGGAGTGGAAGGCGTGGGACACGGCGAGCCGGGTACAGGCGATGCCCGCGTCCGTGGCCCTGCGTGCGACGGCCTCCACGGCGTCGACGGCGCCGGCGACGACCGTCCGCCGGGGACCGTTGTATCCGGCGATGACGACGGGGATTCCGTCCGTCAGATCCCGGACCGCCGCCGGGGCCGCCGTGAGCGAGGCCATGGTGCCCGACGCGCTGTGCGCGGCCATGGCGGCGCCGCGCACCCGGGCCGCCGCCAGCAAGGTGTCACCGTCCATGGCGCCCGCCCAGTGCAGCGCGGCGAGTTCACCCAGGCTGTGGCCGACGGCGACGTCCGCGTCCACGCCCAGCCACTCCATGACCCGCAGGCCGGCCGTCGCCGCCGTGACGATCCGTGGCTGGGCGACGTCGGTCGCCACCTGGTCGCCGCCTTCGGGCAGCCCGGCCCGCTCGTGGACGGCGGCGGCAAGCGGAAAGCGCCGGCGCAGCGCACCGCCACCGGCGAAGCCGCCCGGCCCCCATCCGGAGCCCCGTCCGGCGCCTCGACCGGCGCCCTGGCCGGTGCCCTGGCCCGGGAAGAGGAACCCGATACGGCCGGCCTCGTCGGCCTTCCCGAGGAAGCTGCGTCCGTCGGGCGCGAACAGCGTCGTCCCGCCCTGCTCCACCGTCTCCATCAACTGCCGCAGCCGGCGTTCGGCGTCGTCCGGCGACGTCACGACCGCAGCCGCGCGGTACGGCAGTTCCCGCAGCTCCCGTTGCAGGGTGCTCGCCAGGTCGGTGAGCTGTGCGTACGACAGTTGGGGGACGAAGTCGGCGACCTGGGCGATGCGGTCGCGCAGCGCTGTGGGTGACTCGGCGTCCAGGAGCAGCAGTTCGCAGTCCTGCGGTGAGCTGATGAGAGTGGCGGTGCGCCGGCTCGGTGGCGTACGGCGGGGTGCGGGTCTGTCGAGTACGGCGTGTGTGTTGATTCCGCCGAAACCCATGGCGGTGACGCCCGCGCGCAGGGGTGCGCCCTGCGGCCAGGGTTCCGCGTTGCGCAGGACGCGCAGGCCGGCGTGCGCGTCGGTGAGCAGGTCGTGCGGGTCCACGCAGCCGACGGTGGGCGGGAGGATGCGCGCGTCCAGCGCCATCGCGGCCTTGATCAGGCCGGCGACTCCGGCGGCGGCCTTGGTGTGGCCGATCATGCCCTTGACGGAGCTGATGGCGGCGGCCGGTGCGTCGGCGGCGGCCTGGCCCCGGGCCGCCATGAGTGCTCCGAGTTCGTTGGCGTCCCCGACGGCGGTGCCGGTGCCGTGCCCCTCGAAGAGAGGCACCGTGTCGATCCCGAACCCGGCCCGGTCGTAGGCGCGGCTGAGGGCGAGCCGGTAGCCGCCCGCCTGGGGCCGCGTGATGCTTCCCTGCCCGTCGGATGCGATTCCCCAGCCCGCGATGGTCGCGTAGACACGCTTGCCCGCGGTCAGGGCGTCCTCCTCGCGCATCAGGACGACCATGCCGCAGCCCTCGCCCGGCCAGAACCCGTTGGAGCCGCGGTCGTACACGCGCATCTCCGACCTGGCCAGCGCTCCGGTCTTGGCGAAACCGATGACCTCGAACGGGTCGATGGACAGGTCGACGCCGCCCGCCACGGCGACATCGAGGTCACCGCTCAGCAGCGACGTGCTCGCCGTGGTGACCGACAGCAGGGACGAGGAGCATGCGCCGTCGACGCTGTAGCCGCCGCCGTTGAGGTCGAAGTGGTTGCAGATGCGTCCCGCGATGGTGTTCGACAGGGCACCCGCCAGCGAGTCCTCGTCCACGGCCGGGAACGGCTGCTTGTACGCCTCTTCGACGCCGCCGAGGAAGTCGGCCAGGCGGTCGTCGCCCCACTGCTGTTCCTTGAGGGCGGCGGCGAGCACACGCCGTACGTAGGGCCACCGCAGTCGCATGGTGTTGGCGCGCGTGAACTCGCCGGTCAGTGTGTTGCCGACGACCACGCCGGTACGCGCGCGAGGCAGCCCGTCGCCCGCCGGGAACCCGGCGTCGGCCAGCGCGCCGGCGGCGGTGGACAGGGCGAGCCAGTGGGTGAGGTCCGTGGAACGGTAAGTACTGCCGGCGACTTTGTAGGCGATCCGGTCGAACGCGAAGTCCTCCAGGACGGCGGCGGTCCGGGTGTAGAAGCGGTCGGGAGCGGCCGGATCGGGGTCCCAGTAGTCGTCCAGACGCATGCGTACGTCGGGGATCCGGCGGAAGGCCCGCCGGCCGGCCACCGCGTTGTCCCACAGCTCGCGCACGGTCGTCGCGTCGGGGAAACGGCAGGCCATGCCGACGATGGCGACCCTGGTCATACCGCCACCGATTCCTTCCCGGCTCCCTGGACGGGGCCGGGCGCGCCGATGGTGCGGTCCGGGACCTGCGCCGCGCTCGGCACGGTGTGCCTTCCGGCCAGGTGCACCATGTACAGGTAGCCGCCGCGGATGAGACAGACGGCCGCGGTCGCGAAGAAGAGGCCGTACGTGATGCCGACGGCGGTGAGGATCCCGTACACCAGGGCGACGCCGCCGCCGAACGCGACCTGGGCGACGGGGCGGGACGGAGTGGTGCCGGGGTCGGTGATCATGTAGTTCGTGAAGAGGACGAACGCCACCCCGGTCATCATGCCCAGCGCGGAGAGGATCGCCGTGTCGAAGAGGACCCCGCGCACGACCGCCTGGAGGACGAACACGCTCAGCCATCCCCCGATCAGCCACATGCGGCCGGTGAGTTTGGCGTTGAGCATGGTGCCGAGGGCGACGATGGCCGCGGGGATGAGCCAGTCGACCGCCCCGTCCGTGTACTCCGTGAACTGGTACGGCGGGGCGATGCTCGACCACGGGAAGAGCAGCAGGACCACGGAGATACCGAAGTTCGACGGATTCATGAAGTGCCGCATCTTCCCGCGCACCGGGGCGCGCAGGACCCACTTGGCGCCGACCGCGACGATGACGCCGAAGATCATCACCCAGACCCGGTCGTTCACGTAGAGCAGCATGTTGACGGCGAGCGCGGTGATGTGGCTGGGGTAGAGGAACTCCAGCACCCCGCGGAAGCCGCCGCCCGCGAAGCGCGGCGCGCGTCCCTCCACGCGGGCCCCGATGTACTCCAGCACCGTCTCGACCGTGTAGCCGACGGCGACGGCGATGACCGGCCAGATCCAGGGCTGTTCGAAGCCGAGCACCGCGTAGCCGAAGATGTTGAGGACGGTGATCGAGATGGCGAAGCGGCGCAGTGCCGTGACGATTTTCGGGTCGTGCCGCGGTGGCGCGGTTGGTGCCTCGGCCATGTCCGTCACCTCTCCTTGACATCGGACCCGAGCTGCAGCGCGTGCCAGCCGGGGCTCAGCCGAAGTTCTTGTTCGTGGGTCTCTCCGGTGCGGTCCCGCCACCGCAGCTGTACCTTCACGGGTGCGTCGCCCTGGTCGCCGAGGCCGATGTGTACGTCGTGGCTGCGCTTGCCGGAGTGGCCGCCGCCGCCGTCGACGCGGCTGACCCGCCGGGTGCCGTCCGCCAGGACCACGGTCGCCTGGGCGTCGACGACGGGGGAGCCGGAGGGGTGCGTGAGCTTCAGCCCCAGGAAGTCGCCGGTGTCCGGGCTCTCGTTGCGGTAGAAGGCCGGTTCGGCCCATTGGTGCGCCACGGCGAGGTCGAGCCTGCCGTCGCCGTCCGCGTCGCCGACGGCGATACCGCGGGTCGGGATGGGGACGGCGAGACCCAGCTCCGACGAGAGATTCGTATAGCGGCCGTCCTCGCCCTTGGCGAAGAATCGCAGGGTCTGGCTGCCGGCGAGGTCGTCGCCGCGCCGGACGTGCGGCCACCAGGCGGGGTCGGCGAGCAGACCGTCGTTGGACGTGGCCAGCTCCTGGAGCTGGGCCCACCTGTTCTTCTTGCCCTTGACGAAGCCGGTGGCCTGGGTGATCTCCAACTGGCTGTCGTTGTCGAAGTCGCCCATCTTGACGTCCCAGCTCCAGCCGGACCAGGCGAGATCCATGGGTGCGCTGCGGTCCTCGTACGGGGCTTCGCCCTTCAGCATCCTGCTGCGCACGTCGGGCAGGCCGCCGGCCGTGTTCATGAAGGTGAAGTTGCTTTCCTGGAGGCCGAACGACGTGGTGATGTTGCTGACGAAGATGTCGTAGAGGCCGTCCTGGTCGAGGTCGCCGAAGTCGACGCCCATGCCCTTGAAGGAACTGCCGCCCACGCGCTTGGACTTGGGGACCATGGGGTCGCGCGGACCTTCGACCTCGGCGAAGCCGATGTCGCCCGGTGTGGACCGGTTGTGGAGGAGCCGCGATGTGCCGAAGTCGTGGGCGATGTACAGCTCGGGGAGCTGGTCGCCGTCGAGGTCGGTCGCGGACACCCCGAGCGTCCAGCCGTTCCGGGTCTCCTTCGGCAGGGCGTCGGGAGCCGGTGTGAAGCCGCCCTTCGTCCACCGCAGGATGTGGTCCTCGCCGCCGTTGTGGGCGTTGGACAGCGAGTCGTTCATCACCACGCCGCCGTCCTTCGACGGGTCGAGCACCGGTGAGTCCGGGAAGTAGTTGCCGATGTAGATGTCGTCGTGGCCGTCGCCGTCGAAGTCCGCGATCGTGGCGGCGTTGCTGTGCCACCGGGGCCCTGTGTACGTCTGGTCGCCGACGTCGGCCACCAGCTCGGTGGGCTCGAAGGAGCCGTCACTCAGCGGGCCCCCATCGGAGCGGCCCTGGAAGATCACGGGTGTCCGGCCCCAGTAGTAGACGAGGAGGTCGGTGCGTCCGTCCTCGTTGAAGTCGCCGGCGACGCAGCCCATGGGTGCCATGAGGTCGTCCATGGGAAGCGGGGCGGGGTCCAGCACGAACGGCTTGTACCGGCCCACGCGTTCGTCGGGCACCGGGGTCAGGGTGACCTGATCGGTCCGGGGGTCGGTGATGCACAGGTCGTTGGAGAGACCGTCGCCGTCGACATCGTTCATGGCGATACCGGCGCCCACCGAGGATATCCACGCTTCGATGTGCTGGTACGCCTTGTTCACCTTGCGAATGTGCTGCTGTTTCAATCCTTCGGGCATGCCGATGGATTTCTGCGTGAACGCGTACGCTTCCGCCAGACTCGCCTTTTGAGCAGCCGACGTTGTCGGCGGGAGCACCACAATGTACGTACCCACCATGAGCAGCAGGGCGACGATTCCGGGAATATTCCGGCGGAGCCGGGAACGCACTGACATCACGTAGCTAGCACCTCCCCCTACGAAATGAACGTTTCGGCGATGCGCTGACGCCATTCCTCGTACGACGACGCGTCGACGCGATCGGATGACACGGGGCGCAATTCCCTGCAGAGAAGGGATGCCTCCTGCGTATCCATGCGGCACAGCACCTTGGTGGCGGTGTGCGTGTGGGCCACGGACAGGCCGGCCCGCTCCCGTGCCTCCGCCGCGAATGCCGAACCCTGAAGGAGGTGGGGGCGGTGGGCCCCGGCTCGCTCGCGCAGGTGTTCCAGCTCTGCTTCGTCGGCGCCGCCCGCGTAGGTGGCTGCCAGCCCCGCACCGCTGTAGAGGTCGGCCCGCCGCGCCTCGGCGAACTTGTCGATGAGCGCCACGACTTCGTCGACGTCGGTGCCGCCGACGAACCACAGCGCGCGGCCGATGCCCTGGTCGATGGCGTGGTGCACGGAGGACGTCGGGCCGTGCGACCAGGAGAACCGGGCCTCCTGGTACTGCTGGTGGACATAGCGGTCGGTGCGGAAGTACGCCTGATGGAAGCCGTATCCGTCGAGTACGAGCCATCTCAGCAGCGGGTCCGTGCCGTCGGTCTTCGGCCTCAGGGCTTTCGGCAGCCGCGCCATGGCCCAGCCGATCCCCACATTGACCATGTAGACGTGTGCCCGGCCGCGCCCGTCGAGCAGTTGGGCCAACCGCCGTCCGCCGCTGCCGGGTATCGCGTCCAGCATGGCGCACCCCATCGCCGCGCCTTCGTAGGCGAATCCGCGGAACTGCTCCGGAATTTCTTCAAGCCGGGCTTCGGCGTCGAATGGTGAACGCGCCTGGACGGCGTGGCCGTAGCCTTCGAGGAATGTACGGCCGATGGTTTCCAGTAGTTCCTGCGCCTGTAGGTTCTTTTTCTTGAAGCCCCTCACTTCCAGGCTCGTACTGGACAGGGGAGGGGTCATGATCCGGCGCCGGAGCGCACGCAAACCACCGATCACCTTGCTCTACCGCCCTCGTCGAGTTTCCTCGGTCAGCTGCAGTAAACCAACCCCGAAGGTACATGGATGATCTGCGCCCCTGTCCACTTGGAACGTGCGCACCTTACTGAGCACGATGGAACAACTATGCGGGCGTCGGGAACCGTAGGCTGCCGGAGTGGCGGGTGTACGGGGGGACTCCGCGCCCGCGCGAAGTCCCCCGAACCCCATGCGTCCCTCGAAGCATCCGCGTCCCTCGAAACACCGTGAACGTGCCGGCGCCGCACTGCCGGACCGCTGTCGTAACTGCCGCCGGGCCGCTGCCGGAACCGCTGTCGAGCTGCTGTCGGGTCAGCTTTTCCGGGACGCGGCCGGGTCAGTCCTCGTCGCCGTAGGTGTCATGGTGACGGACCCAGTTCATGATGCCCGCCTCCTCCTGGCGCCCGAGGGGTGTCAGGTCGAGGTAGTTGAAGGTGCCGTTCAACAGGTCGGTGCCCCGGGAATAGGTCGAGTACGTATGGAATACGTCGTCGCCCTCACGGAGAAAGACACTCAGCCCGTGCTGTTCACCGCTCAGGGCCCATGAGCCGATGCCGGCTTCCCGCAGTTCTTCCTTGTTCCGGAAGTTGAACAGGACCGGCGTCACCGATTCGTCCATGGTGACGTGGAAGTCATAGTTGAACGACGTCCCGTGGGACGAGTACCACGGGAACTCCCAGCCCATGCGCTCACGGAACTTGGTGATGTTCGCCAGCGGTGCACGGGACACGGCGGCGAATGATGTACGGGCCGCGTTCAGGTGCGCCAGATGACCGAGGTTGTCGGCCAGGAGCGAGCAGCCGGAACATCCGGCGTCCCAGTCCGGCGCCAGCATGAAGTGATAAACAATCAGTTGGCTTCGCCCGTCGAACAAATCGAGCAGGGTGGCCTCGCCGTCCGGGCCGTCGAACACGTACGGCTCGGTGATTTGGACCATCGGGAGTTCTCGTCGCCGCGCGCTGAGCGCATCACGCTCCCGGTCGAACGCCTTTTCCCGGGCGAGCAGTTCTTTCCGTGCCGTCAGCCATTCGTCCCTGGACACGACCTCTGGACGATTCATCGCTTGCCGACCTCTCCTCGTTGCACTTACCACACCAGTCGGCAACTTTACCGGAATGAATCTTGCTCACCCGGCCGACATCCACGCCGATGGAGCTTCCCCCTTGCCTATTGCGCGGACGCCTGTGGCAACGGTGGTGGCATGAGGTGCCGTCTGCCGAGCTGCCAGAGAAGGCCGAACCCGGTCAGGAGAAGAACAGCGGTGAAGATCCACTCATTCGAGCCCTGCGGACGGTAGACCCGTCCGGGATTTCCGACATCCACCGCCGTGACGCTCTGGTCGGTCCTGAGGGAATCCCTTCCGCTGCCGTACAGCGTCACGTCGGGGCGCCGGACCACGGCGTTGTCGGACCGGAACGTCCCGGACCACTGGCAACTCCGGTGTGCGGCGTGGCTCACGCACCGGAGCTGCTCGGCGGTGAACCGGCCGGCGGTGCCGTCGGCCGTCGCGGCGCGCATGACGTTGCCGAGGTTCGGCAGGGACACGTACAGGAGCAGGCAGGCGGTGATCAGGAGGGCGATCGAGGTGGTGCGAGACGGTCTTCTTCGGGACGGCCTTCTGCGTGACGGGCTCGGCATTCCGTGGGACGGCCTTCTGCGGGAAGAACGGCGCATGCCCGGCCCCCGCTAGTACTCAAGGGCGCAGCGGCACCGTGCGACAGAGGCTGTGGCGGCCTTCGCGGGCCGGCTGTGCACGTACATGGCGATCACCATGGGGAGGGTGACGAGGGCGTTGTAGAAGAGGTGCAGCTCCACGCGGGGCGCGATGAGCTGGATGATGCTCGTCGGCGCGGACCTGCCCAGGAGGTAGGAGCCGGTCAGGGCCTGGAGGAGCAGGAGGAGATGCTCGAAGTGGTGCCACACCTGGATGCCGAGCCCCGTGTTCCACCACACCCGCGAGGTGCCGGCGAACCCGGGGCGCAGCATCAGGAAGCCCACCAGCATGAGGAGGGCGTATCCGTAGTGCATCCACTCGGAGGTGACCAGCCAGGGGAAGGGGATCCCCAGGACTCCGCGGGCCTCGGGGACCGGCCAGCCCATGACGTAGATCTGAATGGCCTGAACGACGTGTTCGGCCCAGTGGGCCACCACGATGATCATGAAGATCCGGAGCGCGGGCCGGTGCAGCCGCCCGTTGAGTGCGTCGAACCTGCCCGGCGCCCGCACCGGCGAATCCGTGGCGTCCGTACTGGCTGACATGCGCGTACCTCCTGTGACGGAGACGGGACTTCATCTCAGCAGGTCTCCGCCGTGGAGTCTTCCTCCCGATTGCGCAGTGCCACAGATCCGGAAAGTGGGTCGCCCCCGGAGATCGCCCCCGGACGTCGCCCCCGGACGTCCCTCCTACCCTGCCTCGGGGAGAGCCGCGCCGCTCAACCCTGGTGAACGGCCCTCCTTTTCGAGCCGTCGGCGTCGCTCTCCGGCCGGGCGTCCCGACGCTGCCCGGAAGACGATGGGACGGGCGATGGCCTGGAAGTCCACGTCGGGGTCCAACCGCCGCACGGTCTCCTCCACCATCAGCAGGGCGAGCAGCGGGAACACGAACTCGGACGAGGCGTAGATGCCGTTGCGTCGTTGACTGGCGAACAGTTCCGTGGAGAACGCGATCAGGTCGAAGTCCCGTGCGGTGGTGCCGCCGAAGCGGTTCACCAGACGGGTCATGTCGGCGACGAACGCCTCGATGTCGCTGCGGCTGTCCACCTGTTCGGCGCTGGCCAGTACCGCGTCGGCGCACCGGGGACCATTGCGGAAGCCGAGGTTCAGAAAGAACAGCGCCAGGTTTTCCCGGACCACCTCGGGGGTCCGGTAGACGAATCCGGCGTCGAGGATCACGACCGAGCCCGTGGGTGCGAGGCGCAGATTGCCCGGGTGCAGGTCGCAGTGGACCAGTCCGGTGCAGAACAGCATCTCGAACACGGCTCTCAGCGTCTGGTCGGCCAGCGTCCGGCGGCGCTCCTGGCTCAGCTCGGCGACGTCGACACGGTGACGCACGCCGGGCACGAAGCTCATGACGACGCACGCTTCCCCGCACAGCTCTTCGACGGGTTCAGGCACGGCGACGAATTCGAGGGTGGACAGGTCGTCGTACAGCAGCGCCAGGTTCTCCGCCTCCGCCTGGAGGTCGAGTTGGCGCAGCACGCTCGCGCCGACCGCCCGTGCCATGTCGGACAGGGGGGCACCGCGGAGGCCGGGGAGCCGACCGGTCAGCGCGAAGACCGCGCACAGGATGGCGACGTCGCGGCGCATGACGTCCGTGAGGTCGGGCCGCCGCAGCTTGACCGCGACCGGCGTACCGTCGGCCAGCCGCGCCGGGTAGACGCAGGCGATGCTTCCCGAGCCGAGTGGCTCAAGGCGGAAGTCGCGCAGCACGTCCCGCCAGTCCGGTCCGAAGTGCTCCGTCAGCGCGCGGTGCACGTCGTCGTGGCGCATCGGTTCCACCGCGTCGTGCAGGCGTTTCAGCGCGCCGCACGCGCGCGGGGGGATGACGTCCTCGCGGGTACTGGCGATCTGGGCGAACTTGATGAACGCCGGGCCGAGTCGTTCGATGATCCGCGCGAACTCCTCCGGCCAGCCGCGCTCGCTCCGCCGTCCGGTCAGGCGCCGCCACGACCGCCGCGCCACCTGACGGACGGTCCCCCCGGCGGCCGTCCCCAGGATCTGGCCGAGCCGGAGCGCCGCCGCCCCGGTCGAGACCCGGGGCAGCTCGGCCGCCGCTTTCGGTTCCGCGGCCAGCTCCGGTGTCCCGGCCGGCCCCGGTTTCCCGGCGGTCCAGGAGAACAGCACGTCGTCCGACGGACCTCTCATCGGGAGCGCAACCGCAGCAGTTGCCCGGTGGCCTCGCCCAGCGAGGTCGTCCGGTTGGTGAGGTAGATGTCACCGTTCGGCGCGACGGCGACGCCTCCGGGGTGCTCCAGTCCCTCGCGCGCGAGGACGGTCCGCCGGCCGTCCCGTTCGACACGGATCAGCCGCCCGGTCCTGTCGGGATCGTCGAAGCCCTTCTCCGCCAGCTCAAGCACCAGCATCCGGCCCTGCCGGTCGAAGGCGAGGTCGATGACGCCGGTGAACCCGCGCGCCACGACCACCGGGGACTTCCCGGGGACGAGACGCCAGATCCGGGCCACGCCGATACGGGTGGGTTCGCCGCTGTACTCACTGATGTAGAACGCGCCGTCGGGGCCCGGGGTGATCGCTGTGGGTACGGATTCCACGGTCGCGCCGTCGATGATCTGGTCCGGCAGCGCGGCAACCAGCTTCACCGAGCCGTTGTCGCCGACGCGCAGGATGCCGTTGCCCCCGGCCTCGGCCACCAGGGTGCCGCCCGGCACCCGGGTCAGCCCGTAGGCGTTGGCGTTGACGTCCGCCGGATGCGGGTTGTACTTCTCCTCGAACGCGAGCAGGTCACCGATGGGCCGGAGCTTTCCGGCCCGGTCGACCACACCGGTCTGCGCGAGGCCGTGCGCCTGCTCGCCCAGACCCACCCGGGTGGACATGTGGCCGCCGAGGCCGAACACCACGGAGATCCGGCCGTCACTGGCATCGATGTCGTGCAGTCCGAGCACGCTGAACTCGTTGATGACCGACGGAAGGCCCTGAGCGATGCGCACGGCCTTGTCGTCCCTCGGGGTGTACGCGGTGATCGCGCCGGTCGCGCCGAAGCAGGCGGGGTATCCGCCGACGCCGGCCGCGCAGGGCGCCGGGCCGCCCTTGCCCGCTTCGGTGACCAGGACCCGGTGCTGTCTCGCGTCCCAGGTCAGTCCTCGGGGGGTCACCAGGTGGTCGGCGACCACTTCGAGCCGGGGACTCGACGAGTGCGGCGAGCCTGACGACAGCGGCGGACTTGACGATGAGGCCGAGGATGCGCTGGTCAACGTGGCGGTGAGCAGGGCGGCGGCGAGCGTGGTGGTGCACAGGCGGCGAAGCATCAGAGCCCCCAGGGCATCATCGTGGAATGGGTCAGATCGGCCAGGTCGGTCAGGTCGGCCAGGTCGGTCAGGTCGGTCAGGTCGACCACTTTGGTCAGGTCGGTCAGGTCGCGAGGCGGGCGCTCCAGGTGTCCCGCCGTGTGGTGTCGGTGGCGGGTCCACTCGTGTAGTTGTCGGACACGGTGACGGCCGTGAAGTTCGCGTCGCGCAGCGCGCGTTCGACCTCGTCCCGCGAGAACCAGCGCTGCGCGTGCCGCTCGACGACGCGTCGGTACAGGTCTTCGTCGCCCTCCGGAACGAACAGCGACACCACGTACTCGTAGTACGGCGAATCGGGGAGGTGGTGGGTGTTCCACACATAGGCGAAGTCGCCGAAGTCCTCGCCGAACTCGCCGAGGCCGTCGATGGATTCGAAGGTCGGCCGGGTGCTCAGGTCGAACACGAGGACTCCGCCGGGTCGCAGGGAGCGGGCGAGTTGGCGCAGTGTGGCGGTGAGGGCGCCCTCGCCGGTCAGGTAGTTCGCCCCGTCGAAGCAGACGAGCGCCGCGTCGAAGGGGCCCAGCTCCGCGAGCCGTTCATCGGGCAGGGTGAGCTGCCGCAGCTCGGTGCCGGGATCGGTGCGCGCGCGGGCGATGTCCAGCATCGACGCCGAGGCGTCGACACCGGTGACCTGGAACCCCTGGTCCTGGAGTGTCCGTATCGTCATGCCGGTCCCGCAGCACACGTCGAGCACCGTCTTCACCGCGAAGCCGGCCTCGTCGAACCGTTCCTTGGTGAAGGCGAACCACTGGTCGTACGGAACCTTGTCCGCCGCCATCCACCGGTCGTAGACACGGGCGAGCGCGCTGTACGGAAGTTCGTATCCGGCATCGGGTACGGGCAGGGGGCTCACCGCGCGTCCCACGGGCCGGCCTGTGCCAGGTACCGCTGGCCGTTGACCTCGCCGGGTGACCGCTCGATCAGCCACTTCCAGAACGGCAGGGTGACGTCCGGGTACGGCACGCCGGTCAGGTCGAACCCGGGCTCCGCCTCTTCGTAGCCTCGGGTGCGGATGCCGCCCGGGTCGACAAGGGTCACACCGATGCCGGAGTCGGCGTTCTCGGCCGCGATGATCCGCGAGGCCTGGTCCAGCGCGGCCTTGCTGGCGCCGTAGATCCCGGCGCACGGGAAGACGTCCACGGCGGCTTCGCTGGACAGGTTGACCACCAGCCCACCGGTCTCCTTCAGGAGCGGCAGCGCCAGTTGGGCGAGGGCCACGGGTGCGACGACGTTGGTCCGCAGGACGGCCTCGAACGATGTCAGCGGATGGTCCAGCAGGGGCCGGATCGGGCTGACGCCCATCTGGGAGGCGTTGTTGACCAGCCAGTCCAGTCGGCCGAGGGTCGTCGCCGCGGCGATCAGTCTCTCGCGGTGCGCGGCCTCACCGACGTCACCCGGCAGGGCGACGACCGTCCCGCCCTGGTCCGTCAGTCGCTTGGCGACGACGGCCAGGTCGGACTCGGTCCGTGCGGTGAGGATCACGCTCCAGCCGAGGCCGCTGAGGAATTCGGCAAGCGTCTCGCCAAGGCCGGTACTCGCGCCGGTGATCAGCGCGACTCGCGTTTGCCGGTTCGGATGCGTCATAAGAACGTCAGCTCCTCGGTCTGCTCGGATGGAGACGCGGATGCCGTTCAGGTGGAGAGACTTACGCCGTTCAGGTGGAGAGGCGGATGCCGTGCTCTGCGTAGCAGCGGACCAGGGTCAGTGCCTCTCCCCAGCCGGTCGCGCACTGGCCGAACCTGTCGAGCCCGGCCCTGGTCTGCGGGAGGCCGGTCTCCACGACCTGCAGCCAGGTGCCGTTCACGTGTTCCTCGGTGGTGAACGTGACCAGCGAAGGCGGTGTGCCCCAAGTGAGGGCGAACCGCTTGTCGGGCACGCACTCCTTCACTTCGCCGTCGTCCGTGATGTCGCTGCCGTCGTCACTCCAGCCGCGCCACACCAGGTGTACCGGGCTGCCCACGCGCGCCTCGAACGTCGAGCCGTCGGTGAACCACTTGTCCCACCCGTCGCCGCTGGAGAGCAGGGCGAAGACGTCGTGGGGCGCCGCGCGGACCAGTGTGGAGTGCAAGATGTCGGGGACCAGAACGGGATCCTGCGGGCTGCCGCTCTCGTCTGCGTGCGTCATGGTGCGGTTTCTCCTTGTGCTGGGTTCGCTTGTTCGGTCGTGTCGGCGTAGACGGGGATGAGTTCCATCCAGCGCGCGTCGGAGTCCGGCACACCGGGCGTGCCGGCGAGCCGGGCTTCGAGGTTGTCGGTGTACATGTGCCAGCCGGCGGCGTAGTCCACGGGGTCGGCCTCCGGCCCGAAGCCCGTGTGCTCCAGGACGAGCCGGGTGGCGCCGTCGTCCGCGGGAGACAGTTCGAGACGGATGACGGAGTCGGCGGTCTCCCCGATGTAGCACCAGGTGAACTCCAGTACGGAGCTGGGTTCCCAGGTCAGCACGCGGCAGTCGATCGTGTCGCCGTGCTGGCCGCGCCCTTCGAGCACGAACTTCTGCTCGGGCCCCGGCACGCCGCTCAGCACCGGGCCGAACCAGCCGGGCAGGAGGTCCGGGTCGGTCCAGGACGCCCAGACCTGGTCGGCGGAGGCCGGGAGGACCCGGACCAGCCTCGCCCGCTTCGGCGTACGTGAGGCCGTGCCCAGGGCCGTGAGGGATCCGCTCATGAGTAACTCCGCTTCTGCGAGCAGGGCGAGCTAGGACTGAGGGGTGGACACCGCGACTTCGGTCGGCGTGTCGGCGGTACGGTCGGCCTCGGCGACCGGGCGTCCGAGGGCGAGCACCCCGATGCCGACGCCCGCGCCCACGACGATCACCATGGCGATGTTGAGCGAGGTCGCGTCGGCGAGCCAGCCGTACGCGGTCGGCGTCGCGATGAAGGCGCCGTACGCGGGCACCATCATCGCCGCCGCCACCAGGTTGACCCGGCTGGGCGCCACGCGCGCGGACGCGCTCAGACATGTCGGCTGCACGCCCGCGATGGCGATGCCCATGAGCAGGAAGGCGAGCACGGACAGCCAGAGGTCGACGGCGGCCATCAGCAGTGCTCCGGAGAGCGCGGTGCCGAACGCGGAGATCAGGAACGACTTGCGGATGCCCAGGGTGGAGACGAGCCAGGCGTTGATCAGCCGTCCGATCATCATGGTCAGGCTGAAGAGGGCGAACGCGGCGCCGCCGTAGACGATGGGCGCGTCGAGCAGTTGGTCGACGTAGATGACGGACCAGACCTGCACGATGCTCTCGACCGCGATGCCGAGGACGGTCATCAGGAAGACGACGCGGAACAGCGGATTGCGCATCAGCTTCAGCAGACCGACGTCACCGTCAGGATCGGGGCTGTCGCCGGAGGAGGCGGAGGATGCGGAGGAGTCGGAGTCGTCGGAGGAGGCAGGCGCTTCGTCGCGGGCGACCGGCGGGAACGCGATCAGGAACGAGGCGATGAGTACGGGCGCCATGGTCGCGGCGAACAGCACGGCGACCCAGCGGTAGTCCATGCCCAGGCTGATCAGCGCGCCCGCGCCCAGGGCGCTGATGACTGTGCCGGCGCTGTTGATCGCGTACATCACGTTCATCACTTCGCGGCCACGGCGGGCCTCGATCTCCATGAACACGCTGTTGTCGGCGGTGTCGACGAGCGCGGAACCGAGCCCGGCGAGCACGAACGCGACCAGCAGTCCCACGAAGTTCGTGCTCACGGCCAGCATCACGAGGAGGCCGATGAGCGCGAGTTGACCGTAGATGCCGAGATGGCGGTGGTCGAAGTGGCGGTACAGACGTTTCGCCGAGAGCAGGGTCACCAGGCCGACGACCGGCAGCAGCAGGTGCGCGGTCCCGAAGAAGCCGTCACTCATGTCCAGGGACCGGATCACCTCCGCCCAGGCGACCGTCATTACTCCGATGGCAATCCCGAACATGAAGAACTGCGCACCGGAAAGCCAGGTGACCGCGCGTAAGTTCCATTCCGGCTCGGCCGGTACTCCGTGTGTCTGCTGTTCTTGCGCCGTCACGTCTGCTCCTGAGGGGCTGGTTGCCATTGGCTGCGCGGGGTGCGCTGATGTCGGTCACGTTCCGCGCTGTTCACCAGCTCGAACAGAGTGCTGAACTCGGCCCGCAGAATACGGCTGATGTCCACTGTCCGAAGGAGCGTCCCGTACAGCTCTTCGAGCTCCGGGTCGGCATCGACCTTCGGCATGACCTCGTCGTAGTGTGCGCGGTCGTGGAAGAAGGCGAGTTCGGCGTAGAGCACCTCGTCGGGTGCGACGTCCACGCCGGCCTCGATGGCCGAACAGCCGTATTTCGCCGTCGGATCACTCATCTCCATTACGGTGCCGCCGATTGCGCCGTGCCGTCGGAACACTTCGATTGCCTGGTAGACGACGGTGCGGAAATCCTCCTCGCGTGCTCTGGGCACCCGATGCAGGAACCAGATGAGATACACGGAATCCACCACCCAAGCGAGATCGGGCCGCGAAGTCGGCCGGCAACCTGAGCTGTCCCCGTGGAGGCTATACGATTGAGTAGTAACTCGGCAAGGATCATGCAGGGGCGTGTACGCGGTGAGCGGTGGTCCCGTGTGCCCCGCCCGAGGGTCTTCGTGCGGTGACGAACCGTCAGGCAGCGACGGGACGGGGAGTCGCCCACACCCGTCCACGGTGACGGCGCGTCGGGGCGCGGAGAGGGTCGGGGCCTCCGGTACACGACATCGCCCGGCGTTCCGACTCTCACCACCGCGTCCACCGCGCCCCTCCGGACGCGGGCCGGACTCCCCCACCGGATCCAGCGCCGACATTTCCTGCCTCAAGGACCGGTCGCGGGACGTTAATGCCGAGGTCAAGCCCTCTACTCGGCCGCCACCAACTGTTACTATGCGCAATGAGAGTAAAGGTGGCTGCCATGAGTCGTGAGTACGGGCAATTCTGTGGGCTGGCAACTGGTCTGGACGTCATCGGCGAGCGATGGACCCTGCTGGTCGTCCGGGAGTTGCTGATCGGCCCCGCCCGATTCAACGGCCTGCTGCACAACCTGCCCGGTATCGGACCCAATCTGCTCACCGACCGGCTCCGGATGCTCACGGAGCGCGGTGTCGTCGAGCAGACATCGCTGGCAGGGGACGGAAGGGCCCGGCTCTATCGGCTCACCGAGACCGGCGAGGAACTGCGGTACCCGGTCCTGGGACTCGCGCGCTGGGGGCTTTCCTTCCTCGACAAGTCGGACACGGACGGGGAAACCCGCGCCGAATGGGGATTCCTCGCCGTGCAGGCGATGATTGTCCAGGAAGCGATTCCGGACGTCGACGAGGTCTACGAGTTCAAGGTCAGCGACCAGATCTTCCAGATTCTGGTTCACGGTGGTGAAGTGACCTTCGAGCGCGGTGAGGTGCAGGAACCCGCGCTGACCATCGAGTGCGACGCGAAAACATTCGTCCAAGTGGGAGCCAGGATGATTTCGCCGTTCCAGGCGATCGCCACCGGGGACGTCCGGATCAAGGGAGACCCGGAGGCCGTACTCCGCTGCTCCCTCATGCTCGGCCTCACCTGAGGCCGTACCTGAGTCCGTCACCGGGCCGCGCGCCTCAAGCGCGCCGAAGGGCCGGCGCCGTGCGCCCCCACGAGTACGTGACCTCACACGACGGTGCGCCCCCACGGATTCCGTGAGAGCGCACCGCCTACTGCAACAGACGTCAGATCATCCGCCTCATTCGCCGGCGTTCTCGACGACGTCGATCCGGCCGTCGGGACGGCCGTGGCACTTGATCGAGTTGAGCGTGTACCGGCCGGCGCCGGTGTAGTCGCCCGACTTGCCGCGGAACGTGCCGTACAGCTTGGCGTTGGTCATCGGGCCCGCGATCGGGTCCGTCGGGTTCGACAGCTGCACGTCGCCCGCGCCGACCGTGCCACGGTCGAAGGTGCGGTCGAGGTTGACCGCGGCCCAGCCATAGTACCGGCCGCGCACGCTCTCCACGAACGGCATGTCGGCCGCCTGGAGCCGCTGCGCACGGGCACCGTCCCCGTGGATGGCGACCTCGCCCTTGCCCGCCAGCGTGGTCAGCGCGATACGGCCGAGAGACACGGGGACCTCGACCATCTCGCCCTTGCCGACGAAGCCGCTCGGGTAGAACGGCCGCAGCGTCTCGGAGAGGTAGTTGTGCTCCAGGTTGCGCCCGTCGTACTCCACGCTCAGCCCGCGGAACGGGAAGATCTCGTAGTGCGGGGAGCCGTCGGCGTTGAGGCCCATCAGTTCCTTCTCGACCGTGAGGTCGGTCCGGATGGTCTCGACGTTCGTGCTGGCCAGCACCCGGCCGAGGATCGAGTCGAACCAGAGCGGCGAGAGCACCGCGCGGACCGCGCCGACACCCGGCGTCATGATGACGACACGGCCGCCGATGATGAGCGGAACCGTCTGGTCGAAGTACCCGGTCTCCTCGACCTCGGCCTCGGAGTACATCCGCTCGGCCTTCACACCGGTGATGTCACCGGACAGGACCCGCGCCCAGTCCGCGACCTCGGGGTCGTCGTCCATGGCGAACTTCTCCAGGACGCTCAGGCTCCGCGGCCCGGCCGAACGCAGCGCCAGCCACAGCGCGCCGGAACGGACCAGGCGGTCCGTCTCGGTGCCGATGATCTGGGCGATGAACGACAGGCTCTCCTCGGGGCTGCGGTCGGCCAGCTCCCACAGCGCACGCTCGCGCTCAAGCGGGCTCTCGTGCCCTTCGGAGACCTCGCGCAGCTCGCTGTCGCTACGGGTGTCGTACGGCAGGAACTTCTCGGTGATCGGCCGGGCGAAGTCCAGGTACTCCGCGGGGTCGTTGTACCTGCTCGCCGGCGGCGGGGTCAGGGACACCAGACCTTCCGTGAGCCTGGTTTCGATGTGCTGCGTCATGTTTCCTCCGCGACTAGGCTGTGCACCCCATCCGAGGTAGATATAGGAAACCTAAGTGAAATGGCTGCTGTCAAGGCTTGTCCCCACCAAGGCTTGCCCAGCGCCAAAGGATCACAGCCCGGACCTTCGGACACACGTCTACTTAAGTAAGGTGTTGTCATATGGAGAGGGGATGGACACCTCCGCACCCCTGGGACATGGAGTGGCGGGCCTACGACAGTCCCTGGCCGCCCGGCCCGAATGTCCCTCTCCTGCCGCACTTCCTATGAATCGGCCGCCGCGTTGAACACGGCACAGCCCTCGTTCGTACGTGAACGAGACCCCCGGAAATCATGGAAGGGATCCACCATGAGCGTTACGCAGGAGTCCGTCCCCACGCCGTCCCGCCGCACCGTGGTCGCCGCGGTGGGCGCCGCAGGGCTGGCGGCGGCGCTCACCGCGTGCGGCAGCTCCGACGACCCGCAGTCCGCGGGCAACGCCCAGTCGGACGGCGCCACCTCGTCGGACGCCGGGAACGGCGGGGCGAACACCTCCGGGTCCGCGTCCGGGAACCCCTCACCGGACGGCGGCGGGGCCGCCGCGCTGGCCAAAACCGCGGACATCCCGGTGGGCGGCGGCAAGATCTTCGGCGACCAGGGCGTCGTCGTGACCCAGCCGACGCAGGGCGAGTTCAAGGCGTTCTCGAACCGCTGCACCCACGCCCAGTGCCCGGTCACCTCCGTCGAGGGCGGCACGATCAACTGCCCGTGTCACGGCAGCAAGTTCTCCATCACCGACGGCAGCGTCGTGCACGACCCGGCGACGACGGCTCTGCCGCCGAAGCAGATCAAGGTCAGCGGCGAGCAGATCACCCTCGCGTAGCAGCCGGGGCAGCGGCGGCGCGCGGTCGTTTCCAGCAGCCGAGCACGTCGTCGGCAGTGGTGACGGTGGCGACGAGCGCGAGCGTGTTGCGGACCATCGCGAGGGTGTAGTCGGCCGGCACCCCCGCGATGGCGTCCTGGGGCACGACGACCGTGTAGCCGAGGTTGACGGCGTCGAAGACGGCGTTCGGGATCGCGACGTTCGCGGAGACCCCGGTGACGACGAGGGTGCGGCAGCCGAAGTTGCGCAGCAGGGGATCGACGTCGGTCCCGGCGATCGGCGACAGACCGTGCAGCCGCCGTACGACAAGGTCCTCGTCGGCGACTTCGATCGGTGGCGCGATCCGTACGGCCCTGGTGCCGGAGAGCTGCTGGACGGGGAGCCGTTCGGCGGCGCGGAAGAGGCGGCCGTTGCGGTTGGCGCCGCGCCCGTCCGGACGGCGTTCGGCGACGGCGTGGACGACCTGGACGCCGCTCTCGTGGGCGCCCGCGACCAGCAGCGCGACCCGGGCCAGCGCCCCGGACGTCCGTGCCTCGCGGGCGAGTTCGGGCAGCGCGCTCTCCGTCCCCACGACGCCCTGCTGGCACTCGACCGTCAGCAGCACCGTGGTCGCGGGGTCGAGGAGTTCGGCGAGCTGTTCGTGCGTGGGCATGGTTCCCCCAAGGGCCGGCGTCCGGGCGGGCGAGGGTAGCCACCATTGCGCCAGGACGGAAGTCGATCCATGCTTCACTCACACATCGACTGACGTACCGTCAGGAAAGCGGGTGCGCATGGACGTCACACAGCGTCGGGGCCGTCGGATCATGATGAGCGCCGCCGAACTGGACGAGTTCCTGGCCACGGAGCGCACCTGCCGGGTGGCGACCGTGTCCGCGGACGGGGCGCCGCACGCGAGCACCCTGTGGTTCGCCTGGGACGGCAGCTCGCTGTGGCTGTACTCGATCACGCGCAGCAGGCGGTGGGCGGAGCTGCGGCACGATCCGAGGGTCGCGGTGGTGGTGGACGCCGGTGAGGAGTACGGGGAGCTGCGCGGCGTCGAGCTGTCGGGGCGGGTCGAGTTCGTCGGCGAGGCGCCCCGCACGGGTGAGCCGTGTCCGGAACTCGACGCCGTCGAGCGGCTCTTCGCGCGCAAGAACTTCGGCCTGGACGAGATGCCGCACGACGGCCGCCACGCGTGGGCGCGGCTCACGCCGGAGGCGATCGCGTCCTGGGACTTCCGCAAGCTCGGCGGCTTCTGAGGTCCCGGCCACCACGGAGGCCGTTTCACCCCGTCTCCGCCCCACCCGTCATGCCCTCCCCGCCACCGTCAGGCCCTTCCCGCAGCCGTCATCCCCTCCCCGCCGCCGCCCCGTGCAGCGCCTTCACCGCCGCCCTGATCGAGGGCCGGCGGTCGGCGTCCGCCCGCCAGACCGCGTAGACATGCCGGCGGACGCGGTGGCGGACCGGAACCGTGCGGACGCCCCGGGGCATCGGCTCGCGGCCCAGGCGCGGGGCCACACAGATGCCGAGGCCCGCCGCGACGAGCGCGAGCTGGGTGTGGTGCTCCACCGCGCGGTGGGCGATGCGCGGTTCGAAGCCCTTCGAGCGCAACGTGTACATCAGCCACTCATGGCAGAACTCGCCCTCGGCCCAGGTGATCCACTCCTCGTCCGCGAAGTCCTCCAGTTCGACCTCCGCGCGGTCGGCGAGGGGGTGCCCTTCGGGCAGGGCGACATCGGCGGGATCGTCGAGCAGGGACTCCTTGGCGAGCCCTTCGGGCAGCGGCAGCGGCTTGTTGTACCAGTCGAGTACGACGGCGAGGTCCAGGTCGCCACGGATCACGCGCGCGACGCCCGCCGCCGGCTCCAGCTCCTGGGACCGTACGCGCAGCCCCGGGTGTCCGGCCCGGAGCGCGGCCAGGGTCGCCGGAAACAGCCCGCGCGCCGCGCTCGGGAACGCGCTGATCCGCAGCTCGCCCACGGCCTGTCCGCGCTGCGCCTCCAGATCGGACTGCGCCAGTTCGACCTGCGAGAGGATCCGCGCCGCGTGGTCGGCGAGGAGGCGCCCGGCGTCCGTGAGGCGCACCCCCCGGCCGTTCTTGGCGAGGAGCTGCTGTCCGACCTCGCGCTCCAGCTTGGACATCTGCTGCGACACGGCCGACGTCGTCACATGCAGACCCGCCGCCGCACCGCTGACCGAGCCGTGCCGGGCCAGGGCGTCGAGGGTACGCAGGCGCTCCAGGTTCAACATGTAAGTGATGCTACGCAATACCGAGCACAAAATCTAGCTTGTACTAAGACGTCGAGCTGGGCCATCGTGACGGTCATGAGCACCGCCACCGCGCCCGACGCCGTCCCAGCCGCAGCCGCAGCCGCAGCCACGGCGCCCCCGACCCCCCGCCGCACCCTCGACTGGCGGCTCCGCTTCGGCGCCCTCTCCCTGATCTGGGGCTTCAGCTTCCTGCTGATCAAGGTCGGCACGGAAGGGTACGCGCCCTTCCAAGTCACGCTCGGCCGACTGGCGTTCGGTACGGCGGTGCTCGCGGTGGCCCTCGTGGTGAAGCGCGAGCGGCTGCCGCGCGGGGCCCGCGTCTGGGGCCATCTGGCGGTGTCGGCGTTCCTGCTCAACGCGGTGCCGTTCTCCCTGTTCGCCTACGCGGAGCTGACCGTCCCGTCGACGCTCGCCGGAATCTGCAACGCGACCTCACCGCTGTGGGGCATGGCGCTGTCGCTGGTGGCCCTGTCCGAGGACCGGCCGACGCGGCGCCGGGTCGCCGGGCTCGGTATCGGCTTTCTCGGGGTGCTCACGGTGCTCGGCGCCTGGCAGGGCTTCCAGGGGCTGGATCTCCGGGGCACGGCGATGGCTCTGCTGGCCTCGCTGAGCTACCCGATCGGCTGGATCTACGTCCGCCGCACCCTGGCGGGCTCCGCGCACTCGCATCTGTCGCTGACCGGAGGGCAGTTGCTGCTCGCGACGGTCCAACTGGCCGTGGTGACTCCCCTGTTCACCTCGCTCCCCAGCCGCTTCGCTCTCGTCCCGTTGCTCGCGGTCGTGGCCCTGGGCGCGCTCGGTACGGGACTCGCGCTGCTGGTCCAGTACGGCCTGGTCGCCGAGGTCGGTCCGACGACGGCCCAGATGGTCACGTACTTCATCCCGGTGATCGCGACCGCGGCGGGCGTGGCCATCCTCGGCGAGTCCCTGTCGTGGTCGACGCCGGTCGGCGCCGTGATCATCCTGGCGGGCGCGGCACTCACCCAGTCACGCCGCCGCACCTGACTCCCGGGCGCCCGTGGCGGGTGTGCGCGACATCCCGCCGGAGCGTCACACGTACCGCCGCGCGGGCGCGGGACCGGTCGCGTCGGCCACGGCGTCGGCCACCGCGCGGATGTCGTCCGGCGTCAGCGTGGACACCGTGATGCGCACCCCGGGCGGCGCTCCGATACGGAACCGGGCGCCGGGCGCCACCGCCCAGCCGGAGTGCAGCAGCCGCGCCACGGCTCCGGTCTCGTCGGGCACCGGCACCCACACGTTCATGCCGCTGCGTCCGTGCGCCGCGACACCCCGCTCGGCGAGCGCGGAGATCAGGGCGTCCCGGCGGGCCCCGTAGGAGGCGGCGACGGCGGTCGCGTCGACGGACCGGCCGACCCAGAGTCCGAGGACGGCGCGCTGCTGGAGTCGGCTCACCCAGCCGGGCCCGAGCCGCTGCCGTCCCCGGACCCGGTCGACGGTGAGGTCGTCACCGGTGAGTACGGCGAGCCGCAGATCGGGCCCGTACGCCTTGGCGGTGGACCGCACGAACGCCCACGCGTGCGTGGCTCCGGCGAGCGGGCGCAGGCGCTGGTCGACGATGCCGTGCCCGTGGTCGTCCTCGATGAGCAGGACGTCGGGGTGCGTGGCGAGGATCCGACGCAGGGCACGCGCGCGGGGTGCGCTGATCACGGCGCCGGTCGGGTTCTGCGCGCGGTCGGTGACGATGATCGCGCGCGCACCGCCGTCGAGGGCAGCGGTCACGTCGTCGGGCAGAGGTCCGTCGTCGTCCACACGCACCGGCACCGCGCGCAGTCCGAGCGCGGGCACTAGGTCCAGGAGGCTGCCCCAGCCGGGGTCTTCGACGGCCACCGTGTCGCCCGGCTTGAGCTGGGCCGCCAGGACGCGTTCGATCGCGTCGAGGGAGCCCGAGGTGACGGCGATGGGCCCGGCGGGCACACCGTCCTGGTCGAGCGCCCCGCGCGCGTACCGCGCGAGTTCTGGTTCGACCGCCTCCTGCCCGTACAGGACCGGCCGTTCGTCCGCGTACACGGCGGCGGCGGTGAAGGCGGCCGTGAGTGAGGGCAGCAGAGACGTGTCGGGGTTGCCGTCCGACACGTCCCGTACCCCTGCCGGGACGTCGACGCGGATGGCTTCGCGCGCGGTGATGGCGGGCTTGGAGCGGATGCGGCTGCCGCGCCGCCCGGCCGTCTCGATCACCCCGCGCTCGCGGAGGGTGCGATAGGCGGCGGCGACCGTATTGGGATTCACACCGAGTCGGGACGCCAACTCCCGCAGGGGTGGAAGCAGTTGCCCCGGTTCCAGCCTTCCCGCGCCCACGGCCTGCTCGACGCTGCGCGCGATCTCCGCAGCACCACTCCCCTGGATCGGATATTCTCCTAGCACAAAGCCCATTATGCACTAGTGCAATGACAACGCAAACCCGCAGGCCCCTCGCACCGAGGAGGCCCGACACCGACCGCATCCGAGGGAGACGGCCATGCCGGACCAGACGACCGCCTACACCCCCACCGACCGCAGCGTCCCCACCCGCGACCGCGAACGGGCCTCGTACGAGCGCGCGTTCGTCCACGCCATACTCGACGAGGCGTACGTCTGCCATCTCGGGTTCGTACGGGACGGGCTGCCCGTCGTGCTGCCGACGCTGTTCGCCCGGGTGGGCGAGCGCCTCTATGTGCACGGTTCGACGGGCTCGCGGCCCTTGCGGATGGCGGGCCAGGCGGACCCGGGGCTTCCGGTGTGCCTCACGGTGACGCATGTCGACGGGCTGGTCCTGGCCCGCTCGGCGTTCCACCACTCGATCAACTACCGGTCGGTCGTCGTGCAGGGCGTCGCCCACAAGGTCACCGACGAGGAGGAGCGCCGGACGGCCCTGGACGCGATCGTGGAGCACGTCGTCCCGGGCCGCGCCGCCGACTCACGCCCGGCGAACCCGAAGGAACTGGCGGCCACCGCCGTGCTCCGTCTCGACCTGGACGAGGTCTCCGCGAAGGTGCGCACGGGCGGCCCGAACGACGAGCCCGAGGACGTGGGCCTCCCCCACTGGACGGGCGTCGTCCCGGTCAGCAAGGTCTACGGCTCCCCCGTCCCCGCGGACGACCTGGCCGCCGGCATCGACGTACCGGACTACATCAAGGCGCTGTGACCCCGGCCCGGCTGTGCCCCAGCCGAAACGGGCCCCTACGCGCGCGTAGGGGCCCGCCACGTCACACCGGCGCCGTCTCCCTCCGCGCCGCTTCCCTCCGCGCGGCTGCCGCGTCCCGCGCCTCCGCCGCGCCGAGTCCCGCGACGGCGACCAGCAGGAGCAGGGTGCCGACGACGGTCGCCGGGGTCAGCCGCTCACCGAGCAGGGTGACCGCGATGACGGCCGCGCTCACCGGCTCCAGGAGCATGATCACGGAGACGGTCGCGGAGCGGACGACCGCGGCGCCCGCGAAGTACAGCGCGTAGGCGAGCGCGGTCGGGACGGCCGCGATGTACACCAACAGGACCATGACCTCGCCGGGTTGGGCGGTGCGTGGGACCAGCCCCTCGGCGGCGCCGAACGGCAGCAGACACACGGCGGTGACGGCGAAGGCCCACACCGTGACGCTGGACGAGTCCGCGCCGCCACCCTTCCCCCACCAGCGGGTGAGCAGCGTCATCACGGCGTACCCGGCCGCCGAGACGAGCGCGAGCAGGACCCCCAGGGGCCGCACGCTCGCGTCGCCGTCGCCCAGGACCATGACGGCGAGCCCGGCGAGCGCACCGGCGACGGCGGCGACACCGCCCCGCCCGAGGCGTTCGCCCATGGTGACGCGGGCGCCGAGCGCGATGAGGACGGGTCCGGCGCCGAGGGTGACGACGGTGGCGACGGCGAGTCCGGTCGCTTCGACGGCCGCGAAGTACGCGGTCTGGAACACCGCGAGAGCCAGCCCCGTCGCGACGATCCGCAGCCGGAACCTGAAGCGGAGCCGGAGCCGGAGCCGGAACCGGAGCGGGTCCTGGGACCTGAACCGGAGCCGGGGCAGCCGGGCGGCGAGCAGCAGCAGGAGTCCCCCGGCGCAGCGCCAGAAGGAAAGGGCCACGGGGCCCATGTCACTGGACCGGTAGACCAGGGACGCGGCGGCGCCCGCGGTTCCCCAGGCGACACCGGCGACGGTCAGATAGAGCAGGCCACGCCCGACGGGCAGGCCGGAGACAGCGTTCGACACGTGTTCTCTCCGCAGATTCACAGAAGGTCGGCAAGGGACCTGTGTCAGGTCCTCGGACTTCTTCTGCGGGCAGCACCGTTCCGCCCGGCGACTGCCGGGCTCAGGGACCGGGGGCCCGCCTCAGGCGGCGGGAGGCGGAAGAACGAGCGTCAGCGGCATGTCGGTCACCCTAGGGGGCGCTGCCGCGCGTGGACAACTCGTCCTCGGTGGCATCCGGCGAGGGTGCGGCGCCCGTGGGACCACCGGCGGCGGCCGTCGCGGCGAGGCCGCCCGCCGCGACCGGCTCCGCCGCCGCCTTCACCGGTGTCGACGACTGCGCGATGAACGCGCCGACGAGGACCACCGCGCCCCCGATGATCTGCGGCGCCGACAGGTGCTCCCCGAGCAGCACCCAGGCGAGCACGGTCGCGATGACGGCTTCCAGACAGGCCACGACCCCGGCCACCTGCGGCGACAGCCGCCGCACCGACAGGACACCGGTCCCATAGGCGAGGACGGTCGCCAGGAGGACGATCCAGGACAGCAGGAGGAAGGCCGCGACGGGGGTGCCGTTCATGTCGGCGGTGCCGCTCAGGAGCGACCAGTCCATGGACCAGGGGCGCGCCACGACGGTCAGGACGACAGCGCCCACGAGCAGCCCGTACGCGATGATGCCGAGCGGGTCCGGTGCCTTGTCGCCGGCGTCGCTGCCCTGGTCGGACAGGACGAAGTAGCAGGCCTGACAGCAGGCCGCGCCGAGTGCGAGCAGCAGTCCGATCAGGTCGAAGCCGAGCCCGGCCCAGACCTCGACCACGCAGGCCAGTCCGCCGACGGCCAGCACGACCCCGACGAGCGCGGCGCGCGTCACGGGCCGCCGCTGCACGAACCGCACCCAGCCGAGGACGAGCGCGGGCCCCAGGTACTCGACGAGCAGGGCGACGCCCACGGGGATACGGGAGATGGCGGCGAAGTAGCAGGCCTGGACACCGGCGACCGCGAACAGGCCGTACCCGGCGAGCAGCGCGGGACGCAGGCGGACGAGGTCCCGGTGGCGCCAGGCGAGCGGCAGCATCACGAGCGCGGCTCCGGCCACCCTCAGCCATACGACGTGCAGCGGGTCGAGACCCGCTTCGATCAGCGGCTTGGCCGCGACACCGGAACCACCGAAGGCGAGGGCCGATACGAGGGCGAGGCCGAGGCCGAAGCCCCGGCCGCGACCGCCCTGAGTCCCCTGAGACGTATGCACCGGCACATGATGACAGGCCCGGTCAGGACCGTCATCCCCGGTGACACCTGTCTCAGGGTCTGGACGTCGGCTGGACGTCGGCCGGGCATCAGGGGGATGACGGCCGCCGGGCGCTCCGGTCCACCGGTTCGCTGCCGGGCGTGGACCACTGGAGCAGGAAGCGCAGGGCGTCGTAGGAGGGGGTGTCGGGCGGGGCGGTGTACGCGACGAGGAACTGGTCGGGCTCGGTGTCGACCGTGAGTTGCTGGACGTCGAGGGTGAGGGAGCCGACGACGGGGTGGCGGTAGGTCTTGGTGAGCTGCCGGGGTCCGCGAACGCGATGGGTGGCCCACCAGGTGCGGAAGTCGGGGTCGCCTGCCATGAGTTCGTCGATGAGTCCGGAGAGGGCGCGGTCGTGGGGGTGGCGGTCGGCCTCCATCCGCAGGACGGCGACGCATTCGCGGGCGGCGCGTGGCCAGTCGGCGTACAGGGCGCGGAAGGAGTCGTCGAGGAAGGTCAGCCGGATCAGGTTCCGCTCGGCGTCCGGCAGTGCGTCGAAGTCGGTCAGCAGGGCGCGGGCGGCGCGGTTCCAGGCGAGGACGTCCATGCGGCGGTTGAGGATCATCGCGGGGACGTCGTGCATGCCGTCGAGGAGGTGGCGCAGTTGCCGGTCGACATGGCGGGCGATCGGCTGCCGTGCGGGGGCCGTCTGCACGGTCTCGGCGAGCGTGAAGAGGTGGGTGCGTTCGTCGGGGGCGAGTTCCAGGGCGTCGGCGAGCGCGTCGAGGACGGGGCGGGAGACACGGCGGGTGCGGCCCTGTTCGAGGCGGACGATGTAGTCGACGCTGACATGCGCCAGTTGGGCCAGTTCCTCACGGCGCAGACCCGGTACGCGGCGCAGCCGCCCGTCGTCGGGCAGACCGACGCGGGCGGGGTCCAGGGCGGCGCGGCACGCCCGCAGGAAATCGCCCAGTTCACTGCCGCCGGAAGCGCCGCCAGAAACGCCGCCAGAAGCCTCGCCATGTCCTCGGTGTCCCATGGCCCCAGTGTCCATGCCACCCCGGCCACGTGCCTGGTACTGATCTGCACAGGCTCCGTACCGTACGTACACCCGTACGCACCTAACGCACCTACGCGGCAAGCGCCTCATCGATACGTTTCAACAGCTCACCCGCGACGACCCCGGCATGCCCCAGAATCTCCACCGCGCGGCAGTCGGGGTCGGCGGCCAGGGCGGCGAGGAGGTCGACCCCGCGGGCGCGTCGCTCACCGCGCGCCTCGGCGCGCAGGCAGGCCACTTCCATGGCGATGCCCGCGGTCGGCGACCAGCCGGCCTCGCGGACCACGGGCACGGCACCGGAGTCCTCGACGGAACCCTGCCACTGGAGTCCGTAGCCGATGCTGCGCTGCACGAGATAGCCGAGCAGCCGGGCGACCTGGGCGCCTTCGGCGAAGACCTCCCGCACCCGCGGGTCGGATTCGAGCAGTGAGTGCAGCAGATGGGCGGTGTCGATCTGCCGGTCGCCGTCCCGCACCGCGCGCCGCCGCGCGCCCGCCACGACCTCGACCAGTTCGGCGCTGAGCCGGTCGTCGACATCGGCACGGGTGGAGCCGCTCTCGGCGGCCTGTTGCGGGATACGGGGTTGCACATCCTCTACCCCATCAGCCGCCGGCACCCGCGACATCAGCGGCGGGAAGCATTTCCGGGTCCCACGCAAGTTGGGTACGCGTGCGCTGGTTCTCCTCCTTACGGATGAGATCACGCGGTTTCGCCGCCGGGGCGCGCGCCGTCTTGATGTGCGCCGGTCCGGCAACCGCTCCCCGCCGCCGTACGTCCATCTGATGCATGGAAAGCGGGTGCTGGCTCGTGGCCCTGCCCTCGATCGACGGCCGGGAGTACGTGTACCGGGTCTACGCACCTGGTGACGCGCTCCTCGCCGACCTGTTCTGGGAGGCATGGCACTGCCACGACGAGGGACCGTTCCCCAGGGCGTCGGATCTGTTCGACGCGGCGGTGATCCGGCGCGTCGGCTGACCCACCTCGGGTCGGGAGCGGCTGACGGCATCAGGTTCCCTGGCAGATGACGGCATCCGGGAACTTCCTGACGGTTCATCAGTATTGAATGTTCAGGGCCCTACGGCTACGTTCCGCGACAGCGTAGCTGCGCGCGGCGCAGCACCCGACGAGAAGGGGTGGCCGCATGGCCGAAGTCAGCGCGGAAGCACGGATCGACGCACCGCCGGAGAAGGTCTGGGCGCGCCTCACCGACTTCTCCTCGTACGGGGAGTGGAACGCCACGCACACCAGTTTCCCGAAGGGCGGCCCCGCCGATCTGGCCGTGGGCGGCACCTTCGAGGAGAACATGAAGCTGATGGGCTTCCCGGCCGAGGTCACCTGGACCATCGAGGAGCTGGAGACCGGCCGCACCTTCGCCATCCGGGGGAAGGGCCCGATGGGCGTGATCGTGGGCACCCGGTACTCGCTGAGTCCGGACGGCGGTGCGACGACGGTCCGTATCGACGGCGAGTTCACGGGCGCCGCCGTCTCGATCATGGCGGGCAAGCTCAAGGACTCGGCGACGGCGGCACTCAACGAGTCGCTGCGCAAACTGACCGGCCTGGTCACCTGAGCCGGTAGGAGCGGAAGAGAGAGGGGGCGCCCCGCGTGATTCACGCGGAGCGCCCCGGCTTCACTGATCTATCTCTGATCAATCTCTGATCAGTCTTCGGGTCAGTCCTCGTCGGCGAGGATGAGGTACAGCTTCTTACGGGCTTCGTTGATCACGGAGAGCGCCTTCTCGCGCTGTTCCTTGCTACCGGTCTTCCAGACCTGGCCGAACGCCTCCATCAGACCGAAGCCTGCCTGCCGGATCTCGCTCAGCGTCTCCCAGTCGACCCCGCGCCCGGCGTCCTCCCAGGGCGCGTCGGGCCCCTCGTCGGCCGCCGAGCGGCCCGACTCGGTGAGCGAGAACAGCTTCTTGCCGCCTTCGCTCGCGCTGGTGATCAGACCTTCGTCCTCCAGCAGCTGCAGCGTGGGATACACCGAACCCGGGCTGGGCTTCCATGCCCCGCCGCTGCGTTCGGCGATCTCCTGGATCATCTCGTAGCCGTGCATCGGGCGGTCCTTCAGCAGCGCCAGGATCGACGCGCGGACGTCGCCGCGGCGCGCCCTGCCCCTCGGTCCGCCTCGACCGCGTCCACCCCAGGGCCCTCCACCCGGGCCGAAGCCCGGCCCGAAGGGACCGAAGGCGGCACGCCGTCCCTCGAATCCACCCCGACCCTGATGGCCGGGACCGTACTGACCGTGTCCGTGTCCATGCGAGTGCATCGCAATCGCTCCTTCCATCGTTGATCGGTCGCGATGCATTAACGATATATCGGAACCGCTCGCATGACAACCCTCACCGCCCACCTTCGTGGTGTGGTCAGGGGATGGTCGGCGGCTCGGCGACACCGATGAAGTTCCCGGCCGTGGTCCGGATGCGGGCCGACCAGCCCAGCGCCGCGAGGTCGTTCGTGAGGGTCCGGGCATCGTGGAACACCTTCACGATGCGGTACCGGCTCCCGTCGTCAAGCCGACGCAGCGCTGCCGGGGCTGACTGGTTCGCGACGACTTCCTCGTATGCCGCCGCGGCGGGGCCGTCGTCGACGAAGATCGCCTTGCCGCCCGGCGCGAGGGCGGCGGCGACAGTGTTCCAGAAGCGGGGCAGCCGTGCCGGCGGGACATGGGAGAGCCAGAAGGCGAAGAACACGGTGTCGTAGCGTCGTGGCGGCTGCCACTGGAACAGATCGGCCTGGAGGAATTGGACGGTGGGGGATGGCGTACGGGCCCGAGCGAGGGCCAGCACCTCGGCCGACGCGTCGACGGCCGTCACCGACCGCGCCCGCGCGGCGAGTCCCGGGGTCCACTGTCCTGTTCCGCAGGCCAGCTCCAGTACGTCCCCGGTAATAGGGAGATCATCGACGACACCCAGTAACTCCTGCAAGGCTTCGTCCTCTGCATAGGGCCGGTCATATTGGGCCGCACCGGCCCTGTAGTAGGCCATCTGCTCTGCCAGGAGAGCGTCGTCGTTCATGGAGGGGGGTCCTCTCATCCGGGTTCAGGCAGAGCCGAACGCGCTCAGCGCGGCGGTTTGGTCGCCACCGACACGGTCGGCCTTCACCTCGGGGCAAGGTCAAGTGTCGTGTTCCGCCTGGTTTGGGTGGATAGCGACCAGAATCGTGAGCACACCCCGGACTACTTCGCCGGGTTGTCCGGCGGCACCGGGGTGGTCGTCGATGTCCGGCCTGAGAACCTCGTCGATGAAAAGGCCGCCCAGGTCCTCGCGTTGACCGCGCGGGTCTGGGCGACGGTGGAAAGGTCGCGGCGCAGGCGCTGTGGTGGCAGCACCACTTGATCGAGATCCTGACCGGTCTGCCGCCGAATGCCCCGGCGGGGACCAGTCCCCGGCCCGAATACGACCCGGCCTGCCGGTCGCCGGCGGAACGTGAGCGGACCAAGGCGGCGGAACTGGCCCCGCTGGGTGAAGAGATCAGCGCGCGGACCGTGATGCGAAAGCAGCAGCGCTACGAGGTCGGCGGTGTCGCCGCGGTCACAACCGACCGACACCGCATCCGTGACACACTCCACCAACTCCTCAGCGAGTTCTTCGACGTGCGAGAGGCTGACGACCCAGGCGTGGTCCCAGTTCGAAACAGCAGGGCCGGACCAGATCGGCTGGGACAGCCTCTGGCATCCACCCGCCCGGGACCACATCACCCGAGAATCCCGGCATCGCCACGTCTCACCTGAACTGCTCGCCGCACGTCAGCGGCCCACCCCGAACGAGATCCTTCGAGACGGGACACTCCCAGCCCCCTCCGGCCCCCCTGTTGACGGAAGTACTGCGTGCTCGCCGAGGACAGTTCGAGTGGCTGGTGACGAGCCGACCGCACGGCCGACATCAGCTTCCGAGAATTTGAGTCGACTTGGCGCGCTGCGCAAGAGACCCTCGACGCGAACCGCACCGAACCGAGGAGCCAGGTTGATCACGGAGTACCAGCAGCGGCTACGGGAGCGCTACCTCGCCGCCCCCGTCATGCCGGCCCCCACACCCTGGCAACCAGTGCTGGACCGCGGGATCCCCATCGGTGGCCTGCTCGGCATCGGCTTCGCGGTCCATCCGGACACCGGACACGACCTCGTCATGGTCGTGTCCAGCGACGGCCATGGACTCTTCGACGCGGTCACCGGCGACAAGATCGCACGCGACCGGGATCCCGATCCCGCCACCAGCACCCCCGACGCACACCCGGACCTCACCTGCCCCGGCCTCGGTCCCCTCGCAGGCACGCCGGTCCGCATCGCCGGCCTCTTCGGTGGCGGTCTGCACAGCACCACCCCGGACGGTTGGACGCTGGACATCGTCAGTCCCGAGTGGCCCCACGACCGCGTCATCCTCTCCACCGACGGCGGAGTGCACAAAGGACCGCCGGGAGGCACCTGGTGGCACGTCTTCCACTCCGAGTACTCGGAACTGCGCGCCGCCGGATTCTCCCCGTCCGGCCGCACCCTGGCAGTCGCCACCAGCAGCGACCTCGCCCTCTGGACCCGCCCGGAGCACCACATCAAGGGCTGAGCACGCCCCCGGGACGTCCCGGTGCGCGCTCAGGCCTCAGACCCCCGTCGAGTCCTTCACGTACGGCGACGACGACGGCGACGACGGCACCGTGGACTCCGGCGCGACCCCGGCCGCGGGCCGAGGCAACGGGCCGCCTTCGCTGAGGCCGAACCGTCCGTGGACCTTGCGCAGGAAACCGGGCGCGTACCAGGCCGAACGGCCGAGGACGCGCATCGCGGCTGGGACGAGTACGCCGCGCACGGCGACGGCGTCGATGAGGATGGCCAGCCCGCTGCCCAGGCCGAACATCTGCATGAAGCTGATCTTGGACGTGCCGAAGGCGAAGAAGCTGACGGCGAGAAGGCAGGCCGCCGCGGTGACGATGCGTCCGGTGTGGCCGAGACCGTTGGCGACGGCCGACTCGTTGTCCTCGCCCAGGTCGTGGAGTTCCTTGATGCGGCTGGTGACGAACACCTCGTAGTCCATGGAGAGGCCGAAGGCGATGCAGAACATCAGCACAGTCATCGACACCTCCATCGGCTGCGCCGAGACGCCGAGCAGCGAGGAGAGGTTTCCGTCCTGGAAGATCCAGGTCATGGCGCCGAGGGTCGCGCCCAGGCTGATCACGTTGAGCGCCAGGGCGCGCAGTGGCTGCACGACGCTGCCGGTGAACAGGAAGAGCAGGATGAAGGTGGTGAGGGCGACCAGGGCCACGGCGAGCGGGAGCCGGCTGCTGATGGAGTCCTTGGAGTCGACCAGTTCGGCGTCGACTCCGCCCACCAGGGCCTGCGATCCGGCGGGCGGGGCGACGGCGCGCACCGCGCCGACCAGGCTCTGCGCCTCGTCCGACCTCGGCGCCAACTCGCTCACCACGCTGATCCGCTGCGCGCCGGACCGGCCGAGGGCGGGATTGCCGGACTCGGACCCGGCCCCGGCCCCGGACCCTGTCGCCGTCGACCGTCCGTCCGCGTAGGTTCCCGCGCTCGTCTCGACGCGCAGGACACCCTTCAACTCGGACAGCCCGACCGCGTACGACTCCAACAGCGCCTTGCTCACGGGCTGGTCGACAACAATGTGGAGGGCGGCTTCGTCGTTGCCGTCGAAGTTCTCGCGCAGCGCGGTGGCGACCTGGCGGCTCTCGGCGCCCTCGGGCAGGACCCGTTCGTCCGGCGTGCCGAAGGTGATACCGAGGAGCGGGCTCGCCGCCAGCACCAGCACCGCGAGCACGGGCAGCGCGGTGAGCGTGGGCCGCCGCATCACGGTCCGGGCCAGCCGTCCCCACAGGGACGTCCCCGCGCCGGAGCGCCCCGGCTTCGCCCACGGCAGCCGCCCGCTGTTGACCCGGTGACCCAGGACGACGAACAGGGCCGGCATCACGAACAGGGTGCCGATGGCCGCGATGGCGACGACACCGACCCCTGCGTAGCCGAACGACCTCAGGAAGTACTGCGGGAACACGAGGAGCGCCGCGAGCGCGGCGGCCACGGTCGCGGCGGAGAACGCGACGGTCCGGCCCGCGGTGTGCACCGTCGTCCGGACGGCGTCGTCCACGCTCGCCCCGGCCGCCAACTGCTCCCGGAAGCGGCTCGTCATCAACAGGGCGTAGTCGATGCCGAGTCCGAGGCCCAGAGCGGTGGTGAGGTTGGTCGCGGAGACGGAGACGTCGGTGACGCTGCCGAGAAGGGAGAGCTGCGCGAACGAGCCCAGGATGGCGATGACCGCGATGGCCAGCGGCAGCAGGGCCGCGACCACGCTGCCGAAGACGAACAGGAGCAGCACGAGGGTCAGCGGAATGGCGATGATCTCGGCAAGCACGAGATCGTCGACCACCTGTGTCGACATGTCGCTGCCCACGGCCGCGCCGCCTCCGGCCTGGACCGTGAGCGCGTTCTTGTACGTTCCGCTGTAGGCGTCGATGATCTCCTGGGCGTTCTTCTGCTGCTGGGTCTCGTCACCCTTCACATGCGCGAGCACCATCGCCTCGCGGCCGTCGCGCGAGCGCAGCCCCGGGCTGTCCGTGTCCCAGTACGAGACGACGTTCGCCAGGGTCTTCTCGTTCCTGAGGTCGGCCACCAGGGTCCGGCCGCTCCGCCCGGCCTCCGGGGTGTCGATACGGCCGTCGGGCGCACGGACCAGCAGAACCAGGTTCGTCTCGCCGCCGAACTTCTCCTCGATGACCTCCGCGGCCCTGGTGGACTGGGACGCCGGGTCGGCGAAACCGCCACCCAGCAGCTTGCCGAATGCACCGGCGCCCACGACGCCCATGAGGGCCACCGCCACGACGGCGACGACGAGTACCAGCCGGGACCGTCGAATCGATAGTTCAGCCATGCGTTCAAACACGCCTGATCTCCTTAGCGTCCTTGCGAGCGTCTTTGCGGTGAAAAACGACGGGCGGCAGCCGGGGCACAGGAGGAACCGGCGCGGCGCTCGGCGGGTCTGCGCGCCCGCCCGAGGCAGGTGCGGTGTCGCACTCCTCGTCGCCACAACGACGTTAGTGAGGCCGCAGAAGATTTGGCAGTGTTTGATTTTCCTAACAGTGTCAAGGTTCTTGATGCACCGTCGGGCTCGGCGTCGTACGGTCGGCGCATGCCCACCCACGCACCCACGACGACCCCGACCCCGACCGCAGCGCGGGTCCCGGCCGCGGAACCTCCCCCGGCCCCAGAACCGGCCCCGGCCCCCGCCCCGACCTCCCTGCGCGAGCGGCGTCGGGCAGTCGCCACCCAGGAAATCCTTGACGCCGCCGAGCGCCACATCACCGAACACGGGCCCGCGGCCCTGTCCCTGCGCGCGGTCGCCCGCAGCCTCGGCATGACCGTGCAGGCGCTCTACCACTACTATCCGCGCCGGCACGCCCTCGTCACCGAACTCATCGCGAGGACGTACGACGACCTGGCCGCTGCCGTGCGGGCCGCCATCGACAGCGCGGGTGACGACCCGGCCGTGCCGCGCCTGGTGGTCGCGGCCGAGGGCTACCGCCGTTGGGCCGTCGCCCATCCGGAGCGTTTCCAACTCCTGTACGGAACACCGCTGCGGGACTACGCGGCGCCCGCCGACGGCCCCACAACCCTGGCGATGCGCCGGATCAGCGCGATCTTCCAGCGCGAGTTGTTCGGCGAGTTCACGGCGGCACAACTCGCCGCCGCCGACACTCCCGCGCTGACCCCCTCGTTCCGGGCCCAGTTGGAACAACTGCCACCGGATCTACGGGATCTGCCGGCCCCCGCGACGGCTCTTCTGCTGAGCGCCTGGGGGCACATGCACGGCCTGGTCGTCCTGGAGGTGTTCGGGCACACCTCGTTCATCGGTGACCATCAGGCGGAGGTCTTCCGCATGGCGATGCGGAACATGCTGGAGGACATCCACCGCCGGATCCCGGACACGTCCGCCGCCGAAGAGCCGCCGAAGCCGTCGTAGCAGGAAGGACGGGCGGGGCGGGAGGTCTCCCGTCCTCTACGGACTGACGGCGGTCAGCGCCCGATCGCCCGTCCCACGACCAAAAGCCGCACCGCGATAAGCAGCCGCGCCACCCGGCCCACGATCCCGCGCCGCGCCCGGCGAGGACGCGCCCGACCCGGCCCCCGGCCACCCGAGCCCGGCCGCCCGGCACCGCCCTCGCCCCGGCCCCAGTGGTCGTCGGGCGACAGAAGCGGCGACTTGCGGTCCGCCTGGGCCTGGATCTCGTAGTGGGCCTGGTGAGCGGTCGTACGGAACGCCTCGTCGTACGAGGCCAGCGCGGCGGTGATGCCCGCGCCCGCGGTCCCTCTGCGGCGGACGTGCACGGCCAGCCAAGCGAAGAAGCCCATGACCACGGCCATCCCGGCGACGACGATCAGAAAGGCCCCAAGTCCACCCATGAATCCGACCCTATGCACCCCTTCGCACGGCACGGAACACTCTCCGGCTTGCCCGCCATCGGAGTAATGAAGGGCGCCGCAGCGGGGACCGATCACGCTGTGCCAGATGAGCAACGGCAGCACGGACGAGAAGAGCCCCGAACGGCTGATCGCCCTGTCCGACGGCATCTTCGCCATCGCCATGACCCTGCTGGTGCTCGACATCCGGCTGCCCACGGGTCTGAACTCGGCCGACTTCCGCGACGCCGTGCACAAACTGCTGCCCAACATCGGCGCGTACGCCCTGAGCTTCGCCATTCTGGCGATCTTCTGGCGCGACCACCGCCGCATCCTGCAGATCGCCCAGCGCGTCGACACCCTGTCGATGCGGCTCGCCCTGGCCGGCCTGGGAGCCATCGCCCTGGTCCCGTTCCCGACGTCGATGCTGTCCGAGTACGCGTCGGAGCCCCTGTCGGTCGCCGTCTACGCGGCCACGGTTGCCCTCGTCGATCTGCTCCACCTCGCCCTGTTCGTCTCGATCTGGCGCCGCCCCCACCTGGCCCGCCCCGTCGACGCACACGCCGCGCGTCACACCGTCGGAGACCTGACCACCACGATCCTGGTCTTCGGCGCCACCATCCCGATCGCCTTCGCCTCCCCCAGCGGCGCCATGTGGACCTGGCTCAGCATGGTCCCCCTCAAATTCGCCCTCACCTCTTGGCAAAACCGCAGAAGACCTTCGAAGAACCCCTGACCCCGTGACACCCCTGGCCCGCCCACTCCAGAGTTGCCCCGCCCAAAGCCCCCGATCCAAAAGGGTCCAACCAGCCCGGATTGGCCTTGGCCCACCGATCCACCACCCCCCTACCGTCGGACCATGCGGATCCGAATCGTCGACGCCTTCACCGACCGCCCGTTCGCCGGCAACCCGGCGGGTGTCCTGCTCCTCGACACCCCCGAGAGCCCGACCGCCCCAGGTACTCAACTCCCGGTCGCCAACGGATCGTTCCCCGACGACACCTGGCTCCAGCGGGTGGCGGCCGAGGTCAACCACGCCGAGACCGCCTTCGCCCACCCCCTCCCGCCGGGCTCCGAAGCCGACTGGGCGCTGCGCTGGTTCACGCCCGTCACCGAGGTCGACCTGTGCGGTCACGCCACCCTCGCCACCGCGCATGTGCTGCGGTCGACGGGGGCGGCGACCGGCCCGGTCCGGTTCGCCACCCGCAGCGGCGTCCTCGTGGCAGAGGCGCACGACGACGGCACCATCACGCTGGACTTCCCGACCGCACCGCTCACGGAGGTCGGCGTACCGGAAGGCGTGGCCGAAGCCCTGGGAGCCGTGCCCCTGTCGGCGCACGACACGGGCCCGCACCTCGGCGATCTGCTGGTCGAGCTGGCGGACGAGCAGACGGTACGGGGGCTCGCACCCGATATCAGGGCACTGGTACGGCACTCCGAGCGCGGCATCATCGCGACGGCACTCGCGGACGATCCGTCCGGCGGCTACGACTTCGTGTCGCGCGGTTTCTTCCCGCGCGTCGGTATCGACGAGGACCCTGTGACGGGCAGCGCGCACACGGCCCTGGCGCCCTTCTGGTCGCACCGCCTCGACAGGCCCGCGCTGACCGGACTCCAGACCTCCGCCCGCACCGGCCTCGTCCGTACCCGGCTGCGCGGCGACCGCACCCTGCTCACGGGCCACGCGGTCACCGTCATCGAGGGCGAGCTGCTGGCGTAGGGCTCTACGGTTGCCGGCGACGGCCTGAAGGGTTCCTCAAGCGCGACCCCCGGACTGGCCGGCGCCCAGCGCTCAAGGACCCGGGCCTCACGCCGTCGGCAGCCACCCCACCTTCCCCGCGAGCAGCGCGTACCCCACGAACGCCCCGATGTCGAGCAGCGCGTGGGCGACGACGAGCGGGCCCACGCGGCCCCAGCGGCGGTAGAGGTAGACGAAGACCACGCCCATCGCGACATTGCCGAAGAAGCCGCCGATGCCCTGGTAGAGGTGGTACGAGCCGCGCAGCACCGAGCTGGCGACCAGCGCGGTGCCCGGTGTCCAGCCCAACTGGTCGAGTCTGCGCAGCAGATAGCCGACGACGATGACCTCCTCCAGGACGGAGTTCTGCAACGCCGAGAGGATCAGTACCGGGTACTTCCACCACACGTCGGGCAGCGCCTCGGGCACCACGGTGAGGTTGAACCCGAGGGCGCGGACCGCGAGATAGAACGCGATCCCGGTGCTGCCGATCACCGCCGCGAGCACGGTACCGCGGCCGAGGTCCGGCCACGGTCTGGTCCGGTCGAAGCCGATCGTCCGCATCCCGGCGCCCTCACGCATCAGCAGATGCGCCACCAGGGCCACCGGGACGAGCGCGCTCGCGATGCCGAACAGTTGCCATGCGAGGTCGAGCCATGGCCGGCCCGGCGCCGCCGACGCGTTGAGTGTGGCCGCCTGGTCCTTCAGACCCCCCGGTTTGGTGACCGATCCGACAAAGCTGATCAGCGCGGACACTCCGCTCGCACCGAGCGAAAGCGCCAGAACGAGCAGTGTCTCGTTCCGCAGAATCCTTCGCGTCAGCGGCCTACTCGGAAAGGATTCGGCCACCGGCCCCTCCTCCGCCTGCACTCCTGCCTCCAGTTGACTATTCACGCCTCACACACATCCTCGCCCCGCTAGGGTCTCGAATGCAGGTACGAAGATCGTGTGCGGCAGGCCGGGAGAGGCGGACACCGATGGACATACCTCCCCACTCCCCTGCGTACCGCTCAAGCTCCCCTGCGTACCGCTCAAGAGCTGATCACGGAGGGGCACCACCGCCATGGGACGTCACAGCTTGCCCGATGGATCGGAAACGGACGTAATCGAGCCACGTCCACGTGCCCGTCGCCGCACGGCCGTCATCGCCTCGGTGCTGGTGCTCATCGCCGCCGCGGGTGTCGCCACCGCCGTCCGCACCGGTCTCCTCTCCAGCGGTTCGTGCCGCTCCCAAGCCGTTCCCGTCACCGTCGCGGCCTCCCCCGACATCGCTCCCGCCCTGCGCGCCGCGGCCGGCCACGCCCGCGACAAGGAGATCACGTCGGACGGCCACTGTCTGGACGTGCGGATCACGGCACGGGACCCGTACAAGATCGCGGACTCGCTGCGGGCGGGCCGCAGCGCCCCCGGCTTCGACGTCTGGGTCCCCGACTCGGACCTGTGGGTACGGCAGGTCACGGCCGAGGGCAAGGGCACACCGGTGACGTCGGCGGGGAACATCGCCTCGTCGCCGGTCGGCGTCGCCATGGTGCCCTCGGCCGCGAAGTCGCTCGGGTGGCCCGACAAGACGTACTCCTGGGCGGAGTTGGCGGGCGCGGCCATGACCGGCGACAGGCTGCGGCTCGGTACGGCCGACCCCTCGCGCAGCGCCACCGGGCTGCTCGCCCTGACCAAACTCGGGGCGTCCACGAAGAAGTCGGGCTCGGAGGGCGACACGCAGGCCGCCGCGATGGCGAAGGCGCTCTCCGAGCGGACGTCGGACAGCGACACCCAAGTCCTGGACACCCTCGCCCGTGACGCGTCCGGCACCGAGGAGGGCAATCCGCGCCGCAATCAGGCGCTGATCCTCTCCGAGCAGGCGTCGTACGCCCACAACGATTCCGCGGACACCACCGACGACCTGGACCTCTTCTACCCGAAGGACGGTTCGCCGCAGCTCGACTACCCGTTCACGCTGGTCGACGAGTCACGGCTGACGACCGACACGTCCCGCGCCGCGGTCCGCTTCATGACCCTGCTCGGCGAGGACGACGGGCTGCGCATCCTGGAGCGCCACGGTTTCCGCACCAAGGCGGACACCCCGTCGAAGGCGCTGGTCACGGGCGCGGGCGGCCGGTCGCCTCAACCGTACGAGAACCCGGCGGCCGAGCATGTGCCGGACCGTGCGGTGCAGGAGACCCTCGGGATGTGGACGATCACCGTCCAGAGCGCCCGCATCACGACCGTCGTGGACGCCTCGGCGTCGATGACCGAACTGGTGCCGGACCGCGGCCAGTCCCGTATGGAGGTCACCAAGGCGTCCCTGCTCCAGGCGCTCGCGACGTTCACGTCCAACGACGAGATCGGGCTCTGGGAGTTCTCGACCCTGCTCGACGGCGACCGCGACTACCGCGAGCTGGTGCCGACGGCACGGCTCGGCGACCGCGAGGGCGGCGGTACGCAGCGCGAGCGGCTGTCGGCGGCGTTCGGCGCGCTCCAGCCCGTGCCGGGCGGGGCGACCGGTCTCTACGACACGACGCTGGCCGCGTACAAGAAGGCCGTCTCGTCCTTCGTGAACGGCAAGTTCAACGCCCTGGTGGTGCTCACGGACGGCGTCAACCAGGACCCGGGCAGCATCTCCCGCTCCTCGCTGATCAAGAAGCTCACCGAACTCGCCGACCCCGAGCGCCCGGTACCTCTCATCGCCATCGCCGTCGGACCCGAGTCGGACAAGAAGGAGGTCCAGCAGATCGCCGAGGCGACCGGTGGATCGGGACACCAGGTCAGCGACCCGGCGGACATCCACTCGGTCATCCTGAAGGCGATCGTCGCGGCGGGCACCCAGGGCTGACGCCGGGCCGACACCGGGCCGGCCCCGGGCGCCCATGACGGACGCCAGGTCACCCCAAGGGCATCGCGGGCTGCGGCAGCCCCACCGGCCACATGTGCACCGGGTCCCCGGCGTGCATCAGCTCCGCGTACCGACGCGTGGTGGCGGCGAGCGCCGCACCCCGCTCCAGGCCGCTGTCGAGCGCCCGGTGGAAGGTGGCGGCCTGCCACGCGGCGCCGTTCATCCGCAGCGCGCACCGCTCCTCGATCACCCCGAGATAGAAGTCCCGGTCGGCCGGCTCGACACCCCACGCGTCAAGCCCGGCGGCGGCCAGCGGCAGCAGCTCGTCGCGTACGAGCTGGACCACCGGCACTTTCGCGGTGCCGCCGTGCCGTACCCGCCGCGGCCACTCCAGCTCGGCGTCGATGCCGTAGCGGCACGCGGCGTCGAAGTTCGCCGCCGCCGCCTCGAAGGGCAGCCGGCTCCAGACGGGCCGGGAGTCCTCGGCGAGGGCGCGCACGACGCCGTAGTAGAAGGCGGCGTTGGCGACGACGTCGGTGACGGTGGGCCCGGCGGGCAGCACCCGGTTCTCGACCCGCAGATGCGGTACGCCGTCCGCGATGCCGTAGACCGGGCGGTTCCAGCGGTAGACGGTGCCGTTGTGCAGGACGAGTTCGGCGAGGGTCGGCACCCCGCCCTCGTCGAGCACGGCCGTCGGGTCCTCCTCGTCGCAGATGGGCAGCAGCGGCGGGAAGAAGCGCAGATTCTCCTCGAACAGATCGTGTGCGGAATCGATCCAGCGCTCGCCGAACCAGGTGCGGGGCCGTACGCCCTGTGCCTGGAGTTCGGGCGGGCGGGTGTCGGTGGACTGCTGGAAGAGCGGCGGACGCGATTCGCGCCACAGCTCATGCCCGAACAGGAACGGCGAGTTGGCACCGAGGGCCACCTGGACGGCCGCCACCGCCTGCGCGGCGTTCCACACATCCGCGAACCGGGCCGGCGTCACCTGGAGATGCAGTTGTACGGAGGTGCAGGCGGCCTCGGGCGCGATGGACGCGGAGGTGCAGCTCAGCCGCTCGACACCGTCTATTTCGAGCGCGAAGTCCTCGCCCCGCGCGGCGACGATCTGGTCGTTGAGCAGGGTGTACCGGTCGACCGCCGAGAGATTCGCCGAGACCAGATCGCGCTGGGCGAGCGTCGGCAGAATGCCGATCATCACGATTCCCGCGTCGACCTCGTTCGCTTTCCGGTGGGCGTACGCGAGTCCGGTGCGCAGCTCCTCCGCGAGCCGGTCGAGAACCCTGCCGCCCAGCCGGTGCGGGGCGATATTCACTTCGAGATTGAACATCGCGAGTTCGGTCTGGAAATCCTGGCTCGCGATACGCTCAAGCACTTGCGCATTCATCATTCTCGGCAGGCCGTCGGGCCCGGCGAGATTCAGTTCGATCTCCAGACCCATCAGGTTCTTGGGCCGATCGAAGCGCTCCTCCTCCAACAGCCTCCCGAGCCCCGACAGACACTGCCGGAGCTTCCTGCGGTACTGGTGCCGATCGGACAGGTCGAACGCGCCTGCCACGACCTTCTCCCCCATCGAAGCGTCCCTCCTCGAATGGGCAGCCCGGCATCCCGGCCGCTGTGTCACCCGGGGATGATGCCCAGGCAATGTGATCGATAACGCCCGCACCGGCCATCGGGGGCGCTACTGTGGGGGCGGTCACACCAGGCACATTCACCGGGCAATGACCACTGCACGGACCGCCGTACGGTTTCACCGATGACACCCTGGTGAAATATGCCGACGAGAATCAGCCGTCCGCCGCAGGAAATCGCCCGAGGTCACGGCGTCGGGCCCGCAGAAAATCGGCGGAAATCCCTCATTTCGGCGACCGAAATTCGCCTTGCTCATCATATCGCGGAGGGCTAGCGGAAACACTGTGTGAACACCTGTCGTATAAACTTCGCTCACGAGGTCGGGAGTTCGTGCCCGCGGTCATGACCGTCTTGTCCCCCGTCATGCCCCCGCCCCTCCCCGGTCCCGAGAGCTGACAGCGTCGTCCGCACTTGCCCCGTGTTCCGCCTGCCTGTTTCCGCCTGCCTGTGGATGAGAGGCGACCCACCATGCCGCTGCATGTCCCCCCTGCTCCCGCGCCTGCCCTGCGCAGCGTCCTCGCGGCACTCGGTTCCCCCACGGCTGTCCGTGAGGCCCGAACCCCGTCCCTGCGGTCCGCCCAGGGACCCGTCACCGCCGAAGTACCGCTGCCCGTACACGTCCTGGACCATCTGGCGTCCGGCGGCCCGTCGCCCACGCGGCTCGCGGGCTGGCGCTTCCTGATCCGCCACGGGGGCCAGTCCGTCGCGGCGGCCGACACCGCGCTCACCCCGGACGGCTGGGTGTTCTCGCACTTCTTCGAGGGCCCCTACATCGCCTCCACGGAGAAGGCACTCGGCCAGGCGGAGACCCTCAAGTCGTCCTACCAGGCACGCCTGTTGTCGGTGCCCGAGCTGTACATGCTGACGCTGTGGCTGCACGGCGACTGCGCGGCCGACGGCGCCGAAGGACGCCCCGCGCCCACCGATCTGCTGGTCCCGCTGGCCCCCGCACCGCCCGGCATCGCGGCCCACCGCCCGCACCACGTCGCCGAACTGCTCCCCGTCCTCGGCCTCCGCCTGACCCCGGCCCCGGCACCGCTCCTGAGTTCCCCCGCCTGACAGGGAACAGCACGGCCCGACGGGGAACCGCCCGCCCGAGCCCGGCTCCTGGCACACTGTGCCGGGGCCGGGCTCTTGCCTGTACGAGTGCCGGGACCGTGCTCGTTCGCGTACGCCGACCCCGACGCCCCACGATGACTAGCCCGGTTCGGCCACGGCGAACCCCCCGAAGAGACAGTGCGGTTGGCTGAACCGTCCGCACGGGTGATACGTCTCTAGGCAGTAAGAACCGCTGCCACGAAATCCCTGCGGAATCACGCCCGTAGGGCAACACTGGGACCGGACCGAAGATACGGGGGGCGGCCATGACCAACGCATCGAGCCGCAGGACACACATCAATCCGCAGCGAAAGAACCCTTCCATGTGCCAGCACCAGCCACTGTGCCCGTCAGCAGATTCCGCCGACCGTGAGGCCGCGCTCCACGTCGCGCACCACCCCGAACAGGGCTGGAGCCTCCTGTGCAACGGCGTCCTGATCTTCGAGGACACGGGTGAGCTGCTGCCGAACGGCCAGGTCATCGCCCCGCACCGCCCGCTGGGGCTGGGCACCGGCGAGATCATGACGGCCGCCTAGCGGCCCCACCGGGCACGCGCACGCAGGCACGCAGACACGCACAACGACGAGCAGGGGCCGCTCCGGAACACACACCCGGACCGGCCCCGACGCATGTCCCCGCGCGCGGGACGACGCCCCGCGCGCGAGCCACGCTCAGTCCTCGTAGCTCAGTGCTCGTAGCTCAGCGCTCGAAGCTCAGTCCTCGTAGGCGTCCAGCGGCGGGCAGGAGCACACGAGGTTCCGGTCGCCGTACGCCTGGTCGATACGGCGGACCGGCGGCCAGTACTTGTCGGCGGGCGACACTCCCGCCGGGAAAACGGCCTCCTCGCGCGCGTAGGCGTGCTCCCAACCACCGGACAGGGCGCGCGCGGTGTGCGGCGCGTTCCGCAGGGGGTTGTCCTCGGCGGGCCAGGCGCCGGAACCGACCTTCTCGATCTCCGCGCGGATCGCGATCATCGCGTCGCAGAACCGGTCCAGTTCGGCCAGGTCCTCGCTCTCGGTCGGCTCGATCATCAGCGTGCCGGCCACCGGGAACGACATCGTCGGCGCGTGGAAGCCGTAGTCGATGAGCCGCTTGGCGACATCGTCGACGCTGACTCCGGTCGCCTTGGTCAGCGGGCGCAGATCGATGATGCACTCGTGCGCGACGAGACCGCCGGGACCGGTGTAGAGCACCGGGTAGTGCGGTTCGAGCCGCTTGGCGACGTAGTTCGCGGACAGCACGGCGACCTGGGTGGCCCGCTTCAGCCCCTCACCGCCCATGAGCCGCACGTACGCCCACGAGATCGGCAGAATCCCCGCCGAGCCCCAGGGAGCGGCCGAGATCGGCCCCACGCCGGTCTCGGGTCCGGCGGCCGGCTGGAGCGGGTGGTTCGGCAGATACGGGGCGAGGTGGGCGCGGACACCGACGGGACCGACACCGGGGCCGCCGCCGCCATGCGGGATGCAGAACGTCTTGTGCAGGTTGAGGTGCGAGACGTCGCCGCCGAAGTGGCCCGGCTTGGCAAGGCCCACCAGGGCGTTGAGGTTGGCGCCGTCGACGTAGACCTGACCGCCCGCGTCGTGCACGGCGGCGCAGATGTCGGCGACGTGCTCCTCGAACACCCCGTGCGTGGACGGGTAGGTGATCATCAGGACGGCGAGTTCGTCGCGGTGCCTCTCGATCTTGGCGCGCAGGTCGTCCACGTCGATCTCACCGTCGTCGGCGGTCTTCACGACGACGACCTTCATCCCTGCCATGACGGCGCTCGCGGCGTTGGTTCCGTGCGCGGACGACGGGATCAGGCAGACCGTGCGCCGGTCGTCGCCGTTGGCGCGGTGGTAGCCGCGTACGGCGAGCAGCCCCGCGAGTTCGCCCTGCGAACCGGCGTTGGGCTGGAGGGACACCTTGTCGTACCCGGTGACCTCGGCGAGCCGCTCCTCCAGCTCACGGATGAGCGTGAGATAGCCCTGCGCCTGCTCGGCGGGCGCGAAGGGGTGCAGCTGACCGAACTCGGGCCAGGTGACCGGCTCCATCTCGGTGGTCGCGTTGAGCTTCATGGTGCAGGAGCCCAGCGGGATCATGCCGCGGTCCAGCGCGTAGTCCCGGTCGGCGAGCCGACGCAGATAACGCAGCATCGCCGTCTCCGAGTGGTACTGGTGGAAGACGGGGTGCGTCAGGTAGTCGTCGGTGCGCAGCAGCGCGTCCGGAACGGCGTCGGCGGCGGTCGCGTCGAGCGCGTCGATGTCGGCCTCGGCGCCGAACGCGGTCCAGACGGCGCCCAGTTGGGCCCTGGTGGTGGTCTCGTCGCAGGCGATGCCGATGTGGTCGGCGTCCACGAGCCGGAGGTTGACGCCGTCCTCGCGCGCGGCGGCGACGATCCGCGCGGCCTCTCCGGGCACCCGCGCGGTCAGTGTGTCGAAGTAGGCGGCGTGCACGATCTCGACACCGGCGGCCTTGAGCCCCTCGGCGAGGAGCGTGGCGTAGCGGTGGGTGCGGCGGGCGATCGTCCGCAGACCGTCGGGGCCGTGGTAGACGGCGTACATTCCGGCCATCACGGCGAGCAGCACCTGAGCGGTGCAGATGTTGCTGGTGGCCTTCTCGCGGCGGATGTGCTGCTCACGGGTCTGGAGCGCGAGCCGGTACGCCTGGTTCCCGTCCCGGTCGACCGAGACTCCGACGAGCCGGCCGGGCAGGCTACGGGCGAACGACTCGCGGACCGCCATGTATCCGGCGTGCGGCCCGCCGAAACCCATCGGGACACCGAACCGCTGCGTGGTGCCCACGGCGATGTCGGCGCCCAGTTCGCCGGGCGAGGTCAGCAGGGTGAGCGCGAGCAGATCGGCGGCGACGGTGACGATCGCACCGAGTTCATGGGCCTGCTCGATGACGGTCCGCAGATCGCGTACGGCTCCGGAGGCACCCGGGTACTGGAGCAGGACGCCGACGACGCCGCGCTCGGCGTGCGCGGTGGGGATCCCGGACGACAGGTCGTCGACGACGACCTCGACCCCGGTCGGTTCGGCGCGGGTACGGATGACGGCGACGGTCTGCGGCAGGGTGTCGGCGTCGACCAGGAAGACACCGTTCTTGACCTTGCCCATCCGCCGGGACAGCGCCATCGCCTCGGCGGCGGCCGTGCCCTCGTCGAGGAGCGAGGCGCCGGAGGTCGGCAGTCCGGTCAGCTCGGCGACCATGGTCTGGAAGTTCAGCAGCGCTTCGAGGCGGCCCTGCGAGATCTCCGGCTGGTACGGCGTGTACGCGGTGTACCAGGCAGGGTTCTCCATGACGTTGCGCAGCACGACCGGCGGCGTGAACGTGCCGTAGTAGCCCAGGCCGATCATGGAGCCCAGGACGTCGTTACGGTCCGCCAGACCGCGCAGCTCGGCGAGGACCTCTGCCTCGGTACGGGCGCCGGGCAGGTCCAGCGCCTCGGCGCTTTTGATCACTTCCGGTACCGCGGTCGCCGTCAGTTCGTCCAGCGAGCCGTACCCGACCTGAGCGAGCATCTTGGCGCAGGCCTCGGCGTCGGGCCCGATGTGGCGCCGTTCGAACGGAATGCCCTGTTCGAGTCGGGAAAGCGGAATGCGGTGGGCGGTCATGGCGGGGGCCTCCTGGTCTCACGCGCTGCTCTCACGCGACCTTCGTGGGGCACCACGGCAGCGGTGCCCGGACGGCCTCCCCCTCTGTCATCTCAACCTGAGAGCTTCACCGGCTCGCCCGGGGGCGCTCCGGCTTTCACCGTCGGTGAGGTCGGGGGCTGTCGGCTCCCGCCCTGCTTTCCAGAGTGACCTCACCCGTGCGGTACTGGGGCCTGAGAGATTCCGGGGAGGATTTGCTCCTTCGGCGCTCCCGGTCACTACCGGGAAGCTCTCCCGCACAGGGTCAACAGCCGTCTGCCAGCCTACCAGCGAGGACCCCGCACGAGTCTTCGAGTGGCCGCCTGCCCCAATGTGCTCTTTCGTAGTGGTGACGAATGCTTGTGGCGGAGTTTGCCCATGGCGGAGTTGCGACCAGTTGGAGGGCCCGTGCAGACCGACATCGATCCGCGCAACCTGATCGGCCGCAAGGCGTTCGACCGCACCGGCACGAAGATCGGCACGATCGACGAGGTCTACCTCGACGACGCGACCGGCGTCCCGGAGTGGGCGGCCATAAGGACAGGGCTTTTCAGCCGGGACGCCTTTGTGCCACTGGAGCCGAGCGAGCTGGTGGAGGGCGCTCTGCGCGTCCCCTTCGACCGGGCCCTGATCAAGGACGCCCCGGATTTCGGTGTCGGCCGGCACCTCTCCCCCGAACAGGAACTCCAGCTTTACCACCACTACGGCCTGGACATCTCGGCCCCCGGATCCCCACCGCCGCCCGACCGGGACTTCGGGCATATCGCGGGATCGGGGTCCGGCTCCGGGCCTGGGTCAGCGTCCGGCTCCGGGGACGAGCCTCCGGAAGGCGGCACGGGGGCCCGCTGAGGTGACGGGGGCGGTGCGGGTGCGGATTCCACAGGTACTCGCTGCGATTCCGGAGGTACCAGTTCCGCCGTCGGAGGCACCCGTTCCGAAGACCCCTCCTCCACCGCCGACACCACTGAAACCGGATCCGCGGGCTCCAGCTCCGGGTCATCGGTCCGAAAGGTCCGTACCCGCCCGGGTGCCGAGTCCGGCGTCTCGAACCGGACCGTCACCCTCCCCACCCCACTGCCCTGGACCCATCCCCGCCCATGGACGGCATGCAGCACATCGTGCCCGGCAGCCCACCGCCGCTCGGCCCTGGGCTCGGCACCGGGTTCGGAATCGGACGCGTGGGGCGCGCCACCGCCCGGCGGGTGCCCCACCACGTCACCGTCCATCTCCTCAGCCGGCTCACCCCCGTCATGGCCGGACGGATGCTCCCCGACCGATTCCGACGCCACGGACGATTCCGATGCCACGGATGACGCGGCCAGGGACGACGCGGCCAGGGACGACGCGGCCGGCGAGGCGGACACGGCAGCCTGCGCGAACAAATCCTCCTGCGTGTAGTCCGCGAGCCCGGTGACCCCGACCCCGAGCAGCCGTACGCCTCCCGTGGTGTCCACGGACTCCAGGAGCCGCCCTGCCGCCTCCCTGACCACCGCGGGATCGTCGGTGGGCCCGCGCAGCGTCTCGGACCGGGTGAGCGTCGAGAAGTCGTATCTGCGGACCTTGAGCACGACCGTCCGCCCGGAGTGCCCGGCGGCTCTCAGCCGCTGTACGCACCGGTCGGCGAGCCGCTGCACCTCCAGACGGACCCGGACCCGGTCGTGGATGTCCACGTCGTAGGTGTCCTCGACGGACACCGATTTCGTCTCCCGCTCGGCGACGACCGGCCGCTCGTCCCGTGCGTGCGCCATCGCGTACAGCGCGGTCCCGTGCGCCTTGCCGAGCAGCCGTACGAGTTCGTCCTCGCCCGCTTCGGCCATCTCCCCGACGGTGGTGATCCCGGCGCGCCGCAGATGGTCCCCGGTGGCGGGGCCGACGCCGGGGAGGGTGCGTACGGGCATGGGGGCCAGCAGGGCGCGCTCGGTGCCGGGCTCTATCAGCACCAGACCGTCGGGTTTGGCCTCCTCCGAGGCGATCTTCGCGAGCATCTTGGACGCGGCGAGCCCCACGGATCCGGTCAGTCCGGTCGCCGCCCTGATGTCCGCGCGCAGCCGCTCCCCCGTGGTCTGCGCGGATACCGCGTCCCAGGCCGTTCCACCGGCCTCCAGATCGACGAACGCCTCGTCGAGGCTCAGCGGCTCCACCAGCGGCGACAGCTCCCTCAGCAGCCCCATCACGCGCTCGCTGATCTCACGGTAGAAGGCGAAGCGGGGGACGAGATACGCGGCGTTCGGCGCGAGTCTGCGGGCCTGGCCCATGGGCATCGCGGAGTGCACCCCGAAGCGCCGTGCCTCGTACGACGCGGTGGCCACCACACCGCGCGGCCCGAGGCCGCCCACCACCACCGCTTTCCCGCGCAGGCTGGGCTTGGCCGCCTGCTCCGCCGAGGCGTAGAAGGCATCCATGTCCAGATGCAGGATGGTGGGCTCGCTTCTCACATGTCCGATGCTGCCCTACGCCACTGACAATGCCCCGGCGAAGCGCCACGACCAGGGCATCAACGCCCTTCCCGACCGCTCCGGCCCACCCCTGCCGGGGCGCGCCCCTGCTCCGGCCCACCCTGCTCGGCCCACCTTCGCGGGCCCCCGGCCGATCATCCTGCCCGGGGCCCGGTGGATCCCTCAGACCGCGCGGTGACGCCGCCGCGCCAGCTCGTCCGCCGGGTTGTGTCCGACCAGCGTCTCGCCGGTGTCGACCCGCTCGCCGTGCAGCTGCGACAGCGCGCTCTCGACGTCCCGCCACACCACACCCACGGCGATGCCGAAGACGCCCTGACCGCCCTGGAGCAGGTCGTGGACCTCGTCGGGCGAGGTGCACTCGTAGACCGTCGCGCCATCGCTCATCAGCGTCATGCGCTCCAGGTCGGTGAAGCCGCGCTCCCGCAGATGCCGGACCGTGGTCCGGATGTTCTGGAGCGAGACACCGGTGTCCAGGAATCGCTTCACGACCTTGAGGACGACCACGTCCCGGAAGCTGTAGAGACGCTGCGTCCCCGACCCGTACGCGGCCCGCACGCTCGGCTCGACAAGGCCGGTACGGGCCCAGTAGTCGAGCTGGCGGTAAGTGATCCCCGCTGCCGCGCAGGCTGTGGGGCCGCGGTAGCCGACCTGTTCGGACGGCGTGACACCGTCCGACGTCACAGCCGACGGCCGGGTCGGAACTCGACCGGCCTGACTGCCGTGGAGCGCGTACGGGCCGCCCTCCCCCGAACCCAGTCCGGGGGCACCCCCAGCCGTACCGTCGCCGCTGCTTCTCACGCCGACCTCCGTCCTTGACCTGCCTTCTCGAAGGTAGGCAGTCACTCGGGGTGCGTCAACGATCGCCACACTCGCCACGCCGAGTGATAATCACCCTACGAGTGGTTTCCCGTATCCCACCGCGGGGAAAGGCTAGCCGAATGGCCTGAGGGCCGCCGTCCAGTTTCTCACCGGCTGCTGACTCTCACTGGCTGTTGGTGCCGAAGTCCTCGGGCGAGATCTGGTCGAGGAACTCGCGGAACTTCTCGACCTCGTCCTCCTGCTCGTCCGGGATGGCGATACCGGCGTCGTCGAGCACCCCGTCACTACCGTAGATCGGCGTTCCGGTCCGCAGGGCCAGCGCTATGGCGTCGGAGGGGCGTGCGCTCACCTCGACCCCGCTCGCGAACACCAGCTCGGCGTAGAAAACGCCTTCCCGCAGATCGGTGATGCGCACTTCGGTCAGCTCCTGACCGACGGCCTCCAGCACGTCCTTGAACAGGTCGTGGGTCAGCGGTCGCGCGGGGGCCATGCCCTGCTGTGCGAAGGCGATCGCAGTCGCCTCCCCCGGCCCGATCCAGATGGGGAGGTAACGGTCGCCTCCCACTTCTCGCAGGAGCACGATCGGTTGGTTGGAGGGCATTTCGACCCGGACACCTACGACGTCGAGCTCGTTCACACAGCAACCCTAGGCCGTGCCCGGCACCTTTGGGTAGTCGGGCACCCCATGGGCGGGCAACGGAACCGGCGCCCCTGCGGGGTCCCCGCACCGTGTGATCAGGGCAGTCGTACGCCGAGCGCGGTCTGCACGAGAGCCGAGTGCAGCCGTACGGTCAGCTCGGCCAGCTCCTTGGTGCGGGCCTGAGCGTGTGCCCTGGTCTGCGGGTTGCGGTGGCGCCGCAGCGGTGCCACGACCTGGTCCACGAGGCCGGCCTCACGCTCCGCCGACGCCTTCATCGCGCGCAGGTGTCGCGGTTCGATGCCGGACCTGCCCAGTTCCACGACGAGCGTGGCCACGGTGACGGCCTCCGCGTCATACCCACCCTCCGGCAAAGGGGTGAGCAGGCCGTACGACTCCCATTCGGCGAGTTCCGCCTCGTCGATTCCGGCGGCGGCCAGCAGCTCGTCGCGGCCCACGCGCGCGACGGTCGGCGCGTCGGGGGCGCCCAGAAGCTGCCCGTCCACCGTGTCGCGCTGTCGCCCCGGCCGGCCCAGCGTCGGCAGCTGTACGGTCTCACCGCGCTCCAGGGCCTCCAGATACTCCCGGATGACCTTGAGGGGCAGATAGTGGTCGCGCTGCATCCGGAGGACGTGAGCGAGCCGCTCGACGTCCTCGGGGCTGAACTTGCGGTACCCGGAGGGCGTGCGCTGGGGCTCGATGAGCCCTTCGGACTCCAGGAATCGGATCTTGGAGATCGTCACCTCGGGAAACTCGTCCCGGAGCGTGTTCAGCACGGTGCCGATACTCATCAGCCGACCGTCCGTGGCGGCGGTGCCGTGGCCCGCACCGCCGCTCGGTGTGTGAAGCATGTACCTTCCCGGGGGTCAGATGCCCCGCTGGCTGGCGTAGAAGACCAGTCGGTACTTGCCGATCTGGACCTCGTCGCCGTTCGACAGCGGGACCGCGTCGATCCGCTCTCGGTTCACATAGGTGCCGTTCAGGCTGCCGACGTCGGACACCGTGAACGAGCCGTCGGGGCCGCGCCGGAACTCCACATGCCGCCGGGACACGGTCACGTCGTCCAGGAAGATGTCGCTCTGCGGGTGCCGGCCCGCCGTGGTCAGCTCCCCGTCGAGCAGGAAGCGGCTGCCGGAGTTGGGACCCCGGCGCACGACGAGCAGCGCCGAACCGAGCGGCAGCGCGTCGACGGCGGCCTGGGCCTCCGGCGACAGCGACGGCGTCATGGTCTGGCCCGTGACCTCGGCGTCGTAGGCCTCAAGGCCCGAGATGGAGATCGTCGACGTCGTCTCGGACGGTCGCTCCGGCGCTCCGGCGCGCAGCGGCGCACCGCAGTTCGAGCAGAAACGGCTTGCTTCCGCGTTTCGGTTCCCGCACCTCGTACACACCAAGGCCATGGACGGACCCTCCTGCCGCGGCTGCCCCTGGGGGGCATGGGACGCGTACGGGTCGGGGGTAAACCCTCCACCCGTACTTGAGGTTGACGGTTCCCCGAAACCTATGCGGCCGGATGCGGCAGGGTCAACAGAGGACGCGCCCTGTCCGCCCGAAATGTCGCTACCCGGAGCAGCGACCTGATCACGGAACAGCGGACGGTCGCCCGACTGCTCCTCTCCGTCTCCATGGCGCGGCGCACGATGCCGGGCGGAGGCATTGCCGCCGTCCTCGCGTGAACTCCTGCCGAACAACTTCGCAAACAACTTCACGGGCGATTCCCCTTGACCGAAACAGACCCGCCCGTGGGGCAGGACGAACCCTGACTGCACACACCTGCCGACCCGGACATCTTCACAACGTCCGTACCCTCCGGACAGTTTCCACCACGCACCCCTCTTCCGGTGCGCCGACCCCCCGCAACCTCATGCCCTCGCCGGGCAGCCCCCATGCACCTCCGGTTCACCGGGAGGACGACCGAGCGTAGTCAGGCTGCTTCGCCGGTCGCAAGGCGTCAACAATGATCTTCTCGGAGCGCTCCACAGCGACCGTGGCCTGCTCCTTCTCCAAAGTCTGCACCACTCCGCCCGGGATGTTGAGCGCCGGCTCCAGGTCCTGCGGCTTGCCGATCACCTTGAAGCTGTACGGCTGGCCGATCTTGCGGCCGTCGACACTCACCCCACCGCCGTCGCCGTCCGTGAGGTAGGTCCCGGCAACCACCCGGACGTCGTTGACCTGAATCGCCTCGGCTCCCGCCGCGCGCAGTTCCTGGATGGCATCGAGCAGCATGTCCGCCTTGACCGTCCCCTTCGTGTCGCCGATGACCATCGTGATGCCCGGCCCCTGGGCCGCCACGGTGCCCGCCAGAATGCCGAGTTGCTTCTCTCTCTCGACCGTCTGCTTGCGTGCTTCCTCGGCCTGGTCGGAGCTGTTCTCCAGTTCCGTACGCTGATCCTCCAGACGCTGCTTCTCATCCTCTAGACGCTGCGTACGGTCATCCAGTTCATCGAGGATGCGTACAAGATCTTCCTGACGTGCTCCGCGCAGCGCGCTGTTGTCGCTCGTGGACGCGACCTGGATCGCGAGTCCGAAACCGAGACCGGCGAGCAGCAGCGCCACGATGAGCTGCGCACGGCTGAAACGCGGCGGCCAGAGCCCCTTCACCAGCCGCTGTCTGCCGGTCAGCCCGGGAGGTCCCGTCTGCTCACCCGCGCCACCGCCGTCACCGCCGCCACCGGGCGCGGAAACGTCCGCCACGCGCGCGGGGTCGACGTTCTCGGCGGAGGGCCCCATCGGAACCTCAGGGGGCAGTTCCCTGCGCAGATGCCGCTCGGGCGTCTCGTCCGTACCCATCGGCCTCACGCCCGGAACACATGCCGCCGGATCGCGGCAGCGTTGGAGAAGATACGGATACCCAGCACGACGACCACACCGGTGGACAGCTGGGCGCCGACGCCCAACTCGTCGCCCAGGAAAACGATCAGGGCCGCCACCACGACGTTCGACAGGAACGAGACCACGAAGACCTTGTCGTCGAAGATCCCGTCGAGCATCGCCCGCAGCCCTCCGAACACGGCGTCCAGCGCCGCGACCACGGCGATCGGAAGGTACGGCTCGACGACCGCGGGAACCTCGGGCCGGACCAAAATTCCGACCACGACTCCCACGACGAGGCCCAGTACGGCGATCACGATGTGCCCTTCTCTGCTTTCGGCTCTGCTGTTCGTACGATCACGCTCGGTGCGGCAGGCAGCTGGAGATCGTCCTGAGCGGAAATCCCGGTCCTGATGCCGAAGTTCTCCTGGAGGGCATGCAGGTACTGGCCGTCGGCACTGTTCTGGAACCGCGTGCTCAGCCGCTGCCCGTCCCCCACCGCGAGCACCGTGTACGGGGGCACGAGGGGCCTGTTGTCGACCAGTATCGCGTCGCCCGCGGCGCGGATCGCGGACAGGGCGGTCAGCCGCTGCCCGTTGATGGAGATCGCCTCGGCGCCGGACTGCCAGAGCCCGTTGACGACCCGCTGCATGTCCCGGTCGCGCAGCCGCCCGGTGTCGGAGAAGTCCGCGCTCTCCCGCGGTCCACCGCCGCCCTGGTCGGCCGACTTGGCGTCGTCCACGGTGAGTTTGATTCCGGGCCCCTGTACGGCGGTCGCTCCGGAGAGGATGCCCATCAGGTCGGCGTGGGGGCCGCCGTCCCTCCGGAGCGCTTCACGCTGCCGGGCACCGACGTCGTCGCGCAAGGTGTCGACGTTCTTCTCCAGCTTGTCGGCCGCCGAGGTCTCCCGGTCGATGCGGTCGATCAGCTCTTCACGCTCCTTGGCGACGACCGGGGCCGCCACACGCGCCTGGGCGGCCCCCACGGTCACCACCAGGGCCGCGAGGACCAGTCCGGCGGCCAGGCCCAGCTTGGACCGCAGCGTGCGCGGCAGGCCGGCCTGCCCCTGCGCCTTCTTCCGGGCCGCCGCTTCCGCGTACCCCTCGTCGAGGCTGTGGTCCATGACGTTGGTGAGCAGCGACATGGAGGCGTCCAGGCGCCGAGGGCGCGACGACGGGGTCCTCCGAACGGCGGGCTGCTGCGGCATGCCGCACATCGTCGCACGTCGCCGCCGCTACCTCCGAATGGCCCCACCCGCGTGCCGGACAGCGCCCGCACGAGGCGCTGTCCGGCACGGCACACTGATCCCTTTCGGGTGAATACGGGAGGTCGGCCCCCGGGGTGGTACGACGGGTCAGCGGCCGGCGCTGTCCACGACCGCCGACCACTCGTCCAGGAGCGCCTGCGCGGACGTGTCGTCGGGGCCTTCTGCCCAGAGGTGGGTCACGGCCTCGGCCGGGTCGGGCAGCACCAGCACCCAGCGCCCGTCGCTCTCCACGACCCGTACGCCGTCGGTGGTGTCCACGGACCGGTCGCCCGCCTCCTCCACGACCCGCCGCATCACGAGCCCCTTCACGGCCCACGGGGTCGCCAGGTCACGCTTGAGCACATGCGCACGCGGGATGCGCGCGTCGATCTGGCTGAGCGTGAGCTGCGTACGCGCCACCAGACCGATCAGCCGTACGAAGGCGGCGGTGCCGTCGAAGACGCTGCTGAACTCGGGCACGATGAACCCGCCGCGCCCGTCGCCACCGAAGATCGTCGAATCGTCGCGCCCCACGCGCGTGAGGTCGTCGGGCGATGTGGTCGTCCATTCGACCTGTGTGCCGTGGTACGCGGCCACCTGTTCGGCGATCCGCGTCGTCGTCACCGGCAGCGCCACCCGGCCACTGCGCCGCTCGGCCGCCACCAGATCGAGCATGACGAGCAACGCCCGGTCGTCCTCGATGATCCGCCCCTTCTCGTCGACCAGGGACAGCCGCTCGCCCACCGGGTCGAACCGCACACCGAACGCGGCGCGCGCGGAGGCCACGATCTCCCCGAGCCGCACCATTCCGGACCGGCGGGTCTCCGCCGTCTCGGTGGGCCGCGACTCGTCGAGCCCGGGGTTGATCGTCAGCGAGTCGACGCCGAGCTTGCCCAACAGGCTGGGCAGCACAAGACCGGCACTGCCGTTGGACGCGTCCACGACCACCTTGAGCCCGGAATCCGCGATCCCGGTGGTGTCGACATTCCGCAGCAGCGAACCGGTGTACGAGTCGAAGACGCTGGACGGGAAGTGCAGGTCCCCGATCTCACCGGGGAACGCCCTGCGGTACTCCTGACGCGCGAACACGCGATCGAGCTTGCGCTGACTGCCCTGCGACAGGTCGGCTCCCTGCCCGTCGAAGAACATGATGTCGACGGAGTCGGGCACACCGGGAGAGGTCCGGATCATGATGCCGCCGGCGCTTCCCCGCGCGGTCTGCTGCCGCGCCACGGGCAGCGGCACGTTCTCCAGGTCGCGTACGTCGATGGCACTGGCCTGGAGCGCGGAGATCACCGCCCGCTTGAGCGCACGCGCACCACGGGAGTGGTCACGCGCCGTCGTGACGGTCGCCCCCTTCTTGAGGGTCGTCGCATAGGCCCCGGCGAGGCGTACGGCCAGCTCCGGCGTGATCTCGACGTTCAGGATCCCGGAGACCCCGCGCGCGCCGAACAGGTGGGCCTGGCCGCGGGACTCCCAGATGACGGAGGTGTTGACGAACGCGCCGGCCTCGATCGTCTTGAACGGATAGACCCGCACATTGCCCTGAACAATCGATTCCTCACCGACCAGGCACTCGTCGCCGATGATGGCGCCGTCTTCGATCCGCGCGGCCCGCATGATGTCGGTGTTCTTACCGATCACGCAGCCGCGGAGGTTGCTGTGCTGGCCGATGTAGACGTTGTCGTGGAGGACTGCCTTGTGCAGGAAGGCACCAGTCTTCACGACGACGTTCGACCCGACGACAGTGTGCTCACGGATCTCCGCGTCCGCCTCGACCTTGGCGTAGTCCCCGATATACAGGGGCCCGCGCAGAACGGCGTCGGGGTGGACTTCCGCGCCTTCGGCGACCCAGACGCCCGGCGAGATCTCGAACCCGTCGATTTCGACGTCGACCTTGCCTTCGAGTACATCGGCCTGCGCCTTGACGTAGCTTTCGTGGGTGCCGACGTCCTCCCAGTAGCCCTCGGCGATATAGCCGAAGACGGGCTTGCCTTCCTTCATCAACTGCGGGAAGACATCACCGGACCAGTCGACCGGGACATCGGCCTCGACATAGTCGAAGACCTCGGGCTCCATCACATAGATGCCCGTGTTCACCGTGTCGGAGAAGACCTGACCCCAGGTCGGCTTCTCCAGAAAGCGCTCTACCTTGCCCTCTTCGTCGACGATGGTGATGCCGAATTCCAGCGGATTGGGGACGCGCGTCAGGCAGACCGTGACAAGCGCGCCCTTCTCCTTGTGAAAATTGATCAGCTCAGTGAGGTCGAAGTCGGTCAGCGCGTCACCGGAGATCACCAGGAACGCGTCGTCCTTGAGGGCCTCTTCCGCGTTCTTCACACTCCCGGCGGTACCGAGTGGCTTCTCCTCGTTGGCATAGGTCAGCTCCATGCCGAGTTCTTCGCCGTCACCGAAGTAGTTCTTGACGAGTGACGCCAGGAACTGCACGGTCACGACGGTCTCAGTGAGCCCATGCCTTTTGAGCAGCCGAAGCACATGCTCCATGATCGGCCGATTGGCCACGGGCAGGAGCGGCTTGGGCATGCTTGAGGTCATCGGGCGAAGACGTGTGCCTTCGCCTCCGGCCATCACGACGGCCTTCATGTCGGAAGCGTCCTCCTTGAAGAGACGACGGTCTAGCCGACTTCACCCGTCCAATTGTCCCGCACATATCAGCTGCGGGCCATCTAGCCGCTACGACCGCTCAATCGGCGGGCTCAATCGGCCGTGGCGTCCGCCCTGACAAGTCGGCGGACCTGAACCACGTAGAGGATCCCTGCCCACCAGTAGAGCGTTGTACCCCATCCTGCGAACGCCCATCCGAAAATAGCAGCGAGTGACCCGATCCAGCCACTTGCGTCACTGAGCAAGAGCAGCGGGAAGGCATACATCAGGTTGAACGTGGCGGCCTTGCCGAGGAAGTTCACCTGGGGCGGCGGATAGCCGTGGCGGCGGAGGATGCCCACCATCACCAGCAGGACCAGCTCACGCGCGAGCAGTACAGCCGTCAACCAGAGAGGGAGGATCTCTCGCCAGGTGAGTCCGACGAGTGTTGACAGAATGTAGAGCCGATCCGCCGCGGGATCGAGGAGCCGGCCGAGGTTGCTGATCTGATTCCAGCGCCGAGCGAGCTTTCCGTCGAGGTAATCGCTGATACCGCTCAACGCGAGGACGAGCAGGGCCCATCCATCGCTCTTGGGACCGCCGAACTCGGGCCGGAGGATCAACCACAGGAACAGAGGCACGCCGAGAAGACGCGCCATGCTGAGGATGTTGGGGATGGTGAGGACCCGGTCCGTCTGAACACGGGTCTCCTGGACCTCCACCCGGGGGCCTCCTGTGGGAAATGAGCGAACGATGCCCCCTGACCCTACCGCCAGCGTCGGGGCGATCATGCAGGGGGTCAGCGGGAAAGGCCCGTAAAAACGAGAAAGCCCCCGCACCTGAGGTGCGGGGGCTTTCCCCTAAAGGTAGTTCGGCGGTGTCCTACTCTCCCACAGGGTCCCCCCTGCAGTACCATCGGCGCTGTGAGGCTTAGCTTCCGGGTTCGGAATGTA
>NZ_JBIVUQ010000028.1:49538-89869 GCF_044757265.1 Streptomyces sp. NPDC091292 | reverse complement strand
CAGGGAGCGGCCACCCCCATCAGGTGTGCGCCCCGGGCAGACGCCCGCGCACTCCCACGCCTTGATCGGCTACACCACGACAAGGGACACGATCCGTCGGCATCCACCTCGGCACCGACCACACCGGCCAACGCCGCTTCCTCTCCAGCCGCAAAACACCCAACGGCCCCACCATGGCCGACCTCGGCGGCCCCTCCACCCTCGACGGCAACGGCCTCTACGCCCGCACCCTCCGCACCATCCACCGCCTCTAAACCCACAACCGCCCACACCCGCAGAAACGCGGGAACGCGCGAACGCGGGAACGCGGGAACCACAGCACTTCAGTGAGTAGCTGTTGTCGTTCCGATCTGAGGGGTGTGTGTCGAACGGGAGTCTCGATCGGGTGGTTGCCGCCGGCTGCGGGCATGAAGGCAGGGCCTCTTGGTAGCTCGGGGTTGCGAAGCCAACCGAGATCCAGGAGACCCTGTTGCCGCAGTTGTACGTGCTCGCCCCGGTGGAGTTCAACTCGGCTGCACCGACGTGTGATTGTGTCGCTCACCGATTCGGAAACGCGGCCGATCACCCGGAACGTGTTCGGCGGTATCCCTCGGACATGACGGACGCGGAGTGGGCCGTGGTCCGGCCGCTGCTGCCGGTGCCCGGCTGGTTGCGTGGCCGGGCGGGCAGCCGGAGGCGTACTGCCACCGGGCGATACTGGACGCGATCCGCTACCTCGTCGACAACGGCATCAAGTGGCGGGCCATGCCTGCCGACTTCCCGCCGTGGGACCGGGCATACGCATTCTTCCGCCGCTGGCGCGACCACGCCCTGGTCAAAGAGTTCCACGACCGGGTGCGCGTAAGGATCCGCGAGGGACGGGCCGGATGCGGAGCCGACGGCCGGCGTGATCGACTCGCAGTCGGTCAAGTCGGACGCCGTCGTCGGCTCCGACAGCCGCGGCTTCGACGGCGGCAAGCTGATCAACGGGCGCAAGCGACACGTCGTGGTCGACACCCTCGGTCTGCTGCCGGGCGTGATGGTCACCGCCGCAGACACCGGCGACCGCGCCGCCGCCCAGGTCCTGCTCGGGCAGGTGGCCGACGCGCACCACCGCCTCGCCCTGGTCTGGGCCGACGGCGGCTACACCGGCAACCTCGTCGAACACTGCCTCGCCGCGTTCGCCCTGGTCCTCGCGATCGTCAAACGCAGCAACGACATGCACGGCTTCGTGGTCCTGCCCAAGCGACGTATGGACGGAGCTGCTCGCCGAGGGCCTGTACGAGGAGGCGGACCGTTTCGACCTGCTCGATCTCGACCGGCCGCTGGCCGGACTCGCGTTCCCCGACCGGGCGGCCTTCGGCGGCTGGCTGGACGAACGGCTGCGGGCCGATCTGACGGCTGCCCGCGATCCGCTGCGCAGCCCGCTCAAGGCCGCCGCCGCGGCGGTCGCGGCGGTGAAGGGGCAGGTGCGGCGGGTGGTGGCCGCCGGAGTGCCGACCGGCACCTCGTACCGTGAACTGTCGTGGTTCCGGGCCTTCGGCGCGCATGTCTCCAGCGGCCCGCCCGCCAGCCGGATCGCCGAGCTGATCGCGCTGCGCGAGGCGGGTGCGGTGGAGTTCACCGGCGCACGGCCGACGGTCGGTGTGGACGCGGCCGCGGGCCGGTTCGTCGCCGCCTCGCCCACTGTCGACGGGCCTCCCGCCGCGGCGAACGCACTGCTGGACACCTGGCTGCCGGGGTCCGATCTCGCCCTGACCGCCGACCCGTTGCTGCGCGGACTGGTCACCTCGGGGCTGGCCCGTCGCACACGGCGGGGTCCGGCGACGGGATCACCAAGACGGGCGCCCTCGACGTGGCCCCGCCCGAGCTGCGGGTGCGCGGAGCGGACGGACAGCCGCACCCCGGGCTGTTCGCCTTCGGGACTCCGGTCGAGGGGGTGCAGTGGAACACCGCGATCGGAGCGCGGGCCCGCGCCAACGCCGACATGTTCCGGCAGGCCGACGCGATCGCCCGGGCCGCGCTGGGCACGGCGGCCGGCTCGGCGTGATCACCGGACCGGCGGCGTCGCCGGTCCGCATCAGCCGTCTACGGCGAGGAGTCCGCTGCTCGCCAGTACCTCTTTCACGAACAGGGTTCGCGCCTCGGACGAGCCACGCATGGGGTACGCGAGCATGTCGCTGTCAATGGCGCCGAGCAGCTTAAGTGCTGTCTTGACGGCTTCAATCCGAGCGGCGTTGACCCCGCGGTCCGGTTCCGCAGGCTGGTACGGACAGGTGAGGGCGAACATGCGCCGCTGGATCGCGGCGAGCGTGGCGGCGTCGTTCGCCGCATGAGCCCGGAGCACGGTCACAAAGGCGCGCGGGGCGACGTTCGCGAGCCCGGCGACCGCCCCGTTCGCCCCGGCGAGCGGGGCAGCGTCCAGCAGTGCGTCCGAACCGGTGAACAGCGGGAAGCCATGACCGTCCGGCAGTGACGAGGCGAGGGCGCGCATCCCGGTCAGGTTCGGTGAGCTGTCCTTGACTCCGGCGACGACACCGTCGGTCAGCAGATCGCGCAGCACGTCCGTGGGCAGTTCGTAGCCCGCGTTGACCGGGATGTTGTAGGCGATCACGGGCACCGGGCAGTGCGCGGCGACGTGTGCGAAGTGCCGGCGATCTCGGCCGCGCTCGCCCGGGCATAGTAGGGGCCGGTCACCACGACGGCGGTCACCGCGTCCAGCGAAGCGCCTCGGTCGCGTCGACGACCCGTGGAGCGGTGCTCTCCACCACTCCGGCCAGCAGCGGAAGCGCTCCGGCGGGGTCGGGCCGGGAGAGCAGACCGAGCAGGCGGCGCCGGTGCGCGTCGGTGAGATGGGTGGTCTCGCCGGTGGAACCGAGCGCGAAGATCCCCGCGACACCGCCTTCCCGCAGATGGTCGCGCAACCGGAGGGCGGAGACCTCGGCGATGCGGCCCTGTTCGTCAAGTGGGGTGCAGATGGGGGGGGAATCACTCCCGGTGCCCGGGGAGGCCGCGCGTGGCAAGGCGAAGGAACGGAGGCAGCACGGAGCGCAGCCGACCGGCGACAGCGCCGCCAGGAGCCGTCCGCCGCCTCGCGACGCGGGTCAGGACTCCCGGGCGGTGGGGGGCCCAAGGCTGCCCTGTGCTGCCCGGCTGCCGCCGGGGTCGCCGCCCGCGCCGCGCAGGACGTAGGCGACACCGACCGCGACCAGAGCGCCGAGCAGTGGCGCGGTCAGGTAGATCCACAGGTCGGTCAGGTGTCCGCTGACGAGAGCGGGGCCCAGCGAGCGGGCGGGGTTCATGGAGGCGCCACTGACCGGGCTCGCCCACAGCCCGGCGACCGCGATGTAGGCCGCGACACCGAACGCGGACAGCACGCCGATGTTCTGGGCGCTGGATGCCGTGCCGAGAATGGTGCTGACGAGCCCCAGCGTGAGGACGGCCTCGATCACGAACGCCTGGCCCGCGCCGACTCCGGGCCCGGGCAGCGTCGCCCCGAGGTACGCGACGTCGCCGAAGGTGGCACGCAGCAGCAGGCAGGCCAGGAGCGCGCCCGTGATCTGGGCGGCGATGTATGCCGGGACCCGCCACCAGCCGAAGTCGCGGCGCAGCGCGAAGGCGAGGGTGACAGCGGGGTTGAGGTGGGCGCCGGAGACGGCGCCCATGAACAGGATGACCGCCAGCACGGTCAGGGCCGGCGCGGTGACGGCGGCGCCACGACCGATCGCGCCGTGCGTCGTGGTGTTGAGGACGGCCGCGCCCGCGCCGGCCAGAACGAGCAGGAAGGTGCCGAACACCTCGCTGAACAGCCGCCGCCATTCATAGCTGAGGTCGGTGAAGTCCCGTGCCCAGACAGGTTCGCGTTCGAGCAGGAGGACGATACGCGCGGGATGCCGGGCCCGCACCCGCGCTTCGACGCTCCCGGAGTCGGCCGCGCCGGCGCCCGTGGGGGCGGGCACTACCCGACGGCCGCGGCGGGGAGGCCGACGATGCGGCAGGGGATCTCGGTGTCCTCGTCCAGGTGGTAGCTGGCGCACACCCGGTGGTAGCCGTCCGCGATCTGCAGGCTGCGGCCGCTCACCAAGTCCCCTCGTACCAGCAGGACGGGCGACAGCCGCTGGTCGTTGGCGGCTTTCTTCATGTCCTTCGCGACCTGGGGGTCGTCGGCGGGGAGCAGCGGGAGTCGTGCCGCGCGTAGCAGGTCCTTGGCCGGGTGGGTCACGGTCGGCGCCTCGGCCATCGAGTCGGTCAGCGCCGTCACCGATTCCGGGGGGAGGAGCAGCCGCAGATAGGACCCGGCCGCCGGGTAGTCGTGCGCGGCCGGGGCATCGGCCCACCTCACGGTCTTCTTCGCCATCGGACGTCTCCTTCCCGCCACGGTGGTCGCCGACGACGACCGGTTGCCCTCCGCAGTCTCCCCCAGCCGGTCCCGGCTCACATGTCGGTGATCAGCGTCGGATCGACGCTGAGGCCACGGTGCGCGCGAGGTGTCGGCGAGTGACTCGGGCCACCTCGTGCCAGAAGGGCACGGCGGTCAGGTAGGCGCCGAGCACGGAGAGAACGCCCAGGGAAACGTCCACACTCACCCTCCCCTGTTTGGCCCAGTAGACGTCCTGGAGGTCCAGCAGCAGCGCGAACTCGTCCGCGATCAGCCCGGTGCCGACCCCGTAGGCCGCGGCCACGCAGGGATGCCCGACGGCCCTCTCGTCGCCGCGCACCGCGACGAGTCCGACGCCCGCCAGGGCGGCGATGCCGAAGTTGTAGTGGTGCAGATGCCTGCCGCCGGCGGTGACGTTGCCCCAGGGCAGCCAACCGCCCCTGATGCCGTGGGTGATGAACCGCGCGGTGCCGAACGTGGTGCCGAACGCGACCCAGGTGACCAGCAGCGACCGTTTCGTCGGGGACAGGTGCCGGTCCGCCGCCTGCCGCCATCGTTCGACGAGATCCACCCTGGGCGCTTCCGCGCCCGGTTCCGCAACGTCGGCCGTCATGGTGGCCTCCCATCGCCGTCCGACGGCCACTCGCGCCGTCACACCCCTTCGACGCTAGTCGGCGCCAGGACCGGCGGCATCCCGGCCCCGTCAGTCCTCGGGACGAGAGGACGGCCCGCGGGGTCAGCGGTCAGTGCTTGTGGGCGTCGGGCTTCTCCGCGGTGCCCTCACCGTCCGGCGTACCGGTCGGGGCGGTCTCGCCGTCGGCCGGCACGGCGCCGGTCTTCACGGTGAAGGCGGCGGTGCGGACCGTTCCCTCGTGCTTGAAGTCGAGGAACAGACAGTAGGTGCCGACGCTGGGCGGGGTCGCGGTGAACAAAACCTCGGGTCCCGGCTTCGCCTTCCCGTCGCCGGGCTCGCCGTTGGGGTGCACGTGCAGGTAGGCGAGGTCGCCCGAGCGCAGCGCGACCAGGTGACCGTAGGCGCCCAGGTACGGCTCCAGATCGGTGACCGGGCGGCCGGCCTTGCTGACGTTCAGCTTCAGCTCGCCGGCCGTGCCGGGGGTGAGCGGGCCGTCCAGGGGGACGGTGCACCCGTCGACCTTCGCGGTGGCGGAGGTCGCGGGAAGCGCGGCGGGGCGGAAGTCGCCCCGAGACGGCGAGGTCCGCGCCCAGAGGGAGGTTCTTCGCGCCCACGGCCTTGGGGATGAAGTCCGCGAAGACCGGGCAGCCGCCGGCCGCGGGGAGGTCCGCCGTGGCGCTCCAGGACCCATGCGACGGCTTCGGCGGGGGTTTCCTCCCACCAGCCGTAGGGCAGGCCCGGCTCGGAGGGGGCGGCATGTCGGATGCTTTCCTCGCGAGCCATCGTTCAGTGGACGGCGCGGCCGGATGCCTTCCGTGGAATGCAGAAGAGGGCAAGCACGGCTGCCGTCAGGTACGCGACCGCGCCGAAGGCCATACTGATCCGCAGCCCGACCGTGAAACTCGCGGTGGCGGCCAGCAAAGAGCCACCCAGGGCGACCCCTGTCGCGCTGCCGACCTGGCGAGTGGTGTTGAACAGAGCGGAGGCCGTACTGGAGTACTCGTCCGCAACGGCCGACATCACCGTGGTGGTTGACCCGGTAAGGGCGAAAGACGTCCCGAAGCCAGCCGCCATCATGGGCACCACCAGCAGCTGGTAGGCCGGGTCCGGTCCGGCCGCGACCCAGCCGGTCAGGCCCAGCGCCCCCAGCAGCATGCCCGTGACCACAAGCGGACGGTGTCCGGTACGGCGTGCCAGCCGCCCGGACAGCACGGAAGCGAACATGGTCATGACCACCGCCGGGAAGAGGGCCAACCCGGTGCGCAGCGCGGTCAGGCCGCGCTCGTGCTGGAAGTAGAGACTGGCGGTGAAGAGCATGCCGTAGAAGGCGAAGTTGAACAGCATGCCGATGGCCGCACCCCCGCTCAGCGCGCGGGAGCGCAACAGTGTGAGGGGCAGCACAGGAGTACGGGCAAGGCGCTCGCGCAGGACAAATGCGGCGGCTGCCAGCAGGCACAGACCGGCGCCTGCCAGAATCAGTGGGTCGGTCCAGCCCCGTCGTCCGGCCTCGTTCAGGGCGGCTGTGAGCAGGCCCACCAGCGCGATGACGGCGCATTGGGCCAGCCAGTCCATCCGGCGGTTCGGGCGCCGGATGGAAGCCGGCACGCAGCGCCGTGTCAGCAGCAGGCAGGCACATCCGACGGGCAGGTTGACGAAGAAGACCCAGCGCCAGCCAACGGCCGTGACGAGGAGCCCGCCCAGGAGGGGGCCGGCGGAAGCCGCGACACCCGCCATGGAGCCCCACAGTCCGAAGGCCCGGGAGCGGCTCGCGGGCGAAGGGATCACCTCACGGAGAAGGGCGAGGGAAGCGGGCACGATCAGGGCCGCACCAAGTCCTTCCACCAGCCGGGCGGCGACCAGGGTGCCGGTGTCCTGGGACAGCCCGCAGCCGGCCGAGGCGACGGTGAACACCACCACCCCGGTGCAGAAGACGCGCCGGGCGCCCAGCCGGTCCCCGAGCGCACCACCGATGAGCAACGTCCCCGCGAAGACCAGGGTGTAACCGTTGGTGATCCACTGGATTGCGGTGAGCGACGCCGACAGATCCCGTCCCACCACCGGAACAGCGACGTTGATGACGGTCACATCCAGGATGACCATGAAGTAACCCGCGCACACCGCGAGCAGCGGGAACAGGGACCGGCCCGAAGCCGCACTTCCGTCCGAACCACCCACCCGGGAACCACCGGCGCGCACCACGGCACCACGGTATTCCACCACCGCGCGTCCCGTGGCGGTCTGCTCGTGCTGGTGACTTGTCGGGCAGCGTTTGTCCGCGCCGTCACGAAGGTGGCGATCTCCTCCGGGAGGGGAAACTCAGGCTCCAGGTACAGCCGGTCGCGTTGCGGCGCCGTCGCCGGGAAATCACATCGCTGTGGCGAGCCGTGTGTCGGCGTTGGCGTGCGTGAAGCCCACGTACGTGCACTGGTGGGTGTGGAGTCCGGAGCACACACGTGAACGCAAAGGTTCAGGGCGGTTTGGTGCCCGCGCCGGTCGGCCGGGGCTCTCGCACCGGCGGCGCCTGTCGGGGAGCAGCTGGGTGATGCCCTGACCGTCGCAGTACTCCAGCAGGGAAACGGTGACGCGTCGGGTGGTGTCCAGGGCACGGCTCGCCGTTCCCACGGTGAACGGCTGATCGAGTTCGCTCAGCCGCTCGGCCGCCAGCCGGGGGGGGCGTCCGGTAGCAGCACCACGTGTTCCGCGAGTCGCAGTACTGCTCCGTGGCGGACCGCCGTGGCGAGTTCCCCGGCGACCGAAGCCGAGTTCCGTGAGCTGCTGGGCGTGCGGCGCGGCGAAGGTCCGATGAGCCAGCTCCGTGGTGAGTCGGTGCACCGCGTCCGCTACAGCGACGGGCAGTTCCGCGGGCCCGGCGGTCACGCGCCCGCGGCTCATCCGCAGGGGCGGCGTGACCAGTGCCTCCACCAGGGGGGCGGCCGGCAGCCCCAGACGGTGCCGAGCGGCCTCCACGGGCATGCCCTCCTCGGTGGGCCGCTCGGAGCGGTACGCGGTGACCAGTTCGGCCAGCCGGGCGCGCAGGGCGTCCCAGTGGGCGGGGTCCGCGAGCCAGTCACCCACGACCGGCGCGGTGTGGACGGCCACCCCCATGGCGGTCAACTCCCCGCGCCGGACCAGCAGCCGGCGCCGTAGCTCGGCGGCCTCGCCCGGAGTGCCGCGAGCGTCGTCGAGTTCGGCCGCGCGCCGTGCCGCGGAGCCGCGCAGCCGCAGATCCGGTGGCTGGGGATCGAACACCGTCAGGCCGGCCAGCACACGCCGCAGGCCGGGATCGCGCAGCTCCGCACGGTCACCGGTACGGAGCGGCAGTGGCGTCGGCAGGGTCAGCCGGACGATGTCCGTACCAAGCGGCCGTACGCCTACGGGCATGGCCGCCGAGCCGATGTGGGCGACAGCGGTACGGGGCAGCGTCGCGGCCGGTGTTCCGCCATGGACGCGCACGTCGCAGCGGAGGCACGGAAGGTAGCTGTCGGGGGTGAGCAGGGCGTCGCCGCGGCCCGTCGACTCCTTGTCGTGATCCCTGAGGTTGACGGCGACCCGGGCGGTGGCCCGCACCATGTCGGTCGCCTCGCCGAGGGCCTGCAGAGCCCTGACGCGCACAGTACGGCCGGTCTTGGCGGTCACCAGGACGTCGCCCCGGCGGAGGCGCCCCGCACCGAGTGTGCCGGTGACCACCAGCCCGCTGCCGCGCACGGTGAAGGACCGGTCGATCCACAGCCGCACCGGGGAGTCGGCGTCCCCGTCCGGCAGCCGTGCGGCGAGTCGGCCGAGGGCGGCGCGCAAGTCCGCGAGGCCCCGCGCCGGTGCGGGCGCTGACGGCCACGGCCTCGACGCCGCCGAGAGTGCTGGACCGGATCCGGTCCTGTGCCTGCGCCGTGGCGGGGCGGGGGTCGGCCAGATCGCAGCGGCTGACGGCGAGCAGTCCATGCCGTACACCCAGGGCGTCCACGGCGGCGAGGTGTTCGGCGGACTGCGGCTTCCAGCCTTCGTCGGCGGCGACGACGAACAGCACGGCGGGCACGGGCCCCACGCCGGCCAGCATGGTGGGGACGAACCTCTCGTGTCCCGGGACGTCGACGAACGCGAGCCTTTCACCCGATGGCAGATCCGTCCACGCGAAGCCCAGGTCGATGCAGCACAGACCAATCCACCTGAACCACGCAGCGACAGCGATGAAGAAATCCCGCACCGGTCAACGGATGTGTCCCATGTGATGCGGCCCGGGGCGCGCCGGTGAAAGGCCGCCGTGTCAGGGCACGGTGAGGCGATCTTGCCGCGGGGGTGGCCGGTGGCGCTGGCGTCGTGGGCTGCGGCGGCCTGCTCCAGCGGGAACACGGCGTGCAGCGGGACGGTGAGGCGGCCGTGGCCGGCGAGGGCGGCTGCCACCCGCCGGCTGCTCGCCTACTTCCTCCAGTCCTGCCCGCCCGCGCCCGGCACACCGCTGCCCCGCCCCGCACCACTGCGCCTCGACGACCTCTACAAACCATCCCGCCGAACAGAGTGACCACCCCTGCCGCCGGCGCCACCCGTACAGCGGGTGCAGCCGGTGCCGGAAAGGCACACGGCTCCCGTCCGCGGGGCGCCCGGAAGCCCCCCGCAAGACCCTCTGCCAGACCACTGCGGCTCCGCGACGGTCACAGGCCGAGGACCCGCCCGTACCCGACCGCCCCCGTCAGCCTCAGCTTCGGCGGTGTCAGCGCCGCGGATCCCGCCCAGGTCGGCGCGGCCGTGCCGTTGCCCCGCAGGTACCAGACGCCGCCCGAACCCCCGGACGTCGCGCCGTTCTCGCCGTACGAGCCCACCGCGAGATCGCGGAAGCCGTCCTTGTCGTAGTCGCCGATCGTGAAGGCCGCGCCGAAGAGGTCGTTCGCTTCGGCCGTGCCGGGCACGTTCGCCGTGTTCTGGTGGACCGCGGTACCCCGGGCACTGCCCCGCTCGTCGAGCAGGCCGCCGCTGCCGGCGATCAGCACGGTCACCGAGCCTGCCTGCGTCCGGGTGCCGATGGCCTCGTCGGGCGCGCCGATCACCAGGTCGTCCAGGGCGTCGCCGTTGAACCGTCCGGCCTTGAGTTCGACTCCGAAGTTGTCGCGGTCCTCCGCGGTGCCGGGCACGCCCGTGGTGTCCTGGCCGAAGGTCTGGCTGCGGTGGCCGAAGGGCCGGCCGCCGCCCTCGCCGCCGTACTCCACGTGGACGTTTCCGCCCTTGGCCGGCCCGGCCGGGCCGCAGTCCCCGCTGCTCTCGTGGCCGATGACCCGGCACTGCCCGATCGCCAGGTCGTCCACCCGGTCCCCGTCGAAGTCGCCCGCGGCGAGGGAGTATCCGGCCGCGCTGGACGACCAGTAGGTGTCGAGCGTCGCGCCGGCGGCGTTCCACCGCAGCAGCCGCGTACCGGAGGACTCCAGGCCGTACGCGGAGACCGCCAGTTCGTCCGCGCCGTCGCCGTCGAAGTCGCCCGTCGCCAACTGGCCCGCCGTGCCGCCGTAGCCGTTGTCGAGGACCGGCAGCAGGGGCTTGTCCTCGCTCAGCGGGCCCGGCCGCAGGGCGACCTTGCCGGACTCGCCGTTGGACTGGCCGATCGCCAGGTCCGTACGGCCGTCCCGGGTGAAGTCGCCGACGGCGAGGGAGGCACCGGTGCCTGCGCTCCCCCGACCGCCCTGGGCGACGGTCTTTCCGCGTACGAAGCCGCCCGGCGATCCGTACAGGGCGGTGACGCTGCCCTGGCGCGCCCCGGCGGAGCCGTCGCCGACCGTCTCGCCGGGGGCGCCGACGGCCAGGTCGCTCAGGCCGTCGCCGTCGAGGTCGGCGGTCGCGACGGCCAGGCCGAAGCGGTCGTTCTTCTCCGATGTACCGGGCACGCCCGCGCTGTTCTGGCTCAGCTTGAGCGTGCCGCCGGAGCCCAGTCCGTCCGGGCCGCCGAACAGGACATGGACGTAGCCGGCGCTCCTGAGTCCGTTCACGGTGCCGTCGAAAACGCCGACGGCGGCATCCGCGTATCCGTCGCCGTTGAAGTCGGCGTCGCCGCCCGCGCCCGGCACTGCGGCGCCGGCGGGAAAACCGCCGGCCGTGCCGAGCACGGCGAGGACGGTGGCGGCGCACAGGGCCGCCACCGGGAGAGTCTTTGTGCGCACAGTCGCTCCAAGTTCCGTGCAGGGATGGTCATTTCACATGTGGGGGTGGGTGGGGAGGATCAGGCGTACGTCCTTCGGGTGGGGTGGTCAGGCGTACGTCCTTCGGGAAGGACGTACGCCCCGCACACACGCAGGACCGGGCACCGGCCGCGGGGGGAGATGGGGTGCAGGGTTGCGGGTGGAGTGCGGGGGTACCGGGCATCGGCGCCCGCGTGCCGAACGTCCGCACCGCCCCGCATCACATGGACGTAACCGGCCGCCCCCGCCCTGCCGTTCCCCGCCGCTGGCGCCACGCCGGGCGCGGGACCGGTGAAGCCGCCCCCGCCGGAGCCGGCGCGCGGCGGGCCCGCGACGGCCGCGGTCGCGGCGGAGGGCAGGCCCCCGGCCCGGCATCGGTGCGAACCACAACGGCCGCTGCACCGCCCAGGATTCGTACACGCACGATCGTTCTCCCGGAGATCGGGAACAAGGGGGGAAACCTTCCGGGCTGTGTGACCCGTGAAACGTACGAAGGGTTGCGCACAAGCGGCTTCAAAGTGAACATGACTCACTTCAACCGGAAACGGACCCCCGTATCCCCGTATCCCCGCAGGTGAAGCGCCGGGGGCGGGCCGGTACCGATCCCCCCCGCTCCCGGGAGCACCACGAAACCGCCACGAAGGCGCCAGGACCCCAACGGCCAGACCCCGGCCAGATGATCAGGTGATGCTTGCTGCCCGTCCCGCCCCGGTCGGCGGGACTTCGTCCGGTTCCGGCTCCCCGCTGCAACGCCTGGACGTGAGAGCCGCCGACCACCGCCGGCAAGAAGTCCAGAGCGCTCTCGCACCGCGCAACTCGGCGACCGCCGACACCATCAAGGCGACACGGGCCAGGGGCCATGAACCGGTTCCGGCCGGCACAGGCCACCAGCCAACTGATCCGACGAACGGCGCAGCCACCACCACGGACATCGCCGCACTCAACACAATGCGCAGCACCGCCCAGGGCCACACGACAGCAACGGCGCGAACACCGGTCCCGCAGGCGGATACCGGCAGCCCGGCCGCATGAACAGACCACCGCCGCGGTCCGGGCAGGATCCACTCAGGAAAGCCGACCAGTAGCGTCACGAAATAGGTCACTGGAGAGCCCGTTACGGGGAAACTCGTACGGCGGGTTCGGAGGGGGGCCGTGCGAAAAAGGGTCTGCTCATGGCAGGTACCTCGTCGCGCGGCCTACCCAACCAACCGCCTGAAGCAGTGGCGCGGGATCGCGACCCGATACGAGAAGACCGCCACCATCTACCTGGCCGGACTTCACATCGCGGGCATCTTCCTCTGGTCAGCCCGATGATCCAAACGAAAGGCCCTAGCGCCTGACGTCGACAGCGTAGCCCTCCTGGCAGCCGTCTTCGTTCGTCAGCCGAAGAGACAACAGTGTCCGGAAAAGCGACTGCCACCAGCAGAAACGCCTCAGCGCTCGCCCGTCCCGGGGTGGATCCGCCGCACGGCCCGACGACGCCGCCCGCTCTTTGAACATGTCCCGGTTCCCGTTACTCGCTCGCCTCCGCCGCGCAGGCGAGGTCCTGCGGAGGGCGTTGCCCAGTGGTCAGGAACGCCGTCACCGCGTCGTTCGCGCACGTGTTGGAGCCGAACGGATAGACGCCGTGCCCGCCCTGGTCGGCCGTCACCATCGTGGCCCGCTTCCCGAACGCGTTCCCCAGCTTCCGGGCGCCGGCCAGTGGTGTCCCCGGGTCCCGCTCGTTCTGCACCATGAGCACGTTCGACGGACCCCGGTCACCGATGCGTACCGGCGGTTCGACCCGCTTGTCCGGCCAGAACGCGCACGGTCCGACGCTGGCTGTGGACCCGCCGAGCATCGGGTACTTCAGCCGGTCGGCCGCGGCGTTGCGCTGATACTCCTGGACCGTTCCCGGCCAGCGCGTATCACCGCATACCACTGAGAAGCGGGAGGCCATGCTGTTCTCTATGTTCTCCGGCAACGGCAGTGTGGGCAGAGGCCGGTCGTTCTCCAGTGCTTGCCAGGTGGCGGCCAGCAGGGGCAGGGTCGCATCGCTGTAGAGGTACTCGAACGTGAGCCCGCGGAACAACGTCCCGTCGATGCCCTGGACCGGCTTCGCCTCCAGCCGCTTCGCGAGATCGAAGAACTTCGCGGTCACCTGCTCCGGTGTGGTGCCCAGGCCGTACTCGGGACGCGCGGCGGCGAACGCCGCGAAGTCCGGAAACCGGTCCTCCATTCCACGGGCGAACGCCCGCATGGCCGTGACGTCGTAACCGCCCGGACCCAGATTGCTGTCGAGCACGATCCGGTCGCCGCGCTGGGGGAACAGCGTCGTGTACACCGCACCGAGGTAGGTGCCGTAGGAATGGCCGAGGTACGAAAGCTTCGGCTCACCCAACGCCGCCCGGATCCGGTCCATGTCGCGCGCGGTGTTCGCGGTGGTGGTGTGCGGCAACATCCACGCCGTCCGCGAGGTGGCGCACTGCTTGGCGACGGTCCGCGCGTACCCCGCCTCCCTCGCGACATCGGCCGCGGTGTGCGCGTACGGCGGGAAATTGCGCCGTGCCTGCTGTTCCGGCGTCAGATCGCAGGTCACCTGCGTGCTGTGGCCGACGCCGCGCGGGTCGAAGCCGATCACGTCGTAGGAGTCCAGCACCTTCCGGGGCAGCCCTGAGCCGGCGAGAAGGGCCGGGTAGTCGAGTCCGGTACCGCCGGGCCCGCCTGGATTGGTCAGCAGCACGCCGCGGCGCTGCGAGGGGTTCTCGCTCGCCAGTCGCGAGATCGCGATCGCGATCTGCCGGCCGTCGGGGTCCCGGTAGTCCAGGGGGACTTCAAGCGTCGAGCACTCAAGGCCGGGCGAGGCGATGTCCTCCGGACACGCGCCCCAGTGCACGGTGTCCGGCGTCGTCGCCGACGACACTCCCGGAATCGCGGTCACCGCCAGCGCGGTGGTGGCAAGGAAGAGGGAGAGGGTTCTGCGCATCTGATGTCCTTCTGAGGGGCGCGCGGGGCGCCGGAGCGAGGGCTTGGAACGTCCGCCGTCAGGTCCTGTCGGCCCGTGGGGGTCGGCCGGACAGGACCTGGCCGCCCGCCCGGCGTCCGGTTGCCGGCGGGTGTGTGCCCAGCCACCGAGCAACGTCGCGACGAGCGCGACGGATCCGAGAAGAGTCACCCGGCCGGCAAGGCCGCCCGGGACCCGGTCGAAGATGCCCCACAGCAGCTCGGAGTCCCGGTTGAGCAGACCATGGATCACCGCTTGGGCGGCCAGGGCCGTGATCACCATCCCCACCGCCTCAAGGGCTCCGAAGCCACTCTCGCGCATCGCGCTTCTCCGTCTCGTGTCCGGTTTGTCTCGGCACGTGAACGAGTCTGTCCGTGCGGCGGGGCCTCCACATCGGCCCGACGGCTCGAAAGGCTTCGACCAAAGGCGAGACGGTTATTCGACTTTGGTCCAGGGCGTCTCATCCCTCGGTCCGACTCACAGGACATACGGTGTCGCGATAATGACCAGGTGGACACGGACGTCGCGACACGGCTCGGGTGGTGGCCGCAGACCTGGCGGCTGGCAGCCGCCACGGCAGCGGGCATACCGGTCTGGCTCTCCACCGGTGTGCTGCTGAAATGGCAGGCGGCCGGAACGGGCTCCTGGTTCCTCATCGGTGATCCGCTGGTGGCGCTCGGCTGCCTGACGGCTCTCGTATGGCGGCGGCGGTTCCCGCTCGCCGTCGCCATGACGGTCGCGATCGCGTCGACCGCGTCGGCACTCGCCACCGGCGCCGCGCTCATGGCACTGAGTTCGGTCTCCACGCGTCGCCGTCCTGTGGAGATCGCTACCGTCGGGCTGGCCTACGTGACCGCGTCACAGTTCGCAATCGCGCTCCACCCGGTCCAGGGCCCGAGCCCGCCCGGCCCGCTGTGGACCCAACTCGCGTTCCCGGCATTGACCGCGGGCATCGCGGCAGCCGTAGGCATGGCCATCGGCGCGCGCCGTGCCGAAGTGCGCTCCCTGCGGGACCGGGCGGAAAGCGCGGAAAGGGAACATGCCGCACGAGCCGCGCAGGCACGAGCCCTGGAACGCAACCGGATCGCCCGCGAGATGCACGACGTGCTCGCGCACCGGATCTCCTTGGTCGCCATGCAGGCCGGAGTGCTGAACCACCGCGGCGACCTCACCGCCGAGGAGAACCGCGTGCTGGTCAGCTCCATCGCCGACGGCTCCCACCAAGCCCTGGAGGAACTACGGGACGTCCTCGGTGTGCTCCGGGCCGACCCGACCCGCCCGGAACCACCACAACCCTCCTTCGACCACATCCCCGAACTGGCCGCCGACGCTCTCGCATCCGGACTCGACGTCACACTCACCACGAGCATGACGGCAGCTCCGCCCGACGCCACAGGGCGAACCTGCTACCGGATCGTCCAAGAAGGACTGACCAACGCCGCCAAACACGCCCCGGGCGCACACATACACATCACCCTTGATGGAACAGAAGGCGACAAACTGGAAGTCAGCGTCCGCAATTCCCCAGCCATCACACAACACATGCGCTTGCCGTCGTCGGGATTCGGTCTGCTGGGCCTCGGCGAACGAATCAACCTCGCCGGCGGAACACTCGACCATCACCCCACACCCGACAACGGATACGTCCTCACCGCACGACTGCCCTGGCCGAACCCCACCCACGAAAAGAGAACATGAGTGGACAGCGAGCGGGAGCGGGAGCCGGTGCGCATCGTCATCGTCGACGACGACCAGTTGGTGCGCATGGTGCTGCGGCTTGTCATCGACGGCGAACCGGACCTGACCGTCGTCGCGGAGGCCGCCGACGGGGACGCCGCGATCGCCGTGGTGGACGAGCAGCGGCCGGACGTCGTACTGATGGACGTGCGGATGCCCGGCCGTGACGGTCTCAGCGCGACCCGGGAAATCCTCACCCGCCGGGTGCCACCCCGGGTGCTCATGCTGACCACGTTCGACTCCGATGCTCTGGTGCTCGGCGCGCTGGACGCAGGAGCACTCGGATTCGTCCTCAAAGACACCCCACCGCCGCAGTTCCTCGACGCGGTGCGGACCGTCGCGGAGGGCAACCCCGCACTGTCCCCGGCGGCCACGGCACGAGTGATCGCCGCAGCCACCGGTCCGCGGTCCACCTACGCCCGCGACTCGTCCCGTGAAGCCGCACGGAAACAGCTGGCCGCGCTGACCGACCGAGAACGCGAAACTGCCCGAGCCATCGCGGACGGGCTGGGCAACCCGGAGATCGCCCGGAGACTGCACATCAGCATCGCGACCGTCAAGGCACACACGGGCAACCTGTTCGCCAAGCTGGCGGTCGAGAACCGGGTACAGATCGCGCTCCTGGTCCGCGACGCGGACGAATGACGGGCCCCTCGACGAGGTGAACCGGTCCGGGAGGCGCTGCGGGCATCGGCCTCGACCTCCTTTCCCGCGTGCGGCTTGACGGCCTTCTTCAGGAACGCCGGGAAGTGCGCGCCGGTCCGGGTCGGTTTGCACTCGCGCGGATCGGGGCCGGTGACGTCGCGCTGCCGGGATGAACCAGGTCTGTCCGCGAGAGGCCGTGGGTCAGTCCGCCGTCGGGGCCGCTTCCAGGGCTTCGGCGGTAAGTGTGCCGCGTGGGCCGATGGCGTCGGCCACGCCCAGACAGGTGCTGCCGTGGAAGACACCGAGTTCGTGGTGCACGGAATCGGTGTCGGCGGACCGGACCGTGAGCCCGATCTCGTAGTCGCCCGGGTAGGTCACCTCGCCGAGATACTGGATCTGGTAGGACGAAGGGGGCAGATCTGGCACCGAGCCCGCACCGCTTGTCCCCATCGAGTGCGAGGTGAATGCGGCGATGGCCTCGTCGTACCACGTGGCCAGTGCGAGGAAGTTGACGTGCTGGTTGGAGTCGACGTCACCGATCCGGGAACGCAGCATGGACCAGTACGAGTAGTGGGCACGTTGCAGGCGCTCAGGGCGGGGACGGGAAGCTGCCGACGTTCCTTTCTCCGACAGCCGCATCTCGTCGAGATCGGCGATCAGCTCGTCCGGAAGCTGGAGGGGCCCCGAGTTGCCGGCCAGCACGACGGTGGCGTCGCCACTGCCCACACGCTTGCCGTCGACCATGATCACCTGCTCGAACGTGAACGAGGAGCGCCCGACCCGGCGAACACCGGTGTGCACTTGCACGCGAGTACCGGTCGGGCCGGCCGGAGCGAGCCGGTTGACCCGTTGGCCGACGAGCAATACCTGGTACGGCCCGAACCCACCCTTGCCGAATCGATCTGGATACCGAACCTCTGGTCGGCAGGAGTGTTCATGCAAGGTGACCTCAGGGACAGCGCCAACTCCGCCACCAGGTCGGACGGGGCATACCACGCGACCAGGCCCAATTCAGTCAAGCGCCGCCTGTCTGACGTCATTTACCTGACTCAATATTGCGACCACAGGTTGATTCATCAACCGAATTGCGCTTCAGTTGATGGATCAACAATCTCTCGTCGGGTAGGGGCAGTGGCATGAGTGAGAAGAAGGTCATCGCGGTCGCCGGAGCCACCGGTGCGCAGGGGGGCGGCACCGCGAGGGCCATCCTCGCCGATCCGGACTCGGGCTTCACGGTGCGTGCGCTGACCCGGAACCCCGAATCACCCGCGGCCAAGGAACTCGCGGACCTCGGTGCGGAGGTCGTGCGGACGGACTTCCATGACGAGCCGACCGTCCACGCAGCGTTCGAAGGTGCCTACGGCGCCTTCCTCGTCACCAACTTCTGGGCGCACGGTTCGGCGGCCCAGGAAATGGAGGAGATCGAGGTTCTGGCGCGAGCCGCGAAGAAGGCCGGGATGCGGCACGTGGTGTGGTCGACGCTGGAGGACACCCGCGAACTGCTGCCGCTGGAGGATGAGCGGATGCCGGTCCTCCAGGAGAAGTACAACGTCCCGCACTTCGACGCCAAGGGCGAGGGCAACGAGCTGTTCCGGCAGGCCGGAGTGCCGACCACCTTCCTGAACACCACCTTCTTCTTCCAGGGCTTCCTGTCGATGATGGGGCCCAAGCGAGCCGAGGACGGCGTACTGACGCTGACCCTGCCGTTCGAGGACGGCAAGCTGCTGGCCGGCGTCGACGTCAACGACATCGGCCGCACGGCACTCGCCCTCCTCAAGGCCGGCGAGCCGTTCATCGGCCAGACCGTCGGCCTCGCCGGCGACCACCTGACCGGCGCCCAGTACGCCCAGAAGCTCGGCACCGCGATCGGCGAGCCGGTGCGCTTCCAGTCGGTTCCCTATGACGTCTTCCGCTCCCTGGGCGTACCGGCGGGCGACGAGATCGCCAACATGTTCCGGTACTACGGGGACTTCGACCAGGAGTTCACCGGCGCCCGCGACCTGGACCTCCTGCGGGAGATCAACCCGGCGCTCAAGAGCTTCGACGACTGGCTCGCCGAGAACGCCGCGAACATCCAGGCGGGCTGAGCCGCTACCCCGCCGACAGCCCATGGCCCCGAGGGTGCCGTCTCTCCGGCGGACGCCCTCGGAATGCCGAGTGAGCCAACCGTGGTGAGCCGAGGGCCGGACCATCGACGAGTGGCCGCGGCCTCTTCATGGAACAGGCGGTGCGTAGGGGTGACGGTGGAGGAGCAGTATGCGTGGCAGAGCTTCGTGCGCATGCAGGAGAGGCTCATGGGTCGGCTGTCCCACTTGTTGCAGACGGAGTCCAACGTGTCGCCTGCGGACTTCGCCGTGTTGGTCGAGTTGATGGACACACCCGTCCGGCGGCGGCGGTTTCTGGACATTGCCAGGACGTTGGAGTGGGAGAAGAGCCGGACGTCCCATCACATCGCCCGGATGGTGAAGCGTGGTCTCGTGGTGCGGGAGGAATGCCTTGAGGACGGCCGTGGCACGTTCGTGGTGATCACAGACGAGGGGCGAGCGGTGATCGAAGCCGCCGCCCCACGTCATGTGGAGGCGGTGCGTGAGTTTTTCCTTGACAACGTCACGCCGTCGGAGCTGCGGTTGCTCGCTCGCGTCTCCGAACGCGTGGTGGAGAAGCTGGACGAGGAACCATCCCGCCTGGAACGGACGACCAGGTGTGTGTCATGCGGCCGGCGTGAGCGTCGCCGCGGTGGCCGCTGACAGCCGGAGGGATGTCCGACCACGGCCCGGCGCGACACCGACGTGAGCGAAGCCTTGGGTGCGCCCGTGTTCAGCGGGAAACATGCGAGCCGGGCACGCCGAAGGCCAGCGGTAGCGGTGTGACGGGGCAACCGCCGCTACTTGTCGCGAGGCGGCGGTACCGGGTGCTTGCTCATGATCGACACGCGATTGAACGCGTTGATGGTGACCGCCACCCAGATCGTGGCTGAGATCTGGTCTTCGGAAAGAACCTGTCGGGCGGCCTCATAGGCGGCTGCCTGGGTCGCGGCGTTCGCCGGATCAGTGGTGGCCTCGGCCAGCGCCAGAGCGGCGCGCTCCGAGGGAGTGAACAGGCCGGTGTCCCGCGATGCGCTCAAGACTCCGAGTCTTTGCGGTGATTCACCGGCCCGCAGGGCCGCTCTGGTGTGCGTGTCGAGGCAGTAGGCGCAGTTGTTGAGTTGCGATACGCGGAGGTTGATCAGTTCCACGGTGGTGCGGTCAAGCCCGGCCTCGGCGGCGGTTGCTCGGGCCGCATCCGCGACCTGTAGCAGGGCATGAAATGCCTTGGGGCTCTGTTTGTCGATGAAGATCCTGCGGGGCGGGGAGCTGTGGTTGTGGATGCTCACGCCGGGGCCTCCTTCGGGTCACCATGGAGCATCCCGCGTTCGTGCGGGTGCTTTGGCCATCTGCCTACCTCCGTGGCATCATAGTTGATGTGACAACCAGAGCGTGTAGGAGGTACCGGTGAGCAACGCGGAAACCGATGCCGAGGCCCTGCGCTGCGGTGCGCCCGTCGAAGGCGACCGGCCGACCGGAGCCCCCTGGGTCGATGTCCTGTCGGCGCGTGAGGTCCCCCTCGGCGGCCCCCGTGCGATGCGCGTGCGGCGGACGCTGCCTCAGCGGGAGCGCACACTCATCGGCGCCTGGTGCTTCGCCGATCACTACGGCCCGCACGAAGTAGCTGCGTCGGGCGGCATGGACCTGCCCCCGCATCCTCACACCGGACTGCAGACGGTGAGCTGGCTGTTCAGTGGAGAGGTCGAACATCGCGACACCCTCGGAACCCACTCCCTGATCCGGCCCGGTGAGATGAACCTCATGACCGGCGGATACGGCATCGCCCACTCCGAGGTCTCCAATCCGAACACCATGGTCATCCACGGTGTCCAGTTGTGGGTGGCGCTGCCCGAGGAACACCGCAACGCCGCCCGGGACTTCCAGCACTACGTGCCCGAACTCGCGCAGGTCGACGGGGCCCACATCAGGGTTTTTCTGGGCTCGCTCGCCGGCCGGACCTCCCCGGTGCGGGCCTTCACGCCGCTGCTCGGCGCCGAGATCGTCATCGAACCCCGCATGACGCTCTCCCTCGCCGTGGACGCGGCTTTCGAGCACGGTCTCCTCGTGGACAGCGGGGACATCCGCCTGATCGACACGGTGCTGCGGCCTGCCGAACTCGGCTACGTCGCTCGCGGCGTGGACACCCTGACGATGGTGAACGAGACCGACGCCCCGGCGCGGGCCATCCTCCTCGGCGGGCCTCCCTTCGGGGAGGAGATCGTCATGTGGTGGAACTTCGTCGGTCGCAGCCACGAGGACATCGTGAAGGCCCGCGGGGACTGGGAAGCCTCCTCCGACCGCTTCGGCGTCATCGAGGACTCTCCCCGAGGCCGCCTTCCCGCACCGGCCCTGCCGAACGCCGTCATCACACCGCGCCGCAACCCACCGACCCGCTGACCTCCCTTACGAAAGGCACACCATGAGCGAGTCCTCCACCACCACGCTTGTCGAGCGTGTGGACGCCGATCGCCGGTACGAGATCCTGGTCGACGGCCAACGCGCCGGTCTGACCGCCTACCGTGACCTGGGAGCGCAACGTGTCTTCTTCCACACGGAGGTCGACGAGGCATTCGCCGGGCAGGGCCTCGCCCCGCAGTTGGTCCAGCAGGCACTGGCCGACGTGCGCGCCTCCGGAATGCGGATCGTCCCCGTCTGCCCCTACGTCGCCAAGTTCCTGAAGCGGCACGACGAGTTCGCGGACATCACCGACCCGGTCACACCTGACGTCCTGCGGTGGCTGAAGGCACAGCTTGACTGAGTACCCCATGTGAATCCTCCCTCTGGCCGGCGCCCGCCACTCGATCGGTGGCCACCCTCAACGACCTCATCGGTGCCTGCTGGGAGGCGGGAGGTGTGCTTCCCGAGTGGAGTGGCGTGTCCGACCGCGCTTCCCCCGAAGCGCCCCGAAAGGCGAGTAATCCACATGAATGCGACCGACGATGACACCGCAGAGTTCCGTGCCCTGGGTCCGGTCCAGGTGTGGCGCGGCGGGACACCGCTCGACCTGGGGCCGCCACAACGCAGGGTGCTGCTCCTCCGCCTTCTCATCGAGGAGGGCCGGCCGGTCACCGTCGCTGACCTCTCCCAGTGCCTGTGGAAGGACAACCCGCCGACGGGAGCCATCTCCTCGGTCCGAGCACATGTCAGCCGACTGCGCTCGGTGCTCGACCCGGAGCGGCAAGGGCCGTCCAATGTGCTCGTTGCCGAGTCGTCCGGCTATTCCCTGAGAGTGCCTCGCAAGGCCCGGGACACCGTGGTGTTCGAGGACACCGTGCACAGCGCCCGGACTGCGGTCAGGCATGGCCGACTGTCCCAGGCACAGCGCGAACTCGACCAAGCATTCGGCCTGTGGCGCGGCCAGGCATTCCAAGACGCCGCTGACGAGGATTTCGCGGTGCGCGAGCGGAAGCGTCTGAACGCAATCCTTCAGGAAGCAAGGGAGTTGCAGGCCACGACCCTGCTGAAGCAGGGGGATCTGACACAGGCGATCAGCGCCGCAGAAGGGCTCATCGCCGGCTCGCCGCTGCGGGAGGTGTCCTGGGCACTGCTGATGCGGGCCCTGTACGCAGGGGGCCGGCCGACGGAAGCGCTTCAGCAGTACGAGCGGTTCCGCGTCATGCTGGACGAGGAGCTGGGTCTTGACCCGAGTCCGGGGCTCAAACGACTGCAGACCGCCATTCTGCGGCACGACACCGGCATCCTCGACGGCCTCAGCCCCTTCTCGACCGATGTCGTCCTGAGGACGGACCCGGGAGACGCGCCCCCACCTCTGGCAGGACGGTCGGAGGAGACGTCGCAGCTTAGGGCGGTCCTGTCGAGGGCCGCCGCGGGTCGTACGGCCTGCGCTGTCGTTTCCGGCGAGCCCGGTGCCGGCAAGACACGGCTGCTGGATGAGTTGGCGGCCCATGCGGTATCGGCGGGTTTCGCCATCGCCCGTGCCCAGGGCGGCCAGGTGCAGGGCGACAACGGAAGCCGCTCGTCGCCGTCCCCTGCCGCGCAACTACTCCACGCGCTGCGGCAGGACGGATACGAACGCGCTGCGCCCGTGGACGAACGGACGACGACGGGGAAGCTTCTGCAGGCGCTTTCCCGTCGGCCCACACTCTGCATCGTTGACGACCTCGACGCGGCATCACCGGAGTTCCATTCCCATCTGCGGCACATCGTCGAGGCACTGCCGGAGGGCCCCGTCGCGGTGGTGTGCGCCATGCGGGCCGCCGACGATCCGACGTCCAGCGGCCTGCTCACCGCATTTGCCCGGCGGGGCGCGACGTGGCTCAGGCTGGATCCGCTGACTCTCGCTGACGTCACCGAGGTCCTCACAGGATCCGGCGAGCGCGTCACGCCGGCGCATGCGGCGGCGTTGCATCGGCGCAGCGCGGGGAACCCATTCATCCTGACCGAGTTACTCAAGCTGCCTCCCGACCGACGGACGGGCGCGGCGGCCCGAGTGCCCACGGCCGTGCGGAGCGCGATCCTCAGTCGGCTGGCCGGGCTGCCGGAACCGGTCCGTGAAATGCTTACCTATGGTGCGGTGGATGCCGAGTGGCTGGACATCGCCCTGCTCGCCGACATGCTGGACGAGCCACTGCGGCAGCTCCTACCGCTTGTTGACGTGGCGGTCGCTGCCCGGCTCCTGGTGTGGGAGGCGGAACCCAGTGAGCATGCCACCAGTGGCTATCGTTTTCCCGAGTTGCCTCGCGAGGTGATCCTCAGCACACTCGCACCGTCTTCTCGGCAACTGCTGCATGCCGCTCTCGCACAGCATTTGGCCATGCGGGGCGACACCGTCCCTGCCCGTTTGGCCCGCCACTTGCGGGGGGCGGGCGCCGTGGCCACTGCCATGTGTCCCCCCAGCGAACCCGATTGATCCGGAGTTCCGGGTGGCCATGTCCGGCACCGGAAACCCACGCCCCTAAAGTGGATGCGTCAACTACATTGAGGCTGTCGAGAGTCCTACGGGACACGTGTGCAGCCCGAGGGGAGAAACCGGTGGTACGGAATGTGACCGTGGCCCAGCAGCTTGTGGACGTTCTGCGCCAGGCGGGCGTGGAGCGGGTCTACGGCGTGGTGGGTGACAGCCTGAACTCGGTGGTCGACGCGGTGCGCCGCACCGACGGCATCGAGTGGGTGCACGTACGGAACGAGGAGGCCGCCGCCTTCGCCGCGGCAGCGGAGGCACAGCTGACCGGCAGGCTCGCGGTGTGCGCCGGTAGCTGTGGCCCCGGAAACACACATCTGATCCAGGGACTGTACGACGCGCACCGCTCCGGTGCGCCCGTGCTGGCACTCGCCTCGCACATCCCGTCCCACCAGATCGGTACCGGCTTCTTCCAAGAGACGCACCCGGAACGGCTGTTCACCGAGTGCAGCGACTACTGCGAGATGATCAGCACCCCGGAACAGATGCCCCGGGTTGCGCGGATCGCCATGCAGCGGGCTCTGGGCAACAGCGCGGTGTCGGTCCTGGTGATACCGGGTGATGTCGCGCACGACGCGGCAACGCACCCGACGGGAAGCAGCGACCTGGTCACCGAGCACGGCCGGGTCGTCGCGCCGGAAACGCAGGTTCGAGGCCTGGCCGAAAAGCTGAACGCGGCACGGAAGGTGATGCTGTTCTGCGGTGCGGGAGTGCGGGACGCACACGCCGAGGTCATGGCGCTCGCCGAGAAGGCTGCCGCCCCCGTTGGGCACACCCTGCGGGGCAAGGAGTGGATCCAGTTCGACAACCCGTACGACGTGGGCATGAGCGGTCTGCTGGGCTACGGCGCCTGCTTCGACGCGATGCACGAGGCCGACCTGGTCGTCCTGCTCGGCACCGACTTCCCGTACAACGACTTCCTGCCGCAGGCACGGACCGTGCAGATCGACCACGATGCGGGCCGCCTCGGCCGTCGCACTGTGCTGGAACTCGGGGTCCACGGCGATGTCCGGGAGACGCTGCGGGCTGTGCTGCCGCTGGTCGAGGCGGAGCGGGACCGTACCTATCTGGACCGCATGCTGCACAAGCATGCCAAGTCGCTGGAGACGGTGGTCTCCGCCTACACCCACGACGTCGAGCGGCACACCCCGATCCACCCTGAGTACGCGGCCTCGGTTCTGGACGAACTCGCTGCCGACGACGCGGTGTTCACCGTGGACACCGGCATGTCCAACGTGTGGGCGGCGCGTTATCTGACCCCCAATGGGCAGCGCCGGGTGATCGGTTCGTTCCTGCACGGCACGATGGCCAACGCGCTGCCGCACGCCATCGGCGCGCAGTTCGCTTACCCCGGCCGCCAGGTGATCTCGATGTCTGGTGACGGTGGACTGGGCATGCTCATGGGTGAGTTGCTGACAGTGAAGCTGCACGATCTGCCGGTGAAGACGATCGTCTTCAACAACTCATCCCTGGGCATGGTGAAGTTGGAGATGCTGGTCGAGGGGCTGCCTGAGCACGAGACGGACCACGAGCCCGTGGACTACGCGGCGATCGCCCGTAGCGCGGGCGTCGAGGCGATCCGCATCGAGCGCCCCGGGGATGTCGTCGAGGGACTCAAGCGGGCGCTCGCCCACGACGGACCGTTCCTGGTCGACCTCGTGACCGACCCCAACGCGCTGTCGATCCCGCCGCGCATATCGGCCGCCCAGGTCAAGGGATTCGCCTTCGCCGCCGGCCGGACAGTGCTCGACGGGGGCGTCGGCAAGATGCTCGACCTGGCCCGTGCCAACCTGCGAAACATCCCCCGCCCCTGAGCTTGCCATTGTCCTCACCGAGGTCCGGATTCGCGACCCCAGCAACCTGACGAGCCCTGCGCCAGTACGGAGCGGCTCGCCTGGAGGCGGCCCTCACACCTGACGGAGCCTCACGTTGACGGCTCGACGCCCGCACGCCGCCGATCACCCCCGCGCGGGGTCTACGGAAGAGAATCAGCATCCATGAGCGAGGAAACGCCGACTCCCGACCTCCATCACGGTCCGATCCGAAGAATTGCTGATCTTCTGAGTGCACATCATGAACGGGTGAAGCGGCAGCACCAGGAGGCGGAGATAGCCGATGCGATCGCCGCCGCCACTTTCGACCTGGGGGCCGACATCGGACGCCCAGCCGCTCTTCCGCACGAGCGCGTCGGCTTCGACGCTGAAAGTGATCTCGGGATCGTCCATCAGCTACCGGAGTAGCGCGGACAGGAAAGCGGCGTTGCGGACCGGCGGATGAGGACGTGGACTGGGGCCCGAGTGTCTCGGGCCCCCCTCCCGGGACGAACCGTCGCCAGCCGCCAGTCCCGGACGGTGTGAACACCGAGCCACGTGGCACCACAAGCACCGGTCCATCGAGGGCCTCAACCGCAGCGCGCGGGCAGGATCGGCGACATCGGCGGGACTCAGACTGTCGTCCGTAGGCAGACGGAGCAACAACAGTCCGTCGTGGTCCTCGACAAGCACCCGTGGCCCTTGTCCCGCTCCGCGGCCTGTTTCCTGATCCGACCTGGCGCGAGTACGTCGCTCCCGTTCGGCCCGGGAGGACACGGCGGCGCCTCGGCGCCACATCGCACGGCCCTTCCCCCTTCTCATCGGGCGTCCTCCCGTGGCTTGCACAGCTCGTCCCGGCGCACGTGCTCTCTCAGCCGCACGGCCCCGATCGACTCCCGACGTTCGCCGGGATGGTGCACGGTGTCGGTCGGAGCGGAGGTGGGTTCGGCACTCGTGGCGTCGTCCGGTTTCGGGGAGGACGGCAGCCAGGTACTCACGGATGGGACTCCATCTGTTCGTCGGCCGGAGCGGACCTGTCGGGTACGGACGCTTCAGGGGTCCGAGGTGCAGAGGCATCGAGGACACCTCGCGGAAGACCGGCCGTGTCGGTGACCACCCCGTCTTCCAGTGCTCTCAGGCCCAGTTCATGGCGGAGCCGGTAGGCATGCTCCGCCGCCGTGCCCCGCGCTACGCCCGCCGTCAAAAGAGTCGCCACATGCCTCACGGCATCCCGGAACCGGTCCCCGGCATACCGGGGATCGGTGAGGACGAACTCCGGTTCTCCTCGCGTGATCAGACCGAGAGCCTCGTCCCAGTGCCGCCGGATGTCGCTCCGGCCGGCTGTTGGGTCGGCGCCCAGCACTGTGTCCGCGAAGCGCTCGAAAGTCTCGCTCCAGATCCGCAGGGTCGTTCGCGCCGCGACGGCATGGATCTCCTGCGGCCAGCGACCACTCTCAAGCATCAGGTGCCGGACCTGGTCAACGGGGTCGTCCGCGTCGTAGATGCCTTCGGGATCGGGGATGCCGAGCCCCGAGCGGTCGACGGGAAGGTCGTCTTCCGTCAACTGCTGGGCAGTCCACAGGCGGTGCGGAGCCACCGGCACGGGGGGTGCGGGGGGCAGCGCGGCAGGTGTCGTCGTCCGCTCTTCGACGGGTGCCGCGCTCTGCCCTGAGTAGCGCTGCGCGTCCGCCCCCAGCGGCGGGGAGGGCGGCACGACCACCACTTCGGGTATTGATCGCGTCGACGGCACCGGCGGAGGTGGTACTCCGGGCGTCGCCGGCGGAGGCGCCAGCAGTCCGCTCAGCTCTGGCGCCTCTTCCAGCCCTCCGGCGAGTCTTCCGGTTTCGTTGTCCACGGGGAGCATGCCGTACAGCCCGCCCGGAACCTTCAGCCGGACTGTGCCGTAAGGGCCGTTGACGACAGCTGTGATGTCGAACCGGTAGTGGCGGTAGGACCGTCGTCCTTCCCTGTTGCGTTCGTCGGTGTCACCGAGGGCCGATGAACGGGACCGACCGTCCAGCCACTCCTTGATCACGACCGGTGCCCGGCCGATGAGGTTGTCCTGACCGCTTTCTCCGCCCACTTCGGGCCCGAGGACGAACTTCCAGCCGCGGCTTCGCTCCGTCTCGTGTTTGGGTTCCTCGTCCTCCTGGACATACGTCCGTTGCTTGAACGACGTGCCTTCCGGTGGGCCCAGGATCTCGGCGCTGTCCAGGTCGAAGCCGACGAGGACCCGATGGTCGCCGACGGGAACCTCGTACTCGTGCCTGAGCAGACTCCGGATATTCGGCCGCAGCATGTTCGCGCCGGTGTAGTGGTCGTAGCGCAGACCGGCCCGCGTCGTGAAGTAAAGCCCGGACACTTGTGGTGCTGCTCCGTCCACAGTGAGTGGGGTGCGCTGACGGATGGCGGTCGCAGCGGCCCAGCGCGCGATCGACGCGGCTGCGGGCGTTGTCCAAGGGTGCAACTCGTCCAGCAGGGCGTCCGGCCACTCCTGCCGGGGAGCGGGGCTGACCACCTGTTTACCGGCGGGCGGCGACTGCCAGGTCACCTCTGTCTCGCGCGGCGTGACAAGGTCGATGTCGTGCGAGGGCTGGTCCGTCATGACCGTCATGTGCCGGGGTACGAGTAGGCGGATGGAGCTGCCCTCGACGAGCGCGCTGCTGCCGACGGTGCCGTCGCCGCCGTCGTACCAGTGGAACAAGGAGAGGTCGGTGGCCGGGTTGCCGGTGATGCGGCGGGTGATTCCCGCCGGGAGCCGCGCGGGTGCCGTCAGGATCTCAGGAAGCTCGGTGGAGAGCCCGGTCTCGACTCGGAACGTGATGTCGTGCTCGAACTCCCACGAAGTGTCTCCTGGGTTGGCCCGGTAGATGGGAACCCTCTTGGTCGCTTCCTCTCTCACTGTGGTCGCCGCCGAGGAGTACGTGGCGCCGGCTTCGGGGCCGCCGTGCACCCCGTTGCCGCCGGCGCGGGCCCGGATGTCGACGCCGAAGCCGGTCTCCCAACCGGAGATCCTCTTCTGCGCCTCCTCGTCGTCAAGCTCGCCGCGGAGTGTGAGTTTCACATCGTCACGCGGCTGCGTCGGCCCGGCGCCGAGCCGCGTCGCTGTCACCTTCACCCACAGGTAGCGTGAGCTGCCGAGCAGCCCTGTCATCGGTATCCAGCGGCTGACACCCTGATTTGTCATCAGCGCGGGTACATCCGCCTGCAACGCGGGCGATGAGAAGGACTTGTGCAGCGTGCGCATCAACTGGTTAGGGCGCGACTCACTACCCGAGCCGTTCTCGGTGACCACACCTTGGCGGCGCAGTCGCGCGGTGATCTCTTCCATGACACCGTCCGCGCGCAATACCTCCGGGTGTGCGATCCCCGGGATCAGGTCGGCACTGAGATATGTGCGGTGGGAGGCGGGGGGCGACGCTGGATTCGGTCCGGCAGAGTTCATCGGCTCAGCCCTGTCTGGACCGGGCTTGAGCGTCTCCGTGGCCGCCGGTGTCTCGGGTGGCAGGACGTCCCTCAGTCTGCGCTTGGGCACGAGCAGGTCGAGTGCGTCGGCGGAACTCAGGTACTCCGTCGTCTCTGTGAGCCGCTTTCCATGCCACCGCACGTAGGTGACTTCGAACACGGGTGTCGTACGTAGCGTGTGGACCGCTCCGCCATAAGTGGCCCGGGTTATGTCGATCATTCCCTTGGCACGCGAGGCGCCCCTGGCCGCTACCACACCCCCTTCGGCGTGACCGACGACGGTGATGCGACCGCCTGGTCCGTGATGACCCTCACCCTGTTGCCCGTCGGCGCCGTACCGGAACTGCGGCCCGAAGACACCGTCAAGGCCCAGCCCCCACTGCCTGTCGTTGCCCACGACGTGGGTCGCCGATCCCTTCAGGTAGTGCTCTACCTCGACGGCCTGACTGGCACCGAGGTCTCTGGGGGCATGAGTGTGCAGTTTGATCCGGAATGCCTGCTTATGATCGCCGTGCTTGGACAGCTCGATCTCTTCCCCGAACTGGCCTGTCATGTCATCGAACCGGGCGCTGAGGACAACCGGGTGGGCCAGGTCGCGCACTTCCTCCGGCCAACCCGACGGATCCCGCAGCCAGTTCTCGGACAAGCCGTGCTGCCGGGCATACATGCGGGCGGCGAGCTGCGCCAGCTCAGGCAACACGTGGAACGACGGGTACAGGCCGTGAGTTCCAGAACTGAAGTGCAGCGGCCTCTCGACCGAAGGGCGGGTGAGCGAGGCGTGGACCCGGCCCGCCTCCCACGCTTGCCGCAGCGTCACCGGCTCCGCGGGCGCGTGTTCCTGCGGATTGACCACACGAGCAACCGTCCGCAGCCTGCCCGCGATGTAGGAGGACTTCCCGCTTTCCGGGGTGACAGTCCACCGCACCGTCATGGTGTACCGAAGCTCATCGACCTTTCCGTCCGTCTCCGTGCGCCGGTACTGCTTGGCCGCACCCTTGAGTTGGAAGGCTCTGCCCCATCCGCCCTTGAAAAACCCGCGTATTGCGCCAAGTTGGAGCCGAGCCCTCGGAATTCTGAGGTGCAGCGCACCGAGATCGTATGCGCGCTCCGGAATCGAGAGCACAGCGCCGGCCCCGAAGGCGAATCGCCCCGTGGCCTTCCTGCTGCGCTCGCCGGTAACGGTGGAACCGCCGACCGCGCGTGCGTTGACCCTCATCTGGTAGCTGTTGTCCGACGGACCAAGTTCCCTGTCGACCGGGCCGGTCAGCTCATTGGGTCCTTCGACGCGATTTCCCCACTGCATCTGCGCGGAGACCCTGTACACACGGCCGCCCACCTCGGCCTTACGGTGGATACCGAGAAGCGCCTGGTACGGATCCGCCTCCAGTGCCGCGCGGCCGTAGAAGGTGGCCAGGTCCCTGTCCGCGCCGGCCCAGTCACTCCTTTGCGCCTTGCGATCACCCACCGCCCTGGCGTGGTGCTGCTCGATCGCCTCACGGATTTCGCCCTGGAGTTTTTCGGCACCCGCAAACGCGATGGGAACGCCGAAGCCGAAGCCGCGCCGGGAAGCCATCGCGAGCGGTTCGCTTGGACCGGGCTTCTGGAGCAGGTCCCTGGAAGACATTTCCATGCCCAGCTTGAACGGCGGCCTGGAAGTCGCCGCCTTTGGCGCCGAACGCCTTCCGGGCGGGGTGAACACGCGATGCCGACGACCGGAAGGCGCGGCCTTCGGACGGAGATCGGCGGTCCACTCCGGGCCCACCGTCCGGCTGACGAAGGTAGTTGCCTCCCGCTGGACCACGCTCAACTCGCCGTTTGTGATCACGTCGACCGGACTTACTGTGTGCGTGCTGGACGCCACCGTGGCCACCAACCGCAGACCTGCGCGATATCGGGATTGAGCACCCGAGGTGTTCAATACCGTGTGGCTGAGGTGCTCGACGCCCAGGGAGTGGCCAATCTTTCGGTCACTGCTGAACAGGGCAGTGGCCGCCGGGACCAGGCCCCTTACCGTGAACTTCTCTCCCTTGTCCGGCTCACCAGGATGGCCGGGGTCGGTATCCTCCGTCGGATCGGTCCCGACATCGCCGGTGCCAGCCGTGTTGTAGCCCGCGCCGAGACCGCCCGTCGTTGAACCCTTGGCCGACGACGTCCAGTTGGTGCCGGCTCCGATGTCGTCGCGAGTACCGAATTCCGTGTCGCCCACGTACTGCAAGCTGTCGATTTCAGAGGTCAGCCGCACATGACCACGGAACTTGCGGCTCATCAGCGATCCGCTCGCTTCGACTCGCCCGGAGGAGTCCTCGCCCGACCACCAGGCGTAGCGGTTGCGGGCGGTCAGCTCACTCAGAAATCCCCGCCTGGAGTCCATCCCGATCTGGCCCATGATTTCCCGCACGCTCGGGGCAGGAATCCCGGCACCCAGCAGGTTCCGGTGCAGCCCTGCGATGACCGGCGTCATATTGACCGCGTTGAGTGTCTCCCGGGCTTGCGAAGGGCTGTCTTTGCCCGGCTGTTGCGGTCGCACTGAATCGGGCCCGTGCGGATCGGGGCGAGGCCCGTGCTCGGCTGTGTACGGCTCGGGGAGTTTGACGTGAAGGTTCCGTGGCACCGTGACCCGGCTGTCCGGGTGGGTGGCCTCTTCGCCATTCACATAGACCCGCACGTCGAGGCCGCTCGTGAACGTGGTGAAGGAGTTGATGAACGGCTTGCGTCCCGCCAGGATCGTCCGTGACCAGGCATGGTGCCTGGCCTTCGCGGACCGGACCTGGATCTGCGGCGCCGCTACACCGAACGCGGTGGCGACCGCCGATCCCGTAACGTTCAGAGCCGTGAACAGCAGGGTGTCGATGCCGTGGATGTTCTCACTCGATCCTTCTCCACCTGTGTGTGTGGAGGAGAAACCCACCTGATATTCCTTGACATCCCCGCTGCTGGACGGGGCGGACTCCAGGCCGTGCATCATCGGCCGCAGCCACACCAGCCGCCCATCCACCACGAGGGTCTGACCGACCGCCAGGATGTCGTCCCACTTCGTCGGCTTGGTCTCCACCAGCATGTCGCGGATCGCCTCGCGGATGCCTGCGCGTAGCTTGTCCGTCGATGACCCTGGTGCGGGTTCTGGCAGTTGCAGGCTCTGGGTGATCCTTCCGGCCCAGAGATGGGCCAGCCTCTCGGAGAACGGCACGTCCCTGGTCGTGTCCGCCACAACGAACTGCCCCGTCGCGTCGTACGCCATGTACCAGGGCGTTCGGTCGGGCGATGCAGGTGGTTCTTCACCTGGGTGGGGAGCGGCTGTGACCGTTTCCGTGCTCTCCGGCGCGGGCCGCCCCTCCCCCGCCGGGGGCGCGGGAAGAATGTCCGTCGGCTCCGAAGACACCCGGTCGCGGCTCTCGTCGCGCCGTATCGGGTCGTCGGACTGAGTGTCGGACGGGACGCCGGCGAAACCGATGTCGCCGCCTACCACGTAGTGCTGCTCGTCCCTCGTGTCCCGGGCCGTTCGCGGGGGTGTGCTGGTCTCCTCCACGGGAGGGGGCGTCAGGGCGCTCTCCGCGGCCGGGGCGGAGACGGGACTGGTCTCCGCGGCCGGGGCCGGAGGTGTCCGGGTGATCGAGGTGGCGGAGGAGGTACCGGCCCGCTGGGAATCCGGCGTGCTCGGCCGCGGTTCGGAGCCGAAGAACACGGCGGGGCGCGCCGAGTCGCCGGAGGCGGCGGCAGCGGGAGGCGTGGTGGTGCCGGAAGACGTACTGCTGTCGGCGGATGTGGTGCCCCAGCTGTAGCCCGAAGTACCACCGGGCTGCGACAGGTCGGGCCGTCGAGCCTGCCGGGCCTGGACGGTGGGTTCGGTGGCCGCCCATCGTGCGGTGTAGGGGGCGGGGTCCTGCTGCTGGAGAAGGGCGACCGGCCGACCGGCCTCCGGGCCGGTCGTCCAGAGGGAGCCGTCAGGCGTCAGCACGGTCAGACGCAGCCCCAGTACGGGCGCGGCCACGGCCAGGGTGAGCCAGTCCGTGGCCTCAGGGCCCGATCCGGTACGCAGAGCACGGGCGGCCTCGTCCGCGGAACCACCAAAAGCGTTCACGAGCGGGGCTCCCGTCGGCCCTGTCCGTCCCGCCACCTCGGACCACAGCCGTTGCTGGTCCGGTGGCAGTCTCAGATCGGCGGCGAGCGCGGTGGCGAGCGCGGTCCGCAGCTCCTCCGGAGCGGCGGGCCTGCTGTACCCCGCCAGTCGGCCGGTCTCGGCCGGGGCGACGGCGGTCAGCGCGTGGGCCAGCACGTCCCCGCCGGGCAGGACGTACACCGGCGTCAGTCCGCGCTCGGAGAGCTGCTCCTCCTGGGAGAGGGGCGGCTGCCGTCCCTCCGCCGGCGTCGCACGGGGTTGTCCCGGACCTCCTGGATCGGGCTTCACCGTCCCAGTCGGCAGCGACGAATCACCCGACACACCGGACCGGCCTGACAGCTCCCCCGTCACCCGTGCTGCGGGACGCGTCGTCTCCTCGGTCTGCCCCGCCCGCCGAGGCGCCGGTGCCGGAAGAACGTCCGCAGACTCCCAGGACTCGCCCGGCCCGGTGGAAAGACCGGCCGACTCCGCACTGGCGCGGGCAACGGTCACCTGGGCGAAAGGGGACTGATGACGCAGCCGCATCGGCACACCACCCACCATGGTCACCCACCGGCCGCTGTCCTCCTCGTACCAGGCGTCCAGCGCGGACACCTCCACGACAAGCGGCACATATCCGCGCCTGCCCGCGTTCCGCGCGTTGATCGCATCGATATTGCGCCGCAGCTCTCCGGACTGGCTGTTGCCACTCATCTCGTTGTCCGTGATGACCGTCGCCGTGCTGTGCGCACCCAGCACATGCTCAAGCGCAGCCGCCAGACCCTGAGCCGTGCGATCCGTCGCCCACGGACCAGGATGCGGAACGATCACATCTGTGTATGCCACATGCCGGCCGAAGCCGGTGACCGAGCCGCGCACCAACGACAACTCGTGCGACCCCGTCGCCATTTGCACGTTCCGCTGCAACAGGGCTTGCATCACCGGATCGAAAGCACTGAGATTTCCCCGCCTTTCATACAGCTCAGCAAGAAGATCGACGTCTTCCCGGCCCGCCCCGCCGTCCACGGCAGCCACGACCGTGTTACGCATCCTGTCCAGCGCCTCATTGAGCGGCGTGTAGTCCTCCGTCGCACGCAACCGCCGACGTTGGACCGACGGCAGCCCCCGATACCACGACGCCCCCTCGACCTGGGACCAGGCCACCTCACTGGCCTCACCCTCGTCGTCGAACATCAGCAACGTGGGCCGCGGCGACCGCCGCGCGGACCGCGACCCGGAACCACTCGACGGAGGAGCAAACAGAATGGGCGCACCGGACGAGGACTCACCACGCCCACGGGCGTCGCTACGGCGCTCGTAGGCAGCTTGAGCGGCTGCCCGCAACCTCACGTAGAAGGGGTTGTTCTGACTGGTCTGCCACATGTGCAGATAGATCAGCATCTGGTTGAGCACGGTGTCGTATTCGACCAAGGTGCCGGATGCGTCTCCGGCCGCCTTCCCCCAGCCGACCAGGCGTTCCTTCTGTGCGGTGGTGATCTTCCCCGCCCGCTCGAAGTTGTTCGCGTACCGCTCCAGCGTGTGCGGCTGTGCGCCGTAGACCAACTTCTCCTCCAGCATTGTCTGCTGAAATTCGCTGAACTCCCGGTCCCCGGCCAAGGCCGCCTTGAGATCGTTGAGAGTCCGCCTTCGTTCCGCCGCCAGCGCACCGACCTCCGCGTCGGTCGCCCCGGATCGCACCAGTTCCATCACCGGGCTGCTGCCGAACGCCTGATGGGCCGCGACATGAGTGAATTCGTGGGCGATGTGACCCAGTAGGAAGGAGGTACCGCCTCTGGCCTGAGTGTCGACGTTGAAGGTGTACTCCGCGCTGTCTCCCGTGCTGTTGAGCTTGATGCCCGGCATGCCGCCCCGGGGGTACTGCAACACGGTCACCAGGGGTTCCACGGCCATCAGTTCCTCAATGACGGCGCGAGTCTCCGCAGGCAGCGTCCGGTCGTCGCGGAGCCTGCCCAGCTTGTGGACATAGTCACTCATCATCGCGTGGAATCGGTCCGAAGGAACGGCCTGGGCTGCATTCTGAGCCTCAGCAGCCGGAATCCGACGGTCTAGGTCGGGGTTCCTCCCCTCGCTCAGAGCCCCGTCGATCTCGGTCAGCAGGTCCCGGAAGACGTTCTCGGGGTCGAGCTGCCGCATCGCCGCATCGGCCTGCTGGGCGAGCCGCTGTGTGCCCTCGACACGGGACCCTTCACCCTGCTTGTGGGCCACGTAGGCACGGGAACTCTTGGCGATGGCTTTGAGGGCGAGCAGACGGGCGCCCTGTCTGCTGCCGGGCAGGGCATGGAAGGCCCTGAGTTCCTCGTCGATGTCAGCGATCCTGGAGCTGCTGCGCAGCCCCGGTGCCGCCGTACTCTGCTTGAACTCCCTTTCCGTCATCATCGCGGACACCGGCAGCGGCCGGGGTCGGGGTGCTGTGGTGGGGGGAGCCGGCAGGGCCTCCAGGTCCACAGGCAGTGCGCGGGTGATCGCTTCGGCCGGCTCGGGCGCCTCCGGCGTTTCCGACGTGCGGGCCGGCGACGCAGGAAGCTCCGTTTCAGGCTCTGCCAGGGCGTGTCCCGTCAGCCTGCCCTCGGCTCGGTCCCACAGTTGGCGGAAGCCCGTGAGGATGTACGGGTTGTCCCTGCTGCCGAGGTTCGAGGGCCGGCCAGGGCCGTAGAGCCTGCGCAGCAGCGGCAGCAGTGCCGGGTCGTGCTGCTCCACCCAGTCCGACCCGTTGTTGCGCGGGCGGCGCCGCGAGTTGGAGTCCTTGCCGGTGTTCGCACCGAGATAGGCGCTGCTGAGCTGCGCGAAATACTCGTGTGCGCTGCTGGACGAGTGGTTGGGGGCAGGCCCGTCCGGCCACTGAGCGGACGGGGCAGCGGCAGTCTTCGCGTCGTACACCTCGCGGATCAACTGCCGGTCCTCGGCACTCAGCACCGACACGATCGCATGCGTCCACTCATGACGGGCAATGGAGTACCCGTCGTCGTAGAAGTCGTCGCCGAGCACGTCGGTGGTCTCACCCAGCAGGTTCTCCTCGCCGACGCCGGCAACATGGCGGCGGACGTGGAAGAGTCCCCGTGCGGCGTCGAACGACCGGCCTCCTCCGGGATGGTGGCGGCCCTTGAGCCCGGCGAACTCCTCAAGCGACGTCATCGGCCGGTTCCGGGGCACCACGATGAGGCGACGGCCCCCGGTCAGCAGCGCCACCGCGATCTGCGGATCGGCGAGCATGTCCGCGACGAGGGCTTCCGCTTCCTCCCGGGCAGCCTCGGGCTGTTCCACCCCGTCAGGAACGACGACCAGCAACCGCGCCGCCACCGCCGTGAAGTCCTCCACGGACAAGCCGGCGCGCAACTGCTCCACGAAGGCGGGATCAGCAGCCAGGAGATCCCGGTCGCGCTGCGGCAGCGACGCCAGTTCCCGTGCCCGCGCGTCCGCGTCCATCGCGACGAGCCCGGCCGCCGTCTCCAAGAGGGCCGGCGGGAGAGGAGTGGGTGACGGGGCAGGGGCGGGGGCAGAGGCGGGTCCCGTCGGCATCGTGCTGCCGGCTGGTCGTACTGGCGGCGCATTCGTGGCGGGCGGCGCGAACAGGAAGTCGGGCTGCGCGAGGGCGAGGGGCCGGCCGACCGGCGGCAGTCCGTGATCGAGCCTCGCCTCGTTGTAGAGGTTGAGGGAGAGGACAGCCAGGGTGTCACTGTCGCGTCCGATGGTCTGCGGAGTCTCCCTCGTCGATGCGTAGGGCCGGGTCTCCATCCTGACGACGGGTGGCTCAAGACGCGGCACACCCCGGTGGTCGGGATTGGTCTCCAGTGTGCGGAAATCGGTACGCATCCCCAGTGCCTGATACTGGGTCACGATCCGTTCCGGCGTGGCCAGGAGCAGGTTGTCGAGGTACTGACGGACCGTCGCGCGAGACGAGCCGCCCCTCGCGCGCGACGAGCCGCCTGACATCATCAGCGGCAGGTCGAGGATACTCCCGCCCCTTACCACGACCTCATTGTCGAAGCGGCTCGCGAAATAGGCGGCGATGCTCGGCGCCCGATGCTCAAGATACGCGCGGGGCGCCGCACCAAGGCTGCTCCGCACGGCCGCGAGAGAATCACGGGAGGCCACCGCGGTGAAGTCCTTCGGTCGCTGTGTCCCGTCGAGCACCGCGCCCCGCACAGTGGCAGCGACCTGGATGTATCCGAGCGCGAGCGTGCCTTCCAGTTCATCGCCGTCCCACGGGTTCGCGGCATCGGCCCAGTCCGGGTACTGGTTGAGCCAGCGCGCGAAGTCCTCACGGACCCAGGCACCGAATGCGACGCCGACACCCGCGTCCGCATGAGCGATCTGCACGGGGGTGGACTCACGCCGCATACGGCCCCTGACGTGTTCGATGAACGCCACGAGACGTGAGGTCGGAGCGGTCGCCGTGTGATGCACCAGCGTCGCGTATCCGGCCTCGTTGATCCTGACCGGCAGATCCTCCGCGAGGGGATCCACCACATATCCCGCCGATTCGGGGAAGATCTGCCCGACTCTCGCTCCCGGCCTCGCGTGCCCGAGCCGGGACAGCACGTCGTTGAAGGCCGCCAGCACCGCGGACCGTTCGGCCCGGCCGTCCGCCGACCCTCGCACCAGACCACGAGCCGGCTTCGTGACGATCTCAAGGACCGGCACTCCCCCAGCCCTGTCCAACGTGATCGTCAGAAGCCCGGGTAGCTCGACGATGTCGCCGAACTCCTCGACCTCCGCGTCGCGGGGCAGCTCCACTCGGTACCGGTGCAGCTCGGCCTCGAACCCACTGGCCGGACCGAACCCCTCCACCCCCACCGCTCCCGAAGCGGCGGAGACCAGCGGCGCCGCAACAGGCGGCTCACCTCGCCGCGAAGAAGGTCCAGGCTGAGCGGAATAGCCCCCACGCTCAGGAGTGCGCCCGGAAGCGCGCTGCTCCACCCTGTCACGAACGGAAACACGCGCCGGAGCGGCAAGCTGATCCATCCTGTCGCGGACCGCCGCCTCCAGACGCGAAACAGCGTCCCACCGCCCACTCCCCGGCCCCTTGTCACTCTTCCATTCCGTCACGCTGACCAGCACACGCCGCAAATCATCAGGCCCCGCATTGCGCGGCAACCGCGACACCGCCCGATCAATGGCACGCAGCGCGGAAGAACGCCGCGACCCTCCACTCGCCGAAATCTCCAGCCAGTCACGAACCGGATCCAGCCCCACCCGACGAGCCGGCGGCGCGAAGAGTACGTCCGGCCCTTCGGACTCCGACCCCGGCTGGTCTTCCCCTTCCCCTTCCCCAGCGGAGCCCGGCACCACGGACGAGGAGGATTCCGGAGACACGTCGGAGGACCCGGGCAGGACGATCTCCGTACCGGACGCGGCCACCGGACCCGAGGCGGAGCCGATCCCGGTCGACTCCGCCGAGGACGTGGGCTCCGTGGGCACGATGCTCCCTGCGGGCGGAACGGCCTCTGGCGCCGCGGTGTCGGCACCCCTGCCGCCCGGCACCGGCAGAGCCGGCAGTTGCTCGGAGTCCGGTTGCGGCCGTGCGATGGCCTCGGGCTGCGGCTCTGACCGCGGCACGGGCCGTGACTGCGGCTGCGCTGCGGGCTGTGCGGCGACCTCGGGGCCCTTGATGAGGGAGCGCAGCAGGGCTGTTGCCGGCAGGTGGCCGGCGCGCAGGTGTTCGGCGGCGACGAGTTCCACGACCTCCTCGGGCCGCGCCACGACACCCATGGGGTTCTCGTCCGGTGCGACTTGTCGCATGCGGTCCAGTACGGCGTCTTCGGCCCAGAGCATGGAATCCGCCAAGCGTTCCGGCGACACATCCGGATCGTCGAGGCGGGCTCGGGCGGTGTCGATGTCGAAGCGCGCCGCGCCCGGGTGACGGGGAGCGGGGACATCGGTCCGAGGAGACACCATCGCCTCATCAGGAGCGGTGTCCGTGCCCGGACGCGCGACCGGGGCCTGACCACTGGCCTGCGGTGCGACCTCTTCCGCGTCCGTGCCGGGATACGGCGCCCCCGGCGGCGTACCGACCAGGTCGGACGAGGTGGAGTCCTTCACGGACGTGGCGGCGGGACCGGCCGTGCTCGGGCCCGGCGTCGTGACGGGCAGGGGAGCCACCGCGCGACGTTCACCTCGGGCGCCCTCACCAGTCGCCTCCCGCCCGGCAGCGGGGTCTTGCACGGAGAACGTCGACGTACTGTCACCCTCACTGCCACTCGTCACCGCAGACGGCTCCTCACCGCCGGTCGACGGCCGGTTGTTGAGCTGACGTTCGAGTTCGGCTTCCCGGTGTATTTGGTCGAGGCGACCGTGGAATTCCCGATCGAGTTGGCTGGTCCTGCCGCCGCTTCCGGAGTTTTGTGCGTCGGCGTACCGCTGTCCCCATGCCAGCGCTTCGCGCAGGGGCATACCTTGAGACTCGGCGAAACGGGTCACGATCTGGTTCGTCCGCCCCTGCGCAGGCAGCGAGGCTTCACCCGCAGTCTGTGTGACCGTACCGTTCTCCTCCCTGTCGGCGTCGATCTGACGCAGGCGTTCGTGAAGCCTCTCCTGTACGCGTGCTTGGGTCGCGCTGTCGCCTGCTCGATGGGCGTCGGCGAACTGCTCACCCCACGTGTGCGCTTCGGCAGCGGGCATACCCCGGCCCTGGGCGTAGCGGGCCATGCCTTGCCCTGCCTCCGCAGGACTGAACGTTCCGCCACCGCCGGAATTACCTGCGGGCTTCGAGACGACCGTTTCCCCGGAAGGTCGCGACGTTACGGGAGAGGGCGGACGGCCATCGTCCCCGGCCTTCGTGCCGGAGCCGCGGCTCCCCGATGAGGTGGGGGTTTGCGTGGCGGGGCTTTCCCTGGACGGTGACAGCGCATCGGCGCTGCGCCCGTCGCCCGTACCGCTTCCACTCCGACCACCACTACCCGACGTCGACCCGGTGGGAGCCCTACCGAACCGGGCCTCGTTGTGGATGTCCGTCCACATGTCCCGCCGTCGTAGCTGCTCCGGGCTCAAGGCGCCGTTCTGCGCTTCGCCGTCCTCACGGGTCGCCACTGCCACGCCCGTGGACGAACCACGCCCCGAACCCCTGCCCTGCTGCGAGTCGAACGCCGAGCTGTCACTCCCTGAGCGCGCCCCGGAAGCACCACGTCCCGGCCGCGCGTCGGGAGATTCGGTCGATGGCGGCTTCGTGGACGAGGGGCTGGTCTTATCCCCTCCCGGCTGCTCCTCTCCACGGCGGGCCGAAGCGCCGCTCTCGCCGCTTCCGCTCCGGCCCGCACCATGGGAGTCCTCGAATTGCGTGGACCGACCCTGCTGGACACGTCCGTTCCTCGCCCTGTCGGCGTCAATATCGCGAAGGCGCTGATGGACGTCTGCCTGTACCCGCTGCTCAGCGGAGGAATCATCGCTACGGCGGGCGTCCGCGAGCTGATCACCCCACTTCCT
>NZ_JBIVUQ010000028.1:0-49439 GCF_044757265.1 Streptomyces sp. NPDC091292 | reverse complement strand
TCGCCTCACCCGGCGACATACCACGACTCTCCGCATGACGAGCCAAACCCTGCCCCGCCTCATCAGGACTGAAAGTCCTCCCCGAAGACTGCGGCCCACTCGACGTGGGCAAACGCCCGACATCCCCGCCGCCCTCACTGGAACGCAGACCGCCCTCACCAGCAGGGCTCTCCTCAACCGTCCCCTTCCCCACCCTCTCAGCATCAATATCGCCAAGACGCCGATGCACATCAGCCTGTACCCGCTGCTCAGCGACGGAATCACCGATACGGCGCGCGTCCGCGAACTGATCACCCCACTTCCTCGCCTCACCCGGCGACATACCACGACTCTCCGCATGACGAGCCAAACCCTGCCCCGCCTCATCAGGACTGAAAGTCCTCCCCGAAGACTGCGGCCTACTCGACGTGGGCAAACGGCCGACATCTCCGCCGCCGTTACTGGAACGCAGACCGCCCTCACCAGCATCCGAACCCTTCCCGCCGCCGGACTGCTTCCCGCCAGGCGGGTTGTCGAGCTTGGCGGGCTGGTCGTAGTCGGGTCCGGAACGCGTAGCCGGCCTGGGGGCAGCACTCATATCCGAGCCCACCGACCTCGAACTGCCCTCCGGACGCGGTGATGTCTGCCCGTGCAGGTCGCGCGTCGGGCCGCCGAAGCGGTTTCCCGACCCGGTGACGTTCGACCCGTCCGGGTTGCCGGTCGGCCGGATGCTGGACGGGGCAGGCGAATCGGAACCGTGGTTCCTGGGCGGTGTGCCACCGGGCTGGGAGTCCGGGGTGACCCGGGAGTCCGGAGCGACCGGGGGGCCATCGGGGCGCTTCCCGCCCGGCGGGGCGACGCCGGTCCCGTCCCCGGAGCCGATGGGATGCGTGGTGACCGGCGGCTGCGGAGCAGGGGGGCTGACGCTGTCACGTCCGGACGGACCCGGCCGGGGGGCCGAGCCGGGAGTCTCCGTCGTCCCCGAGTTCCCGCGAGCCGGTAGCGGAGTGGGGGGCGGTGCCGTGGAGGAGCCGTCGGTCTTCGTCGCTTGGGCGGGCATGCCGAGGTCGCCTGAACGTCCGTTGCCGGGGCCGCTGTTGGTGGGGGTGTTCTCCTTGACGGAGACGCCGTCCCTGCCGCCGGACGGAGGGGGAGCCAGCGATCCGTCGCCCCTGCCCAGGCCGTCAGGGGTGGGCAGGGAAAGGTCGCCCCCGGGCGTCCGGGACGGGGGCGGAACCGTCCCATCGCCGCTACCCGGCATGGGTTTGACGGTGGACGGGGTGACGCCGGGGGGCACGGACGACGGGGCGTCGCCAACAGGGGTGGGCTTGGGGACGAAGGAGCGCCCCCCACTGCCGTAATGCCAGCCCATCAAGCCGCCGCCGTGCGCGCCGAAGCCCGCCCCGACGATCGCGCTGATGGCCACGGACCAGGTCACGTCGAAATCGGCACCCGCGATCTCGGCGCCCAGCGCACCGATGCCGATGTCGAGGCCCGCCTCGACCGCGGCACCGGCGACGGCGCCCCCGGCGGCACCGACGACCGCGCCCCCCACGGTTCCGAGTCGGCTCCCGATCGCGGTCACCACCGGGATCAGCCGGGCCAGCAGCGAACTGATGATCGACATCACCCGCGCGAGGATCGGCCCGAGGCCGATGAGGACGAGCCCGAAGATGACGCCCAGGATGTCCGCCCACATGGCGGCGTTGAGCTGCTCCGCGTACTCCTCGGCCGCCTTGTACAACTCATCGGCGTAGCGGTTGATCGTCTGCCCGATCGTCCACGCCTTCTCGGCTGTGGCGTCGAAGGTCGGGGCTAGCCCTTCCTCCCACGCCCTGCGCGCCTCATCGCCCGCCGCTCCGGTCATGCCGATCCCGTCCACGTGGCCATTGACGGCGACCCGGCGCTCGTGAAGAGCGTCACCGAGCTGGATCCAGGCGTTGCCCAGGGCGTACATCTCCTCGACCTTGATGTCGCCGAGTACGGAATCCGCGTCTTCCATGGTGGGGCCGCCCTCCCTGGGCGTGATGTGTTCGACGGTCGCCTGGCTGCTGGTGCCGCACGCGGCGGTCTGGACGGGTGGTTAGGTCCGGGTCACCGGCTGTGTGCGCGTCGCGGGCGGGGCTTCGTTGCCGGGCCCCGCGCCCCCCTCATCACCGGCACCGGTGCTCGGCGACATGGTCAACGCCTCGGCCGGTACGTCCCGCTCGTCCATGGCGACCTGGACGAGGGTGGGCTCGTGGCCCCGGCGGACCAGCGTCCCGCGACCGGGCTGACGGCGGTACGCGCGCTGCTCGTTGATGAGGACCCCTTCGCGGTGGTCCCCGGACAGCAGCAGGCCACCGGAGCCGATCTCCTTGAGCTTGCTCAGCAGCGGGTCCGACAGCAGGGCTCGGGCGGCGCCACCGACCCGGCGGGCCAGTACGAGATGGAAGCCCAGCTCGTCCGCCTGCGGGATGAACTCGGCCAGCGGAGCCAGCGGACCCCGCCCCATGCCGCCCGCCGCCAGGTCGTAGTCGTCCACGACGACGTACAGTTCGGGGCCCTCCCACCAGCCGCGCTCGGCGAGCTGGGCGGGAGTGATGTCGGCCGGAGGCATCCGGGAGCGCAGGGTCTCGGCGAGGGCTCCGACCTGTCCGGCAACCAGGTCGGAGCTGCCGCCGCGGGCACCGATGTACTCGTCGGCCACCACGCCCAGCAGGCTGTGCCGGTAGTCGACGATCATGAACCGTAGCTCGTGGGCGGTGTGGCGGGCGGCCAGACCGCGCATCCAGGCACGCAGGAACGCGGTCTTGCCGGATCCCGAGTCGCCGAAGACCACGAAGTGCGGGTCGCTCGACGTCAGATCGAGTCCGACGGGAGCCAGGTCGGACTCGCGCAGCGCGACGGGTACCTCGCGTTCGCCGAGGGCGGCGCCGTGGCCCTCCCAGCGTTCGGCGGGCGTCGGCGCCGCGGGCGCCGCCAACTCGCGGACGGTGATCCGGTCGGGGAGTACGCGCAGCGCCGGGGCAGCGGCCCTCGGCCAGCTCTCCGCGATCCTGGACACCAGCCGGCGCTCGGCGTCGGCGATCCCGTCCATGCCGTCCACGCCGTCCAGCCGGGGCAGCGCGATGTGGTGGGTGAGTCCGGGTGAGGCCAGCCCCCTGCCGGGAACGCTCTGGCCCAGGGCACGGGCGGCGGGGCGGCTGATCTCTGACTCGGAGGGGTCGTTGAGCCACAGTTCGAGACGGCCCGGGATGTTGTCGCGCAGGCCGACGCGGATCTCCGCCCACCGGTTGGCGGTCAGCCACAGGTGGACTCCGACACCGAGGCCGCGGGCGGCGATGTCGGTGAGGGTGGTGACGGCGTTGTCGTCGGAGGTGTGCAGAGCGGCCCAGTTGTCGACGACCAGCACGATGTCCGCGGCCCGCACGCCCTCGGGCAGGTCGCCGTCGGCGCGGCGGGTGCGCAGTTCGGCCGCGGACTGGATGCGCAGGTCGCGGAACATCCGCTCGCGCGCGGTGACCAGTCGGCCGACCTCGGCCAGCACCCGGCGTACCCGCTCCTCGTCGCGGCGGCCCGCGATGCCGGCGACATGGGGTGCGTCGCTCAGTCCGTGCAGCGAGCCGCCACCCATGTCGATGACGTAGAACTGCAGTTCTTCGGGGGTGTGGGTGAGCATGGCGCTGAGCATGGCGGTGCGCAGGAAGGTCGACTTGCCGCTCTGGGGGGCGCCCACCAGAGCGATGTGCCCTTGGCGTCCCGTCAGATCCGCCGTGAGGGGGATCTGTTCCTGGCGCGCGGGCACGTCGATCACGCCGACCGGGAACACCAGCCGGCCCGTGTAGGGCCACTGGGAGCAGCGCAGGCCCAGCTCCGGGTCGACCTCCGGCTCACCGAGCAGCGAGCTGAGGGCGAAGTGCGTGGGCAGCGGTGGCAGCCACACTTGGTGGCCCGGGATGTCCTTGTTCACCAGTCGCTCCACCGCGATCTGGAGTTCGGTCGCGCCGCCCGGCGGGGTCCATTCCCGGCGGGTCGCCTCGCTCTCCTCGGGGGCGAGCGGGGCGAGGTCCCCGTGCACGGCGAAGGGAACCGGTTCGACGGCCACGGCGGCGGCGTCGGGGTCCTGCTCGCGGTAGGGGGCCGACACGTGTGCGACGCGGAATCGCTCGTAGACCGATTCGTCGACCTTCAGATAGGCGGAGCCCGGGATAGCGGGAAGCGCGTACGCGTCGGGGGTTCCGAGGACGGCGCGGGACTCGGCGGCGCTGAAGGTCCGCAGGCAGATCCGGTAGGACAGGTGGGACTCCAGGCCGCGCAGCCTGCCTTCCTCAAGGCGCTGGGTGGCGAGCAGCAGGTGCATGCCGAGCGAGCGCCCGACCCTGCCGATCTGGACGAACAGCTCGATGAAATCCGGGCGTTGTGAGAGCAGCTCGCCGAACTCGTCGACGATGACGAACAGGTAGGGCAGGGGGTCGAGCGGTTTGCCGTCGACGTCGGTTCCGCCGGCGGCCTGACGGAGTTGGTACTCGCGCACGGAGTCGAGGTTCCCGGCCTCACGCAACATGCGCTGCCGGCGCTGCTGTTCGCCCTGGAGGGCCTTGCGCATCCGGTCGACCAGCGCGAGGTCGTCGGCGAGGTTGGTGATCAGGCCGGATACGTGCGGCAGTTCGGTGACGCCCGCGAAGGTGGCGCCGCCCTTGAAGTCGACGAGGACAAAGGCCAGGTGCTCCGGCGCGTGCACCATGGCCATGCCGGTGACGAGGGTGCGCAGCAGCTCGCTCTTGCCGGACCCGGTGGCGCCGACGACCAGCCCGTGCGGGCCGATGCCGCCCTGCGCCGACTCCTTGAGGTCGAGGTGCAGCGGTTCGCCTGTGCCGGTCACCCCGATGGGGACGCTGAGCAGGTCCTTCGCGTCGGGGCTGCGCCGGCCTGCGGCCGGGTCGAAGGCCGCCATGTCCGGGAAGCCGAGCATCCCCGAGAGGGAGACGTCCTCGGCGAGGACCTGTTCGCGTTCGCCGGACAGCCTCAGCGGTGCCAGCGCACGCGCGGTGGCTGCCAGGACTGCGGGCTCCGGCTCGTCGGCGGCGCCCTTCTCGATCGCCGCGTACAAGCCCGGCATGCGTCCCTCCAGGACGAGTCCACCGCGTGCGTCCGTACGGGCGCGTACGTCGACCCGGCCCGGTTCGGAGCCCTCTTCCTCCACGAGACACACCAAGTGCACCCCCACGTCCGGACCCGCCTCGGTGAACAGGTCGGCCAGGAGCGCGGATCGGGCCCAGGGGGCCCCGGGTTCGTAGTTGTCCAGGAAGACGACCAGGTGGCGGCGGGGCCCGTTCTCACGCTGGGCGATGAGACGGCCGTTGCGTTCGGTGCGGGCCGCGACCGCTTCGTCGAGGGCGGCCCGCAGTTGATCGTGGAGCCCGGCGAGGTCGTCGGCGAGAAGGGGGACGACCTCCTGCTCTCGCCTCTGGGTCCGCGGATCGGGGTCCTGAGTGTGCGGCAGCCACTTCGCCCAGTCCCACGCGGAGTTGCCGCCGGTGACGACCGCTACCCGGACGTCGTCGGGGGCATGCAGCACCGAGAGCTGCATCAGCAGGGTCTGGGCCAGCTCACGGGTGCGAGGGGGTGGGCCCAGCAGACTGACCACGCCGGACGCCCGCAGGTCCAGCCAGGCGGCCTGGCCGCCCACCGTGCTGTGCGCCTCGACGAGTTCGGCGGCGGCGTGCTGGCACTGGACGTCGACCTCGATGGTCGGATCGCTCTGCTCCGGGAGGCGCAGCGCGTCGGCCAGTGGCACCGTTCCGGTGCCGAGCCGCAGTTGGAGGAAGTCCTTGTCGCCGGGACGGCGTTCCCACACCCGGCGCCGCTGGGTGGCTATCGCCCACAGCCGCTCGGGGTGTGGATGCCGCCAGGCGTCGGCGGCCTGCTGGCCGACCTTGCTCAGTTGAGCGCGCTTGCGTACACCGGCCAGGTACTCCAGGTACCGGTCCCGCTGCCGGAATTGTTTGCGGCGCCGACTGCTGCGCAGCTGCATCCGCACACCGATGGTGATGCCCACGGACACCACGACGAAGGCGAACCCCAGCAGGATCATCCATGCCCTGCCGTAAGCCACCATGTACGCGGCCATGCTCACGCTGGACAGCAGCGGCAGGAGCAGCATCAGCCATCCGGCCGCGCCCTGCGGCTGGGGCCGCTGGGGCGGGGAGGCCAGTTTCGTCATGCCCTCCGGCATCGGTGGGGGTGTCATCCGGACGGAGCGGTGGAACGGAATTCGGCTCATGGGGGCTGCCTGGCTGCCTGTCGGGGTGTGGGACACAAGGAAGGGGAAAGGCGGTACTCAGTAGGGGAAGGTCATGGTGACCGCTGTCCGGTTGGTGTCGGTGACCTCCTCGGGATCACCGCCGCCCGTCCCGGTCAGGTTGGTGAGGAACTCGGTGAAAATCTTGGTGACGCCCTGCTCGGCCACGCTGAAGTTGCCCCAGGCCATGCCCACTCCGTCCGCCAGCGCGGGCAGGACCCCGAGGGACGGATCTTCCTCGGTGCCGAACAGTTCCGTCATGACCCGCGTCCACTCGTTCTGCACCTTCTCGGCGTCCATGGCGGCCTGGCCCTGCCACGCCAGACGCAGCCCGTTCAGTGTGGTGAGGATGGTGCCGATGCGCTCGGCGACGGCAAGCGAGAGTTCGACCAGCGTCTTGGACGTGACGTTCATGCCGGCCGGGGACACATCGATGACGGAGAGGTCGTAGTTGGCGGCTTCGCTGTCAGCCATGGCTCACCTTCCTCGGGTGACGATCCGATGATCTGGAAGATATGGGGTGATTCCCTCAAGGTCGATGAAAAGAGACCACCCTGATAATTCGTCACATAAATGGTTAAGCTGGCGGTGGCTCTTCGGGGCCGCTGCCCCCACACGCCGTCCGGCATACCGTGTCGTCCGCACACCGGGCCGGGAAGTCGACGCGTGAGAGACGAAGGAGACACCGTGACCGGACCGATCGACTCGCAGTACGACGACACACCCCTTCCCGAGCCGGAGATGGTGGACGAGGACGGCGACGGAGTCGCCGATCCCTCGGAGGACAACGGCAAGGACCTCAGCCACCTGGTACCGGATACGGAGGTCGTCTGGGACGTGCCGCCCTCCTTCAACATCGACCCGACGGACCTGTCGGGGGGCGGGGACGGACCGCAGCCGGAGGAGATCACCGAACCCTCCGGGGATCTGAGGGTCGACCTCGGCGCGCTGCGCACAGCGGAGAAGTCGATGCTCACCGAGGCACGCGGCGCGGTGGACAAGTACGAGGAGGTCCGCGCCTTGGTCGCAGCCGTCAAGGACACCGTCTTCGGACAGGGCGCCACGGACACGTACGAGCGAGGGGGAGACAACAGTAGTTCGATGTCGTACGACCCGCAGCAGGGCAAGTCCGTTGACAACCCGTTCGCCGAGACCGGCGAGACGTTCGCCGCCGAGATGAACCCGGCCATGGAGCGCGCGCTGCTCGAAGTCGGCTCCACGATCGAGAAACTGGGCGAGTACATCGCGCTGCTCAACCACTCCGGGCAGGTCTACGCGGAGGCCGACCGCACATCCCGCTTTCCACCTCCTCCGGCCAAAGCCTGAACCGGCGGGCCGCGCCGCCCCGTTCCGCGGATGCGGAGCGGGGCGGTCGTGCGCCGTGCCGCGGGGGCGCCCCGCACGGCCGTCCGGTCTGCGACGCCCCGGGCGCGCCGCGGCGCCGCTCAGCCATCCGACGGCCCGTCGGTGACGTTGCCGTAGTTCGTGCCCTCCGCGTCGTGGTAGTTCGCGTAAGTGGTGTTCATCCGGCGGAGGATGTCCTCCATCAGCGCTTCCAAGTCGTTCTGGCAGGTCAGGAACCATGACTTGATGTCGTCGAACGTGGCGTAGGACGGGCTGTTCCATGATGTGCCGATGTCGTTCATCCTGGTGGCGATCGACGCCATGCCGGTCGTGATCTCCGTCGACTCCCGCCCCACAGCGCCGATCGCCTCCTTCAGCGCCGCGAGGTCCGCGAGCCATTCGTCCATGCTTGGTTCCGCCATCGGGGAAGCACCTGCCTTTCACCTGGTCCGAAGTCCTCTGGTGGTCCGAAGTCCTCTGGCGTCCTGCCGCGCCGTCCTGCTCAGAGAACCCCTTCCGGGGGGAGGTCGACGGGCAGGAGAGTGGTGAGCAGTTCCTCGTCGGCCGAAGCCAGGTCGACGGCGCTCAGACCGAGTTCGACCACCCGCTGCGCGTGCCTCTCGGTCATCCGCTGGAAGACCTGCCGGGCGCTGCGTCCGTTGCCGAACTGTTCGCCGCGCGGCAGCATCTCGAAGTAGTCGTGCAGCGCGGCGGTGGTCTGCGGCGCGAAGGTGTACTGGTGGCTGTCGGCCTGGTGCTCGACGATGCGTACCAGCTCGGGCGAGGAGTAGTCGTCGAAGTGCAGGGTGCGGGTGAAGCGTGAGGCCAGGCCGGCGTTGGACTCCAGCAGCCGGTTCATGTCGTTCGGGTATCCGGCGACGATGACGACCACCTCGTCGCGGTGGTCCTCCATCAGTTTCACCAGCGTCGAGACGGCCTCCGAGCCGAAGTCGGTGAACTGGCCCTGGGGCACGAGGGAGTACGCCTCATCGATGAAGAGCACCCCGCCCAGGGCGCGCCGGAAGACGGCGGTCGTCCTGGGCGCGGTGTGCCCGACGTACTCCCCGACCAGGTCGCCCCGGTCGGCCTCGACCAGATGACCGCGGCTGAGCAGACCGAGCGCCGCGAGGAAGCCGCCGTAGAGGCGGGCCACGGTGGTCTTGCCGGTTCCGGGGTTTCCCGCGAAGACGAGGTGCCTGCTCAGCGGCGGCGGCGCGAGCCCGGCGTCCTGGCGGGCCTTGACCATCTGCATCAGCCTCGTGAGCGTGACCACGTCGCGTTTGACACCGTCCAGGCCGACCAGCCGGTCCAGCTCCGCGCGCAGGTCCTCAAGCTTCGCCACGGCAGCCTCGGGAGCATCGGCGTCCTGCTCGCCCTCCCCCGCGATGCCGCTGCCGGCCACCGCCCTGCGGACGCCGGGCACCGGAGTACTCCCCTGCTGCGCAGCCGGGGGCGGCAAGGTCGGCAGCACCGGATCGGCCACGTCCTCGACATGACAGTCCTGCGCGTACACCTCGGCCTCCTCGTCCCGCAGCAGATCCGCGTCGGTGCCGTCCACGGCGCAGCGGCGAAGCACGATCCTGGAGCGGGCACCGGCGTAGACGGCGGGGAAACGACTCCCGGTGAAGTGAGAGTCGTCGTAGCGGCCTTCGCCGCCGTCCCCGACGTACAGCGCGTTCTTCGCCGCCGACGCGACCGTGAGGCCATGGACCGTGGGACGGGCCCCCGCGTGCACGACGACACCGCTGCCCCGGGACTCGCGTACCGCTCCGCCCTCCACGAGGACGGTGCTGTCCTCCTCCAGGAGCAGACCTGTGGTGGCACCGGTGATCGTCACGTTCTCCAGCCGGGCGCCCGTGTCACGGCCGACCCGGACACCGGTCTCACCGCTGGAGGTGACGACGCAGTCCGCCAGCAGGGGCCGGTGGGTGGTGATCAGGCGTACGCCTTCGCGTTCGCCTTCTATCCGGCAGTCCCGCAGGGCCGCGTCGCCGCCCTCCACGCTCAACCCCGTCAGCGCGACGTCGGTCACCTCGCACCGCTCCGCGAGGAGTTCGGCCCGTTCGGTGACGCGTGCACCGTGCTCGGGGGTGCCACCGATCCCGCAGTCCCGTGCCTTCACCCGCGCCGCGCCGCCCAGATGCACGGCCGTGTAGGCGGTCTCCCGCACGGTGCATTCGGTCAGTGAGACCTCGGCCTCGCCCGTCGCGTACAGGCCGTTGGCACCGCTGCGGGCGAAGGTGGAGTCACGCGCGGTGGCTTTCCCGGTCGCGCTGACGACCAGCGCCGTGTCCGCGCAGTCCACGGCCCGGACCGAGACCAGTTCCGCGACGGCCTCTCCCGAGACCAGCACCGCGGCACCAGTGGTGCGGTGCACGTGGCAGCGGTCCAGCACGATCGCGCTTGCGTCCTCTGCCAGCACACCGGAGCGTCCCGTACGGAAGATCTCGCAGTCGCGCAGCCGTACGCCCTGGGGCCGGCCGACGGGGCGGTCTGCGGCATCGGCCGAGGAGGAGGCCGCCGCGGGGTTCCGGTCCCCGCCAGTGCGACCGACGTCCTGCGGCCGGTGGCCCTGCGGGCGCGGGGAGCGGCCCGCCGTACCGCGTACCCAGACCCCCTGACCGCCCGCCTCGTACAGGCGGCATTCGCGCAGCGCCGCGGAGGCATGTCCGTCCACGAGGACGGCGGCGGCGCCGCTGCCGCGTATCTCGCAGCGGGTCAGAGCCGCGTGCGCCCCGGCGGTCACCACGATGCCGCGTCCGGTGACGGCGTCCACCAGCGCATCGGTCAGTTCGAGGGCCGCCTCGTCCTCGACGACCACTCCGTCCCCGGTGCAGCCGCCGACCGTCAGGGCCTCCAGCGTGGTGCGACTGGTGCCCGTCAGACACACCGCCATGCCCTCGGCCTGCCGCACCGAACAGCCGCTCAGGAACGGAGCCGCCGCTGCGGCGACCTCGACGCGACCGCCGGTGATCTCGCAGTCCCGCAGCACCGGTTCACCGCCGCGCAGCAGCACCGCGGCCTCCCGGGGCGCCGGGGAGACGAGGGTGAATCCGCGCAGCTCGGCGCGGCCGGCGTGCACGGTGACGGCCGGGCCGCGCGACGCGACCAGCCGTACGGTGCCTTTGGCGACCAGGACGATGTCCTTGTCCAGCACCAGGCTCTCGGTGTACGTACCGGCCTGCACGGTGACCGCTCCGCCGGGCTTGGCGTCCCTGACGGCGGCACCGATGGAGCGGTGCGCGCCCCAACTGCCCGGTGCCACACGCTGTGCGACCGACTTCACCTCACGCACCTGTGCCCGGTCCGCCCCTCGGTCACAGGTCGCCCCCGAGGTTGGCCAGCCAGCCGAAGAAGCCGAAGACACCAGCGGTCAGCGGCAGGGCGGCGACGACGAGAGCGGTGACGACGGCTCCGGGCCAGGTGGGCCGCTCCGGCTCGATGGGACGCAGGGCCGCTCCGAAGGCGAGGAACAGCCCGCAGGCGACCAGGACGGCACCCGCCGCGAAGGCGGCCTGCGGGCCCGCTGTGCGCGAGTCGAAGAGGTACTCGGGCACTCGTACGGCCAGCGCGAGCAGCCCAAGAACTCCGACGGCCACCTGGGGGATCACGCTGGACAGCACGCGCACCGAGCCCGCCTGGAGCAGCAGTCCGACGCTGACACAGGCCACCAGGAAGAGGGCGTACACGTCGCGCGAGGTGGTCAGGGTGAGCAGGGCGGCCGTGAGGACGGTCGCGGTGACGATGCTGAGGAAGGTGAGCAGCCCATTGCCCCGGCGGACGACGGCGGCGACGTCCGCGCTGTCCAGGGCGGGGGCGCCGGTGTCCGGACCGTCGGGCACGAGCACCGCGATCTGGCTGGTGACCCGGGGCAACAGCCCTGTCAGCACGAACAGCACCAGGGCCACCAGCGCCGCCGAGCTGATCACACTCGCGTCCCACACGACCAGGGGCGCCACGAACAGGGCGGTCACCAGCGTCAGAGTCTGGAGCACCACCGTGGCAGGAGCCGGAAGGGCGACCACTGCGGCGAGCGCGCCGATCACCGCGGCGCCCGTCACCAGGAACGGAGTGACCACCGGGCCATGGACCGGCGCTCCCAGGCCGGCGCAGACCAGCAGAGGGCAGGCGGCCAGCGCGAGGAGCTGGCGCACCGGACGCGGGAGCGGCCAGTTCTTGCGCTCGGAGTACCAGGCGAGCAGCGCCGAGCACAGCGCGGCCAGTACGAAGAACAGCACCGTCACGCCCGCGATGCGATGCGCGCCGAGCCAGGCGGCCGAGATCACCATGACCACCAGACCGGCGCCGAGAACGCTCTGGGCACGCCGGCGGGCGCTCCACAGGCCGTCGTCCTCCCGGGCGTTCGCGATCTGCGCGTCCAGGTCGGTGACGGTCAGCTCGCTCAGCTCCGCGGCCCGCTGGTCGCGCAGGTACAAGGTGGCACCGTCCACGATGTCCGCCCCCGACAGGGTGTCGCCAGGGGCCATGGGGGAACCTCCCGACGGGGCGAGTGTCCAGACCTGGGGCATGCCCTCGGACTCGGGCTGGCCGCACAGGGTGGCGAGTCGCGGGACGTATTCGGCGATCGGGGTCTGGGCTGGGAGTGCCAGGTCGACCTGCCTGCGTTCGCCGACCACGGTGACCCGGCAGCGTTCATCGGGCATGGACGTTTCCTTCGGTATTCGGAGAGCGGAGCCGCAAAGAGTTGGGGTGGGAAATGCGGTGTCTCACTGCCGCCAGGTGGACACGTTCGCCCACTCGGCGTCACTGTAATTGTTCCAGTTGACATTCATGGCATGCGCAATGCGGCCCAGCACGCCGTCCTCTCCGAAAAGGCCGTTGGCTGCCAGGTCCCAGCCGTTCTGCATGTCCTGGTAGTAGGTGGCGGCCTCGCTCTCCCGCCACGCGTCGACAAGTGGCGACAACTTGTTTTTCAACAGCAGGAGATCTCCGGTGATCTCTCCGGCTCTGGCGTTGATGGTGCTGCCCGCGGCCTCAAGCCCTTCGCCTACGTAGATAGGCGTGCCGTCGATGTTGGCCATGAAACGCTCCTCGCACGCGCTCGGTGCTGTGGATGAACGCGCGGATTAATCGGCTGGATACGCGGATGGGTCAGCGTGCGGATCAGTTGAAGTTCGTGCCGGTCGGCGGCTTCGGAACGTCTTCGCCCAGCGCGCTCAGGTTGTTCAGGTTCTGCTGCTCGGTGTCCTTGTAGTTCACGTAGTTGCCCTGAAGTCCCTTGGATATTCCGTCCAGGGCATCATTGAGCATGTGGGCGTAAATGTCGTACTTCGCCATCAAGTTCTGGAACTCTGAGTGGGCTATACCCTGCCAGCTCTGCTCCAGGCTGGTCACATAGAGCTTCAGTTCAGCCAGTTCTCCGGCGATCTCCGTCGCCGTGGTAGCCGTATTGGCGGAGGCTTCAGCCAGGTATTCCGGTGTCACCCGGTACGTCACACCACCGACGCTTACGGAAGGCTCGACAGCCATGAGTGGAATCCGTCCTCTCGACCATTGTCCCGCTAGTCAAACATCGCCGTGCCGATGACAGGAGCAGGTGAGCAGAGCCTGGGCAGCTTCTGAACACAACAGGTGGGACGTGCTCAGGTTGACGGGCCTCGCGGTCTTCGGCACCTCGCGCTCTCACCACCTCGGGCTCCTGCGCAGTGAAGCCCTGACCATGACGGTGAAATCATCGATGACCACCTCGAACGCGTCGGCCTCGATCCCGTCGAGCGCGGCGTGCGCGACATCGGCCGGGGCCATCTCGGGCGCGTCCGAGCCGCTTGTCGTCGTGGTGCCGGCCGCCCCGAGGTGTACCGAGGTGACCAGGGTCCGCTGCCCGGCCAATTCCCGGCGCAGCTCATCGCTCATCCTCCAGACCGCGGCCTCGGAGGGCCCCGGGGCGCTGCCTCCGTGGAAGGCGAACCAGGACGCCGAAGAGGCCACGTTCAAGATGGCGCCCCCGCCGTTCCTCGCCAGGACCGGTGCGAAGGCCCGGACCATGGAAAGGGTGCCCCAGAAGTTCACGTCCATGGCGGCGCGGACATCGTCGATGTCTCCGAGCGAGGACGGACCCCTGACGCCGGCATTGTTGACGAGCAGATTGACATCGTCGGCCTTTTTGGCGGCGTCTGCTACGGCGTCGGGGTCGGTGATGTCGAGGGGCAAGACCTCCACACCGTAAATGTTGACGGCTTCCGGCCGACGCGCGGTCGCGTAGACCTTCGCGCCCCGGGTGACGAGCTGGGATGCAATATGGCGGCCGATACCACGATTGGCTCCGGTGATCAGTGCCGTGGCTTTACTGAGATTCACGGATGTACCATAAAGTCTGACGTGCGTGAGGTCCAAGGCTCAACTGACGTAGCACACAGGATGCGCATCGCCGAGACCGCCGTCCGTGGCGGCGCAAACACCGGCGGCAATTCCACGACAACCTGCCGACAAGGTATACGCAACGTGCCGCCGAACGGCCCCGAGCCGGAGGGAGTAGGACCACGCACTTTCCCCTGTCTGGTTTCCTTGCCATCCGACCGCCCACTTCAGCAGATGAGCGATTTTCTGTGCATGGCTGTAGCGAATTGAACTCATCGGCCTGAATCGGTCAGTAACGTCCAGATCTTCCATGGTGCGCGGAACGGAGGCGGTTCAAGCTTCGACGACACGGAGTGCTCGACGCAGGTCAACGGAGCCGGTCGCCTGAAGGGCCGGCCCGGGAGGGAGGCGCGTCGGCGGACACGGCCCGTCCGACGCGACGGGCGCCGCCCCGAAGTGGGGACGCCGGCTCCCGCCGGGCCTCGGGGCGGTCACACCCGGACCGCGTCAGCCGGGCAGGGTCATTCGATCAGCCGCCAGCGGCTGTCATCCGGCGCACCGCACAAGCCGATCACCAGCCGCTGGTCCAGCTTCTTCTTCTCGGCGCCCAGGCCATCGACCTTGAGGCACAGATGGTTGCTTGCGTAATTGCGGATGCTGACGCTGCCGTCCCCGGCCGGTTCCAACCACCACAGCTGGTTGTCACCCATGGTTCCGGTGCAGTGGGCCTCCAGGAGCCCGGTCCCCACAGGCTGTCCCCCGCGCGTCGGCAGGTCCATGCACAGACCGTCCTTGAGGTTGGCGAACTGCACGAGATCACGGCCGCCAGGGCCCGCGCCGGGACGAGGGGACGTCATCCTCCACAACTGGTTGTCCTTGTCGGTGCCGTCGCAGTAGTACTGGTTGACGCGCTCACCCTTCTTGCCCGCTCCGTTGAACGGGATGTCGGCACACAGCCCGGTGAACACGTTCTTCAGCAGCACCGTGCGGGAGACCGCTGTCAGCTTCCGCAGCTCGGCTTTGGCCACGTCCTCCGCCCGCTCCTCCGCCCGCTCCTCTGTCTGCTTCTTCGTCGGAGGGGCCGACGGGATGACGACGGGGTCGGGCACCCGCCGCTCGGCGCTCGTCCCGGGCTCCGTCACCGTCTCCTTCTTCGTCTCCTTCTTCGTCACCTTCGGTTCGGGGGACGGCGACGGGGACGCGGTGAGCTTCTTGTGCGCCGCAGCCTGCTCGGCTGCCAGCTCCGCCTTCCGCGCCTCCTCGTCGGCCTGGTAACTGCGCCACGCGCCCACCCCCAGGGTGGCGCCCGCGGCGAGTGCCAGCACGGCCACCGCACCGGCGACCCGGGTCCCCATGCGGGAGCGCTCCCCCAACTGCTGGGCACTGGTCGTCAACGCGTCGACGAACCGCGCCCGTTGCCGCCGTTTCGTTTCGTCCTGGTCGATTTCACTCAATGCCGTTCCCAACTCGCAGAGGCTTCAAGGGTGGGTGTGCCCAAACGTCCGTCCCGCCCGCTCCGTTCCCGCCCCGGACGCGGCCCTCGGATCCAGCTCCGGGCAGCCGGGGGCGCGCGCGAGGCCGGTCCCGGGACACGAAGACCGCTGCCGGAGCACAGGTCGGGCGGACCGGGCCGGCTTCGACTCATCGCGGCACCGGACCGTACAACTCGCGCTCCCGCAGCAGTTCCGCCACCGTCACCAGCGAGGCGGACAGCCGGCGCCGGTAGGTGCTGAAGGACAGCGCCGCCCGGTTGGCCGCGGCCTGCTGGCTGCGCGGCCCGCTCAGATACGTGATCTCCAGAATGTCGGCCAACTGCCGCCGGCCCGGCTGCGCCCGCAACTGCGAAACGGCCTCCGTGAGTACCTGGCGCAGCTCGGCGGGGCCCGCGTCGGGCGCCACGAGCCGGGTATGCAGAAGGGCGCTGTGCGCCAGTTGCTCCGGCTCCGTGACCTTCCGGTAGGCGTATTTGACGGCGCCCACGAACTCCGGCCACGGCATGGCGGGTGTCACCGGCTCGGCGGCCGGAGCCGGGGCCGGGACGGTTGCGGGCTCGTCGGCCAGCAGCCGGGTGCTGAGTGCCTCCGCCCAGCGGCCGAACGGCATGCTGCGCCAGTCCCGCACGAACGAGAAGATCGGTTCACCGTCCGCGGAGGTGACCGTCTTCCCAGGCTGATGGTCGAACAGGCCGAGCAGCCGCGACAGTTCCTCCTGCTTCCGTGCCGCGCAGGTCCAGCTCACCGCGAGACCCGGCGTGGTCGCCCACAGGGTGGTGAGCGCGAAGCACGCCGCCACCGCGCTGCCGGTGCTCCAACGCCCCAGCAGCAGTCGCGCGGTGCGTCGCAGCGGCGACGACCGGTCCGTCACGTGTTCGAGTGCGGCGTGCGCGACCGGATCGTCGGGCAGGTCCGCGACGCCCGGTCCCAGACAGGGCGCCACGAGCGTGCCGACGACGCCACCACGGTCGTCCTCGGCGACGATGAACGCCGAGGGCTGTCGATCCCACCACTGCCGGGCGAGACGACCGGCCGCGACACCGTGCTCCTCCTCGATGGCGGCCAGCAGCGGTCGCAGGTCCTTCGGGCGTGCGGGCCGCAGTTGGAAACGGTCCGCACCGTTCCAGTCCGCCGCCTCACGGACGACGGAACTCGCCCTCCCGAGGTGGACAAGGCCGGCACCGAACGCCCAACGGCCCCCGGTACGCTGGGACAGTCGTTCGGCCAGATGCGCGTGCAGCCGGCGGAACAGCCGCTCGTACTTCTCCGGATCGCGCCAGCGCAGATCGACCAGCAGCGCTTCTCGCACCAGCCCGTGCGGTAGGAGACCGTCGGCGGTGCTGTCCACGAACGACAGCCCTTGTAACCAGGCGAACAGCACCTGCGCCTCGGCCATCGTTACATCCAGGGTGCGCCGCACCAGTTCCTCGGTGGTGACCCGGGCCAGCGCCACTACCTGGAGCGCGTCGGTCCTGGCCGGTGTAGGGGTCTCCCGCAGCAGCAACCTCAGAAGTTGCCGTGCCAGTTCGGGCGATTCATGCAGCTCCCGCCCGCCGCTCGGCCCGGCTGCCCCGGCGGTGGCTTCCCTGGCGTCGGCGAAGAGCACCAGGGCGAGTGGCAGTCCGTGCGAGGCCCGTACGATGTCGGCCGCCGAGGTCTCCGGAACATCCCGGTTACGCAGGAGCAGAAGTGCCTCGGCTTCGTCCATGCCCGACAGCCGCACACTGCACAGCGCGTGCCACCACTGCGGGTCGGTGCGCCACTCGGTCTCCGGCGGCCGGCGCGAGCCCACCACGACGAGCAGGTGCGTGGGCATGCGGGGCAGGAACTGGTCGCGCAGCCACCTCTCCAGCGGCCCCAGCGACTCCGCGGAATCGATCAGCAGCAACTGCGCCTCTTCCGGCGGTCCCTGCGCCTCCAGCGCGGCCCCGAAGGCATCCGGTGTCGCATCCGTGCAACGCATGTCGATCGTGCGTACGGCAGTGCCCTGGGCCCGCGCCTCGTCTGCGAACTGGAGCAGCAGGGTGCTCTTGCCGACACCCCCCATGCCGTGCAGCCATACGACGAAGCAGCCGCGGGCCTCGTTACGCATCAGCTCCCGCAGGAGCCGCAGTTCGGCGACGCGCCCGGTGAAGGATTCTTTCCGCAGCGCGGCCAGCACGTTTCCGTGGGAGTCGACAGGCATGGGGGTAGGTACTTCCGTATCTTCCAACTTTGTGAGCTGCCCTCGATCGCTCGCCCTCGCGAGTGGAGAAGACACGTGGGACGGGGCACTGCTCCTGAGGAGGTGGATTGCTCAATCCATCGTAAGAAGTGGCGAGTTACTCCTGCAACAGTTCACAGGGTCCGCCGCGTGAAACAACAGGGACAACAGGGATTCTCCCGCCTGCCCAACGTCTTCCGGGCCTCTCCGCTGCAATCAAAAGGCAATCCATGAACAATCTCCCGACAATGATGTCACCGAGCGCACGGTGATTTTGTGCCCGCGCACCCGGTCTCCTCCCCCACCGTGCTCGCGGCAGCGTCGACAGCCGAACCCGGAATGACGACACCACTGAACCCTGTGCCTGGAACCGGCGCGCGCCGGGAATTGTCGCCCCTCAGCCGCGTGTGGTCAGCGGTATTCAGGATTGATGTTGTCGGGGTGGCAACCAGCATCCCAGGCCGAGCGCTGGTTGCCATAGGCCGGGAAGCCACCAGTGCTACGGATCATCGACGCGAGGTGGAGCAGGTTGTAGGTCATGAACGAGATGTTCCGGTTGGCGAAGTCGTTGTCCGGGCCGCCGGAACCCTCGTCGAGGTAGGACGGGCCTGGGCCGACCTCGCCGAGCCAGCCCGCGTCGGATTGGGGCGGGACGGTGTAGCCGATGTGCTGCAGGCTGTAGAGGATACTCATCGCGCAGTGCTTGAGGCCGTCTTCGTTGCCCGTGATGAGGCAGCCACCGACGCGTCCGTAGTAGGCGTACTGGCCCTGCTCGTTGAGTACGCCGGAGTAGCCGTAGAGCCGCTCGATCACCCGCCGGGTCACCGAACTGTTGTCACCGAGCCAGATCGATCCACCGATGACCAGGATGTCGGCAGCGAGGACACGAGGCAGCAGTGTGGGCCACTCGTCGGTGTCCCATCCATGCTCGGTCATGTCCGGGCGGACTCCGGTGGCGATGTCGTGGTCGACGGCGCGGATCTGGTCCACGCTCACCCCGTTCGCCTCCATGATGGCCACACTGCGGTCGATCACACCCTGGGTGTGACTGCGGTCGGGGGATCGCTTGAGAGTGCAGTTGATGTACATCGCGCGCAGCCCGGTGAAGTCGGGCTTGCCGTTCACGGGTACGTTCATGGGGACCCTTGCTTTCAGTTCAGGACGCCGTCGAACTCGACGCCGGAGCTACGGCCGCACGCGTCCGCGCAGACACCCCTGAGTCCGAACCGGCCAACCACCAAGCTGAATCGGTTGACGTCGGACCCCGGACTTGCGCGGCCACCGCACAGATACGGCCCGCGGCACCCACCAGGAGCGGCCCGCCCGATAAGTAGATGACACGTCACCCATGTTAGCTCGTTTGCTTGATGCGTCAACTAGATGCCACGCCTCGGTCCAGTCCCTCGGCGGCGCCAGGCGATGGTCCCGAAGCAGCGGGCGACAGCAGACCCTGCCGACCACCGTCGCCGAACCGAAAGACCCACAACTCAACTCATCCTGAAACGATCAGTCAGGTTGGACAAGCTTCTCGGTCTTCCTCACTTCGAAGCCCGCCGAGACGAAGAGGTACCGTCCCACCGGAAAGGGTCATCTTCCAGCGCGGAACGGTCCCATTGCCCGCGCACCGCGGCGGCTTCGTAGGTTGCCTGGAGGAACTCGGCGACAGCGCGGTCGGGGTCGGGCGCGGAGCGGACGGTCTCGTAAGGCAAAAGGAACTGCTTGAACTCAGCACTGAAGTAGGCACCTTCCGGGCCGACCCGGTAATCGGCGAACCCGTCGGGTTCGGGGTAGGCGTAGGCGTAGAAAGCGCCTTCCTCTCCCCCGCCGGGCCAGAACCCGCAGCTGGACAGTTCCCGGGAGTAGCCCTCGACCATGACCCAGTCCCCGCAGTTGGGTGCGCCGCCGGGGTGCGGAGGAGCTGACCGCCCGGAGAAACGAGTGCAGGCGAGATCCATCGCGCCCCAGAAGAAGTGCACCGGACTGACCTTGCCGACGAAGTGCGACCGGAACTCGCCCATTACCCGGTTCGCCTGTAGCAACTGTCGCCAGAACAGGGCAGCCGCTTCACCGTCATAGGAGGCGTGGTCGTAGTCGTCGGCAAAGGGGATCGTCGGCTCGACCTCGTTGGGGTGTGGATGGATCGGGGCCTCGATCCCCAGCTCATCGAGGGTGTGCAGGATCTGGGCGTAGAACTCAGCGACGGGCATGGGCCGGAGCGGGAAACTTCGCGCGCCGCTGTCGCTGCTGCGCACTTCGAGCTGGTGGCCGACGAAGTCGAATTCGATCTCGAATGCTCCGGAGCGGTACGGGATGGTCGACGTCGTCAACCCGCGGGGGCTGACGTACAAGGTCACCTGCCACCAGTGGTTGATCAGGGGCGCGTGGGCCATCCGAATCTTGCCCACGATCTGGGTCCACATGTGCAGAGTGTCGCGGGTGGCGGTCCAGTCCGAGACTCGAAGGCTCGGCCAGTTCGTCGCTGAGGTAGTCATCGCTTCTCACATCCTTGGCAGCGCTTTGAGAGGGTGTCGGTCGCCGAGACACATAGATGTCGATCGTTGCCGGGGCAGCAGTCGGCGTCCCAGGCCGAGCGCTGGTTCGACGCGAGGTGGAGCAGGCGGCGGCAGGGAACAGTAATGTCCACCACCACCTCGTAGATGATGCATCACCTACATTAGCGTCGACACTTGATGCGTCAACTATACGTGTCCGCGCTCGCCGAGCCCTTCAACGCCACGCTCAAGTGCGAGGTGGCCCAGGATCCCTTTCCGTCACAACGTCCCGCCCCGGGGCGGTCGGGTCACTCCCCCGATCATCCAGGTTCGCGATGATCCTCTCTGCGATGGTGCGCAGTTGCGTGACCTCCGCGTCACGGGCGCACGCGTCCTGCAGCGGGAGCCTGTGGAACCGCAGCGCCCGACTCAGTCGGGTGAGGCCCGTCGTGTATCGATCCGCGCCGGCGAGCAACGCGAGGATCTTGAAGTGGCTGTGCGGGATGCCGTCCCGTGGCCGGAACAGCGCACCGCGAACCCAAAGCACCGCGTGGACGACCACCGTCCGCCCACCACGGCCGAGCGCACCCGGAAGACCCACGTCAGCGCGGAGCGATGCCCGCGTCCGAGGAACGGAGCGCGTCAACGAGGAGGCCCGCGCCGGGGCCTGCCAGCCAGCGATCGAAGCGCAGCAGGAAGGGAAACTCCGCGCGCAACGCGTCGAGTTTCACGTTTCCCGCCAGCCGGCCGTCGTCCACGAGTGCTTCCAACCGGGGGTCAGCAGGAGCTTCATGAACGTGGCCGGCCGAATGATGGTGCCGGCGATGCCCCGATTCCGGACGTGGGCCTCGATACGGTTCTTGGCGTCGAGATGGTCCACGCCCGTTGCCGAACCTGCGGTGACCGCCGAGCTGCAGACGAGGTGCGCGACGCCGCAACGCTCGGCGATCTCGGCCACCGCCACGCCGAAGCGGACCTCGTCCTGGTTGGTCACGTGGGCACCGGCCTGGCTTCCCACACCCGCGCACGCCGGTCTTCGGGTCACCCGCCAGCGCTGTGACCACACGGGTTCGCGGGTTTGGATGCCCTACAGGTTGTCGACGTAGAAGTTGGTGAGCCGTTCGACGGCAGCGTCGACGTATTCAGGCTCGTCGTACATCTCGTAGTGACCGGCGCCCTCGATCACCATGAGGTCGACCGGGTTGGGGGCCATCTTCCAGAGCTGCATGCCCGCCTCGTAGGAGCCGGTGTTGCCGATGCGTCCGGCGAGGATGACCTGCAGTGGCTGGGTCATGAGCTGGTCGACCAGGTGGAACGCGTCGTACCCCAGCAGGAGGGAATCGCTCCGCGAGAGGCGGCGGTTGGTGGAGTGCTCGTTGCCGCCCCGTTCGATTCGGTAGTAAGTGATCGCCTGCACGGTATCGATGTCGGTCAGACCGGCCGCCGCGGCGTCCTCCAGGGTGTCGGGCAGCCAATGGGCACGGACCATCTCGCCGGAGCGGGCCTCCTCGATGCGCGCGTCGGCGAGGGCGTCGAGTGCGGCGGCCGGGCCGTCGGGCTGGAAGCTGCGGAAGGAGGTACCCATGTTGCCGGGGACCACGGTTCCGACCGCCTTGATGCGGTGGTCCGTGCGGGCGGTGTGCACGGCATAGCCGCCGCCGGCACAGATACCGAGGACGCCGATGCGCTGCGGGTCGATGCCGGGGGTCGTGGTGAGCGCGTCGATGGCGTAGGAGATGTCCTCACCGCGGCGGTAGGGGTCTTCGAGGTCGCGGGGCTCGCCTCCGCTCTGCCCTTGGTGAGTGGGATCGAAGACGAGCACCGCGATACCGCGGGCGGCGAGGCGGGACGCGTAGTGCGCGCCGATCTGCTCCTTCACACTGCTGCCGGGTGTGGAGAGCACCACGGCGCGCAGCGGCGCGGTGCTGTCGAGATTGTCGGACAGGTGAAGGTCGGCCGCCAGCTCGATCGGTCCGCGCGGGATCGTGATGTGCTGAAGCATGAACAGCGCCCTCCGTGAGATCGTTGTTCCATAGCCGTACCAGTACAACATATCTACTAGTACAGCTTGGAACTAGTACGTAACGGTACCACCTTGTTGGGGGAAGCATGTCGGTCGACGGTGCGCAGCTATGGACGCTGAACCAGCGGCTGCTGAGTGTCGTGATGGATGCCTGCACGGAGGATCTGGCTGACCTCGGGCTGGAGACCAAGGAGTTCTTCGTCCTGGCGGAGGTGGCCGCGTCGCCGTACCCGGCAGAGATCGCGGCGGCACTGCTGCTGCCCAAGGCAAGCGTGACGGTCTACGTCCGCAACCTCGTCGCCAAGGGGTTCATCCGGCGCGAGATCGACGACGCGGACCTGCGGCGTCACCGCCTCGTACTCACCTCCGCGGGCACAAAGGCGCGAGATCGTGCGCTGGCAGCCCTGGCGGCGGAGTACGACCGCAGGCTGGCGAGGATCACCCCACAGGACCGCACCGAGCTGCGGCGCATCCTTCAGGAGATGCTCTCGCCCGCCGACGGGGCGGAGGTCTGACTACGCGGGCCCAGGCTGGGCAGGGAGTACTACGAGCTTGCCGCTCACGTGCCCGGACCGACTCACTGCCAATGCCGCCGCGACCTCGTCGAGGGGGTAGGTACCCGCGATGGGCATCTGCAGCCGTCCCGCCTCGATGAGGGCGAGGATGTCCCGGAGTGCTTCGCGTCCGCCCGCTCCCGGCTCCGTCATGTGGATCTGGATTCCCGTGCTCGCGGCGTCGAAGGCCACGAGTGAGAGGACGCGTGCCGGACCACCGGCGAGTTCGATCGAGTCCGGGATTTCACCGCGACCGGAGGCATCGAGGACCGCGTCGACGCCCTGGGGGGACATCGCTCGTACGCGGTCGACCAGGCCCTTGCCATAGGTGACCGGTTCCACGCCGAAGGAGCGGAGCTGTTCATGGTTGCGCTCGCTCGCGGTGCCGATGACACGCGCACCGCGAGCGACGGCCAGTTGCACGGCAAACGTGCCCACGCCACCGGCTGCGGCATGGACGAGCAGCGTCTCCCCCGTGAAGATCTTCAGCTTGTCGAGAGCCGCCCAGGCGGTGTTGCCCGAACCGGCCAGGGTCGCGGCGACCTCCCAGGGGACGGAGCCGGGCTTGGCGACCAGTGCGGCGGGGTCAGCGAGTGCCGACTGCGCGTAGGAGGGTGTAAGGGAGGCCCCCAGCACCTCGTCACCGATACTGAAGGCGGTCACGCCCCCGCCGACCTGGTCGACCACACCGGCCACGTCGGAGCCGAGGCCGCCCGGGAGATCAATGGGCATCACCTGGCGCATGTAGCCATGCAGGATCTTCCAGTCGATCGGATTGACGCCTGCGGCGCGCACCGCGAGCCGTACCTGCCCGGGGCCCGCGGTGAGCGGCGGAACATCGACGACACACAGCACGCCGCACCACTTCCGCCAGGCGTTCGGCCGTAGTGTTGCCCGGCTGGATCCACGGTCGCTTCGTCGGGTCGAACACCTCGGGCAGGCCATGGACGCATTCGGCGGCGTGAAGGCAGCGCCTGCTCTCGAAGGTCACCGTGATCGACTCCGTCTGGTACGCCTTCTGCTCGGATTCGCCGCTCATGCGTGCCTCCCGTTCCTGCCCTGCTCGGCTTTTCAGTCACTGACCTTGCTGCGGGACTGGTACAGCAGGTCCTGGTACTCGGGGTGCCGGCTAATCCAGCCCGCGAAGAAGGGGCAGGTGGCCAGCACCCGCAAGTTCGCGGCGCGTGCCTCGTCAAGGGCGGTGCGGGCCAGCGCGGACCCGACTCCCGCGCCCTCGTACTCCGCCTTGACCTCGGTGTGCACGAACGCAACGAGTTCGGTCGTACGGATGTACTCCGCGACGCCCGCCACCTTGGACTCTCCATCGACACGGGCCTCGTAGCGCTTCGCCTCGGGCACGTCGCTCACTTCGACCGTCATGTGTCCTCCTCGTGGGGTCGGTCCGATCCCGCTCAACTCGGCAGAATCCGTCAGCCAGAACTTCACCCTAGCCCGATTAGGTTGATGCATCAACTTAATTCGTGGGTGCCCGCCCGCCCGACGGGCACCGCCGCACTCAGCCGCACTGAGGGTTGAATCGCCGCCACCGCCAGTAGATGAGCTATCAACGATTTCGTTAGACTGCCCTCATGGACGCACAACCGCGGTGGCTCGACCCAGAGCAGAAGGCCGCCTGGGACAGCTTCATCCGAATGCAGGAGACACTCATCGGACGACTGTCCCGACACGTCCAAGCCGACTCCGGAATGTCAGCAGCCGACTACGTCGTGCTCAACAGCCTCACCGATAGAGGCAACGGGCGGATGCGCTTCCTGGACCTGGCCAAACTCGTGGAGTGGGAGAAGAGCCGGATGTCCCACCAGGTCACACGGATGGCGAAACGCGGGCTGGTGGCCAGGGAGGAGTGTCCCGACGACGGACGCGGAGCGTTCATCGTCGCCACCCCGGCCGGCTACAAGGCGATCGAAGAGGCCGCACCCCAGCACGTCGAGCACGTCCGCCGCCTTTTCATCGATGCCCTGACCCCGAACCAGCTCAGCACGCTCGGCCGGATCTCCAATCGCGTCCTGGACCACATGGAGATGCAGCCGGACTGACCGGTCGGGGGGACGTGGACTGTGGATCAGGAGAGGTCGACCTCGCGTCGGCGCGACGTGACATCCCGGCGCCGGGCCGCCTGGGTTTGCTGAGCTTTCACCCGGAACCCTAGGACAGCGTGGTTGACCTGTCAACTTGCGATGATCGGGACAGAAGTAGCCGTACCCCCGCAGCAGCTTCGCCGTTGCCGCCGGCCTTCGTGTTGCGTCAACTGGCTTCCGCAGTCGCGCAGTTGGCCGGTAGTGATGGCGGTCGCGGGGCCGGCATCGCGCCCCTCGGCCGCCGTTGGCGGGGCGGGCCGGGACCCCGAGGTGAGCGACGTTCGGCCTGGTTGGCAGTCCTCAGACGCTGTTCGCCGCCGTGGCACACCCCGCGAATCAGAAACCGGAACGCCCGGAGGCCGGGTCGGGCCGTTGAGGCCGCTCGCCGAGGACCCGCGCGAAGAGCGCCTCCCGCAGCGCCACTTCACGAGGATCGTCCCAGAGCCTGAATCCAGTGCGGTTCATCGCGTACGCGAAGCCCGTACCGGTATCCGGGTCCGCGAAGGCGAACGACCCGCCCAGTCCCATCGTCCCGAAGGCCCGGTCCGACGCGGAGCCGAACCTGAACGCCGGGAACGGCTTGACGTACCCCAGGGAGAACCTCGTCTCGACGCGCAGCACCTCGTCGAACAGTCCATTCGTCGGAGGTGGGGCAGCGACGCGCAACGCGTCCCTCGTGGCATCGGTGAGACCCAGGGCGGCGCCGCCGGTTGCCACCTCGCCGTAGAGCTTGGCGATCGACCGCACCTGGCCGACGCCGTTGGCCGCCGGAATCTCCGCGGCCTGCACATCCGGCCGGTTGTAGTTCTCCACGGTGCCCAGTACCCGCGGATTGCCGAACGCCCTGGCGGTCAAGCTGCGTGGATTCGCGTATGCCCGGACGAATGATGCCGGCATCGCTCTCAGGTGCAGCATCACCTCCCAGGGGCGAAATCCGTGGATACGGGCGACCCGATCGCGATCAGTGTCCTGCGGCAGGCCGAAGTGGAAGTCGAGGCCGAGCGGCGTCGCGACCTCGTCGGCGAAAAATCGGCCAAGACGACGTTTTTCAGGGTCGATCCGGCTCACGAGTTCGCTCTCGTACCAGCCCAACGACTGGCCGTGGTAGCCGTGCCGGGTGCCCGGCTCCCATGCCGGACGTTGCTCGGCAAGAGCCGTGGCGAGGGTGCGGGAGCCGGTCAGGTCGCCGAGCCCGAGTGGCCGGTCGATCACCGCCAACCCTGCCTGATGGGCGAGCAGTTGACGGACGGTGACATCGCTCTTGCCGGCGGCGGCGAACTCGGGCCAATAGGCCGCCACACGCTCATCGTGGTCGAGCAGACCACGTGCGTGCAACACCGCGAGCGCCACCGCTGCCACGCCCTTGGACGTCGAGAAGACCGGCACCATGGTTTCCGCCTCCCAGGGGAGACGGTTGCGGCCGTCACGGTAGCCGCCCCAGAGGTCCACGACCTTCTGCCCGTCGTGGTAGACGACGCAGGCAGCGCCGATCTCGTTACGTACGGCGAAGTTCTCGCGAAAGGCATCGGCCACCGCACCGTAGCCTTCATCCACGTCACCGCGAACCATGTGGGCCGGCACATCGAGCTTGAAGACCACTACTTCCCCCTTCATTTCACGGCTCCCACCCTGGAGTGGGGTGACCTGCCGGTGTGGATTCGAGGCGCCGCGGTGGTCGCGTCGCGGCCGGCGGAAGAGATCGGTTCGGCCGTTGGACGCGGTCAGGCCACCGTCGAAGGAGATGTGCGCGCCGTTGACGTACGAGGCGACGGAGCCGGCAAGGAAGGCCGGCCGCGCCTTCAAGCAGCGCTATGGACTCACACCCACCGAGTACGCCCGGCAGAACACCTGATCAGAGGCGGACCGCCGTCAAACACTGCTCACAGCCAACGCACCAGCGAGCACGAGGATGCAGATTCCCGAAAGTTGGTCCACCCGACGGGCGATCGATCCCTTGTACGTCCGAAGCCGCCACCGAAGAATCCTGCCGGCTCCTACGTAGAGGCCGCCAACGACGGCTTCAACGCCCATACAGACCGACCGGCGAGGCGCAGCCGCACACCCAGCACGATCTAGTTGACACGTAAACCATAGGGTGTCATGGTTTACGTGTCAACTAGATCGGCGGAGGCGGTGCGGGCGCGGGACCTGACCGGTAGAGAACTCGCGCAGGTCGCCCGGGACGGACGTCCCGGGCGACCGTCACGAACCACGCCCCGACACAACGAAAGCGTTGAGCGAAGTGAACACGATGGATGTTGCGCACATTGAGTTCGGTATCGACAGCTTCGGAGACCGGCCCAGAAACGACCAAGGCGTGATCGTCTCGCACGCGCAGGCGATCCGCGCGGCGGTGACCGAAGCGGTCCTCGCCGACCAGATCGGTATCGACGTTGTCGCGTTGGGCGAGCACCACCGACCTGAGTACGCGATCTCCAGCCCTGAGACGGTACTGGCGGGCATCGCGACAGCCACGAAGCGCATCCGGCTCGCCTCGGGCGTGACCGTGCTGTCCTCGGACGATCCGGTGCGCGTGTTCCAGCGGTTCGCCACGGTCGACGCGCTGTCCAACGGCCGCGCCGAGGTGATCCTCGGACGCGGTTCCTTCACCGAGTCGTTCCCCCTGTTCGGGTACGACCTCAAGGATTACGAGGTGCTGTTCGAAGAGAAGATCGACCTCTTCCATCGACTCCTGGACGAGAAGCCGGTCACCTGGGAAGGCACCACGCGCGCCGCCCTGCACGATGCAGACGTGTACCCGAAGACGGATTCGGGACGTCTCCACACCTGGGTAGGGGTTGGCGGGACACCTCAGTCCGTGCTCCGCACCGCTCAGTACGGCTTCCGGCTCATGCTGGCGATCATCGGCGGCGCCCCTGACCGGTTCGCCCCCTACGTGGATCTGTACCGGCGTGCCAGTGAGGAGTTCGGTACGACCGCACAGCCGGTCGGAACGCATTCGCCCGGCTTCGTCGCCTCCACTGACGAAGAGGCCAAGGAACTGTTCTACCCCGGGTACAAGGAGATCCGCGACCGGATCGGGGGGCTGCGCGGCTGGCCGCCGCTGCGCCGGGAAGAGTTCGACGCCGAGGTGGACCGCGGGTCGCTGTATGTCGGCTCGGTCGAGACGGTCGCGACCAAGATCGCCCATGCCGTCCGGGTACTGAACGCGGGCCGGTTCGACATGATTTACTCCGCCGCCGGCACCGTTTCGGCCTCCGCACGTCTACGTTCGGTCGAGTTGTACGGCACTCAAGTCATCCCTCGGGTCCGTGAACTTCTGGCCGAACAGCCCGCGTCCATGGCGGGAGCGACGCGATGACCAACCCGGTCGCCACTATCGGGATCCTGGGAGCCGGGAAGGTCGGCACCGTCCTTGCGCGCCTGGCGGTGGCCGCCGGCTATCGCGTCCTGATCTCCGGGTCCGGTGACCCCTCCAAGATCGCGCTTACCGCCAAAATCCTCACCCCCGGAGCGACCGCCGTGTGGCCGGCCCAGGCCGCGGAAGCCGCCGACGTGGTGGTCCTGGCTCTCCCGCTCGGCAAACACCGCGACCTTCCCGTTCCGAAGCTGGAGGGAAAGCTGGTCATCGACGCGATGAACCACTGGTGGGAGGTCGATGGCCCCCGCGATGCCATCCTCCCGCCCGATACCTCTTCGAGCGAAGTCGTTCAGCGGTTCCTGAAGGGCGCACGCGTCGTCAAAGCCCTCAACCACATGGGCTACCACGACCTCGAAGACGGGGCTCATCCAGCCGGCGGCCCCGGACGCAAGGCCATCGCGATCGCCGGTGACACGCCCGAGGATCTCGCCGTCGTGTCTGCGCTCATCGACAGTCTCGGATTCGACCCACTCACCATCGGCGACCTCTCAGCGGGTGTCCGGCTTGAGCCCGGAACCCCCGCCTTCGGTGCCAATGTCGACGCCGACAAGCTTCGCGCGCTCACCGACGTCCCTGCTCCGACAGAACTTTTTGAGCACTCGTAACAGAAATACAGAAGCACCTCGGCCGGACCGGAGAACTGTGGCCACGCCGTGACGGGCCCTGACGAAAGACAGTCAGATGACTCAAGGATTGACTGACAACACCGGTGCGTCCGTGACTGTCGAGCTGGACCGCGCCACCCCGATCAGCTCCTACACAATTGTTCGTGCCGACCAAACCGCCCTCGGCACGGCCGACTTCGTCGTCGTGCCTGGCGCAAGCGAAGAACGAATATTCTTCCATACCGAGGTGTGCCAGGATTTCGGTGGACGTGGAGTGGTTGCGCTGCTGGTGAGCAAGGCACTCACAGACTGCATTCGCGAAGACGTCACCGTCGTGCCGTTGTGCCCGATGTTCGCTCGCCATCTGCGGGTGCATGGCGATGAGTTCATCGCGAATGGTGGTGTGTTCCGTCAGCCGATACCTGACGACATAGGAGTAATCACGCGCGCCGCGCTCGGTGAAGTATGAGGTCATCTCCCCGGGTTGCATCGGCGATGTGACGCCGTGAAGCGCCGCCAGGTGGAGCCTGATGCCAGGACGGACGCAACGCAGTTCTCACTGCGAAGATCACAATTGTGCGTGGAGGACGAATGCGGCCAATCATCCCTGACTATCTGGCCGAGGTACTGAGAGATGTGGAGCCGGACGCATCCGGAGAGCCGGCGGGATACATCCCTGAGCTTGCATCAGCGGACCCCGAGCGGCTCGGTGCCGCTTTTGCCATGATTGACGGAGAGGTCTATGGTGCCGGTGACATCGATATCGAGTTCACCATCCAATCGATCTCCAAGCCGTTCGTATATGCGTTGGCCCTGTCTGATCGCGGATTCGGCTCCGTAATCGCCAAAGTCGGTGTCGAGCCATCTGGAGAGGCATTCAACGAGATCTCTCTCGAAAGCGATACGGGGCGCCCTCGCAATCCCATGATCAACGCCGGCGCGATCACCATGCACTCATTGGCCGGCGCGGAGGACCTGGATCCGACAGAGCGTGTGGAACGCGTGCTCCGCGGCCTCTCGGCGTTCGCCGGTCGTCGGCTGAAGATGGATGAGGCGGTATGCGCGTCAGAGATCGAGCACGCGCACCGCAACCTCGCCATTGCACACATGCTCCGCAGTCACAACGTCCTCACCAAGGACCCAAGGGCCATCGTGGACGGCTACACCCGCCAGTGTTCCGTGCTCGTCACCACGCGAGATCTGGCCATGATGGCCGCAACGTTGGCAAACCGTGGGATAAACCCTCTCTCGGGTGAGCAGGTGGTGCCAGAACGGGTTGTACGTCAGGTGCTGAGCGTCATGTTCAGCTGTGGAATGTATGACGCGGCCGGTGACTGGGCGACGCAGGTCGGTATTCCGGCAAAGAGCGGGGTGGCCGGTGGTCTGATCGGCGCGCTCCCCGGACAGATCGGCATTGCCACGTTCTCACCACGACTGGATCGTCACGGGAACAGCGTTCGCGGCGTGTCACTGTTCGAACGATTCTCTTCAGACATGGGTCTGCATGTGATGGAGGTGCCCGCCGCCGCGCGTGCCGTCGTGCGGTCCAACCATGTCCTTGGCAGCGAACCGAACACACTTCGGGTCCTGCAAATGCAAGGTGGTATCGGCTTCGCCGGAGCCGAGAGAGTCGTTCAGGAAGCCATGGATATTTCACCTTCGGAAGTCAGGGTGGCTTTGGACCTGACAAGGGTCTATTCGATCGACGACGTGGCGCGGCGAGTGCTGCTTGAGATCGCACGCCGACTAACACTGAATGGTCACGAAGTCTACCTTGTCGACCCAGAGTCGATCATGCCCGATCCCGATCCCGGCGATGGTGGCCGAGTCACAGTCGTCGACAACGTCGAACACGCTGACCAGCACGCCGCGATCGCGGCAGGAGGTCAGAGCGGTTGAAAGCGCATGGTGGAATTCGTGCCCCACCTCAGGCCGATGCGGAACTGCGAGACCTCTGACCCACCTCCGACAACACGAAGTTTTCCACATACAGAGATGGACCGGCATTCGTTACGTCGGTCAGAAGGGAAAGAAATCATGGGTTACATCACCGTCGGCACGGAGAACAGTGCGCCGATCGAGCTCTACTACGAGGATCAGGGTTCTGGGCAGCCGGTCGTCCTGATCCACGGCTACCCACTGAACGGGCACAGTTGGGAACGTCAGACGCGCGAGCTGTTGGCCCAGGGCTATCGGGTCATCACCTATGACCGTCGTGGCTTCGGCCAGTCGTCGAAGGTGAACTCCGGTTACGACTACGACACCTTCGCCGCTGACCTGAAGGCGGTCATGGAGACCCTCGACCTGCACGATGTCGTCCTCGTCGGTTTCTCGATGGGCACCGGCGAACTCGCCCGCTACGTGAGTCGCCACGGTCATGAGCGTGTCGCGAAGCTCGCCTTCCTCGCCTCGCTCGAACCGTTTCTCGTCGCCCGCGACGACAACCCCGACGGGGTGCCCCAGGAGGTCTTCGACGGGATCGCCGCGACCGCGAAAGCGGACCGGTACGCCTGGTTCAAGCAGTTCTACGCGGACTTCTACAACCTCGACGAGAACCTTGGCACACGTATCAGCGAGGAGGTCGTGACCGGTAGCTGGAACGTCGCGATCCGCAGCGCTCCGGTGGCTGCGTACGCTGTGGTACCTGCATGGATCGAGGACTTCCGCGCCGACGTCGAGGACGTCCGCTCAAGCGGCAAGCCCGCACTGATCCTGCACGGGACAAAGGACAACATCCTCCCGATCGACGCCACCGCACGCCGATTCCGCAAGGCGCTCCCTGAAGCCGACTACGTCGAAATCGAAGGAGCGCCGCACGGCCTCCTCTGGACCCACGCCGACGAGGTCAACACCGCGCTGCTCGACTTCCTCTCGAAGTGACCTTGGATGACTGGCTGTTCCCCTGACGGCTTCTCATGACGCGGAAACGCGTCATCGCCGTCGACGAGAGGCGTATGTGGCTCCGAACTGATGTCGAGGCGCCACATACGCTTTTCGAACGCGGAGGGACACGACATGCCGTGGAGCCTCACCAGCTCGCCGATCTGACGGACAGGGAAGTGAAGCGGCGCAATGACTCGCTTGGGTTGATCTGATCCAACGGACCAGGAGCGCTACTTCGACGTCCTCAGCCTCGATCGACAGAAGCTCACACCACAGGAGGGGGTACCGACAATGGCTCGGCAGCCTGACGAACCATCCAGCGAGGCAAGGGGGGGAAAAGACACCCCGGACGGTCAGTAGTCCTGACTCCCCGATCCTGCCCGAGGACCTCCTGCTTCTGCTCTTTCAACCCGAGTCCGGAGTCATCGCAGGCGAGAACACTCTCTTCTACGTGCTCGCCGGGGCTGTGCTCGCGGACCTTGCCCTTCACGAATCCGTGGCCATTACGACAACCCGGACCGGGTCCATCACCGTGGAGGCCGTCCGGGAGAAGGCGCCGCCGTCGGATGAGATCCTCCGCTCCGCCTGGGAGTATGTGTCGGACACACCGCGCGACGTGCAGACGGTGCTCCCCGCGATCGGTCCGAGACTCCGTCATCCCCTTTTGGAACGCCTCATCGCACGCGGCGACATTCGCAGGGACGGCCGCAAGGTACTCGGATTCTTCAACACGACCGTCCTCAAGAACGGCCATAACGGCCGTCGTGCCGGTCTCCTCAAAGAAGTCCGTGACGTCCTCGTCGACGGTACGGAACCGACCGCTCGCACCGCCGCGCTTGCGGCCCTGATCTGGGCCGGCGGTGCGCTCCCCCAGTTCGACCCGCAGATCCCCTGGACCCAGGCGGTGATCAACCGTGCTCAGGAGCTGGAACGTGGCAACTGGGGTGCCGGAGCCACCAGCGATGCGGTCACACGCACCATGACCGCTGTCATCGTCAATAGCGTCATCAGCACAGCCGCCGCAGCGTCGTCGCGTCAGTGAGTACTTCAGAGCGGCCCGTTGAACCGATCCGGGGCTCGTGAAGCAGTTCAGCAAGGATAGCGGCAACGTCTTTGCGAGCGATCTCCCCGTGAAGCTCCGCCGGCCCGAGAGACACTGTGGCGGTTGCCGGATCGCCGAGAAGCAGTGCGGAAGATGGCCCACCCTCGGGGCCGACGAACGGGCCGCCGGATCTCGGGCGGCCCGTTCTCGAAAGCCTGCGATTGGCCTCCGTCACTCGGCGGGGAGGGCTTTCGCGTAAGGGAAGTTGAGCTTGCCGGAAGAAGGTTCCGGTGGGGATACGACGATCTGCCTCGACCCGTTCCGGGATTTTGGGCACCGGCGCCCAGTACTCATAGTTCACGAAACCGTTGAACAGCGGGCCGAGCAGCTGTTGTACGCGAGGGAACTGGCTAACGACAGGCAGTACCCGATACGGATCGGTGCCGGGGCGGCGGCTGTGTCAGGCCTCGTCTCCGGTGGGCGTGGCCAGGAGCTGCATCTCCCAGGCGAAGGCCACACCGCTGGCGCCGCCGTGCTGCGCCTGGACCTCGGCAGCCCCCTGCACGGTCTTCTCGCGGGCCCAGTCGCGCTGCCACTCGCCCAGCACAGCCATCCAGGTGATCGGGACCACGCCCGCCTGGATCATGCGCTGTACCGCCATGTCGTGGGCCTCCTTCGAGACACCGCCCGACGCGTCGGTGACGACGAAGACCTCGAAGCCTTCGCCCGCCGCCTGTATCGCCGGCATGGCCACACAGATCTCCGTCCAGAGACCGGCGATGATCAGCTTCTTGCGTCCTGTCGCCTTGACGGCATCCACGACACGCTCGTCCTGCCAGGTGTTGATGAAGGTCCTGTTGATCGGCTTCTGCTCCGGGAACACATCCTGCAGGCCCTGTATGAGAAGGCCACCGCGCTCCTCCAGAACGGTTGTCAGAATGGTCGGAACGTCGAAGACCTTGGCAGCCTTGGCGAGCCCGACGGCATTGTTGATGACCATCGTCGGTTCGTGGCTGTGCAGGTTGGCGACCTGGAACGGCTGGTGGTCGATGAGAGCAAGCACACTCTCCTCGGGCGTCAGAAGCGCGCCGAGTCCGGCCTTGTTCTCCATACTCACGAGATTCCCCTTCTCGAACTTCGCGTCCGCGGGTCTCCGGCAGTGCGCCAACATCTCGATGCCTCGCAGTGAGGCAGATACGGCTGACCGGGTTGGCGACCCAAACCATTCGGTTGACGCGTCACCTACGCTAGATGTTCGATGATTGATACGTCAACTAGCGTAGGTCTTGGGTGTGTTCAGGTGAGCAGGTCAGGCACGCCCATCGGCGTCCGTGAAGCACAACTGCCGGTGGTTCGTTGAATCCGGCGCGCGGAGTCGGCGACAGCTCCGTACGAGGGCGAGGTAATCGTGATCGACGATTCCGGGGACCCCGCAAGGACGGCACAGCTACCGCACGTACGCGACCGGCAGTGGCTGGGCCGGTTGGGCCAGACGGACAACGGCATCGTGACGGTGACCACCGTGTGGACCGACGGCCGTGCGGGCCTCGGCTGTCGGGAGTGGTCACCGACTGCGCCTACTCCTTCAGCGACGACTGGTACCTCGCACTGCGCGAGGCCAACTTGGCATACGTCGTCACCCTCAAACCCCACCGCGGCACCTGGGCTCCGCCAGACCAGCCGCACACCCTCGTCGAAGCGGCCCACACTCTGAAATGGCGCGATGCCAAGCGCCCCGGCGACTGGACGACACCCGTGAAGCGTCACTTCCGCGACGGGCACACCGAAACCTGGTGGGCCGCCGATGCCCGCCTGGGCGGATACGGCCCGACTCACTGTGTCGGCTGGTCGTGGCCACCACCGACCCGCACCCGCCGGCCGATCCCGACCGCGCCATCTGCGACGCGGTCCCCAGCGGACACGGCACTGACCTGTACCGTCGGATCTGACGAACTACCGGTAGACGGCGCGGGACTTCCAGGCGAAGCCACAGGTGTTGTAGTGGACTTCGGTGACGACGCGGTTGGTGGTACCGACCGGCGGGGCCTGGCTCTCACGTTCGCCCAGGAGGCCGTCGTAGAGCGGGTAGGCCCGTCGCGTGCGAGCCGTCGTAAGCATGCGTCGGGCTCTGCTCGGCTGAGCCCGACTGGGTCAGCCTGCGAGCTGCTTCTTCAGGGCCTCGGCGTCGTGGACGGCAGACATCTGCACGAACTTCCCGTCGTGGATCCGGTAGATGGCGAACTCGTCGATCTCGATCGGAGCGCCCGTGGGAGCCACCCCGAGCCATTCCTTGGTGGGTGTGCCGTGGTTGACGGAGTGGCAGGCCAGAATCTCACCGTTGATCGCCACCTCCTTGATCTCCCAGTGGAAGTCGGGAACCGCGTCGGCGATGTTCTTGAGCGCCGCGACTACGTCCGCGCGAGTGGCCGGCTCGCCGTGCGAGAGGATGGACTCGTGGACGAACTCGTCCATGCGGTCGAACTCATGCGCGTTGAGCGCCTCGCAGTAGCGGTCGTAGAACTCGCGCATGTTGAAGTCGGACATGACTGCCTTTCTCGCCCGGTGTCCAGGCTGTAGTCGTTACTCCGGGACGGATCTGTTTGGTGGTCAGCTCCACGCTCGCCTTGCCGGTACCCACCTCAAGGGCCGCGAACAGAGTGGTCGTGACGGCCCGCACGTAGTCATGGGTGGTCGAGGTAGACCGCGACCACGTCATGCACCTTGTCCGCGAACAACAGGTCCGTGGACAGCTATGAACCCCACGACCCCGTGTGGTGCCTGCTCAGATCTGGTTCGTGCCGCCGTCGACGTAGATGTTCGCGCCGACGACGTAGCTGCTCTGCTCCGAGGCCAGGAAGGCCACGACTGCGGCGGCCTCCTCAGGCTGACCCATGCGGCCCTTGGCCACGGTCGCGGCGACATTTTCCTTCACGGCCCGTGCGGTCTCCTCGTCGCCGAAGGCGGCGGTGCCCCCGGGGGTCTCGATCCATGCCGGCGAGACCACGTTGACACGGATGCCACGGTCCTTGAGTTCGTTCGACCACGTCCGTGCGAAGGACCGGACGGCCGCCTTCGACGCCGCGTACGCGCCGAACGCCTCCACTCCACGATCGCCGGCCGTCGAACCGACCAAAACGATGGAGGCTCCGTCGTTGAGCAGCGGCAACGCCTTCTGCACGGTGAACATCGTGCCTCGGACGTTGACCGCGAAGGTGTGGTCGAAGTGCTCCTCGGTGGTCTGTTCCAGCGTCACGAACGAACCGACCGCCGCGTTCGCCACGAGCACGTCCAAACCCTCGCCTCGCGCCCGGACCGCCTCGTAGAGCCGGTCCAGGTCCTCCGGCTTCGAGATGTCGCCGACGACCGCCGTGGCCCGGTCTGCTCCGATGGTCTTGACGGCGGCCTCCAGTTCGGACTCGCGTCGCCCGGTGACGAACACGTACGCACCCTCGTCCGCCAGCCGTACGGCGGTGGCCAGACCGATACCTGTGCTGCCCCCGGTGACCACCGACGTCTTGCCTTCCAGCTGTCCCATGTGGGTGTCTCCATCACTCTCTCGATGCCGATCCGTTCGACATCGATACTGCGGGAGATCGCGGATACTATCCATGATGCAAAGTCCTGCATTCTTTACGTATCGTCCAGGAGGTGACGCCGGTGCTCGGATTTCGGGATCCAGTGGCTGACGCGATCGGCCTGCTCCGGCCCCGCACGGTGATCGGACCCAGTCTCCGGGCCGCAGGAGAGTGGGCCCTGCGCTTCGACACGTTCTTGCATGTGCGGATCGGTGGCCTCGTGCGCGGCACATGCTGGCTGAAGCTCGAAGGGCACGAGCCGGTGCTCCTGCGGGAGGGTGACACCTTCATGCTGGGCAACCCGCCGCCTTACGTGCTCGCCAGCACGCTCGACGCAAGCCCACGCCCTGCGGAGCCGGTGTTGGCGGGTGCCGAAGACGGGTTCGTACGGATCGGCCCGGAGTCCGAGGAGAGTCTCTACCTCTGCGTCGGGCACATCGCGTTCGACGACAGGAACGCGGCCCTCCTGACCGATCTTCTGCCGCCGCTCGTGGTCGTCCACGTGGACGATCCTCATGGCAAGCGGCTCGCGCAGTTGATCGATCTCCTGGCCACCGAAGTCGGGGTCGCCGCCGCGGGCGGCCCACTCGTGCAGAACCACCTCGCACAAATCCTGCTCGTGCACATGCTGCGTGCACACGCCGGTCAGACAGACCGGCCCACCGGCTGGCTGGGCGCTCTGAACGAGGACGGCATCGGTACCGCCCTGCGCGCCGTGCACGCGGACGTGGCCCACTCCTGGAGCCTGAAGGAACTCGCCGAGATCAGCCACATGTCGCGTTCCGCGTTCGCCCAGGCATTCAAGAGCCACGTCGGGGTCCCGCCGTTGGAGTACCTGATCCAATGGCGCATGAGCCTGGCGCGCGACGCCCTCGCCCGCGACACTCTGTCGATCTCCGAGCTGGCACGGGCCACGGGCTACCTGTCCGAGAGCGCGTTCAGCACCGCATTCCGCCGCGTGGTCGGCTCATCGCCCGCGCAATTCCGCAACCAGGCCCGGCAGTCAACGCACTTGGCCGCGAACGGAGGGTGAAGGAGGCGTCCTGCGCTCAACCGCGCCTCTCATGCCGGCGACGAAAACATCAGCACCCCACCTGCCGAGACCACTACCAGCGACGCGGACACGCATAGACGCAACTGTTGTATGAGTATGTCGATGAGGGGCAGCAACGCTTGTCGATGAGTTCCGGCAACGAGGTGAGCGATCGGTGCTGGCAATGTTGATGAGTTCCAGCAACACCGCGGGACCTTATGCCTTGCTGGTGGTCCTTGTGAGCGCGCCCTGTCATTCGGGTCGACGGACGGGCAGTCCAGCCCGAGCGCGCCAGTGGTCCGCGTCCCGAGGATCCGCCAGCCACCCGGTCAGACGCTCAGCGCTGGCCCGGAACGCATTGACCAGTGAGGTCTCGTCGTCGACAACAACTCTGACAGCGTCGATGTCATGAGTGGCGTGCTCGGAGTCGCACCAGCAGGCCACGTTGACCGCCGCATCGACAGCAAGTTGGCCTTTCTCCGTCCATACGACCTGGAGCAGGAACTCCAGCCGGTCAGTTCCGTCTGCATGTTCAATAACATCCACGCCAAGGATGACGGGTGACCCCGGCTCCGAGTCATGGAAGACCACGAGCTGCAGTGCCCATTCCCACTCGGTTCTGTTTGCGCTTGCCCGGTCCACGGCACTGGCCGCGGACTGCAGGGAATGCACGTCAGCGAGCGACAAGTCAGGAAAGAGCGTTGTCAAAGGGGCGTTGTCGAAGGTCCCTCGACGCATGGGCATGGGGCGATCATCTGTGCTTCCCGGCTCAGACCGCAAGGCGCTTCTTTTGTCAGGTGCCAGCTGGCTGCCCGGCCTTGCTGCGGGTGTGGGCGAGTCGGTAGGAGTCGGTACCGGTCTCGATGATCGTGCCGTTGTAGGTGAGCCGGTCGACGATTGCGGTGGAGAGTCGTGGATCGGTGAGGGTCTTGGTCCAGCCGCCGAAAGATCCGTTGGAGGCGATGGCGATGGCCTTGTTCTCCTCGCGCTCCGTCAACACCTGCAACATCAACTCGGCGCCGTGCCGGTCGAGTTCCATGTAGCCCAGCTCATCAACGCACAAAAGATCGACACGTCCGAAGCGGGCGATGGTCTTGGTCAACTGCTTCTCGTCCGCAGCCTCGACCAGCTCGTTCACGAGCTTGGTGGCCAGGTTGTACTTCACCCGGAAGCCGGCCATCGCCGCCTCGGTGCCCAACGCGATCAGGAGGTGCGACTTGCCGGTGCCGGAATCACCGATCAGGCAGAGAGGCTGCGCCTTCTTCACCCACTCGCATGTGGCGAGGGTGTGAATCACCGCGGGGCCGATGGTGGGGTTAGTGTCGAAGTCGAACTCCCTGATCGACTTCTGCCTCGGGAACGCGGCGGCTTTGATCCGGCGCTCGGAGCGGCGCCGTGCCCGGTCATCGCATTCGGCCAGCAGTAGCTCGGCGAGGAAGGTGAGGTAGGACATCTGCTCGCGAGATGCCTGCTCAGCCAGGTCGAGGAACTTCGTGCGGATGGTGGGCAGCCGCAGCATGCGGCAGGCGCCGACCACGGCAGTCTCGGACGCCTGCTCGCTCATCCGGTGACGGCTGGGAGTACTCATGGCATCGACTCCTTCTCGGCGGCGGGACGACGGTGTAGCAGCTGGTCGTAAGCGGCTGGTGAGGGCAGCGGACGAAGATCAGGCGGAAGGTGAGCGAGCCGGCGCTCGGTCAACAAGGCCACGGAAGACGGCTCTTCGGGCTGTCGTTCCGGAAAGGAGTCGTCATCGGATTCGGCGGCCTCGCGGGCCTCCAGGGCGACTGCATCTGCGGTCAATGCGCCCACCCGCAATGACGTGGCCAGGCCGGCCACCAAGTACTCGTGCGGGATACAACGGTGTAGCAACAGCACCTCGATCAGGGCCTTGGTGCCGTCCTTGTCCCCGCGCGCTTTGCATGCCGCGGCCCACCACGCGTCATGGATAGGGGTGAACCCGCCCGTTTGACGGGCCTGTTCGCGTGCGGTCGCTCCGGCCAGGGCGCCCGGCTTGCGCAGCAGGACCTCCAGATAGTGGTCGAGTTCGAGGCGCTCGCCAGCCTTGGCGACCAGCCGCTCATGCCGGCCGATCTCGGTGGCGCCGTCGTAGAGGGCCAGCTCGTTGGCGTGCAGATGGACACGGACCCGGCGTTCGATGTAGCGGGCCGGTACCGAGTAGAACCCGGTGCGGCCCAGATGCGACTGTGCCGGTCCACCCGGGTCTCGACGCCCTGTCCAGCGTCGAATACCTCGTTGGGCAGCGGTGCCAGCAGGGTCTTTTCGACGGCGAAGTACTCCCCGACTGTGCGCGGACGCATCCGGATGCGGCGGGCGTCGTCCTCCTCGTCCCACCGCTCGACCAACTGGTTCAGCTCGGCCAGCGAGCCAACCTCGGGCACCGGAACGAAGTGGTTGCGGCGGAAGCGGCCGATGTCGCCTTCCACCCCGCCCTTCTCGTGGGCGCCGACCAAGCCTGGCCGACAGTAGAAACCGTCGACGCGTAGTGCTCACGAAAGGCGACCCACCCGGCACTCTCCTTCCGCTCGCGGGCGAACCCGATCACCTTGGCGACCGCGAACTTCAAGTTGTCGTAGCGGACCTTGCCCCGGGGCACCCCGCCCAGCACGCTGAAGGCGCGGACGTGTCCTTCCAAGAACGCCTCCTGCCCGCTGGTGGCGAACACGCGGTGCACTGCCTTGACGGAGTAGGACAGGCGCAGGTTGAACAGACTGCAGACCAGGGTCTGCCCGGCCAGGCACACCGTGACGTCCCCGAAGTCGACCTCACCCTCCTGCCCAGGTCGGTGCGACTGCGACACGAACGCCTCCGCGCTGCCACGTCCGGCCTCCGCCCGGATCTCACCGCGGCGGACCGCGACATAGGCACGGACCATGCCGTAGGAGATGCCGTCCGTGATGCTCGTCGAGCAGCCGGTCGAAGACGCGCTTGGCTGTCTGCCGCTGCTTGCGCGGCGCGTCCAGATCCGCCCGAAGCATGTCGTCTACCACTTGAACGAATCAAGACGAGTCGGCCGGGGCGGGAGCTTCTTCCGCGGCTGCGGCCACGCGGACTCCGGATCCTTCTGCACCGTGGGGTGACCGACCCCGTACTTGCGTATCAGAGCGCGCTTGCCCAACCCGGCACGGTGATCACGGCCTATCGCGGCGTACAGATCGGTCCTCGACTTCAAAGTCATCAATGGCCCCCAGCAACATGGAGCACCCCCATGCTCCCACCGCAAGCCCGAGGGTGTTGCTGGAACTCATCAACACCGTTCCCCGCGGACTCCCGCTGTTGTCCGCACTGAACGACGAACGTTGCTCGAACACGTCCACATAACCCAGTTGTACATGTTGCCTGCTTGAACCCCTTCCAGGTGGCCGTGCAGGGTGGATCCACGACATGGACAGCACCGCCGGTCGAGCGCACCAAGCAGCTAGGCGACCTTGGTACGGTAACTGAGCGTCAGACGTTGGAGGGTTGGCTGAGCTGGCATCGGGAAACGTTGCTGGCCACGTGTGCCGGGCTTGAGTCGGCCCAATTGGAGCGGGCGACCGTAGAGCCGTCGGACCTCACCCTCCTTGGCTTGGTCCGGCACATGGCGGAGGTGGAGCGATGGTGGTTCCGGCGAAGCTTCGCCGGTGAGGCTATCGGTGATGTCTTCACCGGCCCGTCAGATGGCAATAAGTGACTCGACGGAGTTCACGCAGCCGATGCGGAGAGGGACTTCGGATTGTTCCAGGCCGAGGTCGAAGCGTGCGACGCGGCGGCGGCCGGGCACGGCGTCGACGAGACCTTCATGTCCTCTCGCGGAGTTTCCCTCAGTTTGCGCTGGGTCTACGTGTTGATGATCCAGGAGTACGCCCGCCACAACGGCCACGCCGACTTTCTGCGGGAGCGGACCGACGGGGCAACGGGTGACTGAGATCCGCCCTCAGACCGGATCGGCAGCAGGTGCCCGGGAAATGGGGTGAGTAGCAGAACGGGCACGGTCGCCGCGGGCTACCCGTTTGGCTGCCACCGCCGCCGTGTCCCCGACCGGACTGTGTTCGAGCATGTGGTGCTCGCCTTTGTTCACGGCTCAGGCTACGCACGGGTCTCCAGCCCCGGTTGCTCTGACCGGGCCATCCGTCGCCATGTCAAAGAGTGGGCTGAGCAGGGGATATCCGAAGTAGTGCATGTCCTCGCCCTGGAAGCGTACGACCGGATGATCGGCCTGGAACTGTCCGGGATATCCGTGGATGGTTGCATCACCACGGTCCCGTGCGGCGGCCAGAGCGCGGGCCGGTCCCCGGTGGATCGCGGGGAGCAGGGCCTGAGACGCTCGATAGCCACTGATGTTCGCGGCGTCCCGCTCGGCCTGGTCGCTGCGGCAAGCGTGGTGTCGGCGGGGGCTGACGGTTCGTGATCCGGTATGCCGAATGCGTGAGGTATGCGCAAGGAGGCGGGCTGACCGACGAGCGGCGTGCCTTCCGCGAGAAGCTGAGGATGGAGGCGGCCGAGCGGTTCGCCCGGGGGACGAGAACGCGGTCATCGCGCTCGACCTGCGGGTCAGTGTTCGGTCGTACAGCGCTGGCGCAAGACCTGGGCGTCTGCTCGGCGCCCTCAACTGCGGATGCCTGCTCGCACATCTTGCGCACCAGTTCCGCCTTCTTGTCGGCGGCACTCTGGCGGTCGAGGTTGCGGTGCGGACCGTGGTTCTGCCGTTCGGCACGCGACAGCTTCTTGTGCTGACCGCCGCCCATGCCCACGGGATTGTTGATGTCCTTGCTCACGGGTTCTCCCGGAATGATGTGAAGTGATCTACGGATTCATCGATGGGTGGGGGGGGACGGGCGCGGCGACGTCGAAGGACGTCAGCAGGGGCCCATCACGCTCTCACCTGGTCGGTGGTGACGCCGGTTCTGACCATCCCTATGGGGGAATCCATCCACTCCCGGGCGCGGGTGTATGCGTCGCGCTGCACCGATATCGCGCCGCCCATCCCGAAAGCGGGGTAGTAGCAGGTGCGGTAGCCGTTGAAGCCGTGGAACGTCGAGGGGCAGTTGTTGGAGTTGTTCATCGACCTGATCTGGCGCAGGGTCAGAATGAGGGTCCGACGACGGCGGCCATTGGCAGAGGAGCAGCGGTGGCACCGCCTTGACGAACAGCGCATCCGGGCTGACCACGGTCCGGCTGCCATTCGGGCCGGACCATTGCGGGCGAAGGGCAGGATCGGGCCATGGAGAGTGCGGCAACAGCGTTGGTGGTGCAGAACAGCGCGCGCGGAGGGCCCAGGCGGTGGGCTGACTGGCTGGCCGAGGGCGGGGTGGGGTTGGACGTGGTCCGGGGCGATATGGGCGATGCGTTGCCGAAGCGGCTGACGCATGACGCGCTGATCGTGCTGGGCGGAGGGTACCTGCCCGACGACGACAACCGGGCACCGTGGCTGGCAGCGGCTCGGGATTTGATGAGCCAGGCGTTGGAACAGAATGTACCGGTGTTCGGGATCTGCCTCGGGGGACAGATGCTCGCGCACGTGGCAGGCGGAAAGGTGGAAGCGGAGCACGGCAGGCCCGAGTTCGGGAGCACGGCACTGGCACTGCTGCCAGAGGCGGCAGAGGACCCGCTGTTCACAGGGCTACCCGAGCGGCCGACAGCGATTGAGAACCACGTGGACGCGATCGTCCGGCTGCCCGAAGGTGCCCAGTGGCTGGCCAGCAGCGAGCACTGTCCCTATCAGGCATTCCGGGTCGGGCAAGAGGCGTGGGGGGTGCAGTTTCACCCCGAGACGGGCCCGGACCGCATTCCCCAGTGGCCCGCCGGACGGCTGGAGCGCTACGAAGTGGATCCGAAGGAGTTGCACCGCCTCGCACTGCGGGACGACCCGGCCGCCGCCCGGGTGTGGCGAGAGGTGGCACTACGGTTCGCCGTACGCGTCCAAAACCACCGGCGGCGTGGATAGCGTCCCCGCTGTGAACTCCCAAGGCGTGAGTGCGCCGACGAGCGTACGTACGGCGTGCGAGCGCTCGGGCGCAGGCTTCCTGGCCGGCAACACTGGCGGCCGGATGGAAGGCGAGGCCGAGTTCGCCGAGAGCCTCGGGAAGCAGTTCGTGGACGAGGGTCGACTCCCAGGTATCGCCCCCGCTCCAGGGGGTTGTCAGGGCCGCAGGTGTACACGTGCTCGTCGATGCGGGAGCACTCCCCCTGCCATTCCAGTTCGTTGTCGGGGTCGGGCGGTGGCGTGGGTGCCACGACACTCAGGCCCTCGGGGACGGTGATGCGCAGACTCGTACCCGATATCCGGCCCGGTCCGGCGTTGCGCAGATGGAACATGGCCTCGGCGGTGCTGTCCGTCGTGCCCTCGATCGCGCCGGCGCGCACCAGAGGGCCGGCGGCATGCGAGGCGTGGATCCGGACCTCGACAAGGGCGAACTTGCCGACGAAGACGTCGGCCGGGGTGTTGACGGGACGCAACTTCAATTCGGGGCCCGTGCCCGGCCGCATGCCCGGGTCGGTGCCGGTGGCGCCCGGGTTCTCCTCGGCGTTTCCTGGCATGCCCTGGAGGCACGCTGTTCCGACACCTTGACGTGTTGTCGTCGCGGCCACCGCGCCTGTGCGCGCCGGGGAGGCTCTTCTTGTGAGCATCGCTGACTCCTCATGAGGGCGGTCGGGTACCAAACCATTGCTCATACGTATGAGCATCATTGACGAGGGTGACGGGGCCTCTGCTCCTACGTATGACCGGGGACCGTACGGACGTTGCGCGAGAGCGTCAAGAGTGCGACGGGAAGGTCGTCCTCAGGAAATCGGTCCCCCACCGGCTTCCAACGGGATTCCCCAGCACCGCACTTGCGCAATCTCGTAGCCAACGGCTTTGAGTGCATGAGGGTTTGGTGTCATCAGCCCACGTGATCCCGCGCCCCACGTTCCCGCAGTCGTCGCGTGGTCCTGTGCCGTCGAGGCTGCCGCGCAGCAACGGGCGGATCGTTCCGGTGTGCCGTTCCTGCCATGCGCACCGGCATTGACACCCCCGTACGGCCAGCCTAAGTTGAGCGCGCTTGCGGTGCGCAGCATCAACTGCCGCCCGCCTCCTCCGCATTGCGCGCCACGACGGGACCTCGCGCATACCTCCCTCGTCCCACTGACGTCCGATCATCCGATCCCGCACGTTCTCGTGGCCAAGCCACCCTCTGCCCAGGCCGGTTAACGCTGGGTGCTGGTGGCGCTGTGGAAAGGTCCCCGATGACCCTCCAGCGCACTCATGCGTGCGCACATCGCCGCTCAGCCGGACGTTGTTCCGGGCGCGCCTGCGGTATGTCCGAGCGCGGACGCGCCGGCTCTGCTCACCCATCCCGACGGTGCCTGTGGCCCCGACCGCCCCCGTTGCGCTGCGCGAAGGGCGGCAGCTCCGTCGCCCCTGCTCTTCCGCTCGGCATCCGCAGCCCGAAACAGGGCCCATCGGCCCCCGCGCCCCGCCCACGGCGCCGACTACACCCCGATCGCCCCATTGACGGCTTCCGAACGCCCAAGCATCCATCGGACAGTGAGGTACGCCATGAAGATTCGTTTGCTCGTAGCTGTAGGAGCGCTCGTCCTGAGCGCCGTTCCCGGTACGGCATCCGCTGTGAATGACCTTTCCTCCGCCAGAACGGCGGCAGGGGATCCCTTGGCCGCGCAACCGGTGCTGCTCAACCAAAGCGGCTTCGGACTCGGCGAGTCCAAGCGTTTCACCGCCCCACTGGCCGAGGACGGTGCGAAGTTCACCATCACCGACGTATCCGGCAGGATCCGGTACCGAGGCGACGTCACAGGCCACGTCGGGGATTTCACCGCGTTCGACCCGCGCGACACGGGTGACTTCGTCGTCACTGTCACCGCGGCGGCCGGCACCGGAACGTCGGTTCCCTTCGGAATCGGCGCGTATTGGACAGACCGCGTGTCCTACCAGCGCGCTCTCGAATTCATGGCGGGGAGTCGCTGCTACTTCGGTGACTACACGCGCAAGACGGTCGATCCCGTGAGCGACGAGTACGGCGCACGCGACTGCATGAAGGCAGTCGCCTGGCGCGATGCGGCGCAGTACTCAAGGGAGATCCAAACACTCATCGACATGTACTTGGCCAACCCCAGCGCATTCGACCGGATTCACGTGAAAGCCGACTACAAGGGTCTACCGGTGGTCCTGCCGGACGACACTCCGGACATCATGCGACTCATCTACTGGGGAGTGGAGTCGCTCCTCCAGGGGAAGGTCAATGATCCGCAGTTCAAGGAGCAGTTGGCCGCTTTCGTATACGCCTATCCACAGCTCGACAAGTACATTCCGGAATCGGTCTACCGGCGCGCAACCGATCACCTCTTCGCCTCCTGGGGTGATGCCGACCGTGATCGGTACTCCTGGCAGGCTTTCACACCCCACACCGGCAACCTGTTCCAGGTGTACACGCAGGTGGGGACCGGTAAGGGGGAGCTTGCACCGGGGCACTCGGTGTGGCCGAACCTGATGATGTACGAGGTGGCCAAGCGTGAAGGCCGTGAGGACGCCGACCGTTATCTGCTCGCGGCCAGGAACCAGGCCACCTGGTTGATCGACAACCTGGATCTCAAGGATCCGCGCGTCACCAAGGGGCAGCGGCAGAGTGAATCCGTTCTGATCACCGGCCTGGTGCAGTTCGCCGAAGCGTATCCGGACCATGCTCCCCGCGGTATCGAGAAGTTCGTCAAAGACTGGGCTCTTATCGCCGTCGACCGCTCCGACAATCTCTGGGACTTCCGCCGATACTCCGACGAGCGCTGGACCATTCCGGCCTTCAGCGGCGGCGGCGCCGACGACCCCAACGAGGTAGGAAACGTAGCCGGATTCCCGGCTTCCGCACTCGCCGCGGCGAAGCTGCTGGGTCACGATCCGCTGGCCGATCGACTCCGTGAGATCGCCACCGCGCACGTAGACAGCATCTTCGGCCGCAACCCCACCGGGCGGCACGCCTCGTACGACGCTCCCGGAGAGAAGATGGGATTTGAGGGCGTGGAGAACGGATGGTTCTCCAAATACTACGGCGGGGCGGGATTGCTGGAAGATGTTCCCGGTGTACTCGACGGGAGCCCGAAGAACGGGCACTATCCCTTCCATCCCGAGCAAGGCAACATCGGTCATACCGAGGGCTGGGTCGCCTTCAATTCCGCATGGAACGAAACACTGGCTTGGCGGGCGGCTGACCGGACAAGGCTCAAGGTCAGCACGGAGGACCGCGCCCCGGCGCGCGTAGTACGGGCGGATGCGAAGGTGCGCATCGATCTGGAAGCGCCCCTGAATCTGGACGCCGACGCCCTCGGTCAAGGCACTGTTGTCGTGCGCGTGGGCGACCGCGCCGCGCAAGATCTGACCGTCACGCAGACAGCGAAGAACTCGAAAAAGTTCAGCGCCACCCCCGACCTCGCCGCACTGGGCGCCAAACCCCACGACTCCGTCACCGTGACGTACGGACACGGCCCCTTCGCGGTGTCGTACTCCTTCAAGGTGGCCGGAACGCCACAGACTCCCACAGGCTGACGCTTTGTCGGCGGGCTCGGACCCCGAAGGGAAGGAGCCCGCCGAAAGGAGCCCGCCGAAAGCGGCGACGGAAAGGACGGTTCCCGCATGTACGGGGCCCGGATCGCGCCGTGGCTGATGCGGTTGTTGGTGCAGGACAGTGAGCCTTTTCCAACCTCACCTTGAGGGTGCGTAATGGAGAAGACTGCAGTACTTCCTCGCATATGGTTGCCCGACTGCGTCGTGACATTGGCGCGGTACCGGTGATGAGCTACGGCCTTCGGCGCTGCCGTCGGTGATCACTGCGGTACTGGTCGGGCTCACAGTGGTGACCCGAGGTCAGCGTGTGGGGCTGCTTGCCACCCGCAGGCGGGTAGGTGCAGGTGCGCACACGCAGTTGAGCGGTGCCGATTGGGCGTATGAACGCAAGATCCATCACGTCGCTCATGCGGTGGCGCCGCAGGTCCTCGCGGTGCCGGGAGGCCCGGCTCGCCATCAATTACGGATCCCCCAGGGAAGCCACCCCGGGCCGTGTCGGCGGCGCGTCGTCCTCGTAGGGTCGGAGGTATGAACCCGGATCAGGCTTCCGACAACGAACTCCTGCACGGCACATACGCCCGACTGCTGCCCGTCGACGCGTTAACCCCCGAGATCGTCGGCTCCCTGCGCTATGCGCGTCTGGTGGCCGATAGCCTCGTCTTCGCCTATGCCCTTGACCGGCCCACCGATGTACGGGTCCTCACCGACCCAGATGTGGAGCGCATCGGCCTGGAGAGGTTGGGGCGGGCGGCGTACGAGAATCTGATGCGGGTGCCCGTCACACACGAGGAGATCCCTGTCGAGGGGACGATCCTGCACTCCTTCTACGGCGACTCGCACTTCGTCGGCAGCCTGGCTCTCTTCCTGTCCGCGGCCGTCCTGCGGGTCACGGGCGAGTCGCTTCCGGAGGCCGGCGCCCTTGTCGTCATGCCCAGCCGACACAATCTGGTGTACCACCCGATCACCGACGGCATGGTGGTCGACGCCGTCAACCACCTCGCCAGTTATGCGCTGGGCGCCTTCGAGGACGGGCCGGGGGCCCTTTCCCCGCAGGTCTACTGGTGGCACCGCGGCTCCCTTACCTCGCTCACGGTCATCGACAAGGACACCCGAGCCTTCTCCATCCAACCGCCGCCGGCCCTACTCAGCCTGATGAAGGGTCTGGTCCGCCTCAGCCGCGACGGCCGACTTGTCACTCGTAGCGCCGCCGATGCGGCCACTTGCGATCCGGCCGAAATCACCCGCTCCGCGGCGGAGGCGCTAGCCGCTCTCGCCCAGAGGCCCGACACCGGGCTGAGAGACGCTTTCGTCTCTGCCCTCGCCCTCGCTCATGCCCGCTGCGCCACCGACCCCAGTGCGTCGCATGTCGAGACATGGGATGCCTGGGCCACCGCCGTACAGCTCGGCTCCGCCCTGTTCACCGGCGCTCAGCCGCAGGAGTGCCAACTGGGCGACGGCCTCGTATTCCGATTGCCGGCCACACCCGCCGTGCCGCCCGCAGACGCCCGCACCTGGCTCGACGCCCTCTATCTGGCGATCGTGTGCCGGCAGGAGGAGCGGATCCAGCGACTGTGCCGGGTGCCGCTGGAGACTCTGCGGCGGGACGACTCCGTCGACGCGTATGTGCTGCACTGGATCGACACGCTGCAGACGTACTTCTCCGAACACGGCTCCACGGACGAGGTCGTGGAGAAGTTGGTCGCCACGGTGAAGACGTCCGGGCCCGGTGAAGCGTCCCACGCGCCCATGGAATTCGTGAACGGGATCGACTACCAGCCGATCGCGCTCTTCCACCGGCTCCTCGCACGGGACCCCGAAACCTTCGCCAAGACGCTCGGCGAAGCCCTGCCGGAACACGCCGCTCACTGGGGCGAGTCGGCGGCGCCACGGGCCCGTGTGGCCCTGGGCCCGCTGGCCATGGCGAGCCTCGCCTTCGACTACGGATTCCCTATCGATCCGGCCCAACCGTACCTCCCCCTGTTCCTGCTCAACCGTGAACGGATCGAGGAGATCCCCAGCCCCTGACCCCACCCCCTCGACCCGGCCCGCGGGTGCCCAAGCGGCGGCCGCGGGCGCTGTACCGCGGCAGACGTTGCTCACGGCGGGCCGGGCAAGGAGACACGGCGGACGCCGCAGCCGGGGGCGAGCTGCAGCGACGGTGATTCCCGCCCGCGCTGGGGCGCGCGTACCGTCTGGCCAAGCCGGTGGCAGCGGCCATCGTCTCTGCGCCAGAATGCTGACATGCACGAACAGAAGCCACTGGAAGACTGAGCACGACGTCGCGGAGGAACGCCGACAGGCCGCGAAAGGCAAACGCCGCGCATTGCCGCTGACCGAAGGCCCACATCACGGTCGACACGGCGACCCCAACGCGCCACACCTGATACAGGAATGGAACGAAACCGAATGGGGGAGCTCCGTCGACGATCTCGCTGAGGCCAAGAAGCCGCACACCAGGTCTACGTTCATCGGATTCGCCTTCAGCTAAGGGTTGTCCCGTAACTGCTGGTCACAGTGAGATGATCTTGTGGTGGCTGGTGTGATCACGGCGTCGGAGCCGTCCTGGATAGCCCCGTTC
>NZ_JBIVUQ010000027.1:0-97579 GCF_044757265.1 Streptomyces sp. NPDC091292 | reverse complement strand
GGAGGGAGTCAGGGCGGCGCCCTGGCGACCGACGACAACGCGGCGAGGTGCGGTGCCAGGGCCCGCGAGCCCGGCCTGATCCAAACGAGAGACCCCAGGTCCAGGTGAGGTGGGGCTCGGCGTGGTGCGAGGGCGATGGCGGACGGTCGTCAGTGCGGTGTGGCGGTCGATCGCCGTGTGGGCGGTCAGTACGGTCACGATGCTCGTGCTGGCCGGCATTCTCCCGGACTTCCGGCTCCAGTCGGCCGACGGTGACAGCGCCACCCGTATCGCGATCACGGCCGCCCTCGGCGCCGGTGCCTTCGGTCTGCTGTCCGCCCTGGTCTGGCCGCTCCTGGTGCGGACCCTGCTGCTCGTGCCCGCGCTCGTCCTGGGGCTCCTCGTCTTCTTCCTCAACGGCTCGCTGCTCCTGCTCGCGCTGCGGCTCAACCCCTCCGGGCGGACCGACGTCGCCCCCGAGACCGCCGTGGTCGTCGCCGCCGTGATGTCCGCCGTCGCGTCGGCGACCGGCGGCGCCCTCGCGGTCCGCGACGACGACGCGTACCGCCGCAGGCTCTACCGGCTCGCCGACCGGCGACGCCGCCGCCAGGCCGCCGAAGCCTGCCCGCCCACCCCCGGCACCGTCTTCCTCCAGCTCGACGGCGTCGGCCACGACGTCCTCACCGACGCGGTGCGCCGAGGGCTCGTACCGACCCTCGCGGCCTGGCTCGGCGAATCCGGCGGTGAACCCGGCGGCGAGCCCACGCACCGGCTCACGCCCTGGCGCACCGACTGGTCCAGCCAGACCGGCGCCAGCCAGCTCGGCATCCTGCACGGCAGCAACCACGACATCCCCGCCTTCCGCTGGTACGAGAAGGACACCCGCGAGGTCATGGTCTGCAACCGGCCCACCAGCGCCGCCGAACTCCAGCGCCGCGCCGTCCGCTACACCGGCGACGGCGGCCTGCTCACCGTCGACGGCGCCAGCCGCGGCAACCTGTTCAGCGGCGGCGCCGACCAGCTCGCCCTCGTCCTGTCGGTCGCCGCCCGCCGGGGCCGCGAGAACCGCTCACGGGCGGGCTACTTCGCCTACTTCAGCGACCCGGCGAACGCCGTCCGTACCGTGCTGTCCTTCTTCGCCGAGGTCGGCCGGGAGATCGGGCAGTCCACGTACGCGAAGGTCAAGAAGCGCCGGCCCCGGGTCTCGCGCGGCGGTCTCTACCCGTTCATCCGGGCCTTCGCGACCGTCGTGGAACGCGATGTCGTGGTGGCGGCCGTCATCGGCGACATGCTCGCCGGGCGCAGCGCGGTCTACGCGGACCTCGTCGCGTACGACGAGGTGGCGCACCACTCCGGCCCGCGCAGCCGGGACGCGGAGAAGGTCCTGGAGCGTCTGGACCGGTCGCTCGCGCTGATCGAGAAGGTCGCCGAGCACAGCCCGCGGCCGTATCGGATCGTGGTCCTCTCCGACCACGGGCAGAGCCCCGGCGAGACCTTCCTCGGCCGCTACGGGCTCTCCCTCGGCAATCTGGTCAGGGCCGGCTGCGGGCTGCCCGTACCGCGCCGCGCCCGCCGCACCCACAGCGGCGCCGAAGCCCGAGCCGCGGTCCGCGCGGCCCTGCGCAGGCCGGTCGAGGAGGGCGCCGAGCAGCACCGCCCGTCCCGCCACTCGGAACCGATCGTGCTGGCATCCGGCAACCTCGGCCTGGTGTCCTTCCCGGACGTCCCGCACCGTATGACCCGCGAGGAGATCGACGCCCGCCACCCGGCCCTGCTGTCCACCCTCGCCAACCATCCGGGCGTCGGCTTCGTCCTCGTCGCCAGTGAGCGGCACGGCGGGCTCGTGCTCGGGGCGCACGGCGCGGAGGTCCCGCTCGCCGACCTGGACGCCGATCCGGGACCGCTCGCCGACTTCGGGCCGGGCGCCGCCGACGCCGTCCGCCGCACCGACGGCTTCCCGCACGTCGCCGACATCATGGTCAACTCCTGGTACGACCCCGAGGACGGCGAAGTCCTCGCGTTCGAGGAGCAGATCGGCTCGCACGGCGGGCTCGGCGGCGCCCAGGGCCGCCCCTTCCTGCTCTCCCCGGTCGAGCTGCCGGACCCGGTCGCCGACGGCGGCGCACTCGTCGGCGCCGAACACGTCCACCGGGTGCTGCGGCACTGGCTGCGGGTGGCCGACGGACCTCAGGTGCCGCTCACCACGCCCGTGTCCACGGCCGCCGACCGCGACGGCGAAGGTGAGGGCGACGCCGACGGCGAGGGTGAGCAGGCGTCCGTCGCCTGACCGCCCGCGACCCCGGGGACCCGTCTTCCTCGTGCGCCGACGCGGGATGTGGTCGGATGGTGGCCACGGAACCCGGCAACGGGTCCTGAACCGAAAGGGATTCATCGTGGCAACCACGCGCTCCGCACACACCGTGTGGGAAGGCAACCTCCTCCAGGGCAACGGCGTCGTCACCTTCGACTCCTCCGGCATCGGCGACCAGCCGGTGTCCTGGCCGTCCCGGGCCGAGGCGGCGAACGGCAAGACCAGCCCCGAGGAGCTGATCGCCGCCGCGCACTCCAGCTGCTTCTCCATGGCGCTGTCGCACGGCCTGGCCGGTGCGGGGACCCCGCCCACGAAGCTGGTGACCTCGGCCGATGTGACGTTCCAGCCCGGTACGGGCATCACCGGCATCCACCTCACGGTGGAGGGCACGGTGCCCGGCATCGACGAGGACGCGTTCGTCGCGGCGGCCGAGGACGCCAAGAAGAACTGCCCGGTCAGCCAGGCGCTGACGGGGACGACGATCACGCTGGCGGCGAAGCTCGCCTGACCTCCGTTCCGGTGCACGACCCGGTGCCGCGTCTCCTCACGGGGCGCGGCACTGTTCTGTCTCCGGGAATGTCCGGCTGTGGGGTTGACAGTGGCGCACTCAAGTTTTGTGATGGAAGGAGGGACAGAGAGGCAGACCGGGGTGGGCCGGAAGGGGTACGGACATGTCGCGTGCGGTCGGGATCGATCTCGGGACCACGAACTCGGTGGTGGCCGTCCTGGAGGGCGGCGACCCCACGGTGATCGCCAACGCCGAGGGAGCCAGGACGACGCCGTCGGTGGTCGCCTTCGCGAAGAACGGTGACGTCCTCGTCGGCGAGGTGGCCAAACGCCAGGCCGTCACCAATGTGGACCGCACCGCGCGCTCCGTGAAGCGGCACATGGGCGACGGGGCGTGGCGCTTCCCCGACGAGGGCAGCATCGACGGCACCCGCTACACCGCGCAGGAACTCTCCGCACGGGTCCTCCAGAAGCTCAAGCGGGACGCGGAGGCGTATCTCGGCGAGGACGTCTCGGACGCCGTGATCACCGTGCCCGCGTACTTCGACGACAGCCAGCGCCAGGCCACCAAGGAGGCCGGTGAGATCGCCGGGCTGCGGGTGCTGCGCATCATCAACGAGCCCACGGCCGCCGCCCTCGCCTACGGACTCGACAAGGGCGACGAACAGACCGTCCTCGTCTTCGACCTGGGCGGCGGCACCTTCGACGTGTCGCTCCTGGAGATGGGCGACGGCGTCATCGAGGTGAAGGCCACCAACGGCGACACGCTGCTCGGCGGCGACGACTGGGACCAGCGGATCGTGGACCACCTGGTCAAGCAGTTCAAGAACGCGCACGGCATCGACCTCGCGAAGGACAAGATGGCCCTCCAGCGGCTCCGTGAGGGCGCCGAGAAGGCCAAGATCGAGCTGTCCTCGTCCAGCGAGACCGGCATCAACCTGCCCTACATCACCGCGTCCGCCGAAGGCCCCCTGCACCTGGACGAGAAGCTGACCCGCGCCCAGTTCCAGGAACTCACCGCCGACCTCCTGGAGCGCTGCAAGGCGCCCTTCCACCAGGCCGTCAAGGACGCCGGCGTCAAACTCGCCGCGATCGACCACGTCATCCTCGTCGGCGGCTCGACCCGGATGCCCGCCGTCACCGACCTCGTCAAGGAACTCACCGGCAAGGACCCGCACAAGGGCGTCAACCCGGACGAGGTCGTCGCGCTCGGCGCCACCCTCCAGGCCGGGGTGATCCGCGGCGACGTCAAGGACGTCCTGCTGCTCGACGTGACCCCGCTGTCCCTCGGCATCGAGACCAAGGGCGGCATCATGACCAAGCTCATCGAACGCAACACGACGATCCCCACCCGGCGTTCGGAGATCTTCACGACCGCCGCCGACAACCAGCCGTCCGTCGGTATCCAGGTCTTCCAGGGCGAGCGGGAGATCGCCGCGTACAACAAGAAGCTCGGCGTCTTCGACCTCACCGGGCTGCCGCCCGCGCCGCGCGGGGTGCCGCAGGTCGAGGTCGCGTTCGACATCGACGCCAACGGCATCATGCACGTCTCCGCCAAGGACCTCGCCACCGGACGCGAACAGAAGATGACCGTGACCGGCGGCTCCGCGCTGCCGAAGGACGACATCGACCGGATGATGCGCGAGGCCGAGCAGTACGCGGACGAGGACCACCGGCGCCGCGAGGCCGCCGAGACCCGTAACCAGGCCGAACAACTCGTCTACCAGACCGAGCGGTTCCTCCGGGACAACACGGACCGCATCCCCGCGGAGACCCGTACGGAGGTGGAGGCGGCCGTCGGCGAACTCAAGGCGCTCCTCGCGGACGAGGCCGACACGGCGGCGCTGCGCGGCGGTGTGGAGAAGCTCGCCACCGTCAGCCAGCGCATGGGGCAGGCCATGTACGCGTCGGCGTCGGCGGGCGAGGGCGCCCCGCAGGACGGCGCGGGCGCGGCGGGCGGTACGGGCGGCTCGGGCGGGCCCGACGAGGCGCGCGGGGACGACGACGGCGTGGTCGACGCGGAGATCGTGGACGACGACGACCGGGACACGAAGGGCGGCGCCGGGGCCGCGTAGACGAGAGCGTGAACGCTTTGCGCGCGCCTTACGCGGACGACACCCGCGCACCCCCCGGAACGCTCACGTCTTCCACGAGTCGCGGTACTCCCGCAGCAGTTCGACCGTCCGGTCGGTCGACGCGGCCAGCGCGGACATGTGGTCCAGGACCTCCAGATACGTGACCACCTCGGGCCGCGCGTCCAGATACACCGCACCGGTCAGGAACTCGCTGTACACGAGGTCCGGCAACTCCGGCTCCGCGAAGCGGAACAGCGCGAAGGGCCCGTACGTCCCCGGGTGCGGGCCCCGGGCGAACTCGGCGATCTGGAGCGTGATGCGCGGCTCCTCGGCGGCGTCCACAAGACGCTGCGCCTGCTCCCGCATCAGCGCGGGCCCGCCCACGGGCCGCCGCAGCACCGTCTCGTCCATCACGACCCACAGATGGGGCGCGTCGGGGCGCGTCAGCAGCTCCTGACGGTCCATCCGCAGGGCGACATGCCGGTCTATCTCGTTCGACTGCGACTGGCCGAGCGTCCCGGCGGTCATGACCGCACGGGCGTACGCCTCGGTCTGGAGGAGTCCGGGTACGAAATGCGGCTCGTACGCGCGGATGACCTGCGCCGCGCCCTCCAGGCTGACGTAGAGACTGAACCAGTCGGGCAGGACGTCGTGGTACCGCTGCCACCAGCCCGGCCGGTTGGCCTCCTCCACCAGCGACAGAAAACCGTCGACCTCGTGCTCGGAGACGCCGTACGTCATCAGCAGGACCTGTACGTACGGAACCTTCAGGGTGACCTCGGCGGTCTCCATGCGGCGGACCGTGGCCGCGGTGACGCGCAGAGCGCCCGCCGCCTCCTCACGTGTCAGCCCTTTCGACTCCCGCAGTTCCTGAAGACGTCTGCCCAGCACCACCTGACCCACGGTCGGCGCCGGCCGCCTTTCACTCACCTCACGCCTCCCCACGCGCCGAGTCCCCGCGCAGTGTGTCATGGACCCGCTACTGTCCGGGGACACTCCGGCCATCACATGGAAACTAACGTTCCGCTCATGTCCCGAGTGCCCGAAGATAGGTCACTGTGGCCGGATCCGCAGGGACAAACGTCTCTATGGCCAGTTCTGCCACGGTCACGTCCATCGGTGTGTTGAAGGTGGAGATGGACGACACGAAGGACAGGACCTGCCCGTCGTGCTCGATCCGGAGGGGGAGCGCGAAGGGCAGGGGCGGGGCTGTGACCTGCGGGTCTGTGCCGTCAGGGCCGTCAGCGGCGCCGTCAGGGGTGGCGGAGGTGTCCGGCCCGTCCGTGAAGGGGTACGCGGCCACCTCCTCGTACAGGGCCCGCAGCGCGTCGGAGCGGTCCAGGGCGATCTGCCGCCGCATCTGGTCGAGCAGATGGCCCCGCCACTCGGGCAGATTCCGGATCCTGGGCGCCAGGCCATCCGGGTGCAGGGTGAGCCGCATCGAGTTCAGCGGCGGCGCGAGCAGCCACTCGGGGACGCCCTCCAGGAGCATCGCGATGCCACGGTTCGCGGCCACCACCTGGTACGTGGCGTCCACGACGACCGCCGGATACGGCTCGTAGCCCCGCAGAAGCTGGTCGAGACCGGCGCGCAGCCCGGACAGCGCCGGGTCGTCCAGGGGCGTCTCCGGGAAGCGGGGCGCGTAGCCCGCGGCGAGCAACAGGGCGTTGCGCTCACGGACCGGGACGTCCAGATGGTCGGCGAGCCGCAGGATCAGGTCCTCGCTGGGGCGGGAGCGGCCGGTCTCGACGAAACTGATGTGGCGGGCCGAGGAGTCCGCGCGCAGCGCCAGTTCCAGTTGGCTGATCCGGCGCCGCTCACGCCAGCTCCGCAGCAGCGGGCCGATTCCCTTGGCCGTCGGGGCGGTTGCCGTCGGCGGGGTCGGGGTGCCGGAAGTGGCGGGTGCGGCGGTCGTCATGTCTCGACGGTACGCGGTGACCGGCACCGGCACCGATCGGGGCCGGTGCCTCCCGTACGGATCGGACCGGGCTCCCGGGTGCGTGAAATGGCTTGATCCGAACGCAAGATCCCGGCCACCCCGCCGCCCGTCGTGGCGTGATCAGTCCCGTACCCCGGCCTGTTCCGTGGCGCCGCGCCGCAGGACGAGGGCGGCGGGCACGACGGACGCGACGACGGCGAGCACCGCGCAGGCGGCCACGGCCGTTCCGACGGCCGTCCAGGGCAGCGTGACCGTGGCCGGTGCGGACAGCAGGCGCAGCGCGGTCCCCATCCCCGCCAGATTGGCCCCCGCGACCAGCAGGCCCAGCACTCCGCCCACCGCCACCACCGTCAGCGCCTCGGCGGCCACCAGCCGGAGCACCTGCCACCGCGTGGCCCCGGCCAGACGCAGTACCGCCAGGTCGCGCACCCGGTCCGAGGTCGCCATGACCATGGTGGTGGCCACGGAGATACCGGTGTAGAGGAGGGCGATGCCCAGCACCAGCAGGAGGCCGAGCCGGGTCGTCCGGTTCGTCTCGGGGTAAGTCGCCGCCACCCACTGCTCCTTGGTGAGGACCCGCCCGCCCGACGCCTTCGCCACGGCGTGCAGCTCGGCGGCCACGGTGGCCGAGGCGTCCGTGTCGCCGCCGTCCGCGAGGGCGACGTCGATCCGGTCGACGGGGGCGCCCGGTGCGTTGCGCGGGGTGACGTACACGCCGTTGTTCCCGGTGCCGGTGGCCAGTACGGCGACGATCCGCAGCGACTTCTCCGTGCCGTCGCCGAGCCAGACCCGCACCCGCTGCCCCACGGTGTGCCGCTGCCACTCGGCGTTGACGACGATCGAACCGTCGTCCAGATCGCTCACCTTCCCTGCCTCGACCGGCAGCCGTGTGGTGGCGGCGAGGGCGGCCGGGTCGGCGGCGCGGGCATCGGACCTGATCAGCGCCGTGCCGTCCTCCAGGACGTGGACGGCGCCGGAGGCGGTCGCGGAGATCTCCGCGCCGCGCACAGCACGCAGCTTCCGTACGGCCGCCGCGTCGAAGCCCTCGCCGTTCGCCGGGGTGACCACGAAGTCCGCGGCCGTCTGCTCCCGCGTCTCCGCGGCCTTCGCGCCGTTCAGCGTCGCCGTGGCGCCGAGGAGCGAACCGGCCAGGGCGACGGTGACCAGGACGGGCGCCGCGACCGCCGCCGTGCGCCGCACACCGGCGGCTGCGTTCTCCCGTACGACCATGCCGCCCGCGCCGGGGAGCCGGGCCGGGAGCCAGGCGATCAGCCGGACCAGCGGGCGCACCGCGACCGGGGCGAGCAGGGCGACGGCGGTGATCAGGAGCATCGGGCGGCTGACGTACGTCTTGCGGTGCAGCAGGTCGCCCGGGTCGCTGACCAGCGCCAGAGCGAGCGTCACGACGGCGGTCGCGAGCAGCGCGACACCGCACACCAGCCGCCCCCGGGTCAGCGTCCGGGTGTCCACGGACGCCTCGCGCAGCGCCTGCGCGGGCGCGGTGCGCCCGGCCCGCCACGAAGCCGCCACCACACCGCACAAGGCGACCAACAGGCCCGTCCAGAACGCCAGGTGGTACGGCCAGGTGTGCGCGCCGATGGTGAACCAGCCCGGTGCGAGACCGCCGTCGACCAGCCGGGCGGCGAGCGGCGGCGCGGCGTACGAGCCGAGCACGCAGCCGGTGGCCGAGGCGAGTACGCCCACCACCAGGGCCTCGAAGAACACCGTCCGGCGGATCTGGCCCGGGGTCGCCCCCGCCGTGCGCAGCAGCCCGAACTCCCGGCGCCGCTGGGCGACCGCGAACGCGAAGGTGGACGCCACCACGAAGACCGACACGAAGGCGGTGACGCCGCCGGCGGTGCCGAACAGGGCGTTCATCGCGGTCAGGGTCTCGCTGTCCCGGTCCGGGTCGGCGTCGGCGTACCGGCGCGCGTCACCGGTCAGCACCTGGACACCCGCGACCTCCGCCGTGCCCGCGCTGTCGCGCACCGCCGCCCGCACCGCCGCCGGGTCCGCGTCCACGACGAGTTGCACGCTGCGCGGCGACAGGGCGGCGGCGCGGTCGTCGGGGTAGAAGACGGCGTTCTCGAAGCCCTGCGCCTGGTGACCCTGGCCGGACCCGGCCCACTTCCCCCAGCCGGTGTCCCGCTCGGCGCCGCCGATCCGGACGGTCCCCACCACCCGGACCGTCCCGCGATCGGTCCGTACCCGCGTGCCCGGCCGCGCCCAGTCACCGCTGACGACGACCTCGTCCGCCGCACGCGGCGCGCGCCCCGCGTCGAGCGTGTACGGGGCGAAAGCGGCGGTCGACCAGGGGTGACCCACCAGATCGTCCGGCCCACCCCGGGCCCGTACCGGGAACGACCGGTCCTCCACGACCCTGCCCAGCTCCCTCAGCTTCGTGACGGTCGCGGCGGGCACGGTACGCGGCCGGTCGAGCTTCCCCACCCGGTCGACCACGCGGTCACCGGCGGCCGTGGGCACCCGCAGCGTGTCCGCGCCCCTGACGACGACCGGTGCGGCGGCGAACCGTTCCGGTTTCCGGTCGGGCGCCGTCGACGACGAGGCGAGGGCGAGGCCCATCACCGCGATCAGCGCCACGCCCAGCGCGAGCGCGACGAAGCTGCCGACGAAGGTGGTCCAGCGGGCGCGCAGGGTGGACAGGGCGACGCTCAGCACGGGACGGCCTCCAGTCCGGCCAGGTGCGCGGCGATGTCCCCGGCGCCCGCCCCGGCCAGCTCGCCGTGGACCCGTCCGTCGACGAGGAAGACCACGCGGTCGGCGTACGCGGCGGCCACCGGGTCGTGGGTGACCATGACGACGGTCCGGCCGGTCCCGTCATCCCTGACCTCGGAGCCCTCGGAGCCCTCGGCGCCTGATCCGCCGTCGACCATGGATCGCAGGAGCCCCAGTACCTCGCGGCCGGTACGTGAGTCGAGGGCGCCCGTCGGTTCGTCGGCGAAGAGCACGTCGGGGCGGGTGATCAGGGCGCGGGCCAGGGCGACCCGCTGCTGCTGGCCGCCGGAGAGCTGGGCGGGCCGGTGGCGTGCCCGGTCGCCGAGGCCGACCTGTGCGAGCGCTTCGCGCACCCGGGATTTGGCGGGGCGGCGGCCGGCCAGCCGCAGGGGCAGCGCGACGTTCTGTTCGGCGGTGAGGGACGGCAGCAGGTTGAACGCCTGGAAGACGAATCCGACGCGTTCGCGGCGCAGCAGGGTCAGCCCGGTCGCGCTGAGCCCGGTGAGTTCGGTCCCGGCCACGGTGACCGAGCCCGACGTGGGGCGGTCGAGACCGGCGGCGCAGTGCAGCAGGGTCGACTTGCCGGAGCCCGAAGGGCCCATGACGGCGGTGAAGGTGGCGCGCGGGAAGGCGAGCGAGACGCGGTCGAGCGCGGTCACGGCGCCGTCGCCCGACCCGTACCGCCTGCTGACGGCGCGCAATCGGATCGCGTCGCGGGTGCCGAGGTCTTCTACGGCGTCGGAGGTGTCGGTGGTGTCGGTGTGCATGCGTCAACGAAACCGTCCGGCGGTGGCCCGGCGCAGTACGCCGGGGGCGAGACCCGGGGTAGGGCCAGGCATACCCCCCACCCTCGTGCTGGGGCGGTGGCACCGGCCCGACCTGGCCTTCTACGGTGAGGGCCATGCCCACTCGCGTCCCTCGCGCCGCCCGCACCGTATGGCAGGCCCTGCCGGCGCCGGGCTACCTCCGGTCGCCGTGGCCCTGGCGCTCGGCCGCCTATCTGCTCACCGGCGTGCCTGTCGGAGTTGTCGTCCTCGTGGCGATCGTGACCACGGCGGTCGCCGGTGCCGTCCTCGCGGTCGTCCTGGTCGGGTTCCTGCTGCTGCTCGCCGCTGTACTCGCCGGTGTCCCGGTGGCCTGGGCGGAGCGGCGCAGGCTGCTCCTCATCGACCGGGACCCGGCGCCCGACCCGCACCGGACGCCCGCCGCCAGGGGCCTGTGGCCTTGGCTGACGACCCGGCTGCGCGAGCGCGCGACCTGGCGCGAACTCGGGTACACGCTGCTCTTCGGGGTACTGCTCTGGCCGGTCGACGCCCTCGCGCTCACGGTCGCCCTGTTCTTCCCGCTGTCCATGGCCCTGACCCCGCTGCTCCTCGCCACGGCCGGCGACGGCCGCGAGATCAAGGTGCTCAAGCAGTGGACGGTCACCACGTGGCCGGCCGCCTTCGCCGTCGCGCTGCTCGGACTCCTCCTGCTCGCCGTCGGCGCCTACGTCCTGGGGATCGCGGCCGGTGCCCGTGCCGAGCTGACCCGCGTACTGATCGCGCCGCGCGCGGGCGACCCGGTCGCGCGGGTCGGGGAACTGACGCGCTCACGCGTCCGGTTGGTGGACGCCTTCGAAGCGGAGCGGCGGCGCATCGAACGCGATCTGCACGACGGGGCGCAACAGCGGCTCGTGGCGCTGACGATGACGCTCGGTCTGGCCCGTATGGACGCGCCACCGGGACCGCTCGCCGACCAGTTGGCCACGGCCCACGCGGAGGCCGGGCGGGCCCTCGCGGAGCTGCGCGAACTCATCCACGGCATCCACCCCAAGGTCCTCGCGGACTACGGCCTGCACGCGGCGGTCACCGACGCCGCCGACCGCTCGGCGGTCCCCGTGGACGTCGACCTGGACCTGACGGGACGGCTGCCCCGGGCGGTCGAGGCCGCCGCCTACTTCGTGGTCTGCGAAGCCCTCGCCAACGTCGCCAGGCACAGCGGCGCCGACCGCGCGGAGGTCAGCGGGGGACACCGCGACGGGCGGCTGTTCCTCCAGGTGCGCGACGACGGCCGGGGCGGCGCGGACGCCGGGGCCGGCAGCGGGCTGACCGGGCTCGCCGACCGGGTTTCGGTGCTCGATGGCACACTTTCCCTGTCCAGCCCGCCGGGCGGACCGACCCTGTTGCGTGTGGAGTTCCCTTGCGAACGGACCGATCAGGCCCCGCCCTTCGCGTAGTACTCGCCGAGGACAGCGTGCTCCTCCGGGACGGGCTCGTCGCTCTGCTCACCCGCTGCGGCCACCAGGTGGTGGCGGCCGTCGGCGACGCCACGGCCCTGGTCGCCGCCGTCGAGGAGTACGGGCCCGACATCGTCGTGACGGATGTGCGGATGCCTCCGGCGTTCCAGGACGAGGGGCTGCACGCGGCGGTGCGGCTGCGCGAGAAGCGGCCCACGCTGCCCGTCCTGGTCCTCAGCCAGTACGTGCAGCGGGCGTACGCCGCCGACCTGCTGGACTCCGGCGACGGTACGGGCGTCGGGTATCTGCTGAAGGACCGGGTGGGGCAGGTCGAGGAGTTCGTGGACGCCCTCCGCACGGTCGCGGACGGCGGCACGGTCGTCGACCCCGAAGTCGTCCGCCAACTGCTGCGCCGCCGCCGCGATCCGCTGGAGCGGCTCACCCCGCGTGAGCGGGAGGTCCTGGCCCTGATCGCCGAAGGCAAGTCGAACGCCGCGATCGCCCGCGACCTTGTCGTCTCCGACGCGGCCGTGGGCAAGCACATCAGCGGCATCCTCACCAAGCTGGACCTGCCCCCGGCGGACGACACCCATCGCAGGGTGCTGGCGGTCCTCGCCTACTTGAGGGCGTGACGCGGACCGGCCACGGTCCTACGCCCGGGTGAAGTCCATGATCCAGTTGGTCAGCCAGCCGCCCTCGCCGCCCTCCGTGCCTTCCGTGGCCTTCCCGCCGGTCCTGAACGCCTGCTCCCAGCGGGCCGACGTCGGCGTGAGGCGCTGCCACAGGAAGCGGACCCGGACCGGCGTGCCCGCATAGCTGTCGTCGCCCTCGAAGACGCCCCGGCCGTCGTCGCCGAAGGAGCCCCTGACCGGCGGTTCCAGGGTGCCGGTCCGGCTGGACGACCAGTACAGCGACCACTCCTTGGCCGCCGGGTCGAACAGGCGCAGCGTCGCCCCCTTGAAGCCCTGGCTCGGGCAGTCCATCTCGTCGACGTTCGCGGCGCCGTCGAACAGAGCCCAGCAGCGGTGCGTCGCCTGGAACTCCTGCCAGCCGCTCGACGGATCGAGGTAGTCCTCGCGCCGGCGGTTGCTGATCGTCCAGTCTCCGTGCAGGAAGTCGAAGTCGTGGGCGGTGGTCATGTGCGGTCTCCAGTCGTGCCGGCGGCGAGGGTGTCGGTGAGGTAGGCGTCGAGGTCGGGAGCGTCCGGCGCGAGTATGTGCCGTACCCAGGCGTCCCGTTCATGGCCGATCGGCGGCAGCTCCCACACACAGCCGATCCATGGCAGGGACGGCACCACGAAGTGTGTGGAGTCCCGGTCGGGGCAGCCGAGCACCGGCTGTCCGGCGGCGGCGTTGCGGTAGTGCAGGACGTTGTCCCACACCCAGCTGTACGCGTTCAGATAGGCGCCGTCGTCGCCGCCCCGGTGCAGCACCACGAAGGTCGCGGGCGGGGTGCCGTCCGGCTCGGGCAGCAGCTCGGGCAGGATCGCGTACGCCGCCTTCTCGACGTCCGGCGCGATCCCGGCAGGGTCGGCGGTGACGTGGTAGCGCTTGATCCACCGCCCGGCCACTTCGATCGGTGCGGGAACGGTCAGGAATTTCTCCGTGAAGGCCATGCCCGCACGTTAGGACGCCTTCCCTGACACCTTCTGTCAGGGAAGGCGGCGGCGGATACTGGGCCCGTGCGCGCCGACCGACTCGTCTCCCTGCTCCTCCTGCTCCAGAACCGGGGCCGGATGACCGCCGACCAGCTCGCGGCCGAGCTGGAGGTGTCCGTACGGACCGTCTACCGCGATGTGGAGGCCCTGCACACGGCGGGCATCCCGCTGTACGGATCGTCCGGGCACGCCGGGGGCTACCGGCTCGTCGCCGGATACCGCACCCGGCTCACCGGTCTCACCGCCCGGGAGGCGGAGGCCCTGTTCCTGTCCGGGGCGCCCGACGCGGCGGCCCGGCTCGGCCTCGGCCCGGTGCTGACCGCCGCGCAGCTCAAGGTGCGGGCGGCCCTGCCGGGCGAACTGGCCGGGCACGCCGACCGGATCAGCGCCCGCTTCCACCTCGACGCCCCCGGCTGGTACGCGGCCGACGAGGACGTCCCGTATCTGACCGCCGTCGCCGACGCCGTCTGGAACAGCAGGGCCCTGCGGGTCCGCTACCGCCGCTGGAAGGAGCCCACCGAGGTCGAACGGCGCCTGGAGCCGTACGGGCTCGTCCTCAAGGCGGGCCGCTGGTACGTCGTCGCAGCCGCCGGCACCTCCGGTGCGCCCCGCTCGTACCGTGTCGACCAGATCCTCGAACTCGACCCGCTGGACGAGGAGTTCGCCCGCCCGCCCGCCTTCGATCTCGCGGCGTACTGGACGGCGTACCAGCGGGACTTCCACGCGCGGCTGCATCAGGCGGAGGCCGTGGTGCGGCTCTCGCCCCGGGGGCTCGCGCGCCTGGGCGGGGCCGCCGCGCGCGCCGCCGAGGCGACCGGCCGCACCGAGGACGACGGCTGGACACGCGCCGTACTGCCCATCGAGTCCGTCGCCCACGCGCATGACACGTTCCTCGGGATGGGGACGGACATCGAGGTCGTGGCGCCCGAGGAGCTGCGCCTACGGATGGCGGGGACGGTACGGGAACTCGCCGGGCGCTATGCGGAGAGCCCCGACCCGATGGCCCGTTCCACCGGCGAGTAGGGCCCCGTCGGACCGCTCCCGTTCGTACGGGAGCGCCGGGCGCCGTGGCAGCGGGATTTGCCGGATCGGCAAGGCTGCTGGCCATACGAGGGTGAGCGCGAGCACGCTGACCCGGTACCCGACGGAAGGCGGCCCCCGGCCATGGCGCACCAGCAGGACGTAACCCCGCACCGCCACCACCACCCTCATCATGGCGACGACCACACCCCCATGGACTGGGTGGAGATGGCGCCCCTCCTGGAGCGCAACGCCGAGATCTCCGCGCCGATGTACACCCGGGCGGCGGCCTGGCTCGCCGAGACGCGGCCCGCGCCCCGCCGGATCGTGGACGCGGGCAGCGGCCCCGGCGTGGTCGCCTGTCTGCTCGCCGAGGTGTTCCCGGGCGCCGATGTGGTCGCCGTGGACGCCGAGGAGGCGCTGCTCGAACGGGCCCGCGCGCGGGCCGAACGCACCGGGCTCGGCGACCGGGTGCGCACCCTGCGCGCCGAACTCCCCTCGGGACTGGACACATTGGACCCCGCCGACCTGCTGTGGGTGGGCAAGTCGCTGCACCACGTGGGCGATCAGCGGGCCGGGCTCACCGCGCTCGCCGGGCTCCTCGCACCCGGCGGACTCCTCGCGCTCCTCGAAGGCGGCCTCCCCCCGCGTTGCCTGCCCCGCGACATCGGCATCGGGCGCCCCGGACTGCAGAGCAGGCTCGACGCCGCCGAGGACGAGGCGTTCACGGAGATGCGGGCCGCGCTGCCCGGCGCGAAGAGCGAGACCGAGGACTGGCCCGCCCTGCTCACCGCCGCCGGACTGCGCCCGTCCGGTACCCGTACCTTCCTCACCGACCTGCCCGCCCCGCTGTCCGGACAGGCCCGTGACCATGTCGTCGCCACCTACGAACGGCGCCGCGACGCCTTCGCGGACCGGCTCGCCGACGACGACCGGGCCACCCTCGACCGCCTCCTCGACCCGGCCGACCCGGCGAGCCTCCACCGGCGCCCCGATGTGTTCCTCCTCGGCGCGCAGACGTTCCACACGGCGGTCAAGGACGGCTGAACAGGGCTGAACAGGTCCGTCGGAAGCGCCTCAGTTGTTCTGGAGGAACTGCTGGGCCAGTGAGTTCCCGAGCGTCACGGCCGCGCTGTGGCTCTCGATGGGGGAGACCTGCGAGTTCTTGAACAGGATGTACGTGACGCCGGAGTCGGCGCCGCCGGTCGCCGGGTCGGGGTCTATGCCGAGGGCCTTCGCGGTGGCGTACGACGCCTCGCCGATGATCTGGCTGGGGCCCGTGTCGCCGACGACGGCGTACTGGACCTGGTTGTTGTAGACGACGGCGACCACTCCGCCGCCCTTGATACCGGCGCTGCTGTAGTTCCAGATGCTGCTGGAGCTGGGCACGACGACGTACGGCAGGGTCTCGGCGTTGAGCGGTTTGCCGTTCGACTGGTGGAAGGCCGTGTCGTCCTGGAACCACGGGTCCGTGGAGCTGTTGCACTTCGACGTGGGCTGGCCGTCGCAGTCGATGTCCATGTCGGCCTTCCAGAACACGGCGCCGTTCTTGCCGCACACCGGGATTGTGGCCGAAGTCTCCTCGTCGGTGCGGTACTTGCCGTTCGAGAGCTGTATACAGCTCTGGACCTTGGCGAGCAGTTGGGCGGCGGTGACCGTGCCTTCCTGCGCGACAGCGGGTGCGCCGGCGCCGGTTTCGGCGCCCGGGTGGGCGGACGGCTGGGCCGTGGCGGGGAGCGCGGCGAGGGCGAGCAGGGCGGCGCCGGAGAACGCGGCGAGGGTCAGTGATCGATTACGCACTGTGGGGGACCCTTCTGTTAGGAAAGTTTCCTTACCGGGCCCGGTCAATGTGGTGGTGTCGGCAGGGTCACGTCAAGCCCTTCCGGGGGTGGTTTGACCCGGGGTTTGCCGAAGGGGCCGTGCCTGCCCACGGCGAAGGGCGCCGCCACCCGCCGGGGTGACGGCGCCCTTCGCCGTAAAGGTCAAGTCGCCGTGGATCAGGCCGAGTTGAACGTCCTGGGGTCCAGGCCGAGACGCCGGTTCTCGTTGAGTGCGCTGATCGCCGCCATGTCCTCGGTGTCCAGCTCGAAGCTGTACACGTCGATGTTCTCCCTGATCCGGGCCGGGGTCACGGACTTGGGGATGACCACATTGCCGAGCTGGATGTGCCAGCGCAGCACGATCTGGGCCGGGCTGCGGCCGTGCTTCTGGGCGATGGCGATGATCGCCGGCACTTCGAGGAGGCCCTTGCCGGAGCCCAGCGGCGACCACGCTTCGGTGGTGATGCCCTGCTCCGCGTGGTACTCGCGGGCCTCGCGCTGCTGGAGCTGCGGGTGCAGCTCGATCTGGTCGACGGCCGGAATCACGGACGTCGCGTCGATCAGCCGCTCCAGGTGCTCCGGCTCGAAGTTGGAGACACCGATGGCGCGGGCGCGGCCGTCCGCGAGGATCTTCTCGAACGCCTTGTACGTGTCGATGTACTTGTCCCTGGCCGGGGTCGGCCAGTGGATCAGATAGAGGTCGACGCGGTCGAGGCCCAGCTTCTCCAGCGAGGTGTCGAAGCCGCGCAGCGTCGCGTCATAACCCTGGTCGGCGTTCCAGAGCTTGGTCGTGACGAAGAGGTCGTCGCGGGCGATCCCGGAGGCGGCGATGGCGCGGCCTGTGCCCTCCTCGTTGCCGTAGATCGCGGCGGTGTCGATGCTGCGATATCCGGCATCCAGCGCCGTGGCGACCGCCTTCTCGGCCTCGTCGTCCGGCACCTGCCAGACACCGAAGCCCAGCTGCGGCATCGCGACACCGTTGTTCAGGATGATCGGGGGGACCTTGCTCACTGGCTCTTGATCCTTCACGTCGTCGTAGGTACTCCCATCGTCAACGGTCACGAGCCTTGCCGCATTCCAGGGCCCGCCGGTGGACCGGTGCGGGGGAGATTGGCCGAATAGCGCTCCGACCTTATCGGTCCGAGCCATTGACCGCGCCCCGCCGCCCCGCGACCCTGTTGCACATCGCTGAACACAGGACACCCATGTGAACGCCCTCTGTGACCCGTGGGCCTTCTGCGTTCCCCCTGTGCGCCCCTGAACCCCCCACCTTCAGGAAGGCAAGGACGCGTTCATGAACGATCCGCATTCCCCGGCTGAGACCCCTGACCCCGAAACATCGGATGACCGGGCCGGTCCGCGCCGCGTACGCCGCGTACGTCTCCCGCGCACCGCCCTGACCGCCCTGCTCCTGGGCGCCACCCTCTTCGCCGGCCAGGCCACCCCCGCCTCGGCCACCCCCGCCGCCTCCGCATCCGCGCAGGCCCCCACCACCGCGACGTCCACCGACTGGTCCGTCGCCCTGGTCGAGTCGACCATGGCCCGCTACACACCGCAGTCCATCGGCGGCTGGTCGTACCCCGTCGGCCTGTATCTCTACGGCCAGTACCTCACGTACCAGCGCACGCACGACGCCCGGTACCTCACCTACATCAAGGACTACGTCGACCGGTTCGTGGACGGCTCCGGGGGTATCGGGCGGAGCTTCAACGACCTCGACAGCATGCAGGCCGGGCGGCTGCTGACGATCCTTCACCACGAGACCGGCGACGACCGCTACCGGATCGCCGCCCGCACGATCCGCGACCGTCTCGACACCTACCCCCGCACCTCCGACGGAGGCTTCTGGCACGCCACCTCCGCGAGCCGCGCCCACCAGCTCTGGGCCGACGGCGTGTACATGGTGAACCCGTTCCTGGTCGAGTACGGCAAGGAGTTCGGCGACTCGGCGTACACGAACAGCGAGGCGGCCACCCAACTCGCCGTCTACGGCGGCAACTTGCAGGTGTCCAACGGTCTGCTCAGGCACGCGTACGACGAGTCCCGCACCGCGAGCTGGGCCGACCCGGACACCGGGCGCGCCCCGGAGCACTGGTGCCGGGCCATCGGCTGGTACTCCATGGCCGTCGTGAACGTCCTGGACGCGATCCCCGCCGACCAGCCCCGCCGGCCGGAGTTGCTGAGCATCCTGCGGAAGCTCGCGGCCGGGCTTGAGCGCTACCAGGACCCGGCCACCGGACGCTGGTTCCAGGTCGTCGACAAGGGCGCGCAGCCCGACAACTGGACCGAGACGTCCTGCTCCAGCATGTTCACCTACGCCCTCTCGCGCGCCGCCCAGCGCGGCTATGTGGACGCGCACTACGCCAAGGTCGCCCGGCGCGGACACCAAGGCGTCCTCGCGAAGATCGCCTTCGGCCCCGACGGCCGGACCGACCTCACCGACATCTCGATCGGCACCAACGTCGGGGACTACGCCTTCTATGTGGCGCGGCCCCGGGCGACCAACGACTTCCACGGTCTGGGGGCCTTCCTCATCATGAACGAGCAACTCCGGCGCACCACCGCCCCGGGACGGGGTGAGGGCTCATGACCGCCGCGCCCCGGATGTCCCGCGCCGTGGCCGTCGTGGCGGTCCTCCTCCTCACGGCGGGCCTCGTCCAGGCCGTGCCGCACACGGCGCATGCCGCGCCCGCCGACGACGGCGGGGTGCCCACCGGGATCACCACCGTGTCCAGCGGCTGGTCCATCCCCTGGGGTACCCACTGGCTGCCCGACGGGCAGTCCGCGCTCGTCACCGAGCGGGACACGTTCAAGGTCTTCAAGGTCACCCCGGACGGAGTCAGGACCCAGGTCGGCACCGTGCCCCAGGCGGTCACCACGGGCGGTGAGGGCGGTCTGCTCGGCGCCGCCGTCGACCCGCAGTGGGCCACCAACCACCGCGTGTACTTCATGCACACGGCGGCCGAGGGCAACCGTGTCGTCCGGATGACCTACGACGGCACGGCGCTCACCGGATACACGGTGCTGCTCCAGGGGATCGCGAAGAACAGGTACCACAACGGCGGACGGCTGGCGTTCGGCCCCGACGGCCTTCTCTACGCCTCCACGGGCGACGCCCAGAACTCCTCGCTCGCCCAGGACAGGAACTCCCTCAACGGCAAGATCCTGCGGATGACCACGGACGGCGCCCCGGCCCCCGGCAACCCGTTCGGCACCTACGTCTACAGCCTCGGCCACCGCAACCCGCAGGGCCTCGCCTTCGACCGCAACGGGCGGCTGTGGGAGGCCGAGTTCGGCAACAGCTCCAAGGACGAGCTGAACCTGATCAAGCCGGGCGCCAACTACGGCTGGCCGACCTGCGAGGGCACCTGCGGCACCGCCGGGATGACCAACCCGAAAACCGTCTGGAACGTCGCCGAGGCCTCGCCGAGCGGCCTCGCCGTCGTCGGGAACGTCGTCTATCTGGCCGCCCTGCGCGGCCAGCGGCTGTGGCGGATCCCGATCACCGGCGACACCGAGAACGTCGGCCCCGCGACCGCGTACTACGTCGGTTCCTACGGGCGGCTCCGCACGGTCACCAAGGTGCCGGGGCAGGACCAGCTCTGGGTCTCCACCACCAACGCCGACAACAACGGGACGGGCGGCGCCGGTTCGGACAAGATCTTCCGCGTGACGATCGGCCAGGGCCCGCAGTGACCCACCCCGACCGGTTCCCGGGGAGCCGTCAGGCCCCGTACAGGGCCGCGACCTCCTTCTCGTACGCCTGCTCGATGGCCTTGCGCTTGAGCTTCAGCGACGGGGTGAGCAGGCCGTGCTCCTCGGTGAACTGCCGGGCCAGGATGCGGAACGTACGGATCGACTCGGCCTGGGACACCAGCGTGTTCGCGGCGACGACCGCGCGCCGCACCTCGGTCTCCAGGTCCGGGTCCCGTACCAGCTCGCCGGGTGTGAGCTGGGGTTTGCCGCGCATCGTCAGCCAGTGCTCGACGGCCTCGCCGTCCAGGGTGACGAGCGCCGCGATGTACGGACGGTCGTTGCCGACGACGATGCACTGCGCGATCAGCGGGTGGTCGCGGACCCGCTCCTCCAACTGCGCGGGCGACACGCTCTTGCCGCCCGACGTCACCAGGATCTCCTTCTTGCGCCCGGTGATCGTGAGATACCCGTCGTCGTCCAGGGCGCCGAGGTCACCGGTGGCGAGCCAGCCGTCGTGCAAGGTCGCGTCGGTGGCCTTCTGGTCGCCCAGATAGCCCTGGAAGACGTTGGCGCCGCGCAGCCACACCTCGCCGTCGTCCGCGATGTGCACGGTCATCCCGGGGATGGGCTGGCCGACCGTGCCGTACCGGGTGCGCTCGGGCGGGTTCGCGGTGGAGGCTGCCGTGGTCTCGGTCAGCCCGTACCCCTCGTAGATGGTGACCCCGGCGCCGCAGAAGAACAGGCCGAGCACGCGGTCCATCCCCGAGCCGCCCGACATCGCGTGCCGCACCCGGCCGCCCATCGCCTCGCGGACCTTCGCGTACACGAGCTTGTCGAAGAGCTGATGCTGCATCCGCAGCCCGGCGGACGGTCCGGGGCCCGCCCCGAACGCCTTCGCCTCCAGCGCCTCCGCGTACCGCACCGCCACCTCGACGGCCTTGTCGAAGGGACCCTCCTTGCCGTCCCGTTCCGCCTTGCGACGGGCCGCGTTGAACACCTTCTCGAAGATGTACGGGACGGCCAGGATGAACGTCGGCCGGAACGCCGCCAGATCGGGCAGCAGCGCCGCCGCGTTGAGCTGCGGCTGATGGCCCATCTTGACGTGCCCGCGGACGGCGGCGACCTGCACCATCCGGCCGAAGACATGCGCCAGCGGCAGGAACAGCAGGGTGGCCGCCTCGTCACCGCGCCGGGAGTGGAACACCGGCTTCCAGCGCGCGACCATGGTGTCCGCCTCGAACATGAAGTTGGCGTGCGAGATGACACAGCCCTTGGGGCGGCCCGTGGTGCCCGAGGTGTAGATGATCGTCGCCACCGAGTCCGGTGTGACGGCCCTGCGGTGCCGGTGCACCACCTCGTCGTCCAGGTGCGCGCCCGCCTCGTACAGTTCGCGGACCGCGTCCACGTCGAGCTGCCACAGCCGGCCGAGGTTCGGCAGCCGGTCGATGACCGTGGCGATGGTCATCGCGTGGTCCTCGTGCTCGACCATCGCCGCCGACACCTGCGCGTCGTGCAGCATCCAGAAGACCTGCTCCGCCGACGACGTCGGATAGACGGGCACCACCTGGGCGCCGACGCTCCACAGCGCGTAGTCGAAGAGCGTCCACTCGTAGCGGGTACGCGACATGACGGCCACGCGGTCCCCGAACCGCACCCCTTGTGCGAGGAGCCCCTTGGCGAGTGCCAGCACCTCGTCACGGAACTCGGCGGCGGTCACGTCGCGCCAGGCGCCGTCCTCGTCCTTGCGGCCCATGACGACGTGCCCCGGTGTGTCCAGGGCATGTTCGTAGACGGTGTCGGCCAGTCCGCCCACCTGCGGGGCCGACGCCAGGGGAGGGGTCGTGAACTCGCGCAATGATGCTCCTCGTGGCGCTCCGCACAGCGCCGTGACGGTACCCCACCGCCTGCCCGCGCGGGAGGGCTCGCAGCGGGGCGCCCGGGGGCGTGAACCCACTGGTCAGCCGGTGAAATCCGGCCACAAGGGGAGGGGCGGGACAGAATCATGACGGCTCGGTAAGTTCCGGAGCCGTAACCTCCACCGAATCTGTACGGGGCGGTTACCGGGGTTCTACCCCGGGAGACCTTTCGGCAGGACCCCGGAAGGATCACTTCCGGTCCAGACCTGGGCTGATACGTGTCACCGGGCGCGGTGCAACCGGTCGCCGCCCGCCAGGATCGCCGCCGCGAGGGCGTCCGCCGCGCCCGGCGCCGTACCGCCGCCCCGCCCGCGCCCCGTGCCCCGCTCCCGGCCGTGTAGCAGTACGAAGTCGACCTCGCCCAGCTCCGGCAGGCCCGCCCGCTCCGGCACCCGCACCAGACCCGGCGGGATCAGGCCGCGCGAGTGGGCCATCACCCCGAGACCGGCGCGGGCCGCCGCGATCAGCCCGCTGAGGCTGCCGCTCGTGCACGCGATCCGCCACGGCCTGCCCTGCCGCTCCAGCGCCTCCAGGGCCAGTGCCCGGGTGATCCCCGGCGGCGGGTACACGATGAGCGGCACCGGCCGCTCCGGATCGAGGCGCAGCCGCTCCGCGCCGATCCATACCAGCCGGTCGTGCCACACCCGCTCGCCCCGGGTGTCCTGCGGTCGCCGCTTGGCGAGCACCAGGTCGAGTTTGCCCGCCGCCAACCGCTCGTGCAGGGTGCCGGACAGCTCCACGGTCAGCTCCAGGTCGACCTCCGGATGGTCGTGCCGGAACGCCTCCAGGATCTCCGTGAGCCGGGTCAGCACGAAGTCCTCGGAGGCGCCGAACCGGAGCCTGCCGCGCAGGCGCGTCCCCGTGAAGAAGGCCGCCGCCTGCTCGTGGACCTCCAGGAGCCGGCGCGCGAAGCCGAGCATGGCCTCGCCGTCCTCGGTGAGGTCCACGGAGTGGGTGTCCCGGGTGAAGAGCTGGCGCCCGGTCGCGTCCTCCAGGCGCCGCACATGCTGGCTCACCGTCGACTGGCGCAGCCCGAGCCGCCGCGCCGCCTGCGTGAAGCTCAGCGTCTGCGCGACGGCGAGAAAGGTCCGCAGCTGGGAGGGGTCGTACATGCTTCCAGCCTACGTCGGTCATCGCGATCCGTGATGACAGTGAGAGTGGTATGCCGGATTCCCGATCAAGGTAATCGAGAGGACCATGGGGAGGGCACGATCTGAACCGAGAGCAAGGACGCGAGTTTGCGCACCCACGCCCGTCGGTGGCCGTCCCGGCTGCCGCTCGACCCGTACATCTTGACGCTGCTCGCGACCGTGGGCCTGGCCGCGCTGCTGCCCGCCCGGGGCGTGTACGCCGAGGTCGCGTCCGGCGCGTCGACCGGCGCCGTCGCCCTCCTCTTCTTCCTCTACGGGGTCCGCCTGTCGACCCGTGAGGCGCTGGACGGGCTGCGCCACTGGCGGCTCCACGTCACCGTCCTCGCCTGTACGTTCGTCGCCTTCCCGCTGCTCGGCCTGGCCGCCAGGGGCCTGGTGCCGTACGTCCTGACGCCCGCCCTCTACGGCGGCTTCCTCTTCCTCACCCTCGTCCCCTCGACGATCCAGTCGTCCATCGCCTTCACCTCGCTCGCGCGCGGGAACGTGCCCGCCGCGATCTGCGCGGGCTCCTTCTCCTCGCTCGCCGGGATCGTGCTGACCCCGCTGCTCGCGGCGGCGCTGCTCGGCAACAGGGGCGGCGGGTTCTCGGCCGACGCGGTGGGGAAGATCGTCGTCCAGCTCCTGGTGCCGTTCGTCGCGGGACAGCTGCTGCGGCGCTGGCTCGCCCCCTTCGTCACCCGGCACAAGCAGGTACTCGGATTCGTGGACCGCGGCTCGATCCTGCTCGTCGTCTACACCGCGTTCAGCGCGGGCATGGTCCAGGGCATCTGGCACCAGGTCACCCCGCTGCGGCTGCTCGCGCTGGTCGGCGTGGAGGCGGTGCTCCTCGCGGTGATGCTGTCGCTGACCTGGTACGGCGCGAAGCGGCTCGGCTTCGGGCGCGGGGACCGGATCGCCATCCAGTTCGCCGGGTCGAAGAAGTCCCTCGCGGCCGGACTGCCCATGGCCAGCGTCCTGTTCGGCGCGCACGCGTCGCTCGCGGTGCTCCCGCTGATGCTGTTCCACCAGTTGCAGCTGATGGTCTGCGCGGTCATCGCGAAGCGCCGCTCGCGCGACCCCGAACCCGTGGTGCTCCCGTCTCCGCGCGGACACGCCACCGCCCTCCCGGTCGGAGCCCGGAAGGGCGGCTGAAGCGGTAGCGGGAAATCCGGAGCGGTGCCGGAACTGCGCGATCGGCCACCGAAGGCCCGCGGCTTCCGCGCCGGTCTTCCGGCGGAGCCGTCAGCGGTCCAGCGGCAGCCACAGGACGGTGTCCCGGCCTGCGACTCCGGTCGACGGTGCGGTGCTGAAGCGGTACCGGGAAATCCGGAGCGGTGCCGGAACTGCGCGATCGGCCACCGAAGGTCCGCAGCTTCCGCACCGGTCTTCCGGCGGAGCCGTCAGCGGTCCAGCGGCAGCCATAGGACGGTGTCCCGGCCTGCGACTCCGGTCGACGGTGAGGTGCTGGAGCGGTGCCGGGGAGTCCGGTGCGGTGCTGCGCCTTTCAAGGGGCGCGGGGAACTGTGCGATCGGCCACCGAAGGTCCGCGGCTTCCGCACCGGTCTTCCGGCGGAGCCGTCAGGGGTCCAGCGGCAGCCACAGGACGGTGTCCCGGCCCGCGACCCCGGTCGACGGTGAGGTGCTGGAGCGGTGCCGGGGAGTCCGGTGCGGTGCTGCGCCTTTCAAGGGGCGCGGGGAACTGCGCGATCGGCCACCGAAGGCCCGCGGCTTCCGCACCGGTCTTCCGGCGGAGCCGTCAGCGGTCCAGCGGCAGCCACAGGACGGTGTCCCGGCCCGCGACCCCGGTCCCCGGTGCGGTGCTGAGCCGGGTGAGTTCGGTGTCGCTCAGCGCCCGGCCGTAGACCCGGACCTCGTCGATCGCGCCGGTGAAGAAGACACGGCTGTCCATGCGCTGGCCGATGTGCACGCCGAACGGCGAGTTGCGGCTGACGGAGCCCGGGATGTCGGCGACCGAGCCGACCGGCGCCCCGTCGAGGAACATCGCCAGTTGGCCGCCGCCCCTGCGCAGGGCGAGATGGTGCCACTGGCCGTCGTTGTACGCGCTCGTCGTCCGCACGGACGTCGTGCGCGCCGCTGACCCGCCCTCACGGGCCGTGATCAGCCCGGTGATCCGGTTCGACGCGGGTTCGCCGCGCAGCCACACCTGCGGCTGCGTGGTGCCGATCCCGCCCATCCACAACAGCGGCTGCTCACCCGTCGTCGCGTCGTAGCGGAACCACAGGGACGCCGTGAACTCCTTGGCGCCGAGCGGCAGTCGCTTACTGAACGGAAGGCGCACGGCGTCGTCGGTGCCGTCGAACTCCAGCGCGTTGCCGAACCGCCCGCCGGTCATGCGCGCACCGCCGAGCACGGCGGCCCGGGAGGCCCCGAAGGCGCGGTCGTCGGTCGTCGGGTCGGGGCCCCGCCGCGGCGTCAGCGAGCCCTCGGTGAAGCGCGTGAATCGGATCTCGTCGCGCGCGTCGACCGCGCCGCCCTCGTACATCAGCCCGAGCGTGCCGTCCTGGGCCTGGACGAGGTCGGAGTAGCCGGACCAGTCCGTGGTGACGACCGTGCCCCGGTCCACGCTGTCCCAGGTCCGGCCGCCGTCGTAGGAGGAGCGGAGCATCATGGTGCGGCGGCGGTCCGGGTCGGCGGGGGCGGCGAGGAGCAGCCTTCTGCCCACCCGCAGTACCGAGCCCTGGACCTGAGGTGTGTACAGGTCGGGGATGGCCGCGAAGGGCGACGCGAAGCTGTCGCCGCCGTCCCGGCTGACCGCGTGCGTGCGGTGGCCCAGGTCGGTGCCGTCCTGCTCCCTGCCGCTGACGTAGATCGTGCCGTCGGCGCGTTCGGCGAGGGTCATCTCGGACGGCTTCTGGCGAAAGGTGCCGTCGGCCGCTATGGGCCACGTGTCCTGCGCGCCGATCTTCCAGTGGTCGCCGCCGTCGTCGCTGACGATCAGCGCGGCATGGTTGGCGCTGATCCGGGTGCCGTCCCAGGTCTCGGTGTTGGCGGAGAACACCAGCCGGCCCTTGTGGTGGCCCCGGGTGAGCTGGATGCCGTGCACGGGCCCGGTCGCGTACCAGGAGTTCCAGTGCGGCGGCCGGATCTCGGCGCTCAGATCGCGCGGCTGCGACCAGGTCAGACCGTCGTCGTCGCTGTACTGGAGGTGCGGGGTCCGGTCGCAGGGCACCGAGCAGCCGCGCCCGTCCGTGCGTCCGGTGTTGTACGTCTCGGCGAGCAGGATGCGGCCTGTCTTGCGGTCCACGACGGGCGCGGGGTTGCCGTGGGTGTCCCCGGCGCCCTCGTTCACCACCGTGAGCGGGCCCCACGTACGGCCGTTGTCGGTGGAGCGTTTGACGACGATGTCTATGTCGCCCGCGTCACCGCAGTCGTTGACGCGGCCCTCCGCGAACGCGAGCAGCGTGCCCGCCTTGGTCTTCACGACGGCCGGGATACGGAAGCACGTGTACCCGGGGTCCTGGACGGCCTTGAACAGGATCTGTTGCTCGAAGCCGCTCGCGGCGGGTCCGGTGACGGTCTGTCCGGCGGTCTGTGCGGTGGCCGGCGGGGTGGCGACCGCCGCCGTGCACAGGGCCAGGAGGAGAACCCCTAAGGAACGCAGGGAACGAGGGGAACGTGTGGATCTGAGACGTGCGCGGAGACTCGACGGCATGGTGCGACCTGCCCTTCACGGCGTCTGGACATCTGGACATCCCACGTCCAACGTGCGAGGAACAGACGCTACTTGGGCCTTCGGGCACCCCACAAGAACCGTGCGCCATGCGAATGTCGCGTATCCGCGCGGGACCGCCTTCACCCCAACGGATGACACCGGCGGCGCAGACGGCCCAGTCGGCCGGGCGCGGAACGGGAAAAAGGCGGGGCCCCGCCGGCGCAGGGGGCGCTCCCCGCCGGTCGGGGCCCCACCGCCGTGTCGTCGGCGGGCCCGGGGTCAGCCCTGGGCGGCCGGGGCCGCGAGGGCGATCCGGTGCGCGCCGGCGTACACGTTCATGGAGGCGCCCCGCAGGAAGCCGACCAGGGTGAGGCCCGATTCGGCGGCGAGGTCGACGGCGAGCGAGGACGGCGCGGAGACCGCGGCGAGCACCGGGATGCCCGCCATCACGGCCTTCTGCGCCAGCTCGAAGGAGGCACGCCCGGAGACCAGGAGGACGCTCCGGGACAGCGGCAGACCGCCGTTCTGGAGGGCGCGGCCGACCAGTTTGTCGACCGCGTTGTGCCGGCCCACGTCCTCGCGGACGTCCAGCAGCTCCCCTCCCTCCGTGAAGAGGGCCGCGGCGTGCAGACCCCCGGTCCGGTCGAAGACCCGTTGGGCGGCGCGGAGCCGGTCGGGGAGGCTCGCGAGCAGTTCGGGTTCCAGCCGGACCGGGGGAGCGTCGTCGATCGTGAAACGGGCCGTCGTACGGACCGCGTCCAGGCTCGCCTTGCCGCACAGGCCGCACGACGAGGTGGTGTAGACGTTCCGCTCCAGGGTGATGTCGGGGACGGGGACACCGGGCGCGAGCTGCACGTCCACCACGTTGTAGGTGTTCGACCCGTCCTGGGTCGCTCCCGCGCAGTACACGATGCCCCGCAGCTCGTCGGCCGAGCCGAGCACGCCCTCGCTCACCAGGAAGCCCGCCGCGAGCGCGAAGTCGTCGCCCGGGGTGCGCATCGTGATGGCGAGGGGTTTGCCGTTCAGCCGGATCTCCAGGGGCTCCTCGGCGACGAGGGTGTCCGGGCGGGTGGTGACCTGCCCGTCCCTGACACGGATGACACGGCGGCGCTCGGTGACTCGTCCCATGGGTGATCAGTCCCGGTTCTGTACGTGCTGATAGCCGAAGCGACCCTTGATGCAGAGGTTGCCGTGGGTCACCGGATTGTCGTGCGGCGATGTGACCTTCACGATGTCATTGTCCTGCACATGGAGGGTGAGGTTGCAGCCCACACCGCAGTACGCGCACACCGTCGTCGTCTCTGTCTGCCGCTCCTCGTCCCAGGTACCGGCCGCCCGCATGTCGAACTCGGACTTGAACGACAGCGCCCCCGTCGGACACACCTCGATGCAGTTGCCGCAGTACACGCACGCCGAGTCGGTCAGCGGCGCGTCGTGCTCGACGGCGATCCGGGCGTCGAAACCGCGCCCCACGACCGAGATGGCGAAGGTGTTCTGCCACTGGTCGCCGCACGCGTCGACGCACTTGTAGCAGAGGATGCACTTGTCGTAGTCGCGCACGTACAGATCGTTGTCGACCTTCGGCTCCTCGTCCACCCGGGCCGCGTCCGGGCCGAACCGGTCCGGCTTCGCCTCGTACTCCTTCAGCCAGTCCGCGACCTTCGGGGTCGTGGAGAGGTCGACGGACGACGCGAGGAGCTCCAGGACGATCTTGCGGCTGTGCCGGGCCCGCTCGGTGTCCGTGCGGACCGTCATGCCCGCCTCCGCCTTGCGGGAGCACGCGGGCGCCAGGGTCCGGGTGCCCTCGACCTCGACCACACAGACCCGGCAGGCGTTCTTCGGGGTCAGCGTGTCGCCCTGGCACAGCGTCGGGATGTCCTTGCCCGCCGCGCGGCAGGCGTCGAGGATCGTGGCGCCCTCGACCACGAGCACCGGTTCCTCGTCGAGCGTGAACTCCAGGAGGCGGCGCGGCGGTTGCAGCGGGATCGCGGTCATTCGTACGCCCCCAGTCGGTCGATGGCGGATTCCACGGCGTTCCACGCGGTCTGCCCCAGACCGCAGATCGAGGCGTCCTTCATGGCCCGCCCCACCTCTCTGAGCAGGGCGATGTCACCGGCCGCCGCGGCGCCCGTGCGGTCCGCGATGCGGTGCAGGGCCTCCTCCTGGCGGACCGTGCCGACCCGGCAGGGCACGCACTGCCCGCAGGACTCGTCGCGGAAGAACTCGGCGATGCGCAGCAGCACCCGGGGCAGCGGGACGGTGTCGTCGAAGGCGAGCACCACACCGGAGCCCAGCGTCGTACCGGCCTCGCGGGTGCCCTCGAAGGTGAGCGGGATGTCCAGTTCGTCGGGGCGTACGAAACCGCCCGCCGCGCCGCCGAGCAGGATCGCCCGCAGCGCCGGAGGCTTCCCCGCGAGGTCGAGGAGGTCCCCGAGGGTTGCGCCGAACGGCAGCTCGTAGATCCCGGGCCGCGCCACGGTCCCCGAGACGCAGAACAGCTTCGGCCCGGTCGACCTGCCGGTGCCGATCGCCGCGTACGCCTCCGCGCCCATCGTCAGGATCGGCAACACGTTGACGAGGGTCTCGACATTGTTCGCGGCCGTCGGCTTGCCGAACAGGCCCTTCTCGACCGGGAACGGCGGCTTGGAGCGCGGCTCCCCGCGATAGCCCTCGATGGAGTTGAACAGCGCGGTCTCCTCGCCGCAGATGTAGGCGCCCGCGCCGCGCCGGATCTCGATGTCGAAGGCGTAGCCCTGCCCGAGGACGTCGTCGCCGAGCAGACCCCGCGCGCGGGCCCGCTCGATGGCGTGGCCCATCCGCTCCAGGGCGCGCGGGTACTCGCCCCGCAGATACAGATAGCCCTTGTGCGCGCCGACCGCGTATCCGGCGATGGTCATCGCCTCGACCAGTGCGTACGGATCGCCCTCCATGACGACGCGGTCCTTGAAGGTGCCGGGCTCCGACTCGTCGGCGTTGCAGACGACGTAGTGCGGATGGTCCGGCTGGGACGCGGTGGCCTGCCATTTGACGCCGGTCGGGAAGGCGGCGCCGCCCCGGCCGAGCAGCCCCGCGTCGGTGACCTCACGGATCACCTGGGCCGGGCCGATCGCGAAGGCCCGGCGCAGCGCCGTGTAGCCGCCGTGCGCCCGGTAGTCGTCCAGGGACGCCGGGTCCACCGCGCCGATCCGGCGCAGCAGCACCAGCGACTCGTCCCCGGCCTGCGGCACCGCCATCGCCGCGGGCGGTTCCTCGGGCGCCGCGTCGGGCGCCGTCGCGGCGAACACCGCGGACTCCGCCGTCGCGGGCGCGGCCACCGCCGTACGCACCGGGTCGCCCGCGCGCACCGCGAGCGCCGCCGGGGCCCGTTCGCACAGCCCCAGACACGGGCTGCGCTCGACGGTGACCCCGCTGCCGGGGCCGAGCCGTGCCTCGGCCCCCGCGCACACCCCGGCCGCGCCCGCCGCCGCGCACGCCAGATCCGTGCACACGTGCAGCACGGTCGCCGGACGCGGCTTCACCGCGAACATCGAGTAGAACGTCGCCACGCCGTACGCCTCGGCCGGCGGCACGGTCAGCCTGCGGCACAGATAGTCCAGCGCCCCCTCGCTGATCCAGCCGATCCGGTCGTTGACGGCGTGGAGTCCCGGCAACAGCTGGTCGCGCCGGTCCCGTGCCGCGCGTCCGCCGCGCGCCCAGCGCAGATCCTCGTCCGGGCGGTCCACCCAGACCCCGGCGGGCGCCTCCCACGCCGAATCGGGCGGGCCGAGCAGCGCGTCGATCGCCGCCCGCTCCTCGTCCGTCGGCTTGCTGTCACCGAAACGCAGATCCATGTCCTGCCTCAGCTCCTCACGGCCGCGACGGGCAGCTTGTCGATACGGATCGCCGACGCCTTGAACTCCGCGGTGCCCGCGATCGGGCAGTTCGCCTCGATGGTGAGCTGGTTGGTGTCGACCTCGTCGGGAAAGTGCATGGTCATGAAGGCGAGGCCGGGCCGCAGCGCCGGATCGACCCACACCGGGGCGACCACCGCACCCCGCCGCGAGCTGACCTGGACCTCCTCGCCGACCGCGACCCCGTACCGCTCCGCGTCCTCCGGGCACAGCTCGACGTACTCGCCGCGCCGCAGCGGCGACGCGAAACCACCGCTCTGCACCCCGGTGTTGTACGAGTCCAGGCGCCGCCCGGTGGTGAGCCGGATCGGGTACTCCTCGTCCGTGAGGTCCACCGGCGGGTCGTGGCGCACCAGGCCGAACGGCGCGGGCACACCGCGCAGCGCGGGGTCCGACTCCCACAGCCTGCCGTGCAGATACGTCGGTTCGAGCCGGTCGGTGCTGGGACAGGGCCACTGGATGCCCTGGTGCTCGGCGAGCCGTTCATAGGTCATGCCGTAGTGGTCGGGTGAGACGGACCGCAGCTCGTTCCAGACCGTTTCGGCGTCCGCGTACTTCCAGTCGTGGCCGAGCCGGCCCGCCAGGTCGCAGAGGATGTCGATGTCCTCGCGGGCCTCGCCGGGCGGGGTGACCGCCCTGCGGACCCGCTGCACCCGGCGTTCGCTGTTGGTGGTGGTGCCGTCGGTCTCCGCCCAGCCCGCCGTGGCGGGCAGCACCACATCGGCGAGTTCGGCGGTCTTCGTCAGGAAGATGTCCTGCACGACCAGGAAGTCCAGGGCCCGCAGCCGGCGCAGGGCCTGCTCGCTGTCGGCCTCGGACTGGGCGGGGTTCTCGCCGATGCAGTAGACGGCCTTGAGCGTGCCCTCCTCCATCGCCTCGAACATCTCCGTGAGGTTCAGCCCGTAGTGCGGCTGGATCACGGTGTCCCAGGCGGTCTCGAACTTCAGCCGGCTCGCCGGGTCGAGGATGTCCTGGAAGCCGGGCAGCCGGTTGGGGATGGCCCCCATGTCGCCGCCGCCCTGGACGTTGTTCTGGCCGCGCAGCGGCTGGAGCCCGGAGCCGAACCGGCCGACGTGCCCGGTCAGCAGGGACAGGTTGATCAGCGCCCGGACGTTGTCGGTGCCGTTGTGGTGCTCGGTGATGCCGAGCGTCCAGCACAGCTGGGCCCGCTCCGCACGGGCGTAGACGTGCGCCAACTCCCGTATCGCCGCCGCCGGTACGCCCGTGACCTTCTCGGCGAGCGACAGCGTCCAGGGCTCCACCAGTTGCCGGTACTCCTCGAAGCCGGAGGTGGCCCGGTCGATGAACGCCCGGTTGGCCAGGCCCGCGTGGATGATCTCGCGGCCGATCGCGTGCGCCATCGGGATGTCCGTACCGACGTTCAGCCCGAGCCAGCTCTCCGCCCACTCGGCCGTCGAGGTGCGGCGCGGGTCGACGGCGTACATCAGGGCGCCGCCCCGAATCCCCTTGAGGACGTGCTGGAAGAAGATCGGGTGCGCGAAGCGGGCGTTGGAGCCCCACATCACGATCAGATCGGTGTGCTCGACCTCCTCGTACGAGGAGGTGCCGCCGCCCGAGCCGAACGCCGCGGTCAGCCCCGCCACGCTGGGCGCGTGGCAGGTCCGGTTGCAGGAGTCGACGTTGTTGGTGCCCATCACGACGCGCGCGAACTTCTGCGCCACGTAGTTCATCTCGTTGGTGGCGCGGGCGCACGAGAACATCCCGAAGGAGCCGCGCGCTGCGCCCAGCCCCTCGGCGGCCCGGTCCAGGGCCTCGTCCCAGGTGGCCCGCCGGAAGGGCGCGTCACGGGAGTCACGCACCAGGGGGTGGGTGAGCCGGGTGTACGTCTTCGGTGTTCGGTCGCGTTTGCTCATGCGGCGCTCCTCGACGCGAGCAGGTCCGAGATGGCGTGGACGGTACGGAGCGTGGGCACCGGCACTCCGGTGATCTCCGCCAGTTCCACGACGGCCGCGAGCAGCACGTCGAGTTCGAGCGGTTTGCCGCGCTCCAGGTCCTGGAGAGTGGAGGTGCGGTGGTCGCCGACGCGTTCGGCGCCGGCGAGGCGCCGCTCGATGGAGATGTCCGGTTCGCAGCCGAGAGCCGCGGCGACCGCCAGCGTCTCGGCCATCATGATCTCGATGACGCGCCGGGTGCCGCCGTGCAGACACATCTGACGCATCGTCGCGCGGGACAGGGCGCTGATCGGGTTGAAGGAGATGTTGCCGAGCAGCTTGATCCAGAGGTCGCCGCGCAGTTCCGGTTCGACCGGGCACTTCAGCCCGCCCGCCTGCATGGCCTCGCTGAAGGCGGTGCACCGGGCGGAGACCGAGCGGTCCGGTTCGCCGATCGAGAACCGGGTGCCCTCCAGATGGCGGACCACGCCCGGACCCTCCAGCTCGGTCGCCGCGTAGACGACACAGCCGATGGCCCGCTCGGGCGCGAGCACCGCACTGACCGCGCCGCCGGGGTCCACACTCTCGATGCGCTGCCCGTCGTGCGGGCCGCCGTGCCGGTGGAAGTACCACCAGGGGATGCCGTTCTGGGCGGCGATCACCGCCGTCGCCGGATGGAGCAGGGGCTCGATCAGCGGCCCGCACGCCGCGTACGAGTTGGCTTTGAGACCGAGGAAGACGAAATCGACCGGGCCGACCTGGGCCGGGTCGTCGGTGGCGTGGGTCCGCGCGGTGAAGTCACCGCGCGGACTGAGTACGCGCACTCCGTGCTGCCTCATGGCCGCCAGATGCGGTCCACGGGCGATGAGATGCACATCGGCGCCGGCGCGGTGCAGCGCGGCCCCGACGTAGGCGCCGATCGCACCGGCGCCGAGTACTGCGACTTTCACGTGGGGCGCTCCGATCGGTTGGAGGACCGGGAAGGGAGTGAAGGGGGTCCCGACTGTGTCGACGAAATATTGTCTACAGTATGGAACTTGCCTCAGCAAGGGTTCGCGCAGCACCTGGGCGGCTCTTGGGGGAGTCATGGGGAACGGGGTACTTCCCGGGCGGTTCCGGGGTGGTTCCCGGGCGGTTCCGTGCGGGATCTTCCCAACACCGTCCCGGGTTCCTAGGGTTCGGGATCATGAGCCCACCCGTCGCCCCCACCGGCTGGAGCCGCTGGCTCGTGCCGCCCGCCGCGCTCTCCGTCCACCTCTCGATCGGCCAGGCCTACGCCTGGAGCGTCTTCAAACCCCCGCTGGAGTCGGCGCTCGGCCTCAGCGGCACCCAGAGCGCCCTGCCCTTCCAACTCGCCATCGTCATGCTCGGCCTGTCCGCCGCCTTCGGCGGGACGCTCGTCGAGCGCCGCGGCCCCCGCTGGGCGATGACGGTCGCCCTCGTCTGCTTCTCCTCGGGCTTCCTGATCGCCGCCCTGGGCGCCGCGACCCGCCAGTACTGGCTGATCGTCATCGGCTACGGATTCGTCGGCGGCATCGGCCTCGGCATCGGCTACATCTCCCCGGTCTCCACCCTGATCAAGTGGTTCCCCGACCGCCCCGGCATGGCCACCGGCATCGCCATCATGGGCTTCGGCGGCGGCGCCCTCATCGCCTCGCCCTGGTCCGCGCAGATGCTGGACTCCTTCGGCGCCGACTCCTCCGGAATCGCCCTCGCCTTCCTGGTGCACGGACTGACGTACGCCGTCTTCATGAGCCTCGGTGTGCTCCTCGTCCGGGTGCCGCGCGCCGAAGGGCCCGCGAAACCGGGCGGACCCGCGCCGCTCGACGGCCCCCAGGTCTCCGCCCGACAGGCCGTGCGCACCCCGCAGTTCTGGTGTCTGTGGGTGGTGCTCTGCATGAACGTCACCGCGGGCATCGGCATCCTGGAGAAGGCCGCGCCGATGATCACGGACTTCTTCTCGGACACCAGCGCCCCCGTATCGGCCTCGGCCGCCGCCGGGTTCGTCGCGCTCCTGTCGGCGGCCAACATGGCGGGCCGTATCGGCTGGTCCTCGACGTCCGACCTGATCGGCCGCAAGAACGTCTACCGGCTCTACCTCGGTGTCGGCGCCCTGATGTATCTGCTGATCGCGCAGTTCGGCGACGCGTCGAAACCGGTGTTCGTGATCTGCGCGCTGGTGATCCTCTCCTTCTACGGCGGCGGGTTCGCCACCGTCCCCGCCTACCTCAAGGACCTCTTCGGCACCTATCAGGTCGGCGCGATCCACGGCCGGCTGCTCACCGCCTGGTCCACCGCCGGGGTGCTCGGGCCCCTCATCGTCAACTGGGTCGCCGACCGTCAGGAGGAGGCGGGCAAACACGGCTCCGGCCTCTACGGCCTCTCCCTCTCCATCATGATCTGCCTGCTCGTCGTCGGCTTCGTCGCCAACGAACTCGTACGGCCCGTCCACCCGCGTCACCACATCCCCGCACCGAGGGAGGCAGCCGATGGAGACACCGCGCGCCACCAGCAGTCCGCCTGACGCCCCGCCCCGCCGCCGGGGCCTGATCGTCTTCGCCTGGCTCTGGGTGGGGGCGCCCCTCGGGTACGGGGTGTATGAACTCGTACAGAAGGCGACAAAACTCTTCACCGGGTGAAGGTTGCGATGGTTTGTTCCGGGGTCGTGAGCCCCGGTCACGGAACAGACCGCACCCTCTTGGTGACCTTCTGTGACGGATCCCGCTGTTGATCATGAAGCGATGCGGAAGCCCACAAGGACTTCGCCGCAATACTGTCGCTTTACCTGTCCGGTTACCGGTGAGTCGCTGACCAGACTGGCAGGTCCGTGATCTCACCGGCACCCCAGGGGGACCCGTACATGAGCGGCTCGCGCATCACCGCCGTCGGCCACTACCAGCCCGCGGGTGTGCTCACCAACGCGGACCTCGCGGGCATGGTCGACACCAGTGACGCGTGGATCACCTCACGCGTGGGCATCAAGACCCGGCACATCGCGGGCCCGGACGAGCCCGTGGACGAGCTGGCCGGGCACGCCGGTGCCAAGGCGCTCGCCGCCGCGGGCCTGGGCCCCGCCGACATCGACCTCGTCGTGGTCGCCACCTCGACCGCGATCGACCGGTCCCCGAACACGGCGGCGCGCGTCGCCGCCCGGCTCGGCATCCCGAGCCCGGCCGCCCTGGACGTCAACGTCGTCTGCGCCGGGTTCACGCACGCCCTCGCCACCGCCGACCACGCGGTACGGGCCGGGGCCTCCGCCCGTGCCCTGGTCATCGGCGCCGACAAGATGACCCAGGTCGCCGACTGGACCGACCGCACCACCTGCGTCCTGGTCGGCGACGGCGCGGGCGCCGCCGTGATCGAGGCATGCGGGCCCGACGAGGAGCCGGGCATCGGTCCGGTGCTGTGGGGATCGGTGCCGGAGATGGGCAACGCCGTCCGGATCGAGGGCGAGCCGCCCCGGTTCGCGCAGGAGGGGCAGAGTGTCTACCGCTGGGCCACCACCAAGCTGCCCCCGCTGGCCCGCCAGGCGTGCGAGCGCGCCGGGCTCACCCCCGAGGACCTCGCGGCCGTCGTCCTGCACCAGGCCAACCTGCGGATCATCGAGCCCCTCGCCGAGAAGATCGGCGCCGTCAACGCGGTCGTCGCGCGCGATGTCGTCGACTCCGGCAACACCTCGGCGGCCAGCGTCCCGCTCGCCCTCTCCAAGCTGGTCGAGCGCGGCGAGATCGCGTCCGGCGCGCCGATACTCCTCTTCGGATTCGGCGGAAACCTCTCGTACGCGGGGCAGGTCGTCCGCTGCCCGTGAGGCCGCCGGCGCGGTGCGGGCCTGTCAGGGACATGTGACGAGACGAACTCACGCCCGCCCTACCCTTTGTGCTCGGTAGACTGTAGACGATAACCAATCGATTCTTTTCGGCTACTTGTCTACTCCGTCGAGCTGGAGGGGGACCCTCGATGTTGTCCCAAGGACTGCCGCAGGGAGCGGTTCCGCGCCTTGAGCGGCCGGGCCCCCTGCGCGAGCGGGTGTACGAAGCGCTGCTCGAACTCATCACGACCCGGGCGCTGCAACCCGGGCAGCACCTGGTGGAGTCCGAACTCGCCGGACATCTGGGGGTGTCACGGCAGCCCGTACGCGAGGCGTTGCAGCGCCTCAACACCGAGGGGTGGGTCGATCTGCGGCCCGCGCAGGGCGCGTTCGTGCACGAGCCCACCGAGGAGGAGGCGGACCAGCTCCTGTCCGTCCGTACCCTCCTGGAGGCCGAGGCCGCCCGGCTCGCCGCCGCGAAGGCGGGCTCGGACGGGATCGCCGCCCTCGAAGCGCTCTGCGCCCGGGGCGAGCGGGCCGTCGAGGACGGCGATGTGGACCTGGTCGTCGCGACCAACGCCGCCTTCCACGCCAAGGTGATGGAGCTGGCCGGAAACCTGGTCCTGTCCGAGCTGGCCGGACAGGTGGACCGCAGGGTGCGCTGGTACTACACACCCGTCGCCCGGCAGCGCGGCCGGCAGTCCTGGATCGAGCACCGCGAGCTGATCGCGGCGATCTCGGGGCGCGACGAGCAGCGCGCGACCGAAGTGATGCGCGCCCATACGGAACATACGCGCACGACCTACCACGAGCGCGAAAAGTAACCCTCCTCCCGATTTGACCGTGCGGGCCCTGTGCGTACAGGGCCCGTTTTGGTGCGCCCGCGTCCGGACCTTTGTCCTGTGGCTGGAGAAAGTCATGGGTAATTCCCGCTCAACTTCTTCCCAGCCCGGCAAAGCACTGCTACGTTCCCCTCGAAAGCACGAAGGAACACAGCCAAGGTGGCGGGGAGGGGCACGTGAGACGCATGACGGCTCGACCCGCGAACGCGCATCAGGCCAAGTTGCTCAGGCTGTTGCGCGACGGAGGCCCCAACTCCCGGGCCCAGCTGGGCGACCAGGTCGACCTCTCCCGGTCGAAACTGGCCGTCGAGGTGGACCGGCTCCTGGAGACCGGACTCGTGGTCGCCGACGGACTCGCCGCCTCGCGCGGTGGCCGCCGCTCCCACAACATCCGGCTCGCACCCGCCCTGCGGTTCCTCGGCGTCGACATCGGCGCCACCTCGGTCGACGTGGCCGTGACCAATGCCGAACTGGAGGTGCTCGGGCACATCACCCAGCCCCTCGACGTCCGCGAAGGACCGGTCGCCGTCTTCGAGCAGGTTCTCGCCATGGCGGCCAAATTGCGCGCGTCGGGGCTCGCGGAAGGTTTCGACGGCGCCGGTATCGGCGTCCCGGGCCCCGTCCGCTTCCCCGAAGGCGTCCCGGTCGCCCCGCCGATCATGCCCGGCTGGGACGGCTTCCCGGTCCGCGAGGCGCTCAGCCAGGACCTGGGCTGCCCCGTCATGGTCGACAACGACGTGAACCTGATGGCGATGGGGGAGCAGCACGCGGGCGTCGCACGCTCCGTGGGCGACTTCCTCTGCGTCAAGATCGGTACGGGTATCGGCTGCGGGATCGTCGTCGGCGGCGAGGTCCACCGCGGCACCACCGGCAGCGCGGGCGACATCGGCCACATCCAGGTCGAGCCCGACGGACGCCCCTGCGCCTGTGGCAACCGGGGCTGCCTGGAAGCCCACTTCAGCGGTGCGGCGCTGGCTCGCGACGCCCAGGAGGCCGCCGAACAGGGCCGGTCCGTGGAGCTGGCGAGCCGCCTGGAGACGGCGGGGGAGCTGACCGCCGCCGATGTCGCCGCGGCGGCCTCGGCCGGCGACTCCACCGCACTCGACCTGATCCGCGAGGGCGGCAACCGCACCGGCCAGGTCATCGCCGGACTCGTCAGCTTCTTCAACCCGGGCCTGGTGGTCATCGGCGGCGGTGTGACCGGACTCGGCCACACCCTGCTCGCCGCGATCCGCACCCAGGTCTACCGCCAGTCGCTTCCCCTCGCGACCGGCAATCTGCCCATCGTCCTGGGCGAGTTGGGGCCCGCCGCCGGAGTCATCGGCGGCGCCCGGCTCATCAGCGACCACCTGTTCTCGCCGGCCTGACCGGCGCGCACCACGTGCACCAACCGTAAGAGCCGCACCACCGCGCACGAGCCGTACCACTGACGCACCACCCGCACCACGTGCAAGAGCCGCACCATCGACGCACCACGTGCACGAGCCGCACCACCGGCACCATCACCGCACCCGTGCACATCAGCCCTGCCCTGATCCACGCTCTGCCCGATCCGCGCCCTGCCTGATCCGCACCCCACCCCGATCCACTCCACCCTCATCCACTCCACCCTCACCCACGCCCTGCGTACGTCAGCCCTGCCCTGAAACCGGCCGAACCGCCGAGGGGAACCCGTCATGGCCCCAGAACCACCCCTGCTCAGCATGTCCGGCATCACCAAGTCGTTCCCCGGAGTCCGCGCCCTCGACGGTGTCGACCTGGAAGTCCTCGCGGGCGAGGTCCACTGCCTGCTCGGCCAGAACGGCGCCGGGAAGTCCACGCTCATCAAGGTCCTCGCCGGGGCCCACCAGCCCGACGACGGCGAGATCACCTGGCGCGGCGACCGTGTCACCCTGAAGTCCCCGATCGCCGCGATGCGCCTCGGGATCGCCACCATCTACCAGGAACTCGACCTGGTCGAACACCTCTCGGTCGCCGAGAACGTCTACCTCGGGCACGAGCCGACCACCGCCGGATTCGTCGTACGCGGCCGGGAGGCCCGGACGTCGGCCGCGGCCCTGCTGCGCCGGCTCGGCCACGCGGAGATCGACCCGGCCCGCCTCGTCGGTGAACTGTCCGCCGCGCACCAGCAGGTCGTGTCCATGGCACGGGCCCTCTCGCACGACGTCCGGCTCATCGTGATGGACGAGCCGTCGGCCGCCCTCGACCCCGACGAGGTCGACAACCTCTTCCGGATCGTCGGCGACCTCACCGCCGACGGAGTCGCCGTCGTCTACATCTCGCACCGCCTGGAGGAGATCCGCCGCATCGGCGACCGGGTCACCGTCCTCAAGGACGGGCGGGCGGTCGCGGGGGGACTGCCCGCCGATTCGACGCCGACCCGCGAGGTCGTCTCGCTGATGACCGGCCGCAACGTCGAGTACGTGTTCCCGCCGCGCCCCGAGTTCACCGACCGCCCGGCGCCCGTCCTCACCGTCGAAGGGCTCGCCCGCGACGGCGAGTTCGCGCCGCTCGACCTCGAACTGCGGCCCGGCGAGATCGTCGGCCTCGCCGGACTCGTCGGCTCCGGCCGCTCCGAGATCCTGGAGACCGTGTACGGCGCCCGCAAACCCACCGCGGGCCGCGTCCTGGTCGACGGCAAGCCGCTGCGGCCCGGCAGCGTACGGTCCGCCGTGCGCGCCGGACTCGGGCTCGCGCCCGAGGAGCGCAAGGCGCAGGCGCTGCTGATGCTGGAGTCCGTCACCAACAACGTGTCGGTCTCCTCCATGTCCCGCTTCTCACGCGGCGGCTGGCTCGACCGGGGCGCCGAACGCGCCGCGGCCCGCGAGGCGACCCGAGAGCTGTCCCTGCGCCCGGACAACCCGGACGCACGGATCCGCACCCTGTCCGGCGGCAACCAGCAGAAGGCGGTCCTGGCCCGCTGGCTGCTGCGCGGCTGCCGGGTCCTGCTCCTGGACGAGCCGACCCGTGGTGTCGACGTCGGCGCCCGCGCCGAGCTGTACGCCGTGGTGCGCCGCCTCGCCGACGACGGCCTCGCCGTCCTGATGGTCTCCAGCGAGGTCCCCGAAGTGCTGGGCCTCGCCGACCGTGTGCTGGTGCTCCGCGAAGGCCGGGTCGTCCATACGGCGCCCGCCCAGGAGCTGGACGAACACCGCGTACTCGATCTCGTCATGGAAGGAAGCCCCGTGCCCACGGAGTCCGCGTCCAGTCGAGCAGAAGGGAGCCCGACGTCATGACGCAGCCCGCCTCGCCGGCCCAGCAGGACGGGGCCGACACGCGCCCCGCCCTCCGCAAGAACGAACCCGCGGACAACGGCGGCCCGGTGCGTGCCGTGTGGGCGCGCGCCGATGTGCGCACCCTGTCCCTGCTCGGCGTGCTCGCCGCCCTCGTCCTGATCGGCGGCATCACCAAGCCCGACGCGTTCCTGGACACCAGGAACCTCCAGCTGGTGCTCACCCAGTCGTCCGTCATAGGTGTCGTCACGGTCGGCATGACCTTCGTCATCATGAGCGGCGGCATCGACCTGTCCGTCGGTGCGATCGTCGCGCTCTCCTCGGTCTGGGCGACCACCCTCGCCACCCAGGAGTACGGCTTCGCGGGCGTCCTGTTCACGGCGGTACTCGTCGGCCTCGGCTGCGGACTCGTCAACGGGGTGCTCATCGCGTACGGAGGAATGGTCCCGTTCATCGCCACGCTCGCCATGCTGGCGTCGGCGCGCGGACTCGCCCTCCAGATCACCGACGGCAAGACCCAGGTCATCAGCATCGACAGCATCCTGAACCTGGGTGAGCGGGACTCCTACATCCTCGGCATCCCGCCCCTGGTCCTGGTGTTCGCGGCCGTCACGATCGTCGGCTGGCTCATCCTGAACCGCACCACCTTCGGCCGCCGCACCGTCGCCGTCGGCGGCAACTCCGAGGCGGCCCGGCTCGCCGGGATCGACGTCCGGCGCCAGCGGCTCTACCTCTATCTGCTCTCCGGACTGTGCTGCGGCATCGCGGCCTTCCTGCTGATCGTGCTCTCCGGCTCCGGCCAGAACACGAACGGCAACCTGTACGAACTCGACGCCATCGCCGCGGCGATCATCGGCGGCACCCTCCTCAGCGGCGGCCGGGGCACCATCGTCGGCTCGGTGCTCGGAGTCCTGATCTTCACCACGATCACCAACATCTTCGCCCTGAACAACCTTCAGACCGACGTCCAGCAGATCGCCAAGGGCGCGATCATCGTCGCCGCCGTGCTGGTCCAGAGACGCACAGCTTCCACTCCTTAACCCGGCGCTCGCCACCCTCAAGGGAAGTAGGCCATCGACATGCCACAGATTCCGAGTCGCAGAGGAATCCTCTTCGGTACCGCAGCCGTCGGCGCGGGCGCCTTCCTCACCGCCTGCACCAGCAACGACCCCAAGACCGAGAACACCGCGTCGGCGACCAACGAGCCCGCGGCCGACGACAAGCCCGGCAAGCAGGTCACCATCGGCTTCGCCGGACCGCAGGCCGACCACGGCTGGCTCAACGCGATCAACGACAACGCCAAGAACCGGGCGAAGAAGTACTCGGACGTCACGCTGGAGATCACCGAGGGCTCCAACGACACGGCCGCCCAGATCGGCCAGATCGAGACGCTGATCAACAAGAAGGTCGACGTCCTGGTCATCCTGCCCGCCGACGGCAAGGCCCTCACCCAGGTCGGCCTCAAGGCGATGCGCGCCGGCATCCCGGTCGTCAACCTCGACCGGATCTTCAACACCCCGCAGGCGTACCGCTGCTGGATCGGCGGCGACAACTACGGGATGGGCTTCAACGCCGGGCAGTACATCGGCGAGAAGCTGAAGGGCAAGCAGGGCGCCAAGGTCGTCGAACTGGCCGGTATCGACAACCTGGAGCTGACCAAGCAGCGCACCCAGGGCTTCGACGACGCCCTCAAGAACTACTCGAACATCGAGAAGGTCGCCCGGCAGGCCGCCGACTTCACCGTCGAGTCCGGCCAGGCCAAGATGGCGCAGCTCCTCCAGGCGCAGAAGCAGATCGACGCGCTGTGGAACCACGACGACGACCAGGGCGTCGGCGCGCTGCGCGCCATCGACCAGGCCGGCCGCGACGAGTTCCTGATGGTCGGCGGCGCGGGCGCGCTGTCCGCCTTCGAGGCCATCAAGGCCGACAACAGCGTCCTCAAGGCCACGGTCCTGTACCCGCCGACGATGGCGGCGTCCGCGATCGACCTGGCGCGCGCGCTCGGCCAGAGCAAGGGCATCTCCGGCATGGCCGAGTTCGAGATCCCGGCGCACGTCACGCTCTACTCGGCCGTGGTCGACAAGGACAACGTCGACCAGTACATGCCGACCGGCTTCAAGTAGACGCGCCGCCCGCCCCCACACAGCAGTCATGGCGTCGAGGACGTGGAGGACGCCGATGATAAGGAGGACATCCGTATGGCCCCGAAGGGACAGTCGGAGCAGGCCGACAGCGGCACCGAGGCCGGGAAGCCGCCCCTGGGCGTGGGCATGGTCGGCTACGCCTTCATGGGCGCCGCCCACTCCCAGGGCTGGCGCACCGTCGGACGGGTCTTCGACCTGCCGCGGCGGCCCGTACTCGCCGCCGTCTGCGGCCGGGACCGGGAGGCCGTGACCGTCGCGGCCGACCGGCTCGGCTGGGCCGCGGCCGAGACCGACTGGCGTGACCTGATCGCCCGGGACGACGTCGACCTGGTCGACATCTGCACCCCCGGCGACAGCCATGCGGAGATCGCCGTGGCCGCGCTGGAGGCGGGCAAGCACGTGCTGTGCGAGAAACCCCTCGCCAACACGGTCGAGGAGGCCGAGGCGATGGTGGCGGCGGCCGAGCGGGCCCGCGCCCGTGGCCAGGTCGCGATGGTCGGCTTCAACTACCGGCGGGTGCCCGCGACCGCGCTCGCCCGCCGGATGGTCGCCGAGGGGCGCCTGGGCACCCTGCGGCACGTGCGGGTCAGCTATCTCCAGGACTGGCTGGTCGACCCCGAGTTCCCGCTGACCTGGCGGCTGCGCAAGGACACCGCGGGCTCGGGCGCCCTCGGTGACCTGGGCGCCCACATCATCGACCTCGCCCAGTTCCTCGCGGGCGAGCCCCTGGTCGGCGTCTCGGCGGTCACCGAGACCTTCATCAGGGAACGGCCGCTGCTCGACGGGGCGTCGGCCGGGCTCAGCGGCGCCGGCGGCGGAGCCGGAGTCGGCCAGGTCACCGTGGACGACGCGGCCCTGTTCACCGGCCGTCTCGCCTCCGGCGCCCTCGCCTCCTTCGAGGCCACCCGGTTCGCCGCGGGCCGCAAGAACGCGCTCCGCATCGAACTCAACGGCGAGCTGGGCTCGCTCGCCTTCGACCTCGAACGGCTCAACGAACTCTCCTTCCACGACCACACCGAACCCGGCGTGAGCGCGGGCTTCCGCCGCATCCTGGTCACCGAACCCGACCATCCCTACCTCGACGCCTGGTGGCCGCCGGGCCACGGGCTCGGCTACGAACACACGTTCGTCCATCAGGCCCGCGACCTGGTGCACGCGGTCGCCGCGGGCACCACCCCCGCACCCTCCTTCAGCGACGGCCTCCAGGTCCAGCGTGTCCTGGCCGCCGTCGAGGAGAGCGCGGCCAAGAATTCCGTGTACACGCCCGTCCCGGCGGCCTAGGAGGCCCGGTCATGCCACGCTCGTTCACGCTCTTCACCGGTCAGTGGGCCGACCTTCCCCTGGAGGAGGTCTGCCGACGCGCCCGCGACTTCGGCTACGACGGTCTCGAACTCGCCTGCTGGGGCGACCACTTCGAGGTCGACAAGGCGCTCAGCGACCCGTCCTACCTGGACTCGCGCCACGCCCTGCTCGACAAGTACGGCCTCAAGTGCTGGGCGATCTCCAACCATCTGGTCGGCCAGGCGGTCTGCGACAACCCGATCGACGAGCGCCACCAGGGCATCCTGCCGTCCCGTATCTGGGGCGACGGCGAGCCCGAGGGCGTACGGCAGCGGGCAGCCGCCGAGATCAAGGACACCGCCCGTGCCGCCGCCGCGTTCGGAGTCGACACCGTCATCGGCTTCACCGGCTCCTCGATCTGGCACCTCGTCGCGATGTTCCCGCCCGTGCCGCCCGGCATGATCGACCGGGGCTACGAGGACTTCGCGGAGCGCTGGAACCCGATCCTGGACGTCTTCGACGTCGAGGGGGTCCGCTTCGCGCACGAGGTGCACCCCAGCGAGATCGCCTACGACTACTGGACCACGCACCGCGCCCTCGAAGCCGTGGACCACCGGCCCGCGTTCGGGCTGAACTTCGACCCCAGCCATTTCGTGTGGCAGGACCTCGACCCGGTCGGGTTCCTCTGGGACTTCCGGGACCGGATCTACCACGTGGACTGCAAGGAGGCCCGCAAGCGCCTCGACGGCCGCAACGGGCGCCTCGGCTCCCATCTGCCGTGGGGCGATCCCCGGCGCGGCTGGGACTTCGTGTCCGCGGGCCACGGCGACGTGCCGTGGGAGGACGTATTCCGGATGCTCCGCTCCATCGACTACGGCGGCCCGATCTCCGTCGAGTGGGAGGACGCCGGCATGGACCGGCTCCAGGGCGCACCGGAGGCCCTGGCGCACCTCAAGGCCTTCGACTTCGAGCCCCCGACGGCCTCTTTCGACGCGGCCTTCGGCGGCAACGACTAGCCGTTCCTGGCGCAGCGCACGGCCCGCCGCGGTGGTCTCTCCACCACCGCGGCGGGAGCCAACTCCCTTGACCAGGCGGGTCCACTCGGTGCGCCTCACGCCACCGGGGGATCCCGCCTGCCCAGGGACCGCTTTGTCCTGCGGCTGGAAAAAGTTCAACTTCTCTGCTGCGCAAGGGCTATCCGGCCCTGACAAAGACAGCTACGGTCCCTGAGTTGTACAGGACACGCACGCTTCCGGGGTGACGGCGCATCCCGGCGTATCGCACCCGCCCCCCGTACGGCCCACCCTCCCGGAGGGAATTCGTGCACAGAAAACGTCTCAGACTGCGAAAGACACTCGCACTCTTCACCGGCTCCCTTCTCGCAGGCGCCTCACTCGCGCTGGCCGCGCCGCCGGCCTCCGCCCACGACCCGGAGCCCACGCAGCCCCCGGCCGCGGCCGAGGACTTCCAGCAGGTCACCCTCGCCAAGGGCGCGGAGGAGACCGGCGAGCCCATGTCGCTCGCCGTCCTGCCCGACCGCAGTGTGCTGCACACCTCGCGCGACGGCACGCTCCGCATCACCGACTCCGAGGGCACCACCCGTGTCTCCGGCAAGCTCACCGTCTACAACCACGACGAAGAGGGCCTCCAGGGCGTCGGCATCGACCCCGGCTTCGAGGCGAACCGATTCATCTACCTCTACTACGCGCCGCCGATGAACACCCCGTCCGGCGACGCGCCCGAGAACGGCACCGCCGCCGACTTCGCCCCCTTCGACGGCGTCAACCGCCTCTCCCGCTTCGTCCTGAAGGCCGACGGCACCCTCGACACGGCCAGTGAGAAGAGCGTCCTCGAAGTCAAGGCGTCCCGCGGCACCTGCTGCCACGTCGGCGGCGACATCGACTTCGACAAGGACGGCAACCTCTACCTGTCGACCGGCGACGACACCAACCCGTTCGCCTCCGACGGCTACACCCCGATCGACGAGCGAGCCAACCGCAACCCGGCGTTCGACGCCCAGCGCAGCTCCGGCAACACCAACGACCTGCGCGGCAAGATCCTGCGTATCAAGGTCAAGCCGGACGGCTCGTACGACATCCCCGAGGGCAACCTGTTCGCCCCCGGCACCGAGAAGACCCGCCCCGAGATCTACGCGATGGGCTTCCGCAACCCGTTCCGGATCAGCGTCGACAAGCCCACCGGCATCGTCTACGTCGGTGACTACGGGCCCGACGCCGGCGCCGCCGACCCCAAGCGCGGCCCCTCCGGCATGGTCGAGTTCGCCCGCGTCACCAAGGCCGGCAACTTCGGCTGGCCGTACTGCGTCGGCAAGAACGAGCCGTACGTCGACTACGACTTCGGCACCAAGCAGTCCGGCGCCACCTTCGACTGCGCCGCGCCGAAGAACACCTCGCCGAACAACACCGGACTCACCGACCTGCCGCCCGCACAGGAAGCGTGGATCCCCTACGACGGCGGCTCCGTCCCGGAGTTCGGCTCCGGCTCAGAGTCCCCGATGGGCGGCCCGGTCTACCGCTACGACCCGAACCTCGAATCGCCGGTGAAGTTCCCCGAGGCGTACGACGGCGACTTCTTCGCCGGTGAGTTCGGGCGCCGCTGGATCAAGCGGATCGAGCAGGACGCGAACGGCACCGTGCAGTCCATCAACCCGTTCCCGTGGTCCGGGACCCAGGTGATGGACATGGCATTCGGCCCGGACGGCGCCCTCTACGTCCTCGACTACGGCCTGTCCTGGTTCGGCGGTGACGAGCACTCGGCGCTGTACCGCATCGACAACGTCACCGACGGACACGCGCCCACGGTCGAGGCCAAGGCCAACAAGACCTCGGGCCAGTCCCCGCTGAAGGTCTCCTTCACCTCCACCGGCGCCGACGCCGACGGTGATCCCATCACCTACGCCTGGGACTTCGGCGACGGCACCACCGCCACCGGGGCGAACGCCACGCACACCTACCGCAAGAACGGCACCTACACCGCCAAGGTGACCGTCGACGACGGCACCGGACGCACCGGTACCGCCAGCGTGCGCGTGGTGGTCGGCAACACCGCGCCGACCGTCACCATCGAGTCCCCGGCCAACGGGCACCTCTTCAACTTCGGCGACAAGATCCCGTTCAAGGTGAAGGTCACCGACCCCGAGGACGGAAAGATCGACTGCTCCAAGGTCACCGTCCGCTACATCCTCGGCCATGACAGCCACGGCCACCCGATCACCTCGGCGACCGGCTGCGAAGGTGTCATCACCGCACCGGCCGACACCGAGCACGACCCCAACGCCAACATCTTCGGAGTCCTCGACGCCGAGTACACCGACAACGGAGGCGGCGGCCAGGAGAAGCTGACCAGCCACGCCCAGGTGCAGCTCCAGCCGCGCCACCGGCAGGCCGAGCACTTCACAGGCCAGCAGGGCATCAAGGTCTACGACAAGGCCGCGGCGAACGGCGGCAAGACCGTCGGTGACATCGACGACGGCGACTGGATCTCCTTCAAGCCGTACAACCTGACCGGCTCCAAGAAGCTCACGGCCCGGATCTCCTCCGGCGGCGCGGGCGGCTATCTGGAGGTCAGGGCCGGCGGCCCGAAGGGCACCCTGCTCGGCTCCACCCCGGTCCCGGTGACCGGCAGCTGGGAGACCTTCCAGGACGTCGACGTGCCGCTGCGCAACGTCCCCAAGAAGACCACCGAGCTGTACCTGGTCTTCAAGGGCGGCGCCGGAGCGCTCTACGACGTCGACGACTTCGAGATCTCCGACCAGGCACCGGTCAAGAACGCCAAGCGGATCCTGGTCTTCTCCAAGACCGCCGGCTTCCGCCACGACGCCATCCCGACCGGCGTCCAGGCCCTGAAGGAGATCGGCAAGGCCAACGACATCACGGTCGACGCCACCGAGGAGGCCAAGCAGTTCACCTCCAGCAACCTCGCCCGGTACGACGGCGTGGTGTTCCTGTCCACCACCGGTGACGTCCTCAACGCCGACCAGGAGAAGGCGTTCGAGAACTACATCGCCTCCGGCGGCGGCTTCATGGGCGTCCACGCGGCGGCCGACACCGAGTACGACTGGCCCTACTACGGCAAGCTGGTCGGCGCGTACTTCGACTCGCACCCGCAGATCCAGCAGGCCACCGTCCGGGTACCCGAGCACGACCACCCGGCCACCAAGGATCTGAGCGACGCGTGGGAGCGCACCGACGAGTGGTACAACTACCGCACCAACCCGCGTGACAACGCCCGGATCCTGGCCACCCTCGACGAGACGACCTACCAGGGCGGCTCGATGAAGGGCGACCACCCGATCTCCTGGTGCCAGTCCTACGGGGGCGGACGCTCCTTCTACACCGGACTCGGCCACACCAAGGAGTCGTACGGCGAGGCCGCTCTCCGCAGCCATCTGCTCGGCGGCCTGAAGTACGTCACCGGCCAGGAGAAGGCCGACTGCAAGCCCCGCACCGGCTACCGGGACCTCTTCAACGGCCACACCACCGACGGCTGGAAGCAGGCGGGCCCCGGTCAGTTCACCGTCAAGGACGGGGTAATGAACACCGAGGGCGGCATGGGTCTGCTCTGGTACCAGGCCAAGGAGTTCACGTCGTACTCCCTGAAGCTGGACTGGAAGATGCAGGGCGACGACAACTCCGGTGTCTTCGTGGGCTTCCCCGCCTCGGACGACCCCTGGTCGGCCGTGAACAAGGGCTACGAGATCCAGATCGACGCGACGGACGCGCCGGACCGGACCACCGGAGCGGTGTACTCCTTCAAGTCGGCCGACATCAAGGCACGTGACCGCGCACTGCGCCCGCCGGGCCAGTGGAACAGCTACGAGATCCGCGCCCAGGGCGAACGCCTCCAGGTGTTCCTCAACGGAGTCAAGATCAACGACTTCACCAACAAGGACCCGGAGCGGAGCCTGGCCAACGGCCACATCGGGCTCCAGAACCACGGAGCGAACGACCATGTGTCGTTCCGCGACATCCAGCTCAAGGAACTGCCCGTGAAGGGCGACTAGAACGGCGGCGGGCGGGGGACGCCGGACTCCCGCCCGCCGTCCCCCCTCCCCTCCGGCCACCCGCACAGCTCACGTCCCGGGCATCGGTGCCTGGTGTTCCCACCGGACACCGGTGCCGGGCATCCCCGCCGGGCCTCTAGGAACTGTCCCCGGCACCCCCGCGCGCGGGCGCCCGCCCGCGCCGCGGCGGTGCCCGGCATCCCGTCCGGCTTCCGGTTCGCGTACGACAAGGAGGCTGCCCATGTCCGCCGAACCTTCCGCTCCTCTTCCCCGTATCGGTGTCTGGCTGATCGGAGCCCGGGGCTCCGTCGCCACCACCGCGGTCGCCGGATGCGCGGCCGTCACCGCCGGACTGCACCCCCCGACCGGCATGGTCACCGAGACCGAGCCGTTCGCCGACAGCGCCCTGCCCCCTCTCTCCTCGCTGGTCTTCGGCGGCCACGACACCGTCGACTGCCCGCTCCCCAAACGCGCCGAGAAGCTCGCCGAGTCGGGCGTGCTGCCGCACGGGCTGCCGTCCGCCGTGCACGCCGAACTCACCGCCGCCGACCGCGAGATCAGAACCGGCGGCCCCCTGCCCGGCGACACCCGCACCGAGGACGCACTGATCGAGACCTTCGCGGACGACATCCGCGACTTCGTGCGGCGCGGCCGGCTGGCCCGCGCGGTCGTCGTCAACGTCGCGTCGACCGAACCCGTACCCGAGGGTGCCGCGCTGCCCGCCAGCTCCCTCTACGCGGCGGCGGCCCTCCGCGCGGGCTGCCCCTACGTCAATTTCACCCCGTCGGCCGGACTGCACCACCCGGCGCTCGCCGACGAGGCCCACGCCAGCGGTCTGCCGTACGCGGGCCGCGACGGCAAGACCGGGCAGACCCTGCTGCGGTCGGTGCTCGGGCCGATGTTCGCGCAGCGCGCGCTGCGGGTCCTCGCCTGGTCCGGCACCAACCTCCTCGGCGGCGGCGACGGCGCCGCGCTCGCCGACCCCGCTGCCGCCGCCGCGAAGAACGCCGGCAAGGAACGCGCGCTCGCCGACACCCTCGGCGCCGTCCCCGAGGGCGAGACACACATCGACGACGTGCCCGCGCTCGGCGACTGGAAGACCGCGTGGGACCACATCGCCTTCGACGGGTTCCTCGGCTCCCGTATGACCCTCCAGACCACCTGGCAGGGCTGCGACTCGGCGCTCGCCGCGCCCCTGGTCATCGACCTCGCCCGGCTCCTCGCCCGCGCCCACGAGGCCGGACTCTCCGGACCGCGCCCCGAACTCGGCTTCTACTTCAAGGACCCGGACCCGGGGTCGACCTCGGCGCTCGCCGAGCAGTACGGCGCCCTCGTGGCGTTCGGGCGGCGGCTCGGGAGCGGCATATGAGCCGCGCCGGGCTCGGGATCGTGCTGCTCGGCGGCGCGCTGGCCGTCGCGGCGGCGATGACGGCGGGCGTCGCGGGGCGCGCGCGGTCCCGTGACGTGGCCGGCGGGGGAGCTTCGGGTAAGGGAGCGGTTCACCCGGCGCCGGCTCCGGCCGCCGCGCCCCCGGTGGACCCCCTCGTCCAGGAACAGGAACCGGCGACCCCCCACCCCCGTACCGGAACCTCCGTATCCGCCTCCGCTTCCGGTCTCGGCCGCCCCTCCGACTGGGTCGAACTCCTGCGTCTGCCCGCCCTGTTCACCGTCCCCGGCGACGCGCTCGCCGGAGCCGCGACCACCGGCCGCCGCCCAGGCCGCCGCACCCTGTACGCCATCGGCGCGTCGCTGTGTCTGTACGAGGCCGGGATGGCGCTCAACGACTGGGCCGACCGAGCCGAGGACGCCGTGGAACGGCCGCACCGGCCGCTGCCGTCCGGCCGGATCAGGCCCGGCGCCGCCCTCGCGGCGGCCGGCGCCCTGACCGCCGCCGGACTCGCGCTCGCCGCCCGCGCCGGGCGCCCGGCCCTCGCGGTCGCCGGGGCCCTGGCGGCGACCGTGTGGGCGTACGACCTCGGGCTGAAGCACACACCCGCCGGGCCCGTCGCGATGGCGGCGGCCCGGAGCCTCGACCTGACGCTCGGCGCCGCCGCGACCGGCGGGCGGGCACGGGACGCCGTCCCGTCCGCCGCGCTGCTCGGCGCCCACACCCTCGCGGTCACCGCCGTCTCCCGCCACGAGGCCGAGGGCGGCTCGTCCGCCGTCCCCCTCGCGGCGCTCGCGGCGACCGCCGCCCTGGCGCACACGGCCGGTTTCCTGGCCCGTGGCGCTGCCCCCCGACTCCCGGCAGGCCGACGAGTAGCAGCCGCTCTCGGCCTGTCGGGCTCCACCGCCCCACCGGCGCCCGACCCACTGCGCGCCGCGCTCGCCCTCGTGTACTTCGCGACGGCCGCCCGCCCCCTGTGGCACGCCGTCCTGAACCCCTCACCCCCGCTCACCCAACGCGCCGTCGGCGGCGGAATCCGCGCCATGATCCCCCTCCAGGCGGCCCTCACGGCCCGAGCCGGCTCCCCGGCGACAGCCCTGGCGACAGCGGCCCTGGCACCGGCGGCCCGCACTTTCGCGAAGCGGGTGAGCATCACATGACGCATCCGCCGACACCTCCCCCTGCCGCACCCCTCCGCTTCGGATACGGCACCAACGGCCTCACCGATCTCCGGCTCGACGACGCGCTCGGGGTCCTCGCCGATCTCGGGTACGACGGGGTCGGGCTGACGCTCGATCACATGCATCTCGATCCGCTCGCCCCCGACCTCGCCGCCCGCACCCGGCACGTCGCCCGGCGCCTCGACGCGCTCGGGCTCACGGTCACCGTCGAGACCGGCGCGCGCTATGTGCTCGACGCCTGGCACAAGCACGGGCCCACGCTCCTCGACCCCGACCCGGAGCGCCGGGACCTGCGGACCGGGTTGCTGACCCGGGCCGTCCAGGTCGCCGCCGACCTCGGCGCCCACGCCGTGCACTGCTTCAGCGGGATCACCCCGGACGGTACGGACCCGGACACCGCCTGGCAGCGCCTCGCCGACACCCTCGGCCCGCTCGCCGACCTCGCCGCCCGCACCGGCGTCCCGCTCGCCGTCGAGCCCGAACCCGGCCATCTCCTCGCCACCCTCGCCGACTTCCACCGGCTGCGCACCGCACTCGGCAGCCCGGAATCCCTCGGCCTCACCCTCGACATCGGCCACTGCCTCGTCGTCGAACCCGAGCCGCCCGCCGCCTGCGTACGGGCCGCCGCGCCCTGGCTGCGGCACGTCCAGATCGAGGACATGCGGCCCGGCGTCCACGAACATCTCCCGTTCGGCGACGGCGAGATCGACTTCCCGCCTGTCCTCGACGCCCTCGCGGCCACCGGCTACCAGGGGCTGACCGTGGTCGAGCTGCCCCGCCACTCCCACGCGGGACCCCACTTCGCCGAACGCTCCCTCGCCTTCCTGCGCGCCCTGGCCCCCCAGGCACCCGTACCCACTCGCGTTCCAGGAGGTACCCCGTGACCGCACCCCGGGCCGCGGCCCTCCGCGACCAGCTCGGCGCCGTACTCGCGGACCCGGCGCGGGCCTGGCTGGACCGCGCCCTCACCCAGGCCACCGCTGCCGACGCCTCGTGGGAACTCCGCTTCGCCGAGGCGGGGCGGCGCTGCGGCCCCGACCACGCCGACACCGCCCGCGTCCTGCTCCTGCACACCGCCCACGCCGACCCGGCGACCCTCGCCCGCCTCTACGACCAGGGCACCGCCGCCGAACGCCGTGCCGTGCTGCTCGCCCTGCCCGACCTGGCCGACGGACCCGGTGCGCTGCCGCTGGTCGAGGACGCCCTGCGCACCAACGACACCCGCCTGGTCGCCGCCGCCGTCGGGCCCTACGGCGCCGCCCACCTCGACGCCCACGCCTGGCGGCACGCCGTACTCAAGTGCCTGTTCACGGGCGTACCGGTCGCCGCCGTCGCGGACCTGGCGCGCCGAGCCCACGGCGACACCGAACTCGCCCGGATGCTCGGCGACTACGCGAGCGAACGCACCGCGGCGGGCCGCCCCGTCCCTGACGACCTCCACCACGTCCTGACCCTGACCGCCCCCACCACCCCCACGGCCGGCAGCGAACCCGCGGCCACCGCACGGCACGGCGAGGAGTCCTGATGCGCATCTTCGACCCCCACATCCATATGACGTCACGGACCACCGACGACTACGAGGCGATGTACGCGGCAGGCGTACGGGCCGTCGTGGAGCCCGCGTTCTGGCTCGGCCAGCCCCGTACCTCACCGGCCTCGTTCTTCGACTACTTCGACTCCCTCCTCGGCTGGGAGCCGTTCCGCGCCGCCCAGTACGGCATCGCGCACCACTGCACGCTCGCCCTCAACCCCAAGGAGGCGAACGACCCGCGCTGTCTGCCGGTCCTGGACGAGCTGCCCCGCTACCTCGTCAAGGACAACGTCGTCGCGGTCGGTGAGATCGGCTACGACTCGATGACCCCCGCCGAGGACACCGCGCTCGCCGCCCAGCTCCAGCTCGCAGCCGACCACGAGCTGCCCGCCCTGGTGCACACCCCGCACCGCGACAAGCTCGCCGGACTGCGCCGCACCCTCGACGTCGTCACCGAGTCGGCCCTGGACGCCGACCGGGTCCTCATCGACCACCTCAACGAGACCACCGTCAAGGCGGCCAAGGACGGCGGCTGCTGGCTCGGTTTCTCGGTCTACCCGGACACCAAGATGGACGAGGACCGCATGGTCGCGATCATCGAGGAGTACGGAACCGAGAAGGTCCTCGTCAACTCGGCCGCCGACTGGGGCAAGAGCGACCCGCTGAAGACCCGCAAGGTCGGCGACGCCCTGCTGAAGGCCGGGTTCAGCGACGACGACGTGGACCTGGTGCTGTGGCGCAACCCGGTCGCGTTCTACGGACTCAGCGGCCGGCTCGCCCTCGACGTGACGGACACGGACGCCACCCACGAGGGCAACTCGATCCTGCGCGGCGGTGCGTGAGCCATGCGCTTCCGGCACCCGGACGGCTCCACCGTCCACCTCGCGTACTGCACCAACGTCCACCCGGCGGAGACCCTGGACGGCGTCCTCGCGCAACTCCGCGACCACTGCGAACCCGTCCGCAAGCGCCTCGGCCGAGACCGCCTCGGCATCGGTTTGTGGCTCGCCAAGGACGCCGCCCGCGCGCTGGGCAGCGACCCCGTCGCGCTGCGCGGCCTGCGCTCCGAACTCGACAGGCGCGGCCTCGAAGTGGTCACCCTCAACGGCTTCCCGTACGAGGGATTCGGCGCCGAAGAGGTCAAGTACCGCGTGTACAAGCCCGATTGGGCCGACCCCGAGCGCCTCGCCCACACCACCGACCTGGCCCGGCTGCTCGCCCAGCTCCTCCCCGACGACGTCACCGAGGGCACCGTCTCGACGCTGCCGCTCGCCTGGCGCACCGCCTACGACGGATCACGCCCGGACACCGCCGTCGCCGCGCTGCGCACCCTCGGCGAACGCCTCGACGCCCTCGCCGAGCTGACGGGCCGCTCCATCCGGATCGGTCTGGAGCCGGAGCCGGGCTGTGTCGTGGAGACCACCGCCGACGCCATCGCCCCGCTCATCGCCGTCGGCCACGACCGCATCGGCATCTGCGTGGACACCTGTCACCTCGCGACCTCCTTCGAACCCCCGGACAGCGCCCTGGACGCGCTGGTCGCCGCAGGGGTGCCCGTCGTGAAGTCGCAGCTGTCCGCCGCGCTGCACGCCGAACAGCCCCATCTCCCCGAGGTACGCGAGGCCCTGGCCGCGTTCGACGAGCCCCGCTTCCTGCACCAGACCCGCACCAGAACGGCGGCCGGACTGCGCGGCACCGACGACCTCGGCGAGGCCCTGAACGGCGAGGCCCTGCCCGACGCCTCGCCCTGGCGCGCCCACTTCCACGTCCCGCTGCACGCGGCGCCCGCCGCGCCCCTCACCTCCACCATGACGGTCCTGGGCGACACCCTCCAGCGGCTCGTCGGCGGACCCCGGCCCCTGACCCGGCACCTGGAGGTCGAGACGTACACCTGGCAGGCCCTGCCGTCCGAGCTGCGGCCCCGGGCCCGCGCCCAGCTCGCCGACGGCATCGCCGCCGAACTCACCCTGGCCCGCGACCTCCTGACGGACCTCGGCCTGAAGGAACTGCCTTGACATCTCCCCCAGCTGAAGCAGGGGGATTCTTCCCTCGCGGGTTGAGCTTTCTGCTTCACAGCCCGCAGCCACCCGGGGTTACCGGCGAAGGGACGGTGTACCGCCCATGGTCTTACGCAAGCTCCACAGACCTGACTTCCCGCCAGCCCGGCGGTAGGCCCGGACGACTTGGTTGTCGCCGCCCGAGCGCGACAACCGTACAAGCCGCTCATTCCACCGCCAAACCTGCCGGTCAGAGCACGGCCTTTCGCCCTGGAGGCGAAACCCCGCTCCCTCCCCTGCTCCGCAGGAGCCCGTCTCCTTCCCCGCCTGAGGGCGGGGGTATCCCCGGAGGAACCTGATGACCGCACCGCAGCAGCACACCCCGCCCGAGCCGGGCGGCCCCCAGCCCCTCCTGGTGATCGATGTGGTCGGCCTCACCCCGAAGATCCTCGACCACATGCCCCGCCTCAAGGCGCTCGGCCAGTCCGGCTCGCGCGCCCCGCTGGGCACCGTCCTGCCCGCCGTGACCTGCGCCGCCCAGTCCACGTTCCTCACCGGCGCCCCGCCCGCCGAACACGGCATCGTCGGCAACGGCTGGTACTTCCGCGAACTCGGCGACGTCCTCCTGTGGCGCCAGCACAACGGTCTGGTCGCGGGCGACAAACTGTGGGACGCCGCCCGCCGCGTCCACCCCGGCTACACCGTCGCCAACATCTGCTGGTGGTACGCGATGGGCGCCGACACCGACTGGACGGTCACCCCCCGGCCCGTGTACTACGCCGACGGCCGCAAGGAACCCGACTGCTACACCCGCCCCCCGGCCGTGCACGACGAACTCACCGAGAAACTGGGCACGTTCCCCCTCTTCCACTTCTGGGGCCCCGGCGCCGACCTGGTCTCCAGCCAGTGGATCATCGACGCGACCCGGCACATCATCGCCACCCGCCGCCCCGACCTGGCCCTGTGCTACGTCCCCCATCTCGACTACGACCTCCAGCGCTACGGCCCCGACGACCCCCGCGCCTTCGCCGCCGCCGCCGAACTCGACCGCGCCCTCGCCCCCCTCCTGGACGACGCCCGCGCGGAAGGCCGCACCGTCGTCGCGCTGTCCGAGTACGGCATCACCCGCGCCGACCGGCCCGTCGACATCAACCGCGCCCTGCGCCGCGCCGGCCTCCTGGAGGTGCACACCCAGGACGGCATGGAATATCTGGACCCGATGGCGTCGCGCGCCTTCGCCGTCGCCGACCACCAGATCGCCCATGTCTACGTCCGCCGCCCCGAGGACCTGGACGCCACCCGCGCCGCCCTCGCCGACCTCCCCGGCATCGAGACACTCCTCGACGACGAGGGCAAGAAGGCCCACCAGCTCGACCACCCGCGCGCCGGTGAACTCGTCGCCGTCGCCGAACCCGACGCCTGGTTCACCTACTACTACTGGCTGGACGACGCCCAGGCCCCCGACTTCGCCCAGTTGGTCGAGATCCACCGCAAACCCGGCTACGACCCGGTCGAGCTGTTCATGGACCCCCAGGACCCCTATGTCCGGGTCAAGGCAGTTGGCGCGGTCGCCCGCAAGAAGCTCGGCATGCGCTACCGCATGGCGGTCGTCCCCCTCGACCCCGCGCCGATCCGCGGCAGCCACGGCCGGCTCCCCACGAGCGACGCCGACGGGCCGCTCATCCTGTGCTCCACCCCCCGCGCCGTCGAGGGCCGCGTAGCGGCCACCGACGTGAAGTCCCTGCTGCTCCACCTCGCCGGCCTCGCACGAGGCAACCCTCCAGTCGAAAGAGAGAGACCGTGACCGCGTTCAACGATGAATCCGGTACTGGCGACGCCCTGCGCCGCACCCTGGGCGTCGACCGCCGACGCTTCCTGAGCACCTGCACCGCTGTGGGCGCGGCGGCCATCGCCGCGCCCGTCATCGGCGCCTCACCGGCCTTCGCCTCCGGCAAGGGCCACGGACACGGCCACGACAACGATCACGGCCACGGCAAGGGCCACGACCTGGTCCCCGCGGGCAAGCGCGGCATCATCCTCTACACCGTGCGGGACGCCACGGGCCGCGACCCGCTCGCCTCCGACCTGCCCTCCGGCTTCCGTGAGGTCTTCAAGCAGCTCGCCCGCTACGGCTACAAGCAGGTCGAGTTCGCCGGCTACGGCCAGCACGCCAACGCGCCCGGCGGCAACAACCTGGAGTCGGTCGCCGGCGCCAAGCTGCTGCGCTCCTGGCTCGACGAGTACGGGCTGCGCGCCCAGGGCAACCACGGCTTCATCCCTGGGTCCTGGCCGCTGTCCACGCCCGACCTGGACACCTTCAAGCGCCACCTGGAGATAGCCAACATCCTCGGCATGGACCACATGGGCACCGGTGGCGACCCCACCGGCAGCTCGTACCGCGCGGACTGGGACGTCGCCGCCGACAAGTGGAACGCGCTGGGTGCCATCGCCCGCCGCGAGGGCATCAAGCTGTACACGCACAACCACGACGCGGCGTACGGCTTCCTGCTCGACGGCGGTCCGCTGGACGCGCAGGGCCGCCCGACCCGCAGCTCCGGCATCCGCAAGCTGGAGTACTTCCTGAAGCGCACCGACCCGAAGAACGTGTGGCTGGAGATGGACATCTTCTGGGCGCACGTCGCCCAGTACAAGTTCCACACCTACACCGCGCACGACGGCAAGCAGCGCGAGAACGTCTTCGACCCGGCGAAGCTCGTCTCCCGCAACAACAAGCGCTACCCGCTGTTCCACGCCAAGGACGGCACGGTCAACGCCACCAACGGCATGGGCTACGACATGGTGCCGTTCGGCACCGGCGACATCGACTACACCAAGTTCTTCTCCCGGGTGGGCCAGAAGAACTACCACAACCCGATGGTCGAGCAGGACAACGCGCCCAGCTCCACCGTCCCTTCGCAGTCCCTCGACTACGCGAAGATCGGCTACGACAACATGGCCGCCCTGCGCGACCGCGACTGCTGACCCCGTCAGCCACAAAGAAACAGCCGCGCGGCCTCCCGGAGCGTTCCGGGAGGCCGCACGGCCGTTCACAGGTCAGACGGTCGCGGACCGCCGCACCCCAGGGCGCCCGGGGCGCCGGGGACGGTGCCGCTCCCGCGGCGGTCCGCCCGGCTGCCGCAGCAGGAGCGAGAGCCCCGCCGCGAGCAGCGAGATCACCCCGGCCGTCGTGTACGCCCCGTCATAGCCCCACGCGCTCACGACGACGGCACCGAGACCGCCGCCGAAGAGGCCGCTGACGAGTTTCGCGCTGTAGACCATGCCGTAGTTCGACGCGTTGTTGTTCTCACCGAAGTAGTCCGGGACGAGCGACGCGAAGAGCGGATAGAAGGCGCCGCCGCCGAACCCGGAGAGGAACGCGAAGAACAGGAACAGGGCCTCGCTGCGCATCTCGCCCGCCCCCAGCACCCCGAACTGGGCGACCGCCAGGACGAGACACACGTAGGTGAGTGTGGTGCGCCGGCCCATCCGGTCCGAGAGCCAGCCCACGACACCGCGTCCGGTGCCGTTGATGACTGCCATCACACCCATCGAGGACGCCGCGACGAGCGGCCCGAAGCCCATCTCCTTCGCGAACGGCACCTGGAAGGAGATCCCGAAGATCGACACACCCGCACAGCAGAGCATGCAGAACCACATCAGCGGCACGATCCCGGTCCGCAGTGCCTCGCCGGAGGTGTACTGACGGGCCGCCGGCGGGTTCTTGGCCAGCGCGACCGTCGACTTGGCGTCGCCCGCGCGGTGGAGCGGGTCGACCGCCTCGGGCCACCAGTTCTTCGGGGGGTCCTTGAAGAAAAGGCCCGAGACCAGCGTCAGGGCCAGCACATAGAACCCGACGAGGTCCAGCACCGTACGGTAGTTGGAGGTGTTGAAGCCGTACGAGAACAGGAAGATGAACGGCACCGCGCCGTACGCGAAGGCCCCGTTCACGAAGCCCGTCTTGCCGCCCCTGCGTTCGGGGTACCACTTGCCGACCATGTTCACGCAGGTCGAGTAGATGAGCCCGGAGCCGATGCCGCCGAGGACACCGAAGCCGAGCAGCGCCGCCGCCACATTGGGTGCGTGGCTGAGGCTGACGAAGCCGATGAGGGACAGGAACGACCCGATGATCATGGCCGCCCTGCTGGTCAGGATGCCCTTCTCGCGGAGCTTGCCGGTGGGGAAGGAGACCCCGGCCTGGAAGAAGATCCACACGCTCAGCACCCAGAACGTGTTGGTGGACGACCAGTGGTGTGCTTTCGCGAGGGTGTCCTCGGCCGCCCCGAAGGCGTACTCGAAGACACTGATCGCGAGCATGGCGAGCCAGGGGAGGGCCACCATGGTCCAGCGGGGCAGTCCGAGGATCTGCCGGTCCGACTCGCCGACCCGGTAGACCCGGCCCCGGGAGTCGGTCACTTCACGGTACGAGCGGTGCGCGTGCGGGGATTCCTGCGCATCCGGGGATTGCTGCGCATCGTCGTTCGCGGCGATGGGGTCCGCCGTCATCTCAAGCCATCTCCTCGCCGAGGGGTTGCGGGTTGGGGACGATCTGCCGGCCGCCTGGGCGGCCGGGTGCCTTGAGGAACAGCGCCAGGACGGCCGACGCGAGCCCGATGCAGCCGGCGATCACGAAGGCGCCCTCGTAGTCCCAGGCCGCCACCACGACGGCTCCCATACCGGAGCCGACGAGGCCCGAGATGAGCTTGGAGCTGTAGACCATGCCGTAGTTGGTGGCGTTGTTGTTCTCACCGAAGTAGTCGGCGGTCATGGCCGCGAAGAGCGGGAAGATCGCGCCGCCGCCGAATCCGGAGACCATGGAGCAGAACAGGAAGAACGGCATGCTGCCCATCGACCCGGAGACGAGCACTCCGAACTGGGCGGTGCCCAGCACGATGCAGACGATGATCAGCGTGTTGCGCCGCCCGTACTTGTCCGAGATCCAGCCGATCACGCCACGGCCCGTGCCGTTGACGATGGCCTTGAGCGACATCGCGGTGGCCACGATCCCGCCCGCGAAGCCCATGTCCTTGCCGAACGGCACCTGGAAGGCGATACCGAAGATGTTGATGCCCGCGGTGCACAGCAGGCAGAACCACATCATCCACAGCACCGGGGTCCGGGCCGCCTCCCGTGGTGTGTACTGCTTCACGGCCGGCGGGTTCTTCTCCAGCGCACGCCGGATCTTCGGGTCGTCGGAGACCTTCAGCGGGTCCACGTGCGACGGCCACCAGCCCTTCGGCGGGTCCTTGAAGAACCACCCGGCGAAGGCGACCACGGCGCAGCAGATCACGCCGACCGCCACGAGGACCGTCTTGTAGTTGCTCAGGTCCATGTACGAGGTGAACAGGAACACGAAGGGCACCGAGCCATAGGCGAAACCGCCGTTGACCATGCCGGTCTTGCCGCCCTTGCGCTCCGGGTACCACTTGCCGACCATGTTCACGCAGGTCGCGTAGACGAGGCCGGCCCCGATGCCGCTGAACATGCCGAAACCTATGTACGCGACGATCACATGTGGCGCGTACGCGAGTGATATGTAGCCGAGGATCGTGCCCAGCGCGCCGAGCATCATGGCGTACCGCGCGGGCAGTTTGCCGCTCTCCCGCAACTGTCCGGCGGGGAAGGCGACGGCCGCCTGGAAGAATATCCAGACACCCATCAGCCAGAAGATGTGCCCGCTGCTCCACAGATGGGCCTCGTGCAGGGTGTCCTCGGCGGAGGTGAACGCGTACTCCGAGGAACTGATGCCCATCATCCCCAGCCAGGGGAAGAGCACCATGGTCCAGCGGGGCCGCCCCATGATGTCCCGGTCGGTCTCGCCGATCCGGAACAGGCGGCCGTTGCGGTCCGTCACCTCCTTGAAGGGGACGGATGTGGGTAGGTCGGTGGTGGTCATGTGTTGTCGCACCCCTTGCGTCGAAAGTTGCTGGCCAGCGCCCCCTGTCCAATTCCTTTCGTGTGCGCTCGGGTCCTGGGGCCTGTCGTCACATTCCCGTCTGCCGTGCGAAGGACGGGAATGTGACGACAGGCCCCGGGCGCGACCGGCGCGCACCGCCGGCCGCTCCCGAGGCTCGGCTCACCTCATCGGTCGCCTCCCAACAGTCCCGCCGCGCGCGCCCAGCGGTACTTCGCGCCGAGCACGGCCACCGGCTGCTCCGTCGTGTACGGGTACGCCACGACACCCCGTTCGTAGAGGTACTGGCAGGCCTCCTCGACCTCGACGTCACCCGCGAGCGACGCCACCACGGGCTTCTCGATGCCCCGCTCACGGAACTCCGCGACGACCCGCGCCGTCAGCTCCGCGAAGACCATCGGCGGGGTGACGATGGTGTGCCAGTAGCCCAGGACCAGTGCGTGGATCCGCGGGTCCTCCAGACCGAGCCGGATCGTCGCCTCGTACGTGGAGGGGGGTTCGCCGCCCGTGATGTCCACCGGGTTGCCGGCGGCGCCGAACGGCGGGATGAACGCGCGGAACGCGGCGTCCAGGTCGTCCGGGATCTCCATCAGGGACAGCCCGTTGTCCATCACCGCGTCGGAAAGGAGCACTCCGGAGCCGCCCGCGCCGGTGATGATGACGATGTTGTCGCCCTTGGGGGTGGGCAGTACGGGCAGGGCCCGCGCGTACTCCAGCATCTCGTTGAGGCCCGGCGCCCTGATCACGCCCGCCTGCCGCAGGATGTCGTCGTACACCGCGTCGTCGCCCGCGAGCGCTCCGGTGTGGGAGCCCGCCGCCTTGGCGCCGGCGGCGGTGCGTCCGGCCTTGAGGACGACGACCGGTTTCTTCGGCACGGTCGCGCGGGCCGCCTCGACGAAGGCCCGTCCGTCCTTCAGGTCCTCCAGGTGCATCGCGATGCACTGGGTGTGCGGGTCCTCGCCGAACCAGGTCAGCAGGTCGTCCTCGTCCAGGTCCGACTTGTTGCCGAGCCCGACGATCGCCGACACGCCTGTCCTGGTGGTCCGGGCGAAGCCGAGGATGGCCATGCCGATACCGCCGGACTGGCTGGTGAGGGCGACCCCGCCCTTGACGTCGTACGGCGTGCAGAACGTGGCGCAGAGGTCCTGCCAGGTCGAGTAGTAGCCGTAGATGTTCGGCCCGAGCAGCCGTACCCCGTACCGCTGCCCGATCGCGACGATCTCCGCCTGGAGGGCGTCCTCGCCGGTCTCGGCGAAGCCGGAGGGAATGAGGACGGCGTTGGGGATCCCCTTGCGTCCCACCTCCTCCAGAGCCGTGGCCACGAACTTGGCCGGGATGGCGAAGACCGCCACATCCACCTCACCTGGAACGTCCGTGACACTCTTGTACGCCTTGCGGCCCAGAATGTCATCGGCCTTGGGGTTCACCGGATGGATCTCACCGGAGAAGCCGCCGTCGATGAGGTTGCGCATCACCGAATTGCCGATCTTGCCCTGTTCGTTCGACGCGCCGATCACCGCGACCGAGCGGGGCTCCATCAGCCGCCGCATCGTGGTGAGCATCTGCTCCCGGGTGTACGTGGGCCGGGCCGCCGGGACGCTCTCCGCGAGGATCACCCGGATGTCCGCGGCGAGCGCGCCCTCCGGTGTCGCGATCACCGGGTTGAGGTCCACCTCGGCGATGTCCGGGAAGTCCGTGACGAGTTCGGAGACCCGGCGTATCTGCTCGGCCAGCGCCCACCGGTCCACCGCGCGGGCGCCGCGCACCCCGCGCAGGATCTCGGCGGCCCGGATCGAGTCGAGCATCGACAGGGCCTCGTCGGCGTCGACCGGCGCGAGCCGGAAGGTGACGTCCTTCAGCACCTCGACCAGCACACCGCCGAGCCCGAAGGCGACGACCTTGCCGAACGTCGGGTCGGTCACCGCGCCGACGATCACCTCCTGCCCCTTCGGGAGGAGTTCCTGCACCTGCACGCCCTCGATACGGGCCTGCGGTGCGTAGGCGCGGGCGTTCTCGACGATGCTGCGGAACGCGGCCCGCACATCGGCGGCGCCCTCGACGCCGACGATCACACCGCCCGCGTCGGTCTTGTGCAGGATGTCGGGGGAGACGATCTTCATCACGACGGGCCGCCCGAAGCGGGCCGCGGCGGCCACCGCCTCCTCGATGTCCGTCGCCAGCTCCTCGCCCGGGACGGCGATCCCGTAGGCGTCCGCGATCACCTTGCCCTCGGGCGCGGTCAGTGCGGTACGGCCCTCGGCCCGTACGGCGTCGAGGAGCGTGCGCACCTGTCGCACGCGGTCTTCGGCCATCAACTCAGATCACTCCGTTCGACTTGAGCAGGCGCAGTTCCTCGTCGCCGAGGCCCAGTTCGCCCACGTACACCTCGGCGTTGTGCTCGCCGAGCAGCGGGGACGTGGTGACCTCGACGGGGGAGTCGGAGAGCTTCAGCGGGGAGCCGACGGTCACGAACTCGCCGCGCTCGGGGTGCGGGACGGTCACCACCATGTCGTTGGCGACCAGGGACGCGTCCTCGATGATCTCCCTGGTGGAGAGGATCGGGCCGCAGGGGATGTTGTGGGCGTTGAGCCGCTCCAGGACCTCCCACTTGGGGAGCGTCGAGGTCCACTCCTCGATGAGCTGGAACATCTTGGTGAGCTGCGGCAGCCGGGCCTCCGGCGTCGCCCACTCGGGGTCGTCGGCCAGTTCGGGGCGGCCGATCAGCTCGCTCAGCGGCTTCCAGCCGACGGGCTGCACGATGACGTACACGTAGTCGTTGGGGCCGCCGGGCGCGCACTTGACCGCCCAGCCGGGCTGTCCGCCGCCCGACGCGTTGCCGGAGCGCGGGACCTCGTCGCCGAAGTCCTCGTTCGGGTACTCGGCGAGCGGTCCGTGTGCCAGGCGCTGCTGGTCGCGCAGCTTGACCCGGCACAGGTTGAGCACCGCGTGCTGCATCGCGACGTTGACCCGCTGGCCGCGCCCGGTCGCCTCCCGCTGGAACAGGGCGGCGAGGATGCCGGCGACGGCGTGGACGCCGGTGCCGGAGTCGCCGATCTGCGCGCCGGTGGCCAGCGGCGGACCGTCCTCGAAACCGGTGGTCGACATCGACCCGCCCATGGCCTGCGCGACGACCTCGTACGCCTTGAAGTTGGTGTACGGACCGTCCCCGAAACCCTTGATCGAGGCGTAGATGATGCGCGGGTTGATCTCCTGGATGCGGTCCCAGGTGAAACCCATGCGGTCGACCGCGCCGGGGCCGAAGTTCTCCACCATCACATCGGAGCGGCGGATCAGCTCGGTGAGGATCTCCTTGCCGCGCTCGGACTTGGTGTTGAGGGTGATGCTGCGCTTGTTGCAGTTGAGCATCGTGAAGTACAGCGAGTCGACGTCCGGCAGGTCCCGCAGTTGCTTGCGGGTGATGTCGCCGGTCGGTGCCTCCAGTTTGACCACGTCCGCGCCGAGCCAGCCGAGCAGCTGGGTCGCGGAGGGGCCGGACTGGACATGGGTCATGTCGAGGACGCGGATGCCTTCAAGAGCCTTGGTCATGGCCGGCTCACCTCACTTGTACATCGTCTGGTTCATGGTTCCGGGGGCGTACGCGTCCGGGTCGACCCACACATTGATCAGTGAGGGCTTGCCGGACTCCCGGGCGCGCTGGAGCGCGGGCGCGATGTCGGCGGGGTCGCGGACCTCTTCGCCGTAACCGCCGAGCATCTGGGCGAACTTGTCGTAGTGGACGTCGCCGAGTGTGTTGCCGACCCGCTCCCGCTCCAGGCCGTACTTCTGGGCCTGGCCGTAACGGATCTGGTTCATCGAGGAGTTGTTGCCGACGATCCCGACGAACGGCAGGTTGTAGCGGACCAGGGTCTCGAAGTCCCAGCCGGTCAGCGAGAACGCGCCGTCCCCGAAGAGCGCCACGACCTCCTTGTCGGGCCGTGCCTGCTTGGCGGCGAGCACGAACGGGACACCGACACCGAGCGTGCCGAGCGGGCCCGGGTCCATCCAGTGCCCCGGCGACTTGGGCTGGACGACCTGCCCCGAGAAGGTGACGATGTCGCCGCCGTCGCCGATGTAGATCGAGTCCTCGGTGAGGAAGTCGTTGATCTCGCTGACCAGGCGGTACGGGTGGATCGGCGCGGCGTCGGACCGCAGTTGCGGCAGCCGCTTCTCGATGGCGGTCTGCTCGGCGGCGCGCAGCTCGTCCAGCCACTCCTTGCGCCGGGAACCGCCGCCGTTGAGCCGGCCCGAAGCGGCCTCGGTGACCGACTTCAGGACGAGTCCGGCGTCGCCGACGATGCCGAGGTCGATGTCGCGGTTCTTGCCGACGGTCCGGTAGTCCAGGTCGATCTGGACGACGGTGGCGTCCGGCGACAGCCGCTTGCCGTAGCCCATCCGGAAGTCGAACGGGGTGCCGACGATGACGATCACGTCGGCGTTGGAGAAGGCGTAGCGGCGCGAGAGCTGGAAGTGGTGCGGGTCGCCGGGCGGCAGGGTGCCGCGTCCGGCGCCGTTCATGTACGCGGGGATGTTGAGGGCCCGCACCAGTTCGATCGCGGACTCGGTGCCGCGGGTCGTCCATACCTGGCTGCCGAGCAGGATCGCCGGCTTCTCGGCGTGGACCAGGAGGTCGGCCAGCTTCTCGATCGCCTCGGGGTCGCCAGCCGAGCGCGTGGACGCCCGGTAGTGCCCGGCCTTGGGCACCCGTGCCTTCTCGACGGGGACCTTGGCGTCCAGGACGTCCCGGGGTATCTCCAGGAACGACGGGCCCGGCGCCCCGTGGTAGCACTCGCGGAACGCCATCGACACCATGTCGGCGGCGCGTGCGGTGTCCGGGACGGTGGCCGCGAACTTGGTGATCGGCGTCATCATGTCGACGTGCGGGAGGTCCTGGAGCGAGCCCATCTTGTGCTGGGTGTGCGCGCCCTGGCCGCCGATGAGGAGCATCGGTGACTCGGCGCGGAAGGCGTTGGCGACGCCGGTGACGGCGTCGGTGGTGCCGGGGCCCGCGGTGACGACCGCGCAGCCGGGCTTGCCGGTGATCCGCGCGTAGCCGTCGGCCGCGTGCGCGGCGACCTGCTCGTGGCGTACGTCGACGACCTCGATGCCCTCGTCGACGCAGCCGTCGTAGATGTCGATGATGTGGCCGCCGCAGAGGGTGTAGACGACCTCCACCCCCTCGGCTTTGAGGGCCTTGGCGACCAGGTGCCCACCGGAGATGAGGTCCTGGGTGTTCTCGCTGCTGCCGTCGGGCATGGCGAAGTCCTGTCCCTTCGTAGGGGATTCGGAGCACGAACGCACTGCTCAGCACTGCTGTGAACTGCTTCGACGTGCTCGTTCGTACATTGCATACAGTCGACGAATACTGTATGAAGCTTGTTATCCCGCATCCGGTGGGTGGTGTCCAGGGGGCGTGCGGCACTTTTACGGGTTCCGGGGACAGACCCCCGGACCGGCCAGCGGTCAGGAGCCGAGATGGACCTGTACGAGCACCAGGCAAGGGAACTCTTCGAAGAGCACGGCATCGTGGTGCCGAAGGCCGAGATCACGGACGTCGCGAAGGAGGCGCGCGACATCGCGCGCCGGCTCGGCGGCCGGGTCGTGGTCAAGGCCCAGGTGAAGACCGGCGGCCGGGGCAAGGCGGGCGGCGTGAAGATCGCCGCCGACCCGGCCGCCGCCGAACTCACGGCACGGCAGATCCTCGGAATGGACATCAAGGGCCACACCGTCGGCACGGTGATGCTGGCGCAGCCCGTCGACATCGAGGCCGAGTACTACGTCAGTTACGTCCTCGACCGGGCGGCGGGGCGCTTTCTCGCCATCGCGTCCGCCGAGGGAGGCATGGACATCGAGGAGGTCGCCGCCACCCGTCCCGAAGCGGTCGCCCGGATCCCCATCGACCCCGCCGATGGCGTCACTTCGGCCAAGGCGGCCCAGATCGCCGAGGCGGCCGGCCTGCCCGCGCAGACCGTCGACGTCCTGGTCCGGCTCTGGGAGGTCCTGATCCGCGAGGACGCCCTCCTCGTCGAGGTCAACCCGCTCGTCCGTACCGCCCAGGGCCAGATCCTCGCCCTCGACGGCAAGGTCACCCTGGACGACAACGCCCGCTTCCGGCAGGCCCGTTGGGGCGACCAGGACGCCCCGCACGACGACCCGCTGGAGGCCGCGGCGGCGGCCAAGGGCCTCAACTACGTGAAACTGGACGGCGAGGTCGGCGTCATCGGCAACGGCGCCGGGCTCGTCATGTCGACGCTCGACGTCGTCGCGGGCTGCGGGGCGCGCCCCGCCAACTTCCTCGACATCGGCGGCGGCGCCTCCGCGCAGATCATGGCCGACGGACTGTCCGTGATCCTCTCCGACCCGGACGTGAAGTCGGTCTTCGTGAACGTCTTCGGCGGCATCACGGCCTGCGACGCGGTCGCCGACGGCATCGTCCAGGCCCTCGGCACGGTCCGCCTCACCAAGCCCCTCGTGGTCCGCCTCGACGGCAACAACGCCGTACGCGGCCGGGCCATCCTCGACCAGCACGCCCATCCGCTGGTCCAGCAGGCCACCACCATGGACGGCGCGGCCCGGCGCGCCGCCGACCTCGCCCACGCCGGCTAAGGAGACAGGACATGGCGATCTTTCTTACCCAGGAGAGCAAGGTCCTCGTCCAGGGCATGACCGGCGGCGAGGGCATGAAGCACACCCGCCGCATGCTCGCGGCCGGCACGGACGTCGTCGGCGGCGTCAACCCGCGCAAGGCCGGCCGCAGCGTCGACTTCGACGACCGGTCCGTCCCCGTCTTCGGCTCCGTCGCCGAGGGCATGCGGGCGACCGGAGCCGATGTCACGGTCGTCTTCGTACCGCCCGCCTTCGCCAAGGCCGCCGTCGTCGAGGCCGCCGACGCCGGCATCGGCCTCGCCGTCGTCATCACCGAGGGCATCCCCGTCCACGACTCCGTCGCCTTCCACGCCTACGCGACGGACAAGGGCACCCGCGTCATCGGCCCCAACTGCCCGGGGCTGATCACCCCCGGGCGCTCCAACGCCGGCATCATCCCCGCCGACATCACCAAGCCGGGCCGCATCGGACTCGTCTCCAAGTCCGGCACGCTCACGTACCAACTGATGTACGAGCTGCGCGACATCGGCTTCTCCACCTGCGTGGGCATCGGCGGCGACCCCGTCGTGGGCACCACGCACATCGACTGCCTGGCCGCCTTCGAGGCCGACCCCGACACCGAACTCATCGTCCTCATCGGGGAGATCGGCGGCGACGCGGAGGAGCGGGCCGCCGCCTACATCCGCGACCACGTCACCAAGCCCGTCGTCGGCTACATCGCCGGCTTCACCGCGCCCGAGGGCAAGACCATGGGCCACGCGGGCGCGATCGTCTCCGGCTCGTCCGGCACCGCCCAGGCCAAGAAGGAGGCCCTGGAGGCGGTGGGCGTACGGGTCGGCGGTACGCCGACGGAGACCGCGCGGCTGGTGCTGGCGCGGCTGGACGCGGAACGGTGAGCTGGTGGTCGGGCAGAGCGACAGGTGAGCGTGACATCGCTCATAGTTGAAGTAGCGGTCTCTCGCACAGGCGTGTCACCTCACTACGGTCCACATCAGTACACGGACCACCACGTTCCGTGCCCGTATCCGTACGGGTCCCGCCCCCGACTGTGCACCGAGAGCGGAGCAAAGAATGGCACCGTCCCTCACCACCCTCACCCTCAAATCCGGTACGGCCTGGCCCGACGCCTGGCAGCGCTGCCTGGCCGTCGCCCCCGAAGCGTTCCGGGGCGACCGGGTCCTCAACCTCTGGGGCGCCGCCTGGCAGGCCGACGGCCGCGCCCTGCCCGCCACCAGCCCCGTCGACGCGACCCCGATCGCGGGTCCGCCCCGCCTCGACGCCGACACCGCCCAGCGCGCCGTCGCCGCCGCGCTCGACCAGCACCGCGCCTGGCGGCACGTCCCGGTCGCCGAGCGGCGCGCCCGGGTCGGCGCGACCCTCGACGCCCTCACCGAGCACCGCGAACTGCTCGCCCTCCTCCTCGTCTGGGAGATCGGCAAGCCGTGGCGCCTCGCCCAGGCCGACGTGGACCGCGCGATCGACGGCGTCCGCTGGTACGTCGACGGGATCGAGCCGATGCTCGAAGGGCGGGTCCCGCTCGACGGCCCGGTCTCCAACATCGCGAGCTGGAACTACCCGATGTCCGTCCTCGTCCACGCCCTGCTGATCCAGGCGCTGGCCGGGAACGCGGTCATCGCCAAGGCCCCCACCGACGGCGGCGTCTCCTGCCTCACCCTGGCCTGCGCGCTCGCCGCCCGCGAAGGCATCCCCGTCACCCTCGTCAGCGGCAGCGGCGGCGAGCTGTCCCAGGCGCTGGTGCGGGCGCCCGAGATCGGCTGTGTGTCCTTCGTCGGCGGACGCGACACGGGCGCCGCTGTGGCCACCCACGTCGCCGACCTCGGCAAGCGGCACATCCTCGAACAGGAAGGGCTCAACACCTGGGGCATCTGGAACTACAGCGACTGGGACAAACTCGCCGCAGTGGTCCCGAAGCTCTTCGACTACGGCAAGCAGCGCTGCACCGCCTACCCCCGTTTCGTCGTGCAGCGCGACCTCTTCGACGCGTTCCTCGCCGCCTACCTCCCGGCCGTCCGCACCCTCCGCGTCGGCCACCCCCTGGCCGTCGAGAACCCCGGGGACCCGTACCCGGAGCTGGACTTCGGCCCGCTGATCAACGCGGCGAAGGCGAAGGAACTCACCGACCAGGTCAGCGAGGCCGTCGACCGGGGCGCCGTACCGCTGCACCGGGGCTCCCTCGCGGACGCCCGCTTCCTGCCCGGCCAGGACACCAGCGCCTACGTTCAGCCGGTCACCCTCCTCAACCCGCCCCCGTCCTCCCCGCTGCACCACGCGGAACCCTTCGGCCCGGTCGACACGATCGTCCTGGTCGACACCGAGGCCGAGCTGCTCGCCGCCATGAACGCGTCGAACGGCGCCCTCGTCGCCACGCTGTCCACCGATGACCCGGCGACCTACGAACGGCTCGCGCCCCAGATCCGCGCCTTCAAGGTGGGCCGGGGAAAACCCCGCTCCCGAGGCGACCGCGACGAACTCTTCGGCGGCTTCGGAGCGTCCTGGCGGGGCGCCTTCGTCGGCGGTGACCTACTGGTACGGGCCGTGACCCAGGGTCCACCGGGGGAGCGGCTGCCCGGCAACTTCCCCGACTACCACCTGATGCCGTAGTCGTCCGGTCACAGACGGGTGGGCGGCGCACCGGGACGGAACGCGCCGCCCACCTCCCCCGGATACGCAGGTGAAAGCCACTCCGGAAGCTTGGTATTGTTGTCCATGTCGCCGCGGGGAACACCCCGCGAACACGACACCTGGTCCGGGTGGCGGAATGGCAGACGCGCTAGCTTGAGGTGCTAGTGCCCTTTATCGGGCGTGGGGGTTCAAGTCCCCCCTCGGACACATACAGTACGCCTACCGGTGCTGGCTGAATTTCGGCCGGCACCGTTTGCGTTTCATGGTCGTAGGTCAGCACCAGCCCGAGCTGTTGGTGGACCTCGGCCGGGTCGGCCGGGTCGGCGCTGCGGAGCACGCTCATCAATCCACCGAGCGCGCAGACCCGCCGTTGCCCAGTCGAGCGAGCCGCGAGGCAGCCGCGGCGCGCTCGGAGCAGACGGGGCCGGGTCGGCCACACGTACTTCAAGGACTCGGTTGAGTCGCCCTACGGTCTCAGCGGCCTCGGTGCGTGGATAGGAGCAGGCGAGGGGGCATGGCCGAAGCGCCACCTTGCTGAGAGCTGACGGTAAGGGCGCGGGGGCCTCCTCGGGGCACGTTGGGCTTCTGCCTGAGAGGTGCGGAGCATTCCGAAGGGTGGCCAGGACTTCCGTGGGTCCGGCGCGGGCGTGGGTGGCTCCCTGAGCAAATGAGGAAGCGGGTTCTCAGACGCCTGCCTCGCTGCTTGGATTCCATTGAAATCAGAGATCAACCGGGGGAGGATCTCGCATGTCCCGCGTCATGGAATCGCCTTCGCAGGTACGGGACTTGACGACGATGAGCACCGTGCAGTCCGCATGGTCCGCGGGGGTTGTCGGTCTGTTGAGGTTCGTGTACTTGGCCTCCAGCGCTGTCCTGATCGCGTCCCTCGCGACGGACTGCGCCGATTCCGAGGCCGGTGGACTCGCCGCAGGCGAGCGGGTCCACCGCCGTGGCACCGGTTGCCGCTGACGCCGCTGAGACGCTGAAGTCCGAGGGCCTGAACATCACCGTCGCCACACAGGGGGGTTCGACGGGCGGCATATCGCAGCTCGGCGCAGGCCAGATGGACATGGCGCTCAGCTCGAAGCCGATCTCGGATGAGGACCGTGCCGCCAGTCCCAAGACGGACTACGTGACGACTCAGATCGGGTCCGACGCGGTCGGTGTGATCATCACCAAGCAGGTCGCTGACGCGGGGGTCAAGAACCTGATGGTGGCACAGGTGAAGGGGTTGTTCGAGGGGAGGATCACGCACTGGTCCGAGGTCGGTGGCCCGGACCTCCCCGTCTTCGCCTACGACAAGGAGCCCGGACGCGGTACCCGAGGGGTGCTGGACAAGTACCCAGTACCACGGGGAGAAGCCCCCGCCGCCGCCGGACTCCAACAACTTCGCGATCGTGGGCGGCAACCTGGAGACCCGTAACAACGCTTCGACCGCGCACGCCCCACCCTCCCGGCCTTCCGCCCCTGGCGCAACCACCCGACCCACCCCAAGGCCCACGTCCAACTCCGCCTGGGCCGCGACGGACTCTGGTATCAGCGCCTACGGCCGGCAGCATGCCGCAACGACATCACGTCACGTGAGACATCCTCTACGTCTTGACCGGTGCAGCCGACCTGGCGGCCTGCTCGATCTTCGGCCACCACCGCCCGTGACCGGGGGCGTTTGGATCAGGCCGGGCTCGCGGGGTCTGGTGCCGCACCTCGCCGCGTTGTCGTCGGTCGCCAGGGCGCCGCCCTGACTCCCTCCTCCGCCTTGCGATGCACGGCACCAGACCCCGCTCCCTGATCCGGCCTGATCCAAACGAAAGACCCTAGGAGCGGCACACCCAGGAAAGCCCGGCCTGCCGCTTTCACAAAAGTGGGCACACCCTGAGAAGACCGGTCGGCACACACCCGGCTGCCAACCTTCGAAGGGCAGAACATGATCGACTCGTCCGCCAAGGCCGCCGCCCCCAAGGTGGTCCTGATCACCGGGGCCAGCAGTGGTATCGGCGAGGCCACCGCTCGGCGACTCGCCGCCGCAGGTCACCACGTTGTTCTCGGGGCACGGCGCGCCGACCGCCTCCACGCACTCGCCAAGGAAATCGAGACCCGCGCAGGTGACGCCTTTGCGCTCGATCTGGATGTGACCGACCCGGGGAGTGTCCGGTCCTTCGTCGCGGCGGCGCATGAGCGGTACGGACGCGTCGATGTTCTGGTCAACAACGCCGGGGTGATGCCGTTGTCACGTCTGGACGCGCTGAGGGTCGATGAGTGGGACCGCATGATCGATGTCAATCTGCGTGGGGTCCTGCACGGCATCGCCGCGGTCCTGCCCATCATGGGCGCCCAGCGCGAGGGCCACATCGTGAACATCTCCTCAGTGTCAGGACTGAGGGTCGACCCGACTGCGGCTGTCTACAGCGCCACCAAGTACGCCGTCCGTGCCCTTTCGGAGGGTCTGCGCCAGGAGAGCCGGGACCTGCGGGTCACCGTGATCAGTCCGGGTTTGACCCGAAGCGAGCTGACCGAGTCCATCGGGGACAGGGGGGTCAAGGGTGCGGTGGAGGGACAGATGGGCATCGCGATCCCTGCCACCGCGATCGGCGACGCGATCCTCTACGCCATCAGCCAGCCCGCTGAGGTGGACGTCAACGAGCTGGTCGTGCGGCCCACGGCCCAGGGCTGAGGGCACGGAGCGACAAGGCGTACCGCATGTACCTCATGAAAGGACGGCGCCGATGGTGACCGAGAAGCAGGTACGCAGTTGGGTCGAAGGCTACGTGCGGGCCTGGAGCACCAGCCGCAAGGAAGACATCGCCGCACTGTTCGCCCCGCACGCCGAGTACCACGAATGGCCCTACGAGACGGACTGGGTCGGGCGTGAGGAGATCATCGACGGCTGGCTGGGCCGCAGGCCGTGGCAGGAGGGCGGCTGGGACTTCGAATGGTCCCTTCTCACCATCAACGGCGACACGGTCGCGATCCAGGGCTTGGGCCGCTACAAGAAGCTGGGGACCTTCTCCAACCTGTGGACGGTGACGTTCGGCGAGGACGGCAAGTGCGTCATGTTCCGCATGTGGAACAACCAGGTATGACGCCGATCGGCCACACGTGGGCGTGAGTGACGCGCCGGACCGCCGCCGCGTCACTCACGCTGCGGCTGTGGGCAGAAGGCGGGCAAGGGCCTCCTCGCTGCGGCTGCCCGGCTCGACGGAGCCGACGAGCAGTTCCTGCCCCGGAGCATCACGGACGTCGAAACTCTGGTACGTGAGCTCGATGCGACCCGCGTCCGGGTGCACGAACACCTTGAAGGCTCGGGTGAGAGCCCTGACGCTGTGGTCGTTCCACAGAGCACTGAACTCGGCTGACGTGTTCAGAAGCTCCTGCACAAGCGAGTCGATCTCGGGTGCATCCGTGAACCGGACGGCGTTCAGGTGCAGCGCGTACACAGTGGCGCTGGTGATCAGCTGCCAGTCCGGGAAAACCTCGCGGGCCCGTGGGTGCTTGAAGAGGATCCGCGGCATGTTGATCTCCCCGTCGAACGGTGACAGGAGCGCGTCCGCGACAGCGTTCCTCGCCAGGATGTCGAACGCGGGACCCATCACATAGGCGGCGGAAGCGGGAAACGCGTCGAGGAGCCTCAGCAAATCCGGGTGAACCTGGTTGCGCAGGCTGCCGGCCTCCGTCGGCGGGCTGATGCCGGCCAGGCGGAACAGATGTGTGCGTTCGGCCGCGTCCATCCCGAGCGCGCGGCCAAGAGCGTCGACGACCCTCGGGGACGGATTGCTCTCGCGTCCCTGCTCCAGGCGGATGTAGTAATCGGCACTCACACCCGCCAGCACCGCGACCTCCTCACGGCGCAGGCCCTTCACGCGTCGGGTCCCCCCGCCTGCGGGGAGCCCCACGTCCGCCGGTTTCAGCCGTGAGCGGCTGGCACGAAGATAGTCAGCGAGCGTGTCTGCGAGCTTGTGCACGCAAATCACCCTACTGCGTAGCTCGACCCGCGCCCGTGTGGTGTGCATGCATCTCCCAGGTCAGGACCTCGGCCGCCGCCAGGTCGGTGATCAGCCTCTGTTGCCGAGCATGGCGGCGGGCGCGCCGATGAGCACCGCATGGGGACCGTCGACAAGGATGCGTTCGATGTCGAAGGCTTCGCGGTCTGCGTGTACGCCGATGGTTTCGAAGGCGGCTCGTCACCGGGCCCCCTCGGGTCCGGGGCCGGCAGGGGCTCAGGCGCCCCGGGACTCGATGAGTTCGAGGAGATTGTCCTCGGGGTCGTGGATGTAGGCGTAGCGCATGCCCGCGGATGCGCCGGGTGCGGGAGGGGAGACCGTCCGCGCCTCGCACTCCCCGGTCAGGTAGGCGAACGCCGTATCGAGGTCGGGGACTTGGAGGGCCAGGTGGCCGAAGGTCCGGTCTCCCGCTGCGGCGAGGGGGTCGGAGTGGGAGACGGGGCGCGACCCGCCGCGTTCGATCAACTCGACACGCAGACCGCGGCCGTCGGACAGGACGGCGGTGCGAACGCCGGCTTCGGGTAGGTCGACACGCTCCTCGACCTTGTCGAGGCCGAACGCGGCCCCGTACCAGCGCTCCAGTGCGTCGAGGTCGGCCACCGAGAGGCTGACGTGGTGGAAACGAGTGTCGGGGGATGGCATGGCGAGCACCTCCGAGGTTAATGACATTTACCTGGTGAATGCTGTTAACCTTACGGGCGTGACTCCACCTGTCAAGCGGCGCAGCGGCCAGCACCACGGCGATCTGCGGCGAGTCCTGGAGGAAGCGGCACTGTCGCTGGTCGCCGAGCGCGGGCCCAACGGCTTCACCCTGGCCGAGGCGAGCCGCCGGGCCGGGGTCAGCGTCGCCGCCCCCTACAAGCACTTCGCCGACCGCGATGCCCTGCTTGCGGTGCTGGCCGAACGCGGCTATCGCGAGCAGCGCATGCGCTTCACTCGCGCCATGGAGGGCTCTGCGGGCCCCATCGAGCAGCTGGCGGCCTTCGCCGCCGCCTATGTGCGCTTCGCCGCCCAGGAGCGCGCCCTGTTCGACATCACTTTCGCCGCCGGCCTCGACAAGGCCGAGTACCCCTCCCTCGCCTCCGCGGGCGGGGAATTGCTGGCCGCTCTCCTGCCCGCCGCAGCCCGTGTCGCCCCGGGCGAGGAGGCGGCCTACGACCTGCTGCTGCGCATTGCCGCCGCGGCGCACGGGCTCTCGGTCTTCCTCCGACAGGGCCTCTTCGGAGTCAGCGAAGAGGCCCTGGACGTCACCGCCGAGCGCGCGGCCCAGACGGCACGGGACATCGCCGAGGCGAGCCAGAACCCCGCAGAGCCCGAACCCGAGCCCCCACCCGAGCCCGGCGCCGGCGGCTCGGACCGTTCTCGGCATGAGCCCTGAGCCGCTCACGGGGAATGAGGTACGTCACCCCTTTGCCTCCGCGCGCCTGACCGTCAAGGTCTGCGGCTCGGTGAACTCCAGCAGACCGGCGAGGCCACTCTCCACCCCGATGCCCGACTGCTTGCGTCCGCCGAACGGGACGGCCGGGTGCAGGTGCATCACCTCGTTCACCCACACAGTGCCTGCGTCCAACCGTTCGGCGACCCTCCGCGCCGCTTCGACGTCCGTGCCCCACACTGACGCGCCCAGCCCGTACTCACTGGCGTTCGCCCGTGCGACGGCGTCATCGACATCCCGGTACTTCAGCAGTGGCAGGACCGGCCCGAACTGCTCCTCGCGCACGATCCGGGCGTCCTCCGGCGGGTTGTCCACCAGAGTCGGGGGGACGAAGTAGCCGCGGCCTCCGGGTTGAGGCAGGCCGCCGGCCAGCAACCTGTAGCCGCGGTCGCGGCAGTCTTCCAGCAGGCTGATCACAGCCTCGTACTGCCGGATGTTCGAGACAGGTCCCAGGTCCACACTCTCGTCGGAAGGGTCACCTACGCGCACCTGGTCCGTGAGCTGGACCAATTCGTGCGCCAGATCGTCGTAGAGGTCCTCGTGCACGTACAGGCGCTTGGTCGCGAGGCATATCTGCCCGGTGTTCGCGAACGCCGCCCAGAACAGTGCCGGTGCGATCGCCTTGACATCCGCGCCGGGCAGGACGATCGCCGGGTCGTTTCCGCCGAGTTCGAGGGTGACTCGGGTCAACGTCCGTGCCGCTCCCGCCATGACAAGCCGCCCTGTCCCGGTCGAACCCGTAAAGCTGATCTTGTCGAAGCCGGGATGCGCCGTCACTCGCGGGCCCAGGCCGTCGCGGCCGGAGATGACGTTCAGGACGCCTGCCGGAAGGACGTCCCGCAGTACTTCACCGAGCCGCAGGTTCGCCAGCGGCGTGAAGGCCGAGGGCTTGAGGACCACGGTGTTTCCGGCCAGGAGCGCCGGGCCTATCTTGAACGACGCCTGGCCGATCGGATAGTTCCAGGGGGTGATCGCCGCGACCACGCCCAACGGCAGACGCCGTGTCACCGACCGGCGCTCCGCGTCGTCCTGGTTGACCGTCTCCCGCAACTCCAGCCGCGCGGTCTCCCGGAGCCAGTAGCTCAGTCCGGCAACCTCCGCCACTGCCACAGGTCCCGGCTTGCCCTGTTCCAGCGTGATCAGCTCGGCCAACTCCGGGCCGTGGGCGTCGACCGCGTCGGCCATGGCGACCAGATAATCCTGACGCTCCGTCATGTTGCGTGCGGCCCATGCTGGGAAGGCCGCGCCGGCAGACGCGACGGCCTGGTCCAACTGCTCGGGTGAACAGTCCGGGACCGATGCGATGACCTCGCCGGTCGCCGGGTTCACCACGTCGAAGGTTGATGTTCCCTCTGCAGGCGAGCCGCCGATCGTCATGGTGAACGTCCGCTCCGAGGTGCCGACGTTCGGATCTCTCTCCCGGCCGACCGATGCGTTCGTGGTGCTCATGCGAAGCCCTCCCAAGGTGACTCGGGAAGTTCGTTCCTCCCGAGAGGTCGAGTCTTCGCTCGTGTGCCGTGTGCAAGAAGGCCGCACCAACATGGGTGTGCCGCACCCTGCCTGGGAATACAGGGTCGCTTCTCCTCGAAACCACTCTCAGGCCGCGTCACCCGATGCGTTGACGAAGGTGTAGAGCTCGACGATGACGCCGTCTTCGCACCGGGCGATGTCCATGCCCGTCACGGCGGCCGGCAGGTCGGCCGGGCCGAAGTGGAAGGCGAGGTGCCCGATGTCGTGGTTGACCGACACGGGGCCGGACGGCTGGAAGACCCAGCCGGTCATTTCTTCCTGAACCTGTGCGGCGCGGTCGGCAAGGGCCTCGCGCCCCTGGAAATCCTTGTCCGGCTCGTGCCACACCACGTCTTCGGCGTAGATCTCGGAAACAGCAAGGGCTCGGCGCGCCGGGTCCCTCTCGTTGAATACGTCCAGGAGGTTTCGGTACATGAGGTCGGCAATATTGTTCGGCATGGCAGCCTCTGCGTCTTTCACTGGACTGAACGGTCCTCTTGGGGATTGTGTGCGCGAATTCGGGTCTCGCGGTCGCGGCGGCCCTTGGTATCACCCCTGGAACAGGAAGTGCTTGCCGCTGAGTGCTCCGCCGAGTTGCATGAGGGCGCCGCCGTCTCGCAGGGTGCCCAGATCGATCGGTGCGAAGCCGAGTCCGGCCACCATCTGGGCGAAGCCGTGCTTGGACGGCGCGTCGTCCCCCGCGAAGAAGACGACCTGCGCTCCCTCCTGGTGCCGTGGCTCGGCCTCCGCATAGGTGGCGAACATGGAGTTGAACGCCTTGATGATCACCGCGCCCGGCAGGTGTTGGGCCACCCACTCACTCCCGGTGAGTGGCGACACGTCGGCGAATCCGCGGTAGGGATTCACCTCGGCGAACTGGTTGGTCATGTCCACCACCACGCGCCCCGACCAGTCCGGCAGTCTGCGAGCGACTTCTGGCACTGCCACGAAGGGGACGGCCAGGAGGATGATGTCGGCCGTGACCGCCTCGTCGAACGACACCGCGGAGGCGTTCGGCCCCAAGGAATCGACGACGTCGCCGAGCGTTTCGGGGCCATGGTTGTTGCTGAGCAGCACCCGGTGCCCGGCCTTGGTCGCGTGTGTGGCGACCGCCCGCGCGATAGGGCCCGCTCCGATCGTGCCGATCGTCTTGAACCGCATGAGGTCATTGCTCCTTTCGAAGTGGGTCAGCCGGTTCGGAGCAGCACGGTTCCGCTGCCGTTGGTGCGTACGGCTTCGAGAGCGGTACGCAGCTCGCGCAGCGAGTACTGGGCGTACACCGGGAACAGCTCGGGCCTGCGTTCCGCCAAGCTGACGGCAGCCTGCTGATCGGCCGCCCTGACCTCGTCGGGGCGTGTCATCCAGCGCGAGATGCTGACAGCCCGCACGCGCAGCTCGCGCATCAGGAGGTCCGATGTCGACAGGGTCCACTGGCGAGCCGCGAGATCCCCCCAGACGATGAGCGTGCCGGCATCGGCCAGGAAGGGTAGGGCCTCACGGACGTAGCTGCCTCCGTGCGCGTCGGTGATGGCCGGCACCCCGCGGGCACCCACGAGCCGGCGCAACTCGGCCTGCCACCCGTCGAGCCCGGTCACCACGAGCGGTACGCCGGGGAAGAACGTCCGCACCGTTGTGGCGGAGCGGTCACTGCGGACAACGGCGATAACGGGAATGCCCTTGTCGAGTGCCTGACTGACGATGAGCCTTCCCACGGCGGAGGCCGCCGCGGTGACGATCAGCGGGGTGTCGGCGGCGGCCCCGGCCGCCGCCCGCACCTCTGAGGCCGCGCGCAACACCTCATGGGACGTGATCGCGTTGACGAGCGTCACCGCGGCGACCTCGTCGCTCACTGAGTCAGGCATCGCGACCGCGACGTCCGCCGGGACTGTGACCTGTTCCGCCCACGCTCCCGGGGCGGGGAAGACGGCCACTCGGTCGCCGACGTGCAGGGAGGTGACGGACGCGCCCACCGCCGTCACCAGGCCCACTCCCTCTGAACCGAGGGCCCGTGGGGCGAAGGGACGATCGGGAGCAGCCTCGATACCCACCAAGTCCCCGCGGTGCACCGGTGCCAAGCTGATGTCCACACGGACTTCAGCGGCCTTGGGTTCGGGCGCCGAAGGCAGATCACTCAACCGGGCCACCTCGGCCGGTTCGCCTCGCTGACTGAAGACAACGCCTCTCATTGCAGCTCTCCTTTCCTGGGACTTCCCTCCGCACGTATCGGTAAATGCTGTAGAAGCGACTTGTACGGAATCACTTGGTGCGGATGCCTTGGGGTGCCTGTCGGACCCAGCGGAGTTCGGTGCGGGGATTCCCCGGACGGTCGGTCGCCAGGATGAGCACGGCTCCGCCGTCCTCGACGCGTGCGAACCGCTCCTGGTCCTCGCTGAACGGGGGGAGTCCTACTGCGACGAGGTGCTGGACGCGGTCCCTGTCGACCGCTACGTGGCCGGCGTAGGCAACCGCCGGCGCCGGCCCGTATCCGCTGATCACGACGGCCATGTGGGCGTCGCGCGTGTACATCAGGCGTCCTGCGGGCTCGTCCCCGTAGGGCCTTCCTCGTACCTGCCCGTCGGCTCCGAACTCGGCGACGCCGTCGAGTGTCCAGACACCGATCATCTCGGACCAGAGGTGCGTCATGAGTTGCGCCATGTGCTTGTCTTCCCGTCAGTGAGCTGTGGGTGGCGCGGAGGTGCTCCCGCGCCACGCTTGCCGAGCCCCCGACGGAGAGGGTGGTTCGCTGCCGCGCTCACGCCTCCGAGGGGTGGCTTGTCGGGTCTTCCAGGTTGTGCTCGCGCGCGTAGGCGATGAGTTTGCGCGGCGCCCTGCCGATGTGCTCGGTCAGGGCGTCGACCGCCGTGTCGGCGTCCCGGTCCAGGGCGAGGTCCCGCAACTGCCGGTGTTCCTCGGTGAGGTTGCGGACTTGATCCTCGGTCAGGGCCCAGTACCACCGTCGGTAGAGTTCCGCGCTGTCCCGCAGGCTTGTGACGATCGCCTCCAGCCGCGGACTCCCGCAACCGGAGATCAGCGCCTGGTGGAAGGCTCGGTGCACGGCGGGCCAGTCCTCGTTGAACTGGCCGTCCTCGGCGTTGACCGGTGTGCGGTCCAAGGTGTGGCAGGCGGACACGACCGCTGCCTCCCAGTCCACCCTGCCCTTGGCGATCGACTGCCGCAGCGCCAGAGACTCCACCTGGATGCGCGTCTGTGTGAGGTCGGACAGATCGTCGATCGACAGTGACTTCACACGGAAGCCGCGCTGGGGACTGGCGACAACGAGTCCCTGTTCCGCCAGCCGTGTGAGGGCTTCTCGTACCACGGAGAGACTCACGCCGAAGTGACCGGCCAGGGCGGCGGTCTTCAGGCGCTGTCCCGGTACCAGCTGTCCATTGAGGAGGTCACGGCGGATGCCGTCGAAGACCTCTTCTGTTCGCGTTGCGCTCTCCTTGGCCACTTCGACAGTCTACCATTCTAGCGGCAGATGGTAAGGTTGTCGTCTTTAGCGTGGAATATCGACATTGATCATTGCGTCACGGCCTCGGTATGTTCCTCAGGTTCGCCCTGGCGAGGTCGAGCATTCGGCCCACGCCCCCGGTCAGTACGGTTCGTCCTGCGGCGAGGGCGAAGCCCTTGACCTGCTCAGCCGTGACGTGCGGCGGGATGGACAGGGCGTTGGGATCCGTGACCACGTCCACAAGGACCGGACCGCGGTGGGCCAGCGCCTCCTTCAAGCCGTCCCGCACGTCCTGCGGCCTCTCGATACGCACCGAGTGGATACCGATGGCCGCGGCGATCTCCGAGAAGTCGACCGGTTCGTGGTCCGTCTCGTGCTCGGGGAGCCGTCCACGAGCATCTCCAGCTTGACCATCCCCAAGGAGGAGTTGTTGAAGACGATGGTCTTGATCGGGAGCTGATGCAGCTTCACGGTCAGCAACTCACCCATCAACATGGAGAGGCCGCCGTCGCCGGACAGGGAGATCACCTGCCGGTCCCGATCAGCCATCTGTGCGCCGATGGCGTGCGGGAGGGCATTGGCCATGGTGCCGTGGAGGAACGACCCGATGATGCGGCGCCGGCCGTTGGGTGTGATGTAGCGGGCCGCCCACACGTTGCACATGCCGGTGTCCACAGTGAACACGGCATCGTCCGAAGCGAGTTCGTCGAGCACGGCCGCCGGGAACTCCGGATGGATCGGCAGCCGGTCCGCCACGTCGTGCGTGTAGGCCGAGACCACGTTCCCCAAGGCGCGCGCGTGCTTGCGCAGGTTGGCGTCGAGGAATGAGCGGTCCTGCTTCTCGTCCACGAGAGGAAGGACCGCGCGGATGGTCTCCTTGACATCACCGTGGACGCCGAACTCCAGGACGGTGCGCCTTCCGAACCGGCCGGCGTCGTGATCGACTTGCACCGTGGCTGACTGCGGCAGGAAGTCGGCGTACGGGAAATCCGTGCCCAGCAGGACCACGAGGTCTGCGTCGTGCATGGCCTCGAAGCAGGCCCCATAGCCGAGCAGCCCGCTCATCCCCACGTCATAGGGGTTGTCGTACTGGACCCACTCTTTGCCGCGCAGGGTGTGGCCCACGGGCGCCTTGACCCGCTCAGCCAGTCGCATGACCTCGGCGTGAGCGCCGCGCACCCCCGCGCCGGCGAAGACCATCACCTTTCGCGCGGTGTTGAGCCGGTCGGCCAGTTCCCGCACCTGTGAGGCCGCGGGCACCACACGTCCGGCCGGCACCACGGGTGTTGCCGTCCCTGTGGCGACGGCCGCCGGCGCGGCGGCGAGGTCGCCGGGGACGACCAGAACGGAGACTCCGCCGTGGCCGAGAGCGCGTTGCATCGCGATCCTGAGAACACGCGGCATCTGTTCAGAAGTGGACACCAGTTCGCAGTAGTCGCTGCACTCGGAGAAAAGCCTCTCCGGATGGGTTTCCTGGAAGAAGCCTGTACCGATCTGCGTCGACGGTATGTGGGACGCGAGGGCCAGCACAGGTGCCCCGCTACGATGCGCGTCGTAGAGCCCCTGGATGAGGTGGGTGTTGCCGGGGCCGCTGCTGCCCGCGCACACGGCCAGCCTCCCGGTCATCTGAGCCTCGGCCCCTGCGGCGAAGGCCGCCGCTTCCTCGTTGCGCACGTGGATCCACTCGATGCCCTCCGTACGCCGCACCGCGTCGACGATCGGATTGAGGCTGTCGCCCACTACGCCGTAGATTCTCGAAACCCCTGCCTGGCGCAGCACCTCGACCAGTTGTTGTGCCACGTTCTGCTTCCGCATCAGTCATGCTCTCCTTACTGTCTGCGGCTGTCCGGTAGCCGGAATTCGTGTGGCCCGAGGGCTGTATCGGCAGTGGACATGCCACCCGGTGCTGTCAGTGGTGCATGGCTCGGTAGACGGCGAGGGAGTCTTCGAACATGTAGTAGCGGCTGATGCGTCCTTCGTCGTTGACGACGATGTCGATGGCGAAGGGGGTGTCGATGGTGCGGCCGGTGGAGCGGGAGACGACGCGGGCGCGTCCGATGAGTACCGCATGGGGACCGTCGACGAGGATGCGCTCGATGTCGAAGACTTCTCGGTCGGTGTGTGCGCCGATGGTTTCGAAGAAGGTGGGGATTTCGTCGACCTTGCGGCGACCCACCCAGGGCGCCGTGTCGGGGTCGCCGGGGATTTCCCAGTGGGCGTCGTCCGCGAACATCGCGGCGAATCCGCCGATGTCACCTGCTCCGAGGCGGGACAGGAGTTCGTTGACCACGCTACGTGTCTTGTCGGACATGATGACTCTTTCCACTCCGGACAAACTGCGCTTTGAGGGTGCTGGTGGATGGACCCTCGGACGTCCTGTCGGCAGTCCAGGACCTTCGAGGGGACTCAGGCGATTCCTGACATGTGCGGTGCGGCGACCAAGTGGTTGCTGAGGGTGCCGATTCCCTCGACTGTGCTGGTGAGCGTGGCGCCGGGGGGAAGGTAGCGTTCGGGGTCTCGGGCCATCCCGACGCCGGACGGGGTGCCGGTGAAGATGATGTCTCCGGGGAGCAGGGGGAGAATCGCGGAGATTCGGTTGATCAGCTCGGGGACGGAGAAAATCAGGTCCCTGGTGCGGCCGTCCTGGAGAACCTCTCCGTCCAGAGAGCACGACAGCGCGAGGTCGTCGGGGTTGTCGAATTCTTCGACGGTGACGACGGCGGGGCCGATGGGACTGAACCCGGGATAGGACTTGCCGAGCGAGAACTGGGGGACGGGGCCTTCGAGTTGGACGGTGCGCTCGGAGAGGTCCTGGCCGACGGTGAGGCCGGCGACGTGGTTCCAGGCGTCCCGTTCCGCCACGCGGTAAGCCCGTCGTCCCATGACGGCGACGAGTTCGACTTCCCAGTCCACCCGGTTGCTGGGGAGTGTGACCGTGTCGTACGGGCCGGCGATGCTGGTGACGAACTTGGTGAAGACGGCGGGTGCGGTGATCTGGGGCCTGACGCCTGCTTCGGAGACGTGCGCCTGGTAGTTCAGGCCGATGCCGAAGATCTGGGCGGGGCGTTGGACGGGAGGTCCGACCTGCTGGGGGCCGAAGGGGGTGGCGTCGTCGAGTGATCGCCCGCGCGCCCATTGGGTGAACTCGCCCCAGTGCTCGTAGATCCCGTCGGGGTCGGCGCTGAATCTGCCGCCGCTTGCCTTCTCGACGTCCAAGGCACGGTCTTCGGTGAGGAGTGAGAGCCGGCCGCCGATTCTGCCGATGCGCATGAGGGTTTCTCCTGTCGCGGTAGTGGGGTTCAGCGGACGCTGTGGGAGCCGGTCATGAGTGCGGCGAGGTCCTCGGGCTTGATGAAGGACGGCGGCAGCGGCGGGCCCCAGTTGTAGATGCCGCGGGCGCCGTCGACCACGGACGGCTTCCACAGCTGGTCGTCGACGATGCAGTCGAGGTCGCTGTAGTACTCGGAGAAGTTGCCTGCCGGGTCCTTGAGGTACCAGAAGAAGTTGGAGCCGATGTGGTGGCGCCCCAGACCCCACACGTGACGCTCGGGATGCTCCTCAAGCATGGCGGTGGCACCACGACCGACCTCGTCGACGTCATCGACCTCCCAGGCGGTGTGATGCAGGAAGTCCACCGGGGCCTTCTGGATCAGAATGTTGTGATGATCCGTTGAGCAACGCAGGAAACTGGCAAGACTGGGGACCTCGTCGGAGACCTTGAAACCGAGGCCCTGGGTGAAGAAGCGCTGGCTGGCCTCCTGGTCACGCGAGCCGATCACCACGTGGCCGAGCTTGCGCGGCTGCACCCGGTTCGTCCGCTCCACGGCAGGAGCGCGCCGGTTCGGACGCGAGGGACGACCGGGACCGTTGTATGGCACCTGCTCGGCTGGGGTCTGCTCCAGGTGCCCGGCGATCTCAAGGATCACCTTCAGATGAGAGTTCGGGTCGACCACCCGCAGTGAGGTCTCGTCACGCTCGGCCTTCACATCCAGCTTGGCCAGACTCGCCGCGACGCGGTCCAGATCATCCTGGTCATCGACGCCCACCCCCATCTCCACCAGCCTGCGCTGCGCGGAGTGCGTGAGCTTCAACTGCTCACCGCCCTCCTGAGTGGCGAACCGGTGAACAGTGCCGTCACCCACAGGGGCCAGCCCGAACTCCTCGTAATAGCCCGCGGTCGCCTCAACGTCAGGAACGCCGAGAGTGATCGAAGTCAGGCGGTGCAGCGCCATCGCAATCTCCTTCATCAGCACGGAGGGGTAGGAGAACCAGGGTGGCACATACTTGTCGATTCTGCCACCAAGAATCGATATTTTGCTTGAGCGGCGATGTTATGTGAGTTTGCCGTTGATCTCAGACGCTGGTCAGCGGCGCGGCAGCGCTCTGCATTCCCCGTGGCCACGCGGGCGTGCGGGAAGGTGGTGGAGAGAGCGTGGGTGCTGTGAGTACGTCACCGATCGCCCCCACCACGCGGCGCCTGGACGCTGCGACGACCAAGGCAGCAGCCGTCCTCCGATGCCCGAATGGGCAGTCGCGCCGCTTCAGTCCCCTCGTGCTACTCGCCCGCGAACGTCGGCCTGACGATGTCGGCGCCGGTCTCGGCAGCCTTCTTGACGGCGGCGAACGCGTTCTGTGCGTCCGAGGACTCGAAGAGGTCCATGGTGAGATCGAGCGTCAGCTGATCCGCGGACGGCACTCCACCGCCCGACCAGGCTTTGAACAGGGACCGGACCGCGGCGTAGCCGCGTGTGGGTCCTGCCGCGAGCCGTTCGGCCAGACGATCGACGGCTTCTTCCAACTCGTCGCCGGGAACGACAAGGTTGACCAGCCCGCTCCGCGCGGCCTCGGCCCCGGTGAGGGTGTCCGACAGCAGCACCTGCTGAACCGCGCGCCCGCGACCCACTCGCTCGGCGAGGCGCTGCACGCCTCCGGCCAGCGGCGCCATGCCGGTGTCCGCCTCCACCCACGTGAACGTCGCATCCTCGGCGGCGACGATGAGATCACAGCGCAGGACAAGCTCGTAATGGCCGCTGACTGCGCGCCCGCGCACGGCGGCGATGGTGGGTACGCGCAGGGCCTCGACAGCCGCGTATGCCTGATTCACTTCGGCGATGAAGGTGCGGAACCAGTTCCGGTCCTTGCCAGGCCATTCCGGAACGAAACCACCGGTGCCGAAGTTCGGGCCCGTGGCGCGTACCACCAGGACCCGGATGTCGCTGACGCTTGCCTCATGGACTGCCGCCAGCAGGTCGTTGGCGAACCTGCGGCTCAACGCATGGTCGGGCGGGTCGACAAGGACGATGCTCCCGACGCTTCCGCTCCGCTCGAACATGACTGCCTTCATGATGTTCTTCCTCTCACGGTTGAACCTCGGAATGGATGACAGCGTTCAGGGCATCGGGGACGTGCCGCGTCCGCCCGGCTTTCCTCAAGGCTCAAGCCTCGTTCAGTCGGTACCGTCCCCGTGAAATGCCTGGTCGACGATCAGGGTGTCCTCGTAGAGGTGCATCACGACGATCTGGCCGTCCTCGATCACCAGATGGAGAGAGGCCGGCGTGGTGAACCGCTTGCCGCTGGCCGCGATGAGGTGGCTGAAGGTCGCGAGCAGTACCACGTCACCGCCCTCGACGATGATCCGCTCCAGCGCGACCTGCGACTCGCCGGGCACGTAGTGCGGCCACATCGTCGTGAAATACGGGGCGACTTCCTCGCCTCGTGTGCGGCGACCGGTCCAAGGCAGCTTGTCGCTACCGGGAACATGCCAGTCGATCTCTGGTGCGAACAGCTCCTGAATCCCCTCCTGGTCCTGCTTCCCGAGGCGTTCGAGGAACTGTCCCGCGACAGCGCGCGAGGTCTCAGTGTCCGTGGACATGGTCTCTCTCCCTTTCGTGGTGACGTGGCTTCGTTGGGCAGTGCTCCGGAACGTCTTCGCCCCGTGCAACGGCCGCCGTGTCACCGGCCGCGCGCCCCCATCCCTTCACTGTAACTGAAGTAGTTACGACTGTAGCGCGCGGAAGGGTTCGCGACCACCAGAGCCACCCCGGGGTCGCCCGCGGCCCGGACGTTCGTCATTGAGGTAGCCACCAGGCACACTTTCAACGTCGAAATGCTGTGGACACTCAGGGTGCTGTCGCTCGTGGTCGGCGAACACCGCGATGGGGAGAGGTACGGATGGCCGCGCACGGATACTTCGCACTGGACGTTTCGTCCCGATGGCGGCTCATGACGCCGGAGGGAGATCCGTTCTTGTCCATCGGCGTCGTCCATGCGGACGACACGAATCTGCGGTATCCGCACAACATCGGCCTGTTCGCCGAGCGTTACGGGTCCTCGCGTCGGCGTTGGCTGCGTGAGGGGTTGGTGCCGGAGCTGTCGGCGTGGGGGTTCAACACGTTGGGGTGGAGCGCGGAGTACGTCAGTGGCAGCGGGTTGTCGGCCACGCACGACTCGGTCGACCTTGGCCACTCGGACGGCCTGCCTGACGACGAGGTGGCCGGCGCCGGCCTGCCCTACACGCTGTCTCTGCGGGTGGCCGAGATTGAGCACTGGAACGGCCATCCGGCCTATCGCGACCCCCGGTCCGAGGCGTTCGCGCAGTGGTGCGATCACCTGGCCCGAACCCGGTGCCGGCCGGAGGACCCGAACCTGATCGGCTACTTCCTCGTCGATGCGCCGGCCTGGGCGCGGCGCTCTGTCGACGCGGGCTACCCGCAGAGCGAGCTGGGGGAGATCGCGGATGCCTACTACCGGGTCGCGGTCCAGGCCATCCGCCGCCACGACCCGAACCACCTGGTCCTCGGTGACCGCTACGGAACGCGGGCCGGAATTCCGGAACCGGTGCTGGATGCCGCCGCCGCCCACGTGGACGTCCTCAGCCTGCAGACCTTCCCTGCCGTCGACCAAGCCGCGATCGACGCGGTCGCCGACCGGTTCGACGCCTGGCACGAGCGCACGGGCCTGCCGATCCTCGTCGCGGACACGGGCAACTGGTGCCCGACGGTCATGAGCCCTTCGCGTACCGGGTCGGCGCGGGACCAGGCCGAGCGCGGCGAGGGCTACCGGATGATCGCCGACACGTTCGCAGCCCGGCCGTGGTGTCTGGGCTGGCACTGGTGCAGCTGGCTGGAGAACCCGCACCGCGGCTTCGGGCTCAAGGACCCGTGGGACGAGCCGTACACCGACCTGGTGAGAGTCGCCGAGGAGACCAACCGTCGTTGGAGGGAAGCCGTCGCAGCGGCGCCGCCCACATGATTCGGACTGACCGCCGTGGTCCTTCCTCTTTCCCGGAGCTGCCGCGTCAGCGGACCGCGGCGCGAAGAGGACGCAGTCCCGACCGGAGTCAGCGCTGACTACTGCACCCGCTCGGAGCAGGGCCGTGAGAGGCATCCTTCCGGCCAGGTCGTCGACGCCCTCGCACGTGCCCTGCGGCTGGAGTCCGACGCCTGCCGGCGCGCGGATTCTAATCGTAACCGATATTGATACAGTGTGATGGGAGACGATGGACGTCATGGGGGCCAACAGCAGGCTGACGGTGGCCGCGCACGCCCTGACCTGGATCGGGCTCTATCAGCGGCGCGGCAATGAGGTCGCGACCTCCGAGCAGATCGCGACGAGTGTCAACACCAACCCCGTGGTGATCCGCCGCCTGCTGGCTCAGCTGCGCAAGGCCGGCCTGGTCGACTCGCGGAGAGGTGCCGGCGCCGGCTGGACGCTGTCGCGGGACCTGTCGACGATCACCCTGCTCGACGTCTACGAAGCGGTGGAGCCAGGGCGGATCTTCGCTCTGCATCCCGCCACGCCCGACCCCGGATGCGTCGTGGGGCACGGCATAGCGCCGGTGCTGGGCGCCGCCTACGACGGGGTCGAGACCGCTCTCCGCGAGGAACTGTCGAGAACCACGCTGGAGGATGTGCTGTGCGACGTACTGAAAGCCACCTGACTTCGCCCGCAGGCCCCCATCGGGCCGCCTGCGAGCCGACTGGCTTGCGAGCTACATGGTCTCGCGACAGCACCGGGCCTGCCGTCGCGAGAGAGCCAGGGTCCGCTAGGTTCACCTCGGCGATGTGACTTCTCGTGACAGACGAGAGGGTCGGGCGGGTGAGCGAGACACCGGAGAACACCCTGCAATACCGCTTTGGCGGGCCAGACGACGCCCCGGTCCTGATCCTCGGTCGCTCACTCGGTACCACATGGCACATGTCGTAGAAGCCGTCCAGGGGTGTCCACGTGGTCGAGGGTGGGCATGTATGTCCAGATCTGATCCCTGGGGCGCGATAGTGTCTATGGGGTTCGTGGCACCGGATTGACAGTTGGTGACACGAAGGGGCCCCGCCGGTTTGCATTGCTCCGGCGGGGCCTCTTCGCGTGGCTCGTCAAGATTGTCTGCACCCTCCTTTATGGGTTCCTCATCTGATTCCGGGGGTCTTTGCGCGCGTGCGGTGGGTAGAGGGCGCGGATCTGCCTCTACCCGTGCGCTAGTCGACCGCGAGGACTCGACGTGCAGCGCATGTGCGGGCGACCTGGCCCGGCGGAAGACCGCTGGCAGCCGTTCGGCACGTGCCCTGATCTGCGGGTCGGAGTGAGTCAACGCCAAGGTGTGGACGCTCACGTAATTCCTCAGGCAGAAGTTGACGTGCTTCCCCAGATGCTGACGTGAACCGCGATGATGAGGCGGTCCGTGCCGGTCCCACCAGAGCACGACAAGAAGCTGCGGTTGGGATGCACCACGATAGAACTCGCGCAGGGCGTTGAAGTGCTCCTGCACGTACTTCTCAGGGCCACCGACGATCTTGTCTGCACCGTCGCCGATCAAGGATGCGGCCTCTGCTTCGTCTGTCGGCAGCGCGGCCAGGAGGGCCGGAAAGGGCGATCTGCCCAAGCAGTTCCGCAACGCGAGCCACTTGACCCGCGGAGAGGGCCGTGGGGGGCTAAGGCGTGTCCGGCGGATCATGCTGCCGCCGGAGCGGTGAAGCGGGTCATCTCACTACGATCGTGGGATGTTTGAGTACCACGGGTGGATCACGGTCAGGGAGACCGCAGCCAATGACGACGATGAGACTCGGTTGCGGCAGATCGTCGATGAGCTTCGCCGTTACATCGCCCAGATGGGCAGCCCGTATTTGCTTGACCTCAGGTGGATGAACGGCGCACCGTTCATCCACCTCGGCGGCTCTTCCAATCACCGCTCGTCTCCTGACGTTGTCGAACTGTTTGAGCGTGTGGCCGTGGTCGCCCCTGGTTCCTACGGACTCCTCCACTTTCACGATGACGAGGAACCGGATCGTGAGAACGAGATACGGGTGCTGAGGCTCGTTCGAGGCACGATCACGCAGCACAGGGAGGTATTGCTGTCTCCATACATCCCGACGGTGGAAGATCCCTTCACGGGTTGAGACGTGGTCCGGGGGTCAGGCTCGGAGCCAGAGCCGGATCGCGGCCACCGTGATGGTGCCGTGGAAGACGTAGGCCCGTTTGTCGAAGCGAGTCGCGACGGCACGGAAGCTCTTCAGGCGATTGATCGTCCGCTCGACCTCGTTGCGGCGCTTGTACTGCTCCTTGTCGAAGCCGACAGGTCGGCCGCCTCTGCTCCCACGGCGTCTACGGTTGGCTCTCTGGTCCTTCGGCTCGGGAATGGTGTGCTTGATCCGGCGCCTGCGCAGGTAACGGCGGTTGCTGCGGGACGAATACGCCTTGTCTGCGCTGGCAGCTGATCTCGGGGCCGATCTCCGACCAGTACGGGCGGCGGAGGATCCTGCTCGTCGGCGTCGTCGCCTACATCGTCATGTCGGCGGTGTGTGCGGCCAGCCCCAGCATCGAGATGCTCATCGCCGCCCGGTTCGTGCAGGGCCTGGCCAGCGGTGTCGGCATCGTCATCGCCCAAGCCGCCAGCCGCGACGTCTTCGACGGCAAGGAACTGATCCGCTTCTGCGGACGCCTCGCCGTCACCGGGTCGGTATCCGGCCTCCGCAGGCGACGTGACGACGTCAGCCAGAACGTGGTCCGGGGCGCGCGCGTGTCACGATTGGGTTGCGCGGGCGACATTGCCTCGGTGGGCTACGAGCGTACGACGCAGTAAACCGGTCACGAACTGCGCAGGTGTGACTTGGGCATCGGATGCTAACCGCGCGAGGCACTGCAGCTCTTCGGGCCCAAGGCATACGAGTAATCGATGCGTAGGCGTGAGGTTGAGGTCTGCCGGTTGGAGTTGCTCGCCGAGGTGATCGGTGAGGAGTTCGGCGAGGATCTCTGGAACCGGGGCGTTCGGTCTTTCGCCGTTGCGGATCCAGCGGCCCACTCGTGTGTGGTCGACTGCGATTCCGCTCTGTCCCCGCTCGGCGGCTCGGGCGTTGATTCGTCGTGCCGTTTCTGAGTGTGACCAGTCGGCGCGGGCGAGAGCGAGGGCCAACTGGCCATTGGGCGCAGGCATGTTAGGGCTCCCTGTCGGGTTGAGGGTGTGCGGAATAATCCGCACAGCCACTGGTCGTAGCGGGGTTGGGCGCCTGGCCAGGACGGTGAGGGGGAGGGCTCGGGAACGCCGGGGCCATCCCGTTGCGGCGGCCGGGCCATGCCGTCGTGAAGGAGCAGCCATGACGGAAACCAGGCACATTCAACTGCCCGCGCCTGTGCGGGACATCGACTGGCGGAGGCCGTTCTTCCTCGGGATCGGCGGTGCCGGTATGGCGCCGCTGGCGGCGTTGTGCCGGGAGTGCGGGGCGGTGGTCGCCGGGTATGACTCCGGGGACTGTGATGCGGTGTGGGCGTTGCAGGACCTGGGTGTCGACGTCGCGATCGGGGATGTCGAGGAGGCGTTGTGTGCGGTGCAGGAGGCGACGGTGGTCGTGTGGTCGACTGCGATCCCTGACGATCATCCGCTGCTGGCGGTCGCCCGGGAAGCCGGTGTTCCGCTGGCACACCGCTCCGATCTGCTCGCGGTGCTGATGGAGGACAAGGTCGCGGTGGCCGTGGCGGGGACGCACGGGAAGACGACGACGTCGGCGATGCTGTCGCGTGTGCTGTGGGAGGCGGGAGGGGACCCGTCGCACGTGATCGGTGGCGACGTGGGCGTTCCGTTGAGCGGGGCCCGTGCGGGCAGCGGGGTGTTCGTCGCCGAGGCCGACGAGTCCGACGGCAGTTTCACCCGGTACAGCCCGCGTGTGGGGGTCGTGCTCAACGTCGACAACGATCACCCCGAGGCATATCCGGAACTCGCGGATGCCGTTGAGGCGTTCACGCGGTTCGCCCTGTCGATCGCCGAGGGCGGGACGTTGGTGTGTTCGGCAGACGACGATGGCGCCCGGAGTGTCGCCAGTGCCGTGGCCACCCGTCGTGCCGGTCTGCGTGTGGTGACTGTCGGGGAAGCGGAGGACGCCGACTGGCGGATCCTCGGCATCGACCTGAGCCGGGACGGGATGTCCAGCAGGGTGTGCGTGCGAACCCCGGAGCAGGTCACCTACGCCTTCGAGGTGAACATGCCGGGGCGGCACAACGGGCACAACGCTGCCGTGGCGCTGGCCGCGGGGGCCGTACTTGGCTTCGACACCGAGCACTTGGCCCCGGGCCTGGAGGAGTTCGACGGTGTCGACGGCCGGCTCGGCCCTCTCGGTGACGTGCTCGGGGTGCGTTCCCTGTCCTCGTACGCGCATCACCCCACCGCCGTCACCGCCGACATCACAGCCGCCCGGGAGGTGGCGGGCCCCGACGGCCGCGTGGTGCTCGTCTTCCAGCCTTCCGGGTACGCCAGGGTCGCGCTGATGGAGGTGGAGTTTGCCCGAGCGCTGGCCGGGGCGGACCAGGTCCTTCTCCTTGAGATCCGTGATCTGGTGCTGCCGGAGCCGTTGTTCGGTGTGTGCAGCGAGCAGTTGGCCGGCGCGGTGCGGTCCCGGTACGGGCATGTGGCCTGCCCGGTGGGTGGTGTGGAGCGGACGGCGGGGCGGGTGGCCGCCGTGCTTCGGCCGGGTGATGTCCTGCTGGCGATGGGGCCGGGCGGCGAGCCTGCCGAGGTGGTTCGGCAGGCCATGAACATCGCCCTGGGTTCGCGGTTGAGGAGCGTCTAGTCGGCGGCCAGGACGCCCTGAGTGGTCGCCGCGGTGTCGGATTCGAGGACCTTCTGGACGAGGGCTTCGAGTCCGACACCGCGGCTGGCTTTGAAGAGCACGATGTCCCCCGGGCGCAGCAGTCCGTCGAGCAGGAGCTGTGCGGCGTCCTGGTCCGGGACGTGATGGGCGGTGCCCGCCCCCGCTGCCCGTGCTGCTTCGGCCATCCACTGTGCTTCGGTTCCCCCGATCGAGATGACGTGGTCGTAGCCGAGGGTTCCGGCGGCGGTGCCGACCTGTTCGTGGGCGGTGCGCGACTCGTCGCCGAGTTCCCGCATCTCGCCGAGGACGGCGATGGTACGCCGGTCCTTGCCGCCTCCCATCGAGGCCACCGCGCGCAGGGAGACCCGCATGGCGTCGGGGTTGGCGTTGTAGGAGTCGTTGACGACGGTCACCTCGTCGGGGCGCGTGGTGACCTCCATCCGCCAGCGGGACTGGACGGTGGCTTCACCCAGCAGTTCGGCGATCCGGTCGACGGGCAGGCCGGCTTCCCGGGCCACGGCGGCAGCGGCGAGGGCGTTGGAGACCTGGTGCTCGCCGAGCATCCGCATCGCGACCCGGGCGCGGCCTTCGGGGGTGACGAGGTCGAAGCGTGGTCGGCCGTCGGCGTCGATGTGTACGTTCTCGGCGCGGATCGTGGCGTCCGGGTGGAGGCCGAAGGTGATGACCCGGGCCGTGGTGCGGTCGGCCATCGCGCGCACCAGCACATCATCCGCGTTCAGGACGGCGAGTCCGGAGGCGGGCAGGGCTTCGACGAGTTCTCCCTTGGCCCTGGCGATCTGCTCCTTGCCGCCGAACTCGCCGACGTGGGCGCTGCCGACGTTGAGGACGACGCTGACCTGGGGCGGTGCGAGCCGGGCGAGCGAGGCGATGTCGCCGATGTGACGGGCACCCATTTCCAGTACGAGGAACCGCGTATCGGCGTCGGCGCGGGACGCGGTGACCGGCAGACCGATCTCGTTGTTGTAGCTCTGCGCGGTGGCGACGGTGGGTCCGGCGGCGGTGAGCAGGTGGGCGATGAGGTCCTTCGTGGAGGTCTTGCCCGCCGAGCCGGTGACCGCGATGACCGTGGCGGTCAGGTCGGCGATGACGTGCTGGGCGATCAGGCCGGCCGCGTCCAGGACGTGCGGGACGACGATGGCGGGGACGCCGACGGGCCGGGTGGTGAGCGCGGCGACGGCGCCTCGCTCGACGGCGCCCTGGGCATGGGCGTGTCCGTCGGTGTGTTCGCCCGTCAGCGCCAGGAACAGGGAGCCGGTCTCGGCCTGGCGGCTGTCGAAGACCAGGGGTGCGCTGACGCGTGCGGAGGGGTTGGGCACGTCGTGGAGTTCGCCGTGCACGATGCGGGCGATGTCGGCGAGGGCCAGGGGCAGCATGGGCGGCTTCTTCCAGGTCGGGGGATGGTTCAGGACGTTACCTGCCGGGTCCGCGCGTGGGGCGCAGGGCGCTGTCGTCCAGTCGGGGATACGTCGATCGAGATACCGCGGCCCGCGAAGAACGTTGCGAAGCGTTCGGTCGGCAGGGCGGCGGCCGTGGTGTCCGGGGTGTGGCCGGACGGGTTGCGGAAGAGGATGTGCCCGTCGTCGAGTCCGGTGGCCAGGATCAGGTGACCACCTCGGCGTGGAGGTGTGAGGTGTGGCCGGCGGATCTCCTTGGAGACCGACGCCATGACCATGTGCCCCGCCGCCAGTAGTCCGAGGAGTTCGTCCATGCGCATCTCGCGGTGCACGGTCGCGTCCAGGTCGTGTGTCTCGTAGGCGTAGGCGGCGAACGGGTCGTAGAACATGCCGTGGATGCCGTCCGTGTCCCGCGTGTAGGCGCCGAACGCGCGGGCGCCGGAGAGGAGTTGGAAGAGGTTCGGGGCCGTACCGGCGTCGCGGTGCAGGAGGATCATGCGCAGGCATGCCATGCCGCAGATGTGTCGGCACCACCTGCGGTACGCGTTGTGGGTCGGTGCCGCGGACTCCCGCCAGCGCGGGTCGTCTGCGGCATCGTGCCCGCCGTAGGCGATGTCCCCGATCAGCTCGGGGGACGCGTACTGCGTGACGACCGGAACAGGATCGTGCGGCGGATACGGCTGGTCGGTACGAGGATCAGCGCAGCAAGGCGGAGGGGGCATGGGGTTTGTGCTCCGTTCGGTCGAAGGCGGAGGTCAGAAGCGTGCGGTAGGTCGGCCAGTCGACGTTTCCCCCGGAGAGGATCACGCCCACCGGCCCTGGCGGCAGCCGGTCGGCACAGGCCAGGAGCCCGGCGAACGCGGTCGCTCCTGATGCCTCGGCGCGACTGCTGTAGTGCCGCCACAGCAATGCCATGGCGCGGACGATGTCCTGCTCGGAGACGGTTACCACGCGGTGCAGCAACCGTTGGTTGATCTCCCACGGAATCGGGGCGGGCATGATGTGTCCCAGACCGTCGGCGATGGTGACGGGCGGGGCGATACACACGCGCCGTCCGGCGTGCAGGGAGCGGCAGGTGTCGTCGGCGGCGCTCGGCTCGACGCCGATCACACGGATGCGGGTGTCGTGGGTGTGCGCGGCCAGGGCTGTGCCGGCGGCCAGACCACCTCCGCCGACCGGTACGAGGATCGCGGTCAGTTCGGGTGCCTGCTGGAGCAACTCCCAGGCTGCGGTTCCTGCCCCCGCGACCACTGCCTCTGAGTCGGCGGACGGCACGACCGTTAGCTGTTCGCGCTGGGCCCATTCGTCCACGATGGCGTCCCGGTGCTGGCGACGCCGGTGGTAGGTGATCACCCGTGCGCCGAGTTCCCGGATCGCTCGGAGTTTCACCGATGGTGCGTCGTGCGGGACCACCACGGTGACTGGGGTGTCGAAGTGTGTCCCCGCGAGGGCCAGGGCGTGGCCGTGGTTGCCGCTGGACGCGGCGATGACGCCGCGCCGTCGCGCGCGGGGGGACAGACGGGCGAGGGCGGTGAACGCGCCGCGCAGCTTGAAGGAGCCCGATAGTTGAAGGGATTCGGCCTTGATCACGACACTGCGGCCGAGCAGCGAGTCCATGTGGGGAGAGGACAGCAGCGGTGTGCAGATGGCGGTGCCGTCCAGCTCGCGGGCGGCGGACAGGACGTCCTGACTGGTCATCGACATGGTTGAGTGATCTCCCCGGTCACGGCCGGGCGCGGCGGTCGGTGTGAGCGCCGCGGGCGATGTGGGCGACGAGCTGGTCGTAGGTGACGCCGGCCGCTGCCGCCATCCGGGCCAGGTTTCCGTCCGGAGACAGTCCCGGCAGGGTGTTGGCCTCCAGCCAGAACACGCCGGAGTCCTCGGTGACGACGAAGTCGTGCCGGGAGACGCTGTGGCAGTGCAGGGCACGGTGCGCGAGGGCCGCCTGCCTGGCGAGGGACTGCACCAGCGGAAGAGTGAGGCGAGCGGGGCAGTGGTACGTGACGCCGCCCGAGCGCCGTTTCGTTTCGTACGAGTAGATCTCTCCCGACGTGTCCACCTCCAGGGGCGGAAATACGCGGAGTGAGCCGTCGGGGTACTCCAGGACACCCACGCTCACCGACCGGCCGGGGCAGAACTCCTCGACCATCAGATCCCTTGAAGGAGTGGCGACGTTGATCGTCATGGCCAGCCGGGTGACATCGCGCGCGACGGTCAGACCGATCGATCCGCCCTCATTGGTGGGCTTGACGATCACGGGAAACCCGAGGAGCCACGCGAGCCGGTCGGCTTCGAACTGTGCTCCGCGCGTGGGGTCTACCACCGACCCCGCAGGCACACGGACACCCGCCGCCTGGACGATGGCCTTCGCGACCGGCTTGTTCATAGCAAGGGCAGAGGAGAGCACCCCGGATCCCGTGTAGTCGATGCCCAAGGTCTCCAGCGCGCCTTGCAGCCGGCCGTCCTCCGCGCCCCGCCCGGCAATCGCGAGGAACGCTATGTGCACCTCGCTCAAGCCCTCGGCCAGTGCCGCACGAACGTCGAGGTCGATCGCCTTCGCTTTGACGTTCTGCCGGTCCAGCGATTCGAGAACGGCATGCCCGGACACCAGGGAACGCTCGCGCTCGCTCGACCAGCCACCGGTGATCACGGCGATCGGCGCCGGGTACTCGTCCGGATCGAGAAGGGGAAGGTTCATGACGGACTGCTCCAGTTCCTGTAGGGGAGGCGGTAGTGGGTGAGTGGATGCGGCCCGAGGTCCCGAACGGCCGCCATGGGAGTCGGCAGTGGTTGTTGACGGGGCGAACTGGTGCGCCGACCGGCACCACACGCATGCAGCCGCCGAGAAGGGGGCGCGACCGTGAGGTCTGACGTGGTTACGGTGAGCCGTCCAGGGAGAGGGTGAACCACACGGTCTTCCCCGCACCGTTGTCGAGAGGTTCGCTGCCCCACTGCGCCGCGATGGCATCAACGATCTGAAGACCGCGTCCGGACTCGTCGACGCCGGAGGTGGTGCGTTCACGCGGCAGGGTGGGAGAAGGGTCTTCCACGGAGACCCGGAGGCGGTGGGAAGAGCACTCCAGGCTGAGCGTGATGGTGTCGTCGCCGTGACGGCAGCCATGCTGCACGGCGTTGGCGATGATCTCGTGCGTGGCCAGAACTGCGGCGTCCACCACCTCGGGACAGTCCCACTTGGTGAGTTGGCCGACGATCTGGCGGCGGACATCCGCGAGGAGAGAGTTGTCAGCCGCGAAGACGGCCTGGAAGTACCGGAGTTCGAGGTGGGCGTTCATCACGACCGTCCCGTGGGCCCGGGGGCGTCGCACGTGATGAGTCCGCGGCGGGGGTGAAGGACCACGCCCTCAAGCAACAACTCAGGAAGCTTCCTTCCCGACGCCGGCACCATGAACGGTCGGGGTGCCGAAGGTGCCGCGATGCGGTCCGCAGTGCTGTTCATGTGCGCCTGTCTCCGTTCGGCAGGGAATTCAACGGGGGGTGTGGGCCGGTCGCGTCAGCGCGAGCGGTACGGGCAAGTTCCGCATGCCGCAGCCGACTTGGATCGTGTCCCTTGTCGTGGTGTAGCCGATCAAGGCGTGGGAGTGCGCGGGCGTCTGCCCGGGGCGCACACCTGATGGGGGTGGCCGCTCCCTG
>NZ_JBIVUQ010000026.1:0-109711 GCF_044757265.1 Streptomyces sp. NPDC091292 | reverse complement strand
GGGTCGACGGACCATTCCCTACCGCCAGTTACAGGGCGCAGAGACCATAGTCCGCACCACTCACCCCGGAACTCACCGATCCGGTTCTGCGCGTCAACCATGAGCGTGCCGGGCGCCGGAAGGTTCTTTTCGGACACCGCAACTCCTCTCCGTAGCGGATTCACTACCGGGAGGATTTAGGCTGACCTACAGTCGGAACCTGATCAACGTGGCTTGGCAGCAAGATAAGTTGGTGGTGATGGGTGAACCGCAAGGAGCTGGACCCAGAGAGCAGCGCCCAGGCAGCGTTCGGCGCACGTCTACGCAGCTCACGCGAGGCGCGCGGCTGGAAGCAAGACGACCTCTCCACTCACATGGGCATTTCCAGTGGGCATATTTCTGGGGTTGAAACTGCTCGCAAGATGCCATCTTTACGCTTCGCGAAAGCTGCTGACGTGGCCTTCGGCTTGGCTGGCACAGTCGATACGTTCGAACGCCAGTGGCGGGAGATGCAGCACGGCAGCTTGCTGGAGGGCTTCCCGGAGTACGTCGAGTACGAGGGGCGTGCGGCAGAGATCCGGTTGTTCGAATCGGGCGTGATTCCCGGACCGCTCCAGACGCGCGAGTACGCGCGAGCGTTGACGGATTACGCAGTGCAGCGGGGTGACATCACGCCCGAACAAGCGGCTGAACGAGTTGACTTCCTGATAGCACGGCAAGCAGCACTTGTTCGGACGCCGCCGCCCATCATCTTCGCGGTACTGGACGAGAGTTGCATCCGTCGACCCATCGGGGGACCCGGCATCATGGCGGGCCAGTTCGCGCGGCTGATCGAGTTCGCCAAGGAGCCGAACACGGCATTCCAAATTGCTCCGTTCGCCATGGGAGGACGGAAGCCCTTCATCCGGCTGGTACACCTTCTGACACTGTCGGACCGGTCCCTGATGTCCTACGTCGAGTCACAGACGCAGGGCCACCTAGACCGTGAGCTGTCATCCGTAGTGCCGCTGATGAGGAACTACCATCAGCTACAGATCGAGGCAGCATCCCAGGCGGAGTCTGTCGCCATGGTCGAAGAGCTACGAAGGGGCACTCTGTGATGACCACGACCAGCTCTCCGCCCCTGCGGTGGGTCAAGTCCTCTCACAGCGTTGAGAATGGCGGGTCCTGCGTCGAGTGGACCCCTGCACAGGCATCCGCAACCGGCATAGCCTCCGTCCGAGATTCGAAGAGCCCGAGCGGTCCAGTACTGAACATACCCGCCGGGGCGTTCACCTCCTTCATATCGGGCATCAAGGCGGGAGAGTTCGACACCCTCTGACCGAAGGGGCAAACCGTGACGACCCAATCCCCCCACTGGTTCAAGTCCTCGTACACCAACAACGGTGGCAGTTGCGTCGAGTTGGCCGCCAACCTCGCCATCTCCCAGGGCGTGGTTCCCGTCCGTGACTCCAAGAACCTGAACGGTCCGGTCCTGGAGTTCCCGGCGGACACGTTCGCCACCTTCGTATCGGGCCTCAAGGCCGGGGAGTTCAACATCTGACCGTAACGGTCCCGCCACACCCCAGTTGGGAGGCCCGCCAGGGCCTCGTGGCGACCGTTGTCCTTGGCCGTAGGGGTTCAGTTGAATCACCCAGGGGTCTCTCCCAGCCCGGACAATGCCGTCTCAATGGACGTTCGTAACGTGACCGTCTCGGGGTCATCGAACTCGGCCAACAACGGCAGGGCTTCGTGCCACGACGCGCGCGCCTGCTCGTCGGCGCCGGCCTCCCGCAGTGCGGTGGCGAGATGGTCCAGGGCCACCGCCGATTTCCAGCGGTCCCCCAGGTCGCGATGGATCGCAACCGCCTGACGGTGAAAGGCCACGGCCTCCTCTCCCCGCCCCAATGCCTGATAGGCAACCCCGGTACCGTCCAGCGCCTCGGCCTCGCGACCACGGTCCCCGATACGGCGATGGATGGTCGCTGAACGGTGGTAGGAGACCAGAGCTTCATCGATCTCACCGCGAGCGAGTTGAATCCTGCCGCAGCGGATCAGGGCCACCCCTTCCAAGACCCGGTTGTCGAACTCCCGACCGATAGAGAGGGCCTCTTCGGCCAATGAGGCGGCCGGATCCAACTCCCCCAGGTCAAGATGCGTTTCACACAGATGCACGAGCACGTTCACTTCTCCGTGCCGATCACCTGCCTCTTGGTGCATCGAGCGCGCCCGATTGCCCAGCTCAAGGGCCTCGGCCAACTGACCAAGCTGACGGCTCATCCCACACAGGTTCGCTGTCGGATCAGCAATCAGTTCGGCATAGCCCATCTCACGGCACAGGTCGACGCTCTCCTTGAAATGCGCGTACGCCTCCATGACCTGGTGGCCGCCGAAGTACACGGTGCCCAGCAAGTTCAAGACCCACGCTTCGCTGTAACGGTCACCGGCCTGCCGATGGATCTGAAGTGCGGCCTCATAGTGCTCGGCGGCCTCGGTCAACCGGTGGGACTGGCGGCAGAACATGCCCAGAACTGTGTGGAGCGCCGCCTCCCCTCCCTGGTCATCGCAGCGGCGGGCGGCTTCAAGCCCGAGGTGGCCGGTGGTAAACCAGTCCTCGAAGAGGTTGTTACTCGCATAGACGTATCGCAGCACAGCCGGAAGTTGCCAGGCCATACCGTCGAAGCCCGCCGCGATCATGGCTCGTTGGACTGCGAGGAAGTTGTTCTGCTCAGCCCTGAACCAGTCCACCGCCTCCGGGTATGTGGCGAACTCCAGCGGTCGCACATCATCAGCCGGAGATCCAAGCGGGATGCGTGGATTACCGCGACGGGGGTTGGCTGCGGCGATCGCATCGGCGGTGTGCAGATACCAGCTCAAGATCCGCCGCACCGTGGTGTGTCGGTCGTCCGGTGGGTCGAGGCGTTGGGTCTGGTCGATGGCGTAGGCGCGGAGGAGGTCGTGGAACTGGTAGCGGTCGGGGCCGATCTGTTCCAGCAGGTGGACGCCGACCAGAACATCGAGCTGGCGGCGGGCCTGGCCGGTGGGGATCGCGGCGATCACGGCGGCGGCGTGGGCGGAGAAGTCCGGGCCCGGATGCAGGCCGAGAAGCCGGAAGAGGCGGGCGGCGTCGGCGGGCAGAGCCCGATAGGACCAGGCGAACACGGTACGTACCGCGTCGGCCTCGTCATCGTCATCCGAGGACAGTGCGTCCCACAGGGAGGATTCGTCACGGAGGTCGTCGATAAGCATGCTGAGAGGCACGCGGGGACGGGCGGCGGCGCGCTCCGCCGCAACGCGTAACGCCAGCGGCAGGCGGGCGCACAGGCGGGCCAGTTCCGCGACGTCCTGGTCGTCGTCGGTCCGGTAGCCCCCGGTCGTCTCGTGCAGCAGCCGGACGGCCGCCGACTCCTCGAACACCTCCAGCGTCACCCGCCGCGCCCCATCCCGCGCCACCAGCCCCGACAGACGGCTACGGCTGGTGATCAACGTCAGACACCGCCCGGTACCAGGCAGCAACGGCCGCACCTGCCCGACACCCGCCGCATTGTCGAGCACGACGAGCATGTTCCGGTCGGCGAGGAGGGTGCGGTAGAGCGCAGCGCGGGCCTCCACATCGGTCGGGATCGCGGCAGCCGGCACACCCAGGGCCACCAGGAAACGTTCCAGGGCCAGGGCGGCGGTAAGGGGCGCGCCGGGATCGTAGCCGCGCAGATTCACGTACAACTGCCCGTCCGGAAAATGCCCCTTCGAACGATGAGCCCAGTGCACGGCAAGAGACGTCTTCCCAACCCCCGCCGTCCCGGCAATGACCAGAACACCGTCCTCGCCCAGCGCCGCATCAAGATGCTCAAGATCCACGGCCCGATTCACGAACCCCCGCACATTCCCCGGGAGTTGCTGAGGCACGCCTACGGGTGTCTGGGCGCCATGAAAATGCACGCCCCCACTGAAGTCCCGCCCCTGCACCACGGCATGCGCCGCCCCACCCGAAAACGAAGACGCCGTCCCCGACTCGCCCCCGTCCCCCGCGCCACTACCCATCCCCAACCGCCCCCCACTGTCAACGCTAAGTAACCGACCGTTGACAGTACCCAACCCACCCCCAACAAGGAACCACGCCCCAAGCACACCCAGCACAACAACTCCGCTTCCAACAAGCCGGGTTACCCAAACACCCGGGAACTCGGCGACCCGAAGGCGCCACACAACAACCACCACCAAAAGCCCCCCACCCCCAGCAAGTGCCCCCACCTTCCAGCCACATCCCCGACACCCACAAACACCGGCCCCGAAAACAAACCCCACCCAGCCCCCGGCCCGATACAGGCGGCCAGCCGGGGCCCAACCCCCGCACGCGCGGGGATCACCCGATCCGCTTCCACCCACCGATGGAGACGGAGGGTCCAACCCTGCGTACGCGAGGATCACGCCTTCGTGCCCGATCTCCGCGCCGGAGGCCGGGGTCCAACCCCGCGTGCGCGGGGATCACTTTGCACTTCCCTGGCTAGAGGGAAAAGGAGAGGGTCCAACCCCGCGTGCGCGGGGATCACAGGCGCTCACCTGCGAGTTTATGCCTGGGGGTGGCCGTTTTTACTTACTTCTTGGGAACTCGACATATCGGACTCCTTGATTGGTCGTCCTGCCCATCGGTCAACCGTCGGACGCGATGATGCGCGCCCGAGATGCGGAGACGGTACCAGCGGGTCACTCGGCGCCTGGGGGGTTCCGCCTCGGCGTCCGAGTCCGCGCCCAATCAGAATTGGTAGGAGTCGAGGGAGACGTTGGCAACGACTGCGCCGCGCAGTGATCGCCACCAAAACCCGCTCGCCCCCGGGCATGTGTCCCCAACTTTTGGCCACATCCACCACACCCACAAACATGTGGCCATTTCTGGAAACAGAGTGCCCCGGGCCACGGCCCCGCGCGAACAGGCAGCCAGCACGGCTGGAACAGCGACCGAGAACGGCCAAGTTCGCCCCCGCGTGACGACGCCATGCCACGACCGGCCACTTGTCCGGATCAGCGTCCGTCATGGGCCACCCCATTTCGTTGGCGTTGCAGCCGGTTTCCCGCGGAAGTACGGCCTCCGGGCCGGCGGAGATGCCCGGCGCACCGCTCTCCCTCCCCCACAGTGCTCGGCGGGGACTATCCGAAGCAGAGCTTCAACATCGGCGTGTATGGGCCTGCCGGCCTCAGGTCAGGCGACGGCCTCGGGAGCCGAGGTGGATAGTGTTGGCACCGTCCTCGGCACTCATGCTGCACTCGCAAATGGCCTGGGAACAGCTCAGGGGCTAGAACTCGTCTGTCGAATGAGTTGACCGCGTCCGGATGGTTGCCCCAGGAGGGTACGTGCCCAAGGTAGTCGATTTCGCTGACGTTCGCCCGCGCGTTTCGTACCGGACCATTCAGGTCGGCCCCATCTTCTTCGAGGAAGTACCGGAAGACGACGACGTTGTGCAGATCCCGGGTGATGGTCTGGCGCTGAGTTCCAGCGACAACGATTTCTACCCACTGGTCCGCCTGGAGGTTTGGGATGGCCCCGCGTCAAAACCCCACGCCTCTTGGGATTACGAGCGTGCCTTCTGTGCCCCCTTGGCGGAGAGTTTCACAGTTGTCGACCTGGGTGGCGTTTCATATGGGACGGTTGCGGTACGGCCTGGGCCGTACCACATTCGGGTCATGTGTCGAGGCCGGGATCATCTCGAAGCGGCACTGTCACTCGACCCGTTCCCTCCCCAAGGTCCTCATGAGGACCCTCTGGAGATCTGGATTATCCAGATGTGGCCTGCCAGTTGACCCGAAGTTGGGGTCAACTGGCAGGCCATCGAGCTAGTCAGCCTTCCCGGCAGCAGACCTCAGGGTCCCACCAGTCGGGGTCATTTTGAATGCGACGAACCGCGGCTTGTAGATTCCTGGATCGCGGTAATGATCAGCACCGGATTCCACTCGGCTGTCCATGCTGTTCACGTTGTACGAGAGGGTGTAGGAGCCCGCCCCACCGTTCAGCATGGAGTTGTGAACGTGTGCGTTGTAGCTGATGACGGTCCCTGCCGTTTTGCCCGCGTAACTTCCCCATGGACCCGGTTCAGGCATGCGGTAGACATCGGTCTCAAGCTGGAAGGGCCCGTGCGGGGAGCACGATACCGCCGCTTTGATCTCTCCGCTGAAGGCTTCCCTGCTTGACTGGCTGACCACCATGAATCCGCCGTACCAGGGCGTTACGCTGTATTCGTTGGCTATTCCGGTGTAGACGTTGGTTGCCTGCTTTTCGTTTTTCATCCACCCGCCGAGGCCTGGGTTGAGGTACTCCCAGTCCCCTGTGAGATCAGTGCCTCTTACGCGCGCGATGCGCATCTTCTTGTTCGTCGGAGCGTCGTCTACTCCATAGATGTACGTGTAGCCGTCGCCGCTGAGGCTTGATGGCAGGAGTGCGGATCCCCAACCGACGCCAGATGTTGAGGATACGGGATCGATGTACAGGGGCTCGTGTCCATGTGACGTGCCCAAGTCATCAAGCGAGAATGTCGCCACGAAATTCGCTTTGTGCCTGAAGTCCCAGGAGCCTGGACCGAACTTGTAGTACTCCTGGAAGATCACCTGCAGGTAGGTGGTACCGCCCTCCGTGTGTAGCTGACCGTCACCCAGCCAGTACCAGTGCTTCTCTGCGGCCGGCTTCATGAGACCTTCCGGCCTCGTCTTGGTTCCACCTCGGAGTGTGGTGAGTTGACCACCGTCCTGCACCACCATCGTGCTGTTGACGAATGGTGCGCTCGTGGGCCTGGTGCCGTCGCTGTTGAGAGGGCCCAGAAAGGTGTCTGAGAAAAGCCAGATTGTGCGGCCGTCCGGGAGTTTCACGGAGAACGTGGAGTCTCCACCGGTCCAACCGTCAGGTGTGGTCTTCGCGTAGTCCAGGAAGGTTTTCTCCGGTGCGGCGTCGGTTTTGACACCGGATACAACCGGTTGACGGAGATCACAGGACCGGTTCGAGACCGGAGATGAGATTCCTGTCGGCTCTTCGACGCCAGCATACTTGCCACCATCTGCCGCCTGGACATTTACATAGAAATCATCTGTATTGATGATCCGCTGGTCGAGGTAGAAGGTGTTGAGTAGTCGCCCTGCTGCCTGATTGTCGTCCTTGGGCAGCGGTTTCACGGAGAAGTGGCTTGTGCCGTTCTCATTTCCTACGTCCCCGGTCCAGGCCCCTTGTCTGGTGGAGGCCATTGGGTATTCGTCGCAGTCGAGTGTCTGCCCTCTGGTGTACGACTTGCCAAAATTTGTCAGACAGGCTGCAATCGATTTGTCGCGGTTCTTGCCGTGCAGCACATCGTTTTCGCTGCCGGCTGCTCCCGCAAGCCGTTCGAGCGGCATCCCGCTCTGAACTGAACCGAGAATCTCTTTGTCACCCACGCTGGGCGGCCTGGTCAGATTCGGCTTGAACTGCGCCGTCCATACGTGTTTCGCGGTCTCGGCAACGTCAGACGTTGCCCGGAAATTCCACGTGGACGCGACTCCGTCAAAAACACATCCGTAGGATGGAAGCGCTACGGGCCATTTCATGTACGAAGCGGAGTCACAGCGAAATCCCGTTGTGCCGGGGGCTATGACAATCCCCGGAACAGAGAATTCCTGAGCCACCACCGACGTCATCGAGAAGTCAAAGTAGGCTTTCTTCTCGTCGGTGAGAGACCCTTCGGGGGATGTGTACTCCCAGTCCACGTGCCCGGCTGCCATCCACCCCGCGATCGTATCGACTCGACCGTTTCCCGGGGCACCTGTACACGAGGCGCCGCCAGTAAACGAAGTGCAGAGGCCGGTGAAGGTCAGCTTGTCCGTGAGGCGTGGAGCGCCGAAGACAACAGGTTGGTCAAGTTGCATCCAATACCGCGCCTTGCGGGCCCCAGGATCATTCTTGTCCTGGTGTCCTTGCCCCATGATGCCCATGCGAAACTGCACGCTTCCGATTTCCACACAACCATTACCAGGCGGCGGCCCCTTGCACTTTTCGTAGGAGGAGTAGCTGCCTATAAGCACCATGCACCACTGCCAGTGGCTCAGGATGAGAGATGTCCTGCCGTCGTACGGAGCGTTATAGCAGTCCGTCATCGACGCGGAAGGGAATGCTTGCGCAATCCGAGGTCCGAAGCCGTCGCCCTGCTCGACTTTCTCTACGTACTTGTTCCTCTTCAGGAGTGACCCTGGCGCCTCCTGCTGGGATCGATTGGTGCGATCCTTGAGGTTTCGCGGAGCCTCGGGCCACTTGATGGGGCTCCCATCGAGATTCGTGACGGTGAACTTACCGGCCCGCTCCCCTTCTTCCTGCGCGTGAGCCGCAGGGGCCATCAGGGATAACAGAACAGAGAACATCATGGCGGTCAGCCATGTCGAGCCTCGGGTCTCAAGCGCTCTTATTCTTCGCAAGCGGAATCCCTCCATACCTTTTAGGCAAGCCGATGTACGGCATAGGAAAATGCCGATGGCGCGGCCTGATAATCACACAAAGGCGCCACGCAGTGGAAGGTCTAAAAGCCTCAGCAAACACATCAGTCATCGCACCGCGCGCCTGGCGATGTGACGGTGGCGCGACAACTCCCTGCTGGGCAGCGGGCGGCGGTGAGCGGTCATGGGGCGGCCCGAAGAACGTCAACGTCCTCGACGCGGCTCGCGGTTGCAGTCAGGGAGCGGGGGTGAACGGGGCACCGCGGCGCCGGCAGTCTCCGAGTACCGCAGCTTCTGCCAGATCCTGCCGCCCCGAACAGCAGGTCGACCAGGAGCTGACGGCGCTCCATGCAACCCCTCCGGCATACCGAAGATCCCACTGCGACCGCGTCGCCGGAGAGTCCCGATGGATGCAACTCGCCGCCTATGTAGTGCCGTTCACCGTCCTGCCTGCCGGCATCTGGCGGCTACTGGCCGCATTCGACGAGGAAGTCGGGCTCGGCGGGCGAGCGTGGGCCAGAGGGTTCCACGGCGGCGACCGGGGGTGGAGGGCGACGCTCTTCCGCTCGACATACAACTCGACCCACATATCAACGGCAACGACGGCGCCGCGCAGTGATCACCGCCAGGAACTCGCCCGCCCCCGGGCAGGTGTCCCCAGCTTTTGGCCACATCCACCACACCCACAAACATGTGGCCATCCCCAGAAACAGAGTCCACCCGGGCCTCGCCCCCGCACGAACAAGCAGCCAGCCGGGGTCCAACCCCGCGTGCGCGGGGATCACAGCTTCATGAGCTGGACATCCCGGTCGGTCTCGGGTCCAACCCCGCGTGCGCGGGGATCACTACACGCCAGGAAGCCTGCCGGGCCTGCGGGAGGGTCCAACCCCGCGTGCGCGGGGATCACAGGCGTCCACCTGTGGCTTCATGCCTGGGGGTGGCCGTTTTTACTCACTTCTTGGGAACTCTACCTATCGGACTCCGCGGAGACCGAATCAGCGACCGGGGCCGCGCCCCGTCAGAGTTGATACGGGTACAGGGCGACATTCTCGCGGTCGACGTGCAACTCGACCCACGTATCGGCGGCTTCCTTCGGCAGGGGATCGCTCAGGTCCAGCAGGATTTGGGTGCCGCCCAGATCGAAAAGCGCGGCACCATCCTCCGACAAGCGGTTCCACCTGGGGCTCGTCGGCGCGGCGGGGGTGCCGTCGGCGCTGGAGATGTACCAGCGTGTGACGAAGGAGCTGTACCTGTACTTCCTGCCGTACCCGATGAGTTACCTGCGCGACAGCAACGACGAGCACCGGCGGATCCGGGCCGCGCTCGCCTCACACGACGGCGGGGAGGCGGCCCGGCTGGCGCATGAGCATGTGGCCGCCCTGCACCGGACGATGTACGTGGGTCTCACGGCGTCGGAAGACGACACCGCCTGACGGCGCCGCCGGATGGAATCGACGGATCAGCCGGCCGCCTCGGCGCGCCCGCTACAACTCACGCCCTCACCCCGGCGCTTGTTGCGCGTGACATAGCTCAGCCCCTCACGGGCGGTGTCGCTGCCGAACGCGACGAACTCCGGTGCCTTGACGCCGATGTTGCTGCTGGGACTGACCGCCAGGGCTATGCCGATCGGCAGGAGGAGCAGCGAAGCGGGGATCGCGAGAACCGTGAACAGGATGCTGTCGCCGACGAGCCCGATGAGCCAGAACGCCACGACCACCCCCACCAGGACGACGGACGCGATCAGCGAGCGGATCACCGGGCCGCGCCGAAGACCCTTCGTCGTCTCCAGGTCCTGGACGACGAAGACACCTTCCCGGCCGCACTGCTTGCACTCCAGAACCATCCGCGCCTCACCGCGCGCGGGACGCCGCACCACGGCCGTGGTCTCCCGCGCTCGGGTGCGTACGAGGCCGGGTTCCTGTTTGACCTCCATCTGATGATTCATCGTGAGCTTGATCATCTCCGGCACGTTCCACGACACAAGGCGCCCCCTTCGGGCCCGTCCCAGGACTGGGCCCGTCCACGACGTGTCGGCCCCCAACTACTGCAATTCTGACGGGGATTCTAATGAACAGGGTGAACGGCCGACACCGTGTCAGGAGACTTCCGGACGATACGCCACCGCCCGTTCCCCCAGCCCCGCCAGGCCCTGCCTCTGACACCTCCGCCGGCTCCGGCGGCTCCGGCGGCTCCGGTGTCCGTACTACCGGTGGTCGACCGGGCGTCTCCGGCGCCCCCACCCCCCGTACGCGCCGCCGGTGGCCGGCCCGAGCACACCACGGCCGGGATTCCGGTGGCGAGGAGGAACAGAGGGAGTACGGCGAGGTGTCCGGCGGGGGCGAAGCCCTTGACTGCGAGGATGGTGAGGGCCGGTGCGCAGGCGCCCAGGCCGCAGAGGAGCAGTACCGGGGACCACCACCCGGTGGCACCGACCCCCACCGGAAGTCGGCGGAGCGGACGTTGCACCCAGGTGAGGCAGCGGACGACCACCACGAGCACGACGCTCAGCAGCGCGAGCCACACCACACGCTGCACCCACCACTGCGAGGTGCCGATGGCCCGCTGGGGCAGCACATGGGTCGGGTAGAAGGCGACGGCCACCACGAGCACCGGGACCATGTGCCACAGGTAGACGGTCATGACGCCCTTGTTGAGGCGAGTGACGCGGGCCCACAACCGGGGGCGGGTGAGGAGGCGTTGCAGGGCGGGCTCGGCCATCAGCAGCAGGCCGGTCTGCGTCGCGGCGAACGCGAGGAGGGCGATCGAGGGCGGGGACGTGTTGTCCACGCGGGTGCCCGTGCCGATCATGTCGACGGGGAAGGGGCCCCGGCCCAGCAGCGCGACCAGCAGCACACATCCGGTCGCGGCCATGGCACGGCACCGCCACCTGGGGGTGGAGAGTGTGCCGTCGTGCCACGCGAAGCCCCATTGGTGCATCGAGCCCCACACCAGCAGGTAGTTCGCGGCGCCGATCAGCGGCAGGCGGGGGCCGAGTACGAGGATGTCCACGCCTGCCGCCGCCAGCGCCATGACCACGGGCACCCGCAGGCCCCACCGCCGATGTGCCGCGTGCGTCAGGGGTGTCAGTGCGATCAGCAGCACATAGACGGGCAGGAACCACAGGTGGAGGGCGACCAGCCAGCCGGCGCGGGCCAGGGTCGTGGGGTCGGCGCCCGCGCCCTGGGCGACGGCGGCGGCGCACGCGCACACCGCCACGTACAGCGCCGTCGGCCACAGCAACCGCACCACCCGGCCGCGTACCCAGGACCACCCGTCCTCTCCCCGGCCCCGGTGGGCCGTCCAGGAGACGGCGTTGGCGTAACCGCCGACCAGGAAGAAGACGGGCATGACCTGGAGCAGCAGGGTCAGCCAGCGGCCCCAGCCGACGTAGTCGAGGGCGTCCAGGCCGGACAGGGTGCCGCCCTGGTAGGTGACGTCGACCAGCAGCCAGTGGCCCAGCACCACGGCACCGATCGCGCACACGCGCAGCAGGTCGGCACAACGATTCCGTTCCGCCCTCACGTCCGCCCTCGCGTCCGCCCTCCCGACGTCGGTCGGTCGGTCAACGCCGGTCGGTCAACGTGTCTCGGTCAACGTGTGTCGGTCACGGCTGTTCGGGAGGCCCCGGACTCCGGCCGGCCGGGCCACTCGGACCGCCCCAGCCACCTCCGCCGCTCCCCCCGCTCCCCCCGCTCCCCCCGCCCCCACCACTCTGCCCTCGGAGTACGCCGAGCCGGGTCCGGTACTCCTCTTCGTCGATCTCGCCACGGGCGTACCGCTCGCCGAGCAGACTCTCGGGCGCCGGGGTGACGGCGGGGTTCGTGTGGCGGCTGATGCGGTTGAGCATGCGCGCCAGGACGAGGATGAGCAGGATGAGCAGGGCCCAGAACAGCACCGCACTGATCGACATCGCCACCCAGCCCCACACGTGCATGCCACGGTGATGCATGTAGAACATCGCGGGTCACTTCCTCCGACCGCGTGGAAAGGTGTGGACCCTGTCGCCCGCGCCGCTTTCCTCCTTCATTGTCACTCGCTTCGGAGGCAAGGACTTCCGGGCTGGATGAGAACTTTCAGGGCCGGATGAGAACTTTCAGCGCGGTGCGGTCGGCCATGGCCCGGTAGCCGTCCGCCACCTCGTCCAGACCCACCGTGCGGTCGAAGACCCGGCCGGGTTCGACCGTCCCTTCCAGGACGTCCGGCAGCAGCCGCTCGATGTAGGCGCGTGCCGGGGCGACACCTCCGGTGAGGGTGATGTTGCTCAGGAACGAGCGGAAGCCCATGTTCACGTGCTGGTACTGGGGCGCGCCGACGCGCGAGACGGTGCCTCCGGCGCGGACGACTCCCAGCGCGGTGTCCAGGGCCTGTTCGAGGCCGACACACTCCAGGACGGTGTGTGTGCCGTCGCCCCCGGTCAGCTCCCGGACGCGGGCGATGCCCTCCTCGCCGCGCTCGGCGACGACATCGGTGGCGCCGAAGTCCCGGCCCAGGTCGGTGCGGTCCTTGTGGCGGCCCATGAGGACGATCCGCTCGGCGCCCAGTCGCTTCGCGGACATCACGGCGCAGAGCCCGACCGCGCCGTCGCCTACGACGGTGACCGTGGTGCGGGGGCCGACGCCCGCGGTGGCGGCGCAGTGGTAGCCGGTGGGGAAGACGTCGGAGAGCGTCAGCAGTGAGGCCAGGAGGGGTGAGTCCTCGCCGACGGGCAGTTTGACGAGCGTGCCGTCGGCCTGCGGAACGCGTACCGCTTCGCCCTGCCCGCCGTCGACATCCCCGGCGCCCCACTGGCCGCCGTGCCGGCAGGACGTCTGCAACCCTTCCCGGCAGAAGTCGCAGGTGTTGTCGGACCACACGAAGGGGGCCACGACCACGTCGCCGCGCGAGAATCCGGACACCTCCGCACCTGCGTCCTCGACCACCCCCAGGAACTCGTGCCCGATCCGCGCCCCGTGCTCGACGGGCGGCTTCGCGGCGTACGGCCACAGGTCGCTGCCGCAGACGCAGGAGCGCAGTACGCGGACCAGGGCGTCCGTGGGGTTCTTGAGCACCGGGTCGGGCACGTTCTCGACGCGCACGTCTCCGGCGCCGTACATCAAGGTCGCTCGCATCGTCTCAGCGCTCCATCATCCGCATGCCGGCCTCGTCGTGGGTGTCACCGGAGGCCGGGGGAAGGCCGGTGAGCCGCTCGATCTGTGCGGGGGTCAGCTCGACCCGGTCCGCCGCGGTGTTCTCCTCGACCCGGGCGACGTGCTTGGTACCGGGGATCGGCGCGATGTCGTCGCCCTGGGCGAGCAGCCAGGCGAGGGCGACCTGCGCCGGGGTGGCTCCGGCCTCGGCGGCGACGGCCTCGACCTCGTCCACGAGGCGCAGGTTGCGCCGGAAGTTCTCTCCGGTGAAGCGCGGGTTGCCGCGCCGGAAGTCGTCGTCGGCGAAGCCGTCGGTGGAGCGGATCGTGCCGGTGAGGACACCACGGCCCAGCGGCGAGAAGGGCACCAGGCCGATGTTCAGCTCGCGCAGCACCGGCAGGACCCGCTCCTGAAGGCCGCGTGTGAACAGCGAGTACTCCGACTGCACCGCCGTCACGGGGTGGACGGCGTGGGCGCGGCGGATGGTCTCCGGGCCGGCCTCGGACAGCCCGAAGTGGCGGACCTTGCCCTCCGCGACCAGCTCGGCCACGGCTCCGGCGGTCTCCTCGATGGGGGTGCCGGGGTCGACGCGGTGCTGGTAGTACAGGTCGATGTGGTCGGTGCCGAGCCGCTTGAGCGAGCCTTCGACGGCGGTACGGATGTTGGCCGGACTGCTGTCGATGTTCCACGGGCCCGCCCCGGCGTGCGAGACCAGGCCGAACTTCGTGGCGAGCACCACGTCGTCACGGCGGCCCTTGAGGGCCCGGCCGAGCAGTTCCTCATTGGTGTACGGGCCGTAGATCTCGGCGGTGTCGAGGAAGGTGACGCCCAGTTCCAGGGCCCGGTGAACGGTGCGTACCGACTCCGCGTCGTCCGTCCCGGCGCCGGTGTAGCCGTGGGACATGCCCATCGCACCGAGGCCGATCCGGGAGACCTCCAGGTCCCCCAACTTGATGTGCTTCATCGCCGTCATCCCGCTCTCGTCCGTCGTCTGCGCGGAACCATCTGTTCTCGTCCGCCTGTGCGTCCCGGTGATCGGGCCACGTATCCACCCTGCCCCCGCACGGCGGCCACAGGCAGGCCGAGATCTGCCGGGGAGCGGCGAGCGGGGGTGTGACAGGGCCCCCCTGGCGGCTGATCCGCAGGTCACAGCGGTGTGACACTGGAGCCATGGCTTCTGAGCAACAGCACGGCACCGGCGGCGGCCCCGAGCTGGGGCTCTTTCTGCGCGCTCGCCGCACCCAGACCAGCCCGGAGTCGGCCGGTCTGACCCGGGGGCCCGGCGTGCGGCGCACTCCCGGGCTGCGCCGTGAGGAGCTGGCCACGCTCGCCGGGGTGAGCATCGACTACTACACACGTCTGGAGCGCGGCAAGGAGACCCGGCCGAGCCCGGCGGTCGTGGACGCCCTCGCGCGCGCTCTCCAACTGGACGACGCCGAGCACCAGCACCTGCGGGACCTCGCGCTCCGCGCGGCCCGGTACGTACCCGAACCACCCGCGGCGCCCAGCCGGACCGTGCGCCCGCACACGAAGCTGCTGCTTGAGGCCCTGCGCCCGTATCCGGCGTACGTCGCGAGCCGTGGCATGGACCTCCTCGCGTGGAACACAGGCGGCCTCGCGCTCTACGCGGGCATGGAGGACTGGCCGCTCCACCAGCGCAACCTGGCCCGCTATCTCTTCCTGCACCCCGCCGCCCGCGACGTGTACGTGGACTGGGACGACCAGATCCGCGGCTGCGTCGCCCGGCTGCGGGCGCTGGCCGGCACCGATCCCGACGCGCCCGACCTCACCCACCTCGTGGGCGAACTCGTCCTCAAGAGCCCGGACTTCGCGAAGCTGTGGGAGCGCTACGAGGTCAAGGGCCGCAGGCCGCGTACCAAGACCTTCCAGCATCCCCAGGTCGGCCGGCTGACCCTCGCCTTCCAGGGCATGGGCCTCGAAGGCACCCCCGGGCAGCGCCTGGGCGTGTACGTCGCCGAACCCGGCACCCCCGACCACGACGCCATGCTCCTGCTCGACCTGACGGCTTCGCAGCCCGGGACGGCTTCGCGGCCCGGGACACGGAACGGGGAGCGGCAGCACCCGCGGTGAGGGCTCACCCCGGCAACAGCGGCTGTTCGGCCCAGATCGTCTTCCCGACCATGTGGTGGCGGCAGCCCCAGCGCTGCGCGATCTGGGCGACGAGGAGCAGGCCGCGACCGCCCTCGTCGTAGGCGCGGGCGCGCCGCAGATGCGGTGATGTGTTGCTCGCGTCGGACACCTCGCAGATCAGGGTGCCGTCGTGGATGAGCCGGAGCCGGATCGGCGGCGAGCCGTGGCGTACGGCGTTGGTGACCAGCTCGCTGACGATGAGTTCGGTGGTGAACACCAGGTCGTCGCCGCCCCAGCGGGCGAGCTGCTCGGCCACCTCGCTGCGTGCGACGGCGACCGCGGCGGGGTCGGCGGGGATGTCCCAGTCCCGGACGCGCGACGCGTCCAGCGCACGGGTGCGGGCCAGCAGCAGGGCCACGTCGTCGCGTACGCCGCCCGCGACGGGCACCAGGTCGTGCAGGACGGACTGGCAGATGCCGTCCAGCGAGTCGCCGGGCGCCTCCTTCAGTGCGCGGGCCAGGTGGGCGCGGCCCTCGTCGATGTCGCGCGTACGGCTCTCCACCAGGCCGTCCGTGTACAGGGCGAGGAGGGTGCCCTCGGGCAGTTCGCGTTCGACCGCCTCGAAGGGCAGGCCGCCGACGCCCAGGGGCGGACCGGGGGCCAGGTCGTCCACGAAGGCGACGGTGCCGTCGGGCAGCATGAGCGCGGGGGGCGGGTGGCCCGCGCTGGCCATCGAGCAGACGCGGGAGACGGGATCGTAGACGGCGTAGAGGCAGGTCGCGCCGACGTCGCCGGTGGGGACGCCCGCGTCGGTCTCCTGCGACAGGCGGATCACCAGGTCGTCCAGGTGGGTGAGCAGGTCGTCCGGCGGCAGGTCGACATCGGCGAGGGTGCCCACGGCGGTCCGCAGCCGTCCCATGGTCGCGGACGCCTGGATGCCGTGGCCGACCACGTCTCCGACGACCAGCGCGACACGCAGACCGGACAGCGGGATGACGTCGAACCAGTCACCGCCGACGCCGTCGTGCAGCGCGGCGGGCAGGTAGGCCGACGCGGCCTCCATGGCGGCGGGTCGCGGCAACGACCTCGGCAGCAGGCTGCGTTGCAGGGCGAGGGCCGTCTCGCGCTCGTGGGTGAAGCGGCGCGCGTTGTCGACGCACACGGCGGCCCGCGCGGTGATCTCCTCGGCGAGCAGCAGGTCGTCGGGGACGTGCGGCTCGGTGCTGCGCAGGCGGTAGAACACGGCGACGCCGAGCGTCGTCCCGCGCGCCCGGATGGGGACCGCCATGACCGACCGCAGCCCGAAGGTACGGGCGCGCAGGCCGCGCGGTGAGTCCTTGGGGGGCCATCCCCGGGCGCTGGACTCGGGCTCCGAGATGATCAGTGCCCGGCCGGCCGCGAGGCAGCGGGCGTGCGGTGAGGACGGCTCGTAGACGCTGGGCTTGCCGGGTTCGACGGCCGCTTCGGGGTAGCCCTCGTTGATCGAGTGGTGGGCGGCGCGGATCAGGACGAGGTCGCCGGTGGGGCGTGCGCCGGCCTCGGTCCAGGGGTCGTCCAGCAGATCGACCGTGACGAAGTCGGCGATTTCCGGGACGCAGACCCTGGCCAGCTCCTCGGCGGTACGGGTGATGTCGAGGGTGCTGCCGATGCGCACACTGGCCTCGTTGACGAGCGACAGGCGCCGTCGGGACAGGTCCTGCTCGGTGATGTCGTGGGCGGTCAGACACACGCCCCGCACGGTGCCGCTGTCGTCGATCAGCGGTGTCAGATGGGCCGACCAGGCGTGTTCCCGTGCCTCTCCGCCGGTCCGCATGAAGTGCTCCACGTCCTCACGCCGGCCCCGGCGCACGACGCGCATCAGGTCCCGTTCCAGGTCGATGCTCTGGGGTTTGCCGCCGATCTCCGACAGCCGCAGACCGCGTATCTGCTCCTCGGGCAGTCCGATGACGGCGGCCATGGCGTCGTTGACGGTGATCAGCCGCAGTCGGGTGTCGTAGATCGCGACGGGGCACGGGGCCTGGGTGAACTCCCAGGTCGCCACCGACTCGCGGCGCAGTACGGGTTCGGCCTGCGGGAGGGCGCCGACCAGCAGCCAGTCGCTGTCCGGTGCCTTCTCCGGGTCCATCATGTGCGCGAGGACCCGGGCGGGCACGACACTGCCGTCCCGGTGCCGGAGCATGAGCGTGCCGTTCCAGCGGGTGGCCCCTGGCAGGGGCGGCCCCGCGGACTGCGGTCCGGCAAGGAACTCCGTGCCGGACCGTCCGACCGCCTGCTCGGCGGTGTGGCCGAGCAGCTCCCGGGCCCCTTGGTTCCAGGCGGTCACGATGCCGTGCGGGTCGACCACCGCGCAGGCCGTGGCGGCCTCCTCGTACGGATCGTCGTCCGGCCTCCCCTTCGCGCCGCCGCGCTGCTGCCTCATGTACGCCACCTTCGTCGCGCAGAGCCACAGATGGAGAGCCGGCGTCGGCCCTCTGTCCCTGCACTCCACGCTACGCCGTTTCCCGAGGTTCGAGATAGGCAGGTAAACTGCTAATATTCGTCAGGCAGCCTGCCTATCTCCGCCGGGATCTCCCCGGCAGGCCGCACAAGTGGCAGAGGTCCCGGAGGAAGGAGCCAGGAGTGTCACTCACCAGTGACTCCCATGCCCCGAAACGGGCAACGCGCAAGTCGGCCGATGCCTCGCGGCGGGCGGTAGAACAGGCGCCCGAGGCCGGTCCGCCCCAGGGCAATCCCTTCGGCCCGCGCTTCGTGGCGCCGCTGTACCTGGGGGCCTCGCTCAACCCGGTCAACAGCACCGTCATCGCGACCGCGCTGGTCGCCATCGCGGCGGCCCTGCACCTCCCGGTCGGGGACACCGCGATCCTGATCTCCAGCCTCTATCTGACCAGCGCGCTGGCCCAGCCCGCCGCCGGACGCCTCGCCGAGGAGTTCGGGCCCCGGCGGATCTTCGTCGCCGGGATCGTGCTGGTGCTCGTGGCCGGGGTCGTCGGTTCGCTGGCCCAGTCGCTGACGGGTCTGATCGTGGCGCGGGTACTGATCGGCGCGGGTACGTCGGCGGGCTATCCGGCGGCGATGCTGCTGATACGCCGCCGGGCCGAACAGGCCGGACACCACGCCCCACCCCGCACGGTGCTCGGCGGACTCTCCATCACCGGAGCCGCCACCGTCGCCGTCGGTCCCGCGATCGGCGGGCTGCTCGTGGGCACGCTGGGCTGGCGGACGGCGTTCTGGATCAACCTCCCCGTCGGCGCGATCGCCCTGGTCCTGGCCCTGGCCGGGATAGCGCGGGACCCGGACCCCGTGCGCTTCGGCTCACCGCGCGCCCTCGCCTCCCGTATCGACCTGCTCGGCATGGTGGGCTTCGGCGGCTCGCTGACCGCGCTGATGGTCTTCCTCTCCTCGCTGCCCCGGCCGAACTGGCTGTGGCTCGCCGCCGCCGCCGTACTCGGCGCCGCAGTGGTCGCCTGGGAGCTGCGCGCCGCCCAGCCGTTCCTGGACGTCCGCCTGCTCGCCTCCAACGGAGCCCTGACCCGCACCTACGCGCGCAACGGCCTGACGCTGATGGGTACGTACGTGATCCTGTACGGGCTCACCCAGTGGCTCCAGGTCGCCCGCGGACTCTCTCCGTACGAGGCCGGTCTCATCCTGATGCCGATGGGCGTACTGACCGCCGTGACGGCCCGGTCGGTGTCGAAGCGGGCGGGGGTGCGGATGCCGCTGATCGGGTGTGCGGTCCTGTTGCTCGTCGGGGCGGTGGCCGTGCTGTTCGTGAGCAGCGGTACGCCGATCGCGGTGATCATCGCCATCACCGTGGTGTTCGGCCTGACCTCCGGCACCGGGTCCGTCGCCAACCAGACCGTCCTCTACCAGGAGTCCCCCGCCGCCACGGTCGGCACCGCGTCGGGGCTGCTCCGCACCTTCGGCTACGTCGGGTCCATCGCCTCGGCGGCGATCACCGGCACCGCGTTCCACAGCGGCGTGGACGACGGCGGCCTGCACGTCATCGCGTGGGTGCTGGTCGCGATATCCGCGCTTGTCGTCCTCATGACCGTCTTCGACAGCCACCTGGCGAGGACCGACCGGCGGCACGCGAACTGACCCCACCCCACCCCATCGCATCGCATCGCATCGCATCGCATCGCATCGACAGAGAGCCGAACCCACCGCCATGACCACTGGTACGCACACCCTCGCCCCCATCGACCCGGCCCGGACCGCGCTGCTGCTGATGGACTTCCAGCCCGCCGCGCTCGCGGCCGTGCCCGACCCGGAGGGCGTACTGGCCCGCGCGGGCGAGGCACTGGCCTGGGCGCGGGTCCATGGCACGCATGTCGTCTTCGTGCGCGTCGCCCTCGCCGACGCGGACGCCGCATCCGTGCCCGCGCACAACAAGACGTTCTCCGAGGTCGCCGCGGCCGGGTATCTCGCTGACGGATCTCCCGGGACGGCCGTGCACGAGTCGCTGGAGATCCGGGAGCACGATGTGACCGTGCGGAAAATACGGTTCAGCGCCTTCGCCAGTGACACCGATCTGCGGGCGGAACTGCGGGCGCGGGGCGTGGACACCCTTGTCCTCGCCGGGCTCTCCACGAGTGGCGTCGTCCTGACGACGCTGCGGCAGGCGGCCGATGAGGACTACCGCCTGTTCCTCCTGGCCGACGCCACCGCCGATCCCGATCCGGAGGTGCACCGGGTGCTCGTGGAGAGGGTGTTCCCGCGCCAGGCGGAGATCGTCACGACGGGGGATCTCGCCGGGTTGAGCCTCGGCCGGGTGTGAGCCTCAGCCGAGCTTGAGCAGAAGTCCGGTCAGCTCGGCCGGCATGGTGATCATGCAGTCGTGGCCGGTCGGCAGCTCCCACACCTGGGCCGGGGTGCCGTTGGGCTGGATCGCGGGGACGGGTCGCCGGATGATGCCTTCCGGCACACCGGCGACGCAGTGGATGTGGGTACGGGGAATCGCCCGCACGGCCGGGTTGTCCAGTCGGACAGGTTGCTGGAGGCAGAGCGCCGGCTGATCCGACAGCATCGTGCGCAGCCAGGCGACGTCCGCCGGTTCTGTCACCCCGAACAGACCGGCGGGCGGCGGCAGTTCGGGGAGCGGCGGAATCCGCCAGTCGGCGTCGGACCGTGCGGCGTGGTCGATGAGGGCCCGGGTCATGGGCTGGACATCGACCGCGGACTCGCCGTCCTCCGGGACCATCGCGTCGAGATACACCAGACGTGCGATCCGGTCCGGGACCTGGTTGGCCACGGAGGAGATGACCAGCCCGGCGTAGCTGTGCCCCACGAGGACCACCTCGGTGAGGTCTTCCCCGGTGATCAGCCGGACGATGTCGTCGACATGTGTGTCGAGGCCGACGTCGCGGCTGAGCAGATGTGCCTTGTCGCCGTAGCCGGTCAGCGAAGGCGCGAACACCTGGTGCCCGGCCGACGCCAGCAAAGGGACCACCCGGTCCCAGCACTGTCCGCTGTGCCAGGCACCGTGGACCAAGAGATACGTGGACATGGTTGCGCTCCTCGTCATGGTTTCGCTCATCGCTTCGGTCTGCCAAGTCGGCCAGGTCGGCCACCCGCCGCCCCCGGCCGTCCCCGACCGTCCCCGACCGTCCCCGACCGTCCCCGACCGTCCCCGGCAACGCTGCCGCCCTGCCGGAGGCGGAGCCAGAGCCCCCGCGATCCTGGGGGTGACAGGACCAGCCACGACCAGACACGGACGCGGGCGTGCGTCTTACAGTGAGGAGATGAGCGGCGAACCGAACCTGCTGGGCGATTACGTGCGCGCCCGCCGCGAGCTGGTCACCCCCGAGCAGGCCGGTATCCCCGCGCGGGGGCTGCGGCGGGTGCCGGGTCTGCGCCGGGAGGAGGTCGCGATGCTCGCGGGCATCAGCGCCGACTACTACCTGCGCCTGGAACAGGGCCGCGACCGCAACCCCTCGGTACAGGTCCTCGTATCCCTGGCCCGCGTCTTCCAACTGGACGACGACGCGACGGCCCACCTGCTCCGCCTGGGCGCCGACACACCCCGACGGCACCGGCACCGCCCCCGGACTGAGACCGTCCCTCCGGGCATCGCCACACTCATCACCACGCTGCCGCTCCCCGCCCATGTCGAGAGCCGCTACTTCGACGTCCTCGCCGCCAACTCCTTGGCGACGGCTCTGTCACCACGCCTGGTGCCGGGCGCCAACCGCCTGCGGGACGTGTTCCTCGACCCCGCCGAGCAGGCCCTCCACCCGGACTGGGGGAACGCCACCGCGGGCATGGTCGCCGGATTCCGCGAGTCCGTCGGCACCGACACGGACGACCCCCGGTACGCCGAGCTGGTCGACGAGTTGTCCCTGACCAGCCCCCGCTTCCGCCGGCTCTGGGCCCGCCATGACGTAGTGGCCTGCGAAGGAGCGTCCAAGCACCTCGCCCACCCCCGGGTCGGTGACCTGCGCCTGAACCGCGAGAGGCTGGGCATCGGCGGTACGGCGGGCCAGGTACTCGTCATCCACCACCCCGACCCCGACACGGACAGCGCCGACCGACTGGCCCTCCTGGCCGCCACCGTCCCGACCACTGTCCACGCGTGACGGCTACGGCTGGGAGTCCGCCAGGGCGTTCATGATCTCCGCGGCCTTGTCGAGGGTGCGGCGCTCACCGGCCCGGAGCGAGGTCCCGATCACACCCGCGAGCCATGCTTCCCGCGCCGCCGGGATCCGTTCGACCAGCGCCCGCCCGGCCGGGGTCGCGGTGACCAGGGACTTGCGGCCGTCGTTCGGGTCCTTGGCGGTACTGACCAGGCCACCGGAGCGGAGCGCGGCCAGGGTTTCCGCCATCGACTGGCGCCGTACGTGCTCGGCCTGGGCGAGTTCGGTCGCGGTCACCGGGCCGTCCGCCACGATCCGGTGCAGCGTGGTCAGGTGCGACCAGTTCCACGGCAGATCGTCGATCGGCGCCTCGGTACGCAGCCGCGCCCGCAACCGCGTCATGGCCCGCATCAACCGCACAGCCGTGTCCTCGGGCGAAACCGCTTCGCTACTCACGGCACCACCATATGGCAGCCCACATCCACGCTGACCAGCGACGGGATCACGTGTTCGCCGCGTCCCAGGCGTGCGGGCAGCGGTAGTGGTTCCGGTGCCCGGCGGCGAGCACGGAGCGGAGTTCCGTGAGGTGGAGGGTGTCGGCCGGGAGTCGCAGTCGCACCAGGAGGGCCAGTGCGGCCGTCGGCTCCAGGTCGCCGTACACGTCGTAATAGCTGTTCAGCAGGCCCTTGAACAGCGGCGCGTGCAGTGCCGGGAGCCGTATGGCGGTGTCGTACACCTTCTCCTTCAGAGGCCAGGGCACGGGCCCCGAGCAGGCCAGGACCCGGCCGGCCCGGCGGAGCTGAGCGTCCGACCCCTCCGTCACGACGCGGTCGATGTCGTTCCCGAGCACCTGGGCGAAGGCCGTGGCGACGGTGCCGTGGTCCTCGAACCAGTCGACCCACAGCGAGTACGTGACGGGTTCAGCGTCCCGTTCCGCCTCAAGGCGCCGACGACAGCCCTCCCACAGCAGGTCCGGGGGCAGGGGTCCGTCCGAGCCCTGGTCCACGGACCGGATCACGCAGGTCACCCAGTAGCCGTCGAGGAGATCCAGCAGCCCGAAGGCCAACCGCACCTGGTCCGCCCTGTCCAGTCGCTCGTCGGTGAAGACCTCGCCGGCCCGGGAGTGCGCGACGTCGTTGGCGGTGAGCCGCCGCTCCGGCCGCTCCTCCACGTCGGTCCATCCGTCACCGACTTCGACAACACCGCGCTCGGCGAGCCAGCTCCGCGCGTCGTCCTCCGTGCTCATCGCAGGTTCCCCCGGTTCCCTTGGTCGTCCTGATGGTCCGCCGCGCCGCGCAGCCGATAGGCGCGCTGGCGGCAGGCGCGGGAGCAGTACGTGCGGGGGCGGCCGGCGGAATTTCGGTCCACAGGCTTCCCGCACACCTCACACGCTTTAACGTCACACCCCTCATTAACGTCACGCGTTTCGTCACGGTCAGGCGCGCGGCCATCCTCTTCGGGCGTACGGCCGCCACCGTCGGGGGCGATCGCCGCCACCCCGTCCAGCACCCGTTGCAGTCCGAACTCGAAGGGATCGAGTGGGGCGTCGTAGGCGCCCTCCTCGTACAGGCCGACCAAGGTGGGGTACCGGTGGTCGAGTTGGGTGAAGAGGGAGTCGCGCCGAGCCCACCACTCGTCGTGGCCGACCCCGGTGCGCCGCTCCGTGCGTGCCGTCGCCGCCGACTGCCGGGCCGCGCCCTCCACGAAGTCGCCGACCAGCGTCACCGCCGCGACCACCTGCGCCGGCGGCAGGCCGGTGCGCGCCACGATGCTCAGCGCGCGCTCGAAGTCGGCCATGACGTTCGGGCCCGGCACATGCCGGTCGTCACCCAGCTCCGCCAGCCAGGGGTGGCGCCGGTGGAGAGCGATCCCGGCGCGGGCCCACGCCTCCAGGTCGGCGCGCCATCCCGCCGCGAGGCCCACCGCGTCGGACGCGACCGGCGGGGCGAGTTCGCCCACGACCGCGTCCCGCATCAGGGCCAGCAGCTCGGCCTTCCCCGGCACATGCCGGTACAGCGCCATCGTCGTGAAGCCGACCCGCTCGGCCAGGCGCCGCATAGACACCGCGCGCAGCCCTTCGGCGTCGGCGAGTTCGACGGCGGAGCGCACGATGCGTTCCAGGGTGAGGCCGTGCCGCGCCGCCCCGGTCCCCCACAGCAACTCGGTACTGCGTTCCGAGCGATCTGAGTGTTCCTGATTCGCCATGACGCACCGCCCCTTCCCTGTGTACGTTGTCTACCAGATGTGTACGCCGTACACACGACCGACCGGCAGGGGGCTTTTGATGATCTACGTCGATCCGTCGGGCGACGACTCGGGACCGGGCACCGTCGAGCGGCCGTTCGCCACACTTCAGCGGGCCCGAGACGCCGCCCGGCCGGGAACCGTGGTCACCCTCAGAGCGGGCACCCACCGTCTGACCGACACCTTCCTGCTCACCGCCGCGCACTCCGGCACCGTCTACCAGGCCCACGGCTACGGCACCCCGTACCAAGAGAAGGTGGTGATCAGCGGTGGCCGCGAGGTCACCGGCTGGACCCCGTCCGGCGACGGCACCCACCGCGCCGACGCACCCGGCCCCGCACCCCGCCAGCTCTACGCCGACGGGCTCCGCGTCGAGCGCGCGGCCCTGTCGCTCGACGGTCATACCCTGCGCCGCACGGCCGGCGGATACACCGTGGAGGGCACGGGTCCACAACGCTGGGACGGCGACGTCGAGTTCGTCTACCGGGGCGCCTACCCCTGGTCCGAGGGCCGCTGCCGGGTGGCGTCCGTCTCCGGCGATGCGCACGCGACCACCCTCACGATGGCCGATCCGGCCTTCGCGCAGGCCACCCGCCTGTACCACTCCGTCCTGACCTGGGAGGGCCCCGGCGCCGGAGAGTCGTACGGGGTCGACTCCCCCACCTCCGTGGAGAACAGCCCGGCGTTCCTCACCGAGGGGACCTTCGCCACCGCCGGCCCGGTGATCCACTACCGTCCGCGCGGCGGCGAACCTCCGGCCGGCGTGGCCGCGCCCGTACTGGAGACACTGCTGCACGCCCGGGGCGCCCACGACCTCACCTTCCGGGGGATCACCTTCGCCGACGCCACCTGGCTCCGGCCCAGCACCCCGCAGGGCTTCCTCCACTACCACGGCAACGGCTACTACGACGGCGGCGCCCTGGAGACGGTCACCTTCGCCGAGGGCCAGGGTCAGGTGACCGTCCCCGGCGACCACGCGAGCATGCCCGGCAACCTGATCTTCGAAGACACCTCCCGCACCACCCTGGAGGGCTGCCGCTTCGTCCGACTGGGCGCCGTCGCCCTGGAGTTCCGTGGCGCGGGCGCCGGCAACACGGTCCGCGACAGCGAGATCACCGACATCGCCGGTGGCGGCCTGGTCATCGGCGACGGTGCGCGCGACCACCGCGTCGAGAACAACCACATCCACCACATCGGCCTCGACTACCGGGGCTCCCCCGCGGTCCTGGTGACCGGTGCGCGGGACACCGTCATCGCCCACAACGAGGTCGCCGACGTCCCGCACGCGGGCATCGTGGTCTACGAGGGTCGCGGCACCAAGGTCCTGAACAACCTGGTCCACGACACGATGCGGGTACTCGCCGACGGCGGCGGCATCTACGTCTCCGGCCCCCAGGGCGACTCCCACGCCAACGGCGCGCTGATCCGGGGAAATGTCGTACGGGACACGATCACCCCGTACAACTTCGGCCTCTACACGGACTACGGCGCCGCCTACGTCACCGTGGAGGCCAATGCCGTGCACCGCGCCGACGCTCCGGTGGTCCTGACGGTCTGGCCACCCCTGGAACACGTCACCTTCCTCGGCAACGTCTGGGACGCCGACCCCGGCGATCCACCCGGTGGTGTGGTCCTGAAGGACAACACGACGGTGGCGGGCGACGCGTTCGACTCCGACCCGAGAGCCGTCGCCATCACCCGGGCAGCGGGGCGCCGCCCGGCCCGCCACCGCCACTGAGCAACTGCCATGCGGCGAGGGCGAGTCCGGTCCGCATCAGTCCGGCGGGCGACGCTGCTGTGGTGCAGATGGAGAAGGCCGTCCCCCGGACGGCCGGTGCCGACCGGCGTACGAGGGGGACGCGGGGAGTGATCACACCGGTCCCGGGATGCCTCTCGCGCCGCCCCGTACGCCCTGCCCGCCCTGCTCCTCACGGGTCACCATGGCACCATCCGGTACCGGAACTTCAGGGTCCGGAAAGCCGGGAACGGAGAAGGGTGACCGTCATGGCAACCGTCACACACCGCTTTTCGGGCCGGATGTCCCTGGCCGCGAACAGCCAGCAGTGGTTCGGGTTCGTCTACACCGACACGGACGTCGTCCAGCCGCGCAGCTTCAACCGGTGGGCCGTGGGCAACACCGGCTTCGGCGGCGCCTCGACGTACCTCGACATCACGCAGGAGCTGAGCCGCTGGGACATCAGCGCGACCCCCCACAACGGCTGGAACCTCCTCATCCGCACCCAGGGCGACGACGCCGACTTCATCGTGAGCGCCGTCAACATCGACCAGTGAACTCCGCAGTGAACTCCGTAGGGATCAGAGGAACGGAACAGAGGAGCTGTCATGCGTCTGCACGTGGCCTATGAGAGCGACGGACACATCGTCGCCCTGGTGGAACCCTCCGATGAGGGACGGATCGCCGTTCGCCCGCTGCCCGGGGACGGTCGCGAGGTCGCCGAGTTGGAGGTCCCCGACGACTACGCCGAACTGCCGCTGTCCGCACTGCGCCACCGGCTGCGCGTCGCCACCGGACCGCAGGGACCGGCCCTGGTCGAACGCCCGGATTCCTGACCGGCGGGGAATCGGCGTCGGCCGGCACCTCGTACCGAAGGTACGGAAGATGCCGGCCGAGGTCGGGCGCCTCACACCCGAAGCGCCCCGACATCCGGCGTCCGCTCACCGAAGTGCTGCTGCCGGTACCGGCCGGTGAACCGGTCGCCCCGCCGCAGCAGATAGGCGCGCCCCGCCTCGCTGCGGCCCAGTACGTGGTACCGCAGGATGTTTCCGGCCAGCAGGGGCGGTACGGCCCAGGGCAGGGCCACCGGTAACCCGAGGTCGCGGACACCGCGGCGCCCCAGGAAGTACCGCAGCATGCTCAGCAGCCTCGCTCGGGCATAGACCCGGCGCGCCCCGGCGAAGTGGGTGAAGTGCAAGGCACCCTGCGCCTCCACGATGGCCCGCGCCAGCGGCGGCCCGGCCGGGCTGCCGTAGCTCTGACTGATCAACTGGTGGTAATTGAGGCGGTGTTGGCGGAGTTCGCCGTCACACAGCCAGTCCTCGTCGACGCCGAGCAGCAGGCCGACGTACTTCCACAGATGCATGACCGCCCGTGACTCGGCGTGGGTGACACGCACACCGAGCAGGCGGACACCCAGCAGTTGGACGGCGCTGAACAGACCGAGTGTGGCGGCCATGTCGGACTGGTTCACCGGCAGCCCCCAACGGCCGGTGTCCCACCGTCCGCCGTGTTCCACCTGGTGGTTGACCAGGGCGTGCATGAGGCGGACGTGCACGGTGAGGCGGTAGCCGATGCCGTGGCGCCGCAGCGCGTCATGGCCGCTGACCGCGATCGCCCACTGCTGGGTCTCGGCGAGCCTGCGCAGGGCGGAGCCGCCGGTCAGACCGCCCGTCTCGACCAGCAGATCCGGCGGCCCGCCGAACCGGTAGGAGCCGATCAGCGCCAACTGGAGCAGCACGTCGGCGGAGTTGCGGCCGTATCGCCGTGCCGCCCGGCCGCCCTCGTTCACCAGGTCGAAGTCCACCCAGTCCGGCACCTGTTCGACGGCGGCGAAGAAGTCCCGTAACGGCTGGGGCGGGTCGGGCACCGCGCCGATCCCGTCGGCGAGCGCGCGCCGGAACTGCCTCATGGTGACGCGGTCGGGGTGCGCGGTGTCGGTGATCCGCAGGGCGCGGGCGAGCGCCGCGCCGACCTCGTCACGCGCGGTCAGCCGCTTGCCGATGGTGTCCAACAGTGCGTGATCGAGGGGACCTTGACGGATCATCAGCCGTAACGGCCGACCGACGCGGCGGTTGACGCTCTCGGTCTCACGAAAGCGTCGGGGATACGGAGACGGATGCGGATACGGGCGGGTCGTCATCTCACTTGGCTCGACCGGCCCCTCACGCAGCGGTGGCTTCTGTGCGACCATGAGCCGATGCTGACAGCCGTTCGTACTCGCGTTCAATTCGCATTCTGAACACCATGCCGTCGCCTCGTCGCAAGGCTCCGCGCACCACGGCCGCTCGCACTTCCCCGCGTAAGACACCGCGCCAGGAACGTTCCCGGGCGATGGTGGAACGCATCCTCGACGCCGGCCGCGAAACGCTCACCGAGTACGGCTACGAGGGTGCGTCGACCAGCCGGATCGCGACGGCGGCCGGGATCAGCCCCGGCTCGCTGTACCAGTACTTTCCGCACAAGGACGCCATCGTCTCGGCGGTCCTTGAGCGCTACAGCGACGCACTCGTCTCCCGGGTCACCACGGAGATGGCGGGACGGTTCGACCAACCCGTGCCCGTGATAGTCCGGGCCACCCTGATCGCGTTGTTCGACGGCCTCGACGTCGAGCCGGCGTTCCTGCGCGCGGCCGTCGAGCACGGCACCCGCCTGGACGACGGCCGCACACTGACCGCCTTCGAGCAGCGCATCGGTGAACTGGTCTTCGCCTACCTGACGACCCACCGCCCCGCACTGCGCCCGGACATCCCCCTCGACACGGCGGTATGGCTCTCGGTACGAACGGTCGAACACCTCACGGTGCGCTACCTGCTCGACCAGCCACCCATCCCCCAGGAACAGTTCCTCGGCGAACTCACCACACTCGTCCTCAACTACCTGAAGCCGGCCTCGTAACACGTGGCGCCCGGCCGTCAGTTGAAGAGCACAAGGACGAACTGACCGGGGACGGCGACGAGGCCGAGTACGAGGATGGGCAGACCGAACACGAGATACAGCCAGTTCAGTACCCAATTCGCCCGCATCTGCACGCCGACCATCCGGTCGGAACGGTGAGGATCGTAGAGCACCTGAACCTGGGGCGGATTGCTGCCGCTCACCCAGTCCGCGTGCCCGCGGAAATCGCGGACGACGCCCGAGGCGTCCGTGAACTGGAAGATCCGGTAGTTGGACGGATGCCGAGTCGCCAGCACGGTGAGGCCGGACCGTCGCAGAGCCCACGTCAGATACATGTCCCGGCCCACCGAGTCGCTGATCGCATAGCCGATGAACAGCGGGAACCAGCCGAGGAAAAAGAAGAGAACATTCCCGGCGGACCCCCACCCGATCGCCACCCCTCCGCTCGCCAGGCACACCCCCAGGAAGGCCCACAAGCCATAGGCGGGTCTTCGGCGGGGCGGTCGCGCCTCGGTCAGGACCAGCGCGGCCCCGTCCCGCCGCGGCTCGCCCGGCACCCGCTCGGGCACCAGGGCCGCGACCATGTCCACGAAGGCCGCGACCGCCGGCCCGCTACGGCACCGCAGCCGGTACACGGTGGCCGGACCGCTCACCGTGGTGAGCACGATCTCCAGCGTCAGGCCGTTCTCCGCCGCGCGTATCTCCTCCACCGCCTCCAGCGGAATACGCCGTATCGCCTCCTGCTCCAGTCGTAGGGCGCCACCGTCGAGTTGAGCCGTACCGTCACGGCCGCGCAGGACAAGCGGAGAGGTCGTCATCGTGTGCCACTTTCACCGAAGAGCAGAGGGGCGGACTCGTAGGAGACCTACGGGTGGAATCAAAGGTTGCTCCGGAATGTGTGGCGGCGCTTTCACCGAGGCGCGGGGGCGCCATTAGAGTGAAACGGTGACTCCATCGCAGGAAGACCCGGCGCGGCTGATCAGGGAAGACGACCGCGACGCGGCCGTGCGGCGCCTTCAGGAGGCGTACGCCGAAGGGCACCTCTCGCACGAGGAGATGGACGAACGCCTGCACGGGGCGCTCACCGCCACGACGCACGGCGAGCTGGTGCCGGTGCTGGCCTCGCTGCCGGCGGAGGACCCGGGCACCTCGTCCACGATCGCCGCCGCCGGCGGACGGATCCAGCGGCGCGGCGCGTGGCGGGTGCCCCGCACCCTCAAGGTCGAGTCGGCGTTCGGAAGGGTGCACCTGGATCTGTCCCGGGCGGTCTTCGAGCACCCGGTGGTCGACATCGAGTTGCGGGTCGGCACCGGCAGGGCCAAGATCACGGTGCCTCGCGACGCGACCGTCGAGATCGATGAACTGCACACCGGGTGGAAGGACACGCGCTACAGGCCCCGGCCGAGCCTTCGTCCCGGCGGGCCGACGATCCGGATCTCCGGGGTCATGGGCTTCGGCCGCCTGAAGATCCGCCACGCACGACGCTGAGGCCCGGTCCGGCACGAGGACCGTCACGACTGGCATTCGGGACCCGCGTGCCGGTTCAGGCCGTCGCGACGGTCATCTGGCCGTCGGCTCGTGCGGTGAGGGATGTGGAGTAGCGGCGCAGGAGCAGGACGGCGGTGGTGGCGAGGCCCGTGAGCAGGCCGAGCCAGATGCCGACGGCTTCGAGGCGCAGCGCGTACGCGAGGAGCCAGGACGCGGGCAGGCCGACGGCCCAGTAGCCGATGAGGGTGATACGGAAGCCGCTTCTGGTGTCGTCGAGGCCGCGCAGCAGGCCGACGCCGATGTTCTGGGCGCAGTCGAAGAACTGCAGGAAGGCGGTCACGATCAGCAGGTGGGTCGCGATGGTCAGCGCCTCGTCCGAGCCGGACTCCAGGAAGGGCGTCAGGACGAGGCGCGGCAGCGTGAGATAGAGGACGCCTACGACGGTCATGACGGCGCCGGCGCAGGCGAGCGCGGTGTTCTTGATGCGCCGGGCGTCGTCGTACCGGCCCAGCGCCAGTTCGCGGCTGACATTGATCGACGCGGCGTGCGAGAGGCCGACGGCGACCTGGAAGACGATGTAGACGAGTTGGTTGACCGCCGTGTGCGCGGCCAGCGCGGCGGGTCCGAAGGATCCGGCCATCAGCGCGGTGAGGGAGAAGAATCCGGCCTCGGAGCCGTAGGTGGCGGCGATGGGGATGCCCAGCCGCAGCAGCCGTTTGACGACGGCCGGATCGGCCTTGACGAGGTGCAGGGACAGCAAGGGGGCCAGTGTGGTGTCCTTCTTCGCCGCGAGGTAGAGGGCGAGGAAGGAGAGCAGGTAGACGGTGGAGGTGGCTGTGCCGATGCCGGTCAGGCCGAGGCCCGGCAGGCCCCAGGTGCCGTGGATGAGGACCCAGTTGAGTCCGGCGTTGACCGCGATGGAGGCGATGGTGATCCGGAGCAGGGCCTGAGGCCGCCGCATCCCCACGGTGAACTGGCGGATCGCCTGGAACCAGAGGCAGGGCAACAGGCCCGGAGCGAGAGCGAAGAGCACGCTCTGGGCGCGGTCCGCGACCTCGGCGTCCTGGCCGAGCCAGGGCAGGGCCTGACCGATCAGGATCATCAGGACGGCGCCGGCGATGCCCGCGAGGGTGGCGAGCGCCATGCTGGCGCGGACGATGCCGCGTACCTCCTCGCGACTCCGTTCCTCTTCGCCGCCCCGTACCTGCTCGGCGAGGGCTCCGGCGGCGGCGATCTGGTTGCCGACGGAGGTGACCAGGCCGACGCCCATGGTGCGTACCTGGTTGAAGATGACGATGGCCAGGCCGCCCGCGGCCAGCTCCTTCGTCCCGAGGAAGCCCATCATCACGGTGTCGGTGGTGGTCAGGGCGACCTGGGCGAGCTGGGTGAGGATCAGCGGGACGGCGAGGGTGGCGAGGGCCCGGCTGTCACGGACGAGGGTGCCGAGGGTGGCGCGGAGGGTGGTCGGCATCGGGTTATCGGTTCCCGCGGAGCTTGGTGAGGAGTTCGTCGATGTGCCGTTCCGCGTCCGGATCGAGGAGGCCGCGCTCCCGCATCCAGTCGTCGTCGAAGACCGTGTCCATGTACTTCTCCCCGCCGTCATTGATCAGGGCGACCATAGTCGTCCCGGGCGGCAGCGACGGCAGGCGGGTCAGCGCCTCGTGGACGACACCGCCTGCGGAGCCTCCGATGAGCAGTCCGGTCCGTGCGACGGCCCGGCAGGTCGCGAACGCCTCGACATCGCCGACCTTGACGCCCTCGTCGATCAGGCCGAAGTCGACCAGGGCGCCGATCTCGGCGCCCTCGGGGGTGCCGGTGCCCGACTGGTAGTAGTCGTGCGCCGGGCCGCCGAAGGCGATGGAACCCTTGGGTTCGACTCCGACGGTGGAGACGCCCGGTATGAGGGTGCGCAGTTCGCGGGCGGTGCCGCACAGGCCGCCGCCGGTTCCGACGGCGCCGACGAGGACGTCGAGCTTTCCGTCGAGGGCGGCGTTCAGCTCGTGGGCCACGGGGAAGTAGCCGACGCCGTTGGCGGGATTGTTGTGCTGCTCGGTGAAGACGGTGTTGTCCTGGCCGCGCGCCATGTCCTCGGCCAGTTCCTCACGGGCCGCTGTCGCCAACTCCTCGGTGCCGTCGTCCACCACGTACACCAGCTCCGTACCCAGGGCCTTCATGGCGCGGAGCTTGTCCGCGGCGGCGTGTTGGTCGACCACGGCGGTGAAGGTGTAGCCGCGTTCGGCGGCGATCACGGCGAGGCCGAGCCCGGTGTTGCCCGAGGTGGATTCGATGACGCGACCGCCGGGCCGCAGCTCGCCGGAGCGCTCCGCGGCATCGATCATCGCGCGTGCCATCCGGATCTTCGCGGTGCCGGTGGGGTTGAACATCTCCAGCTTCAGCAGCAGACGGCTGCCGGTCTCCGACCGGGCCAGCTCCAGCAGGGGGGTGCAGCCGACGAGGTCGGACAGCTGGGAGACCACGGCTGGGCGGGCGAGGGCCGCGTTCATGGACGAACTCCTGGGTGAGTGGGGGGGGAGGTCAGCCGGTGGGTCGGCGGTCGAGGCGCCAGCGCGGGCGGTCGCCCAGCCGGTCGATGACGACCTTGGGGGGCAGCGGCAGGTCGTGGAAGGGCGACTCGTTCGAGTCCATCTGGTAGCCGGCCGTGTTCGGGTACACGAGGAGATCGCCGACCCTGGCACCGGCCGGCAGCGGAACCTTGCGCCAGGTGACCATGTCCGACTCCAGACAGGAGGCTCCCCCGACGCACGTGGGCGAGGTGCCGGTGGAGTGGGCACGGCCGGTGGGGGTCACCAGGACCGGGTCGGGCAGGTACTCGCTGTTGAACCACTGCTCGGACAGGCTCAGGCTGGTGCCGTCGACGGTGGCGACGCGGTACCCGTCGCGCTCCTTCAGCCCCTGGATACGGAAGACGGTCGAGCCCGCACCGGCCAGCAGGGCCCGTCCGGGCTCCAGCATCAGCAGCGTCCCCGTCTCCTTGAGCCGCGCGCCGAGGCCGGTCCGCCCGCCCTCGGGGACGGACGCCAGGATCGTACGCAGGGCGTCCGCTCCCGCGACCGGCGAGTGGTACGGGTAGAAGTCGCCGCTCCGGAACGTCTTGTGCGCGTGATAGTGCTCGGGGCGCTGCTCGGCGAGGAAGGTCTGCCACCGCTCGGCCGGGGCGTAGTCGACGGCGAAGCCTCCGCCGATGCTGATCCGGTCGGCCGGCAGGCCGAGGGCCCGTGCCTTGAGGCACCACTCGACCAGTTCGCCCGCGAGGTCGGTACGCGGCTGCGTGGCATAGCCGGACAGATGGAAGCTGAAGCCCTCCATCCGCACCGCGTCGCCCGCGCGCACGCACCGGCCCAGGGCGGTCTCCAACTCTCCGTCGTCCATGCCGAAGCGGCTGTGGGGTTGCGTGGGAGGCAGGCGGCGCAGCAGCAGTCGGGCCGGTCGCGCGGCGCCGGGCGATACGTAGGACGACACTTCCGACGCCGACGCGATGATCCTGTCCAGCTCATCAAGGGCGTCGACCGCCACCAGACACCCCTGCGACAGCGCCAACCGCAACAGCTCGTCACTCTTGGCGGGCCCGGTGACCACGAGGTGCTCACCGCGTACGCCGTGGCCGAGGGCTTCGCGCAGCTCCCCCGCACTGGCGACGTCGACACCGGCCTGGTGTGCGGCGGCACGTTCCGTCCAGAGGGCCGCCTTGTTCGCCTTCTTCGCGTAGTACACCCGCCCCTCCACACCGGCCTCGCCGAGCGCGGCGCGGAAGGCGGCGAGGTGGGTGTCGAAGCGGTGCGGCAGCAGGAAGTGGAACGGGCCGCCGAAGGCGTACGACAGCTCGTGCAGGAGTCCGCTGTCGAGTATCCGCTCGGTGTCGGGGTCCGGGTGGGCGGGCAGCGTCGGCACCTGTGTCGTACGCGCGTCCGTCACTGCCACAGCGCCACCTCACTGCCCAGGCCCTGGGCGAGGGCGAGTTGCGCGAAGCGGTGGCCGAGGGCGATGTCGGTGACGACGAGACCGCTGTTGTACGCGAAGATCCTCTCCTCGGCGGAGCGGCGGCCCTCGGCGGCGCCGGCGAGCACAGCGGGGAACTCGCTGTCGACGGCGGGGAATTGTCCATCGGCGTCGGCCATGTCCGTGCCCGTGACCTTCATCTGGGCCTCGCTGGTGGCGATCACCCGGTCGGCGCGGTGCAGGGTCGAGGGGGCCAGGCCATGGCCGACCAGGATCGCCAGGGCGCCCGGCTTGAGGCGGTCGGACTCGACGGCGGCCGGGGTGTGGCCCCCGGCGGTCGCCACGACGACGTCGGCTTCCGCCGCCGCGGCCCCCGCGTCCGTGACGATCTCCACCTCACGGTCCGGGTGGTGGGCGTGCAGGTGTGCACGCACCGAGGCGACACCGTCGGCGTGCGTGCCGAAGACCATGAGCCGGTCCAGTTCGGGCAGCGTCTCCAGCAGGAACGGCAGCGCCAAGCGCCCTTGGGTTCCGGTACCGATGACCAGGGCACTGCGCGCGCCCGGCACGGCGCATTCACGCGCAAGCAGCGCGGACACCGCCGGGGTGCGCAGGGAGCCGATCCGGGAGCAGTCCATCATCGCCACCGGCAGACCCGTGGAGTCGTCGTAGAGCGTCAGAGTCGTGTAGTAGTGCTGTTCCTCCCGGCCGACGTTCAGGCCGTGCTTGTACGAGGTCTTGACGGCGACCACGTCCCGGGAGCCGTCCCGGCCCAGCATCGCGTAGGCGACGGAGTGCTCGTCCCGCGGCTTGACGGTGAGCTTGCGGGGGTTGTCGGACTGCCCGGCGTGCAGGGTGCGGTAGGCGCCCTCCACGGTGGCCACGACGTCGGTCAGGGTGATGTCGATCCCTGCGAGGTCGCTCTTGGAGAGGATCCGCAGGTGGGTGTCGGCGGCGGATGCCGCGCCGTCCGCCGTGCCGGTGCGGGTGTCGTTCCGGGTGTCGGTCATTGCTCAGATCCTTCCGTTCGGGGGCGTCGGTCCGGGTTCACCGGGCGTGGGCTTCGATCGCGGCCTGACCGTAGCCGTGCTCCGTGGCCTCGGCGGGAGGGCGGGTGCGGCGGCCGGGGACGCGGACGGAGACCCGCTTGAGCCATCGGTCGGTGCCGTCGTAGCGGGCCTGGAAGGGGACGCGGCCGTGGACGACGAGGTCGTTGTCGACGACGAGGACCTCGCCGGGGGTCAGGCTGACGGAGACGGACACGCGTGCGAGTTCGTCTTCCAGACGGCGGTAGGCCGCGCGGTAGGTGGCGTCGGCCCGGTCGAGGGGTGTGTAGGCGGGGTCGAAGCGCAGGGTCGTCCCGTCCTCGCCCGCGAACAGGGTGGGGACGGCGGGGGGTTCCGCTTCGGCGTAGCCCTGGGCCTCGGCGTAGGCGTCGTCCGGGAGGATCGGCACCACGGGCCTGGACAGGGTCTCCACGTCGTCGTCCGCCAGTTCCGTCCTGCGGATGCCGGCCGCGGTGGTGGCGATGTGGTCGTGGTTGCGCATGCAGCCGAGCATCAGCAGGTGCGCGCGGCCGGGGTGGAAGGCGTCCTCGGTGTGCGGGCTGAGGAGCACGCTGCTGCTGGCGCCGGTCTGCTCGCTCTCGTGTCCGGGCGACGGGACGATGTTGTGGACGAAGCGGCCGTTCTGCTGGCCCTCCCAGGCGATCGGGTTGCCCATGACGGTGGCGAGGAGCAGCAGCATGAGGTCGTAGAGCGCGCCGCTGTCCCCTGCGGTGGCCCAACTGTCCGGTGTGGGGCCGAGGGAGGCGTCGATCCGCAGACCCCGGAGCACGAACAGGCCGTCCTCGGTGTCGACGGGCCGGCAGTCGTGCCGGAGGGCGTCACCGAAGCCGTCGGCGGCCTTCGCCACGCGCTCCAGGAGTGCGGGGGATGTCGCCGATGTACCGAATTCTTCGAGTATCCGCTCGGCCGCGGTGCGGAGTTCACCCACGGTACGGGGGGCGAGCTGGCGGGCAGGTGCGGCTGCCGTGCTCATGACGAAGGAGTCCGTTCCATGTCGGGAGGGCAGGGGGCACCGCCGCCCGTACACAAACGGGCGGTGGCAGCCAACCGACAGTCACGCGGGGCCGGTTGCCCGGCGCTGCGGGCGGTTCGACCCCCGGCGGCGTCCGGAACGCTAGCAGCCGAGATTAGGTAAGGCACACCTTAGTATCAGACTGCGATGGCTGAAATCTGCCAGGCCGGACCGGCCGGTGAGAAGCGGCACGCGACCGTCCACGCACCGACACCCGCGCCCCCTTGCAGGAATGATTGTCATTAGGATAGGCAAACCTAAAATAGTTCTGGGTTGCCCGAAAACATGGAGCGAGGACGTACGTGGACTTCAACAGGCGTCAGGTGCTGTTGGCCGGCGGGGCGATAGGGACGGCCGCCCTGCTGGCCGCGTGCTCCTCGGGCGGCGATGGCACCGCCAACGGCTCCGCAGGTGACGGAGGCAAGCCCAAGAAGGGCGGCACCCTGCGCATCGGCGCGCTCGGCCGGGCGGGCGCCATCACCCGCGACCCGCACGGCACCCAGGGCAACGAGAGCGACTACCTCGTCCTCGCCCTCGTCTACGACACCCTCACCGTCCCGGGCGCCGACCCCAACACCAAGCCGCGCCTCGCCGCTTCGTGGGAACCGTCGAAGGATCTGAAGACCTGGCGCTTCAAGCTCGCCGAGAACGCCACGTTCCACGACGGCACCCCGGTCACCGCGGACGATGTCGTGTGGTCGCTGCGCCGGCTGCGCGAAACCCCGTCCGGCGCCGCCCGCCTGCCCGGTGTCGAGGCCAAGAACATCACCGCGGACGGCACGGACACCGTCGTCCTGGTCTCCGACTACGCCAACGCCGAACTTCCCCTGCTGACCCGGCTGACGACCTTCGTGATGAAGAAGGACACCTCCGACAAGGCGGTCGCGAAGGCGCCCGGGACCGGCCCGTTCAAACTGGACTGGTACCGCAACGGCAACGCCCGACTCGTACGCAACGACAAGTGGTACGGCGGCACCGTCCACCTCGACGCGATCGAGGTGACCATGTTCGAGACACCGCAGGCCATGGCCAACGCGCTGTTCGCCGGACAGATCGACGTGGCGTCCAACGCCGGTCCGGTCGCGGCGCGCACCGCGGAGTCCCGCAAGGATCTCCAGGTCGTACGCCGCCCCGACGACATGTCGATGCCCATCGTGATGCGGACCGCCGACGGCCCCTTCGCCGACCCCCGGGTGCGGGAGGCGATGCGGCTGGTGGTGGACCGCGAGGCCATGGTCAGGCAGGCGCTGTCCGGGTACGGCAACGTCGCCAACGACATCATGGGCACCGGCGATCCCGACTACGCCACGGACATCCCGCAGCGCAAGCGGGACCTGGCCAAGGCCGAACAGCTCCTCAAGGACGCCAAGTTCGACCTCTCCAAGACCTACGACCTGGTGACGACCGAGGACATCGCCGGTCTCGCCGACTCCGCGACCCTGTTCGCCTCCCAGGCCCGCGAGGCCGGCATCAAGATCAAGGTCGTCAAGCAGGAGTCCGGCACGTTCTACGACAAGACCTGGCTGAAGGGCGACCTCTACACCACCTACTGGGGCACCAACGACTCCGTGGTGTTCTTCGCCTCCAAGACCCTGGTCAGCGACGCCGGACAGAACGAAGCCGGGTTCAGCGACAAGGAGTTCGACGCCGCGTACCTCAAGGTCATCGGCACCACGGACCAGGAGGCCCGCACCAAGGACCTGCGGGAGCTTCAGCAGATCGAGTACGACCGGTCCGGCTATCTGCTGTGGGGCATGGCCGACGGTGTCGACCTGGCCGCTTCGAAGGTACGGGGACTGCCGAAGCTTCCCGGGTACGGCCGCGTACAGCTTGAGAACACGTGGCTGAGTTGAACCGCGGCGTCAAGGACACCGCGGTGACCGCTCCGGCCGGCACACCTGCCGGCGCGGGGGCGGCCACCGCGCGCCGTCGCCCCCTGGCGCTCCTCGGCCGCATCGCCGCGGCCGTGGGGCGCCGGGTCCTCATGCTGGTCGTGCTGCTCGCCCTGGTCTTCACGGCCGTCGAACTGCTGCCGGGGGACGCGGCCACGGCGACGTCCGAGCGCGGCGAGAGCGCCGCCGACCTCGCGGCCCGCCGTCATCTGCTGGGCCTGGACCGGCCGGTGTGGGAACGCTTCCTGGACTGGATGACCGGGCTGTTCACCGGGGACCTCGGCGTCAGCGCCCACGGCGAGAAGGTCACGCGCCTGCTGGCCGACCCGTTCCCCAACACGCTGCTCCTGGCGGCCGTCGCCTTCGCCCTGACGGCCGTGGCATCCCTGGCCCTGGGCTGCTGGGCCGCCGCCCGCACGGGCAGGCTCACCGACCGGGTGATCGGTCACGTCTCCACCTCGGCGTTCGCCGTCCCCGAATTCGTCGTCTCCGTCGGCCTGTTGGTGCTGCTCTCGCTCTGGACCGGATGGCTGCCCGCCGTCACCGTGTCCGGGGCCGACGGCAGACCGGCCGACTGGACCATGCTGATCATGCCGGTCCTCGCGCTGGTCATTCCGCAGACCGGATGGAACACCACCATCGTGCGCGGCGCGCTCGCCGACCAGGCCGCCACACCCCATGTCGAGGCCGCCCACCTGGACGGCCTGCCGGTGCGCCGCGTCATCTGGCGCCATGCCCTGCCCGGCGCCGTCCCCGCCATCGCCACCGGCCTCGCCACCTCCACCGGCATGCTCCTGGGCGGCACCGTGGTGGTGGAGACCCTGTTCAACTACCCCGGTATCGGCAGCGTGCTCGCCACCGCCGTCGCCACCCGCGACACCCCGCTCATCGCGGGCGTCGTCGTCTGCGCGGGCGCCGCGATCAGCCTGGTCCTGCTGGCCGCCGACCTCGTTCGCGCCCGAGTTCTGGGGAGCCCCGCATGAGCGCCACCCTCGCCACGGCCCGGAAGCGGAAGGGCTCGGCGGCCCGCGTACGGACGATCCGCCGACTGGCCCCGGGCCTTGTCCTGGTCCTGCTGGCCCTCCTCGGCCCGCTCCTCGCCGCGCACCCCCTCGACAAACCGGTCACCGCCCCCTTCGCAACGCCCGGCGGCGGGGCGCCGCTGGGCGGGGACCAGCTCGGCCGCGACGTCCTCAGCAGGCTCCTGCACGGCGGTACCGCCCTGATCGGCAGCGCCCTGCTGGTCGCCGCCGCCGTCACCGCGCTCGCCGCGCTCCTCGGCTGCTTCGCCGTACTGCACCCCGTCGTGGGCCGGGCGGTGGAACGTACCGCGGATGTCTTCATCCTGCTCCCGCCGATCCTGGGCATCATGCTCATCGCGCTGGCCTGGCCCGGCGGCGGGCGATGGGCCGTCATCGGCGCCTCCGTCGTCCTCGGCACCCCCTACGCGGTGCGTGTCGTCGCCGGGGCGGCTGCCCCGCTCGCCGGCGCCGGATACGTCGAAGCGGCCCTGGCAGGCGGTGAATCCCTCACGTACACCGCCACCCGTGAACTCCTGCCGAACCTGCGCGCCACCGTCCTCGCGCTGTTCGGTCTGCGCTTCGTCGAAGCCGTCTACGTCATCTCCATGGCCGGATTCCTCCAGATCGGCCCCCAACCGCCCGCCGCCGACTGGGCGTTGATGATCCGCGAGAACTCCTCGGGCATCCTCCTCAACCCGTGGGCGGTCCTGGCCCCCAGCCTGGCCATCGCCGCCCTCGCCATCAGCGTCAACCTCGCCGCCACCTCCCTCGCACCCCGCTCCGCACCCAAGGCGGTGACCACCCCGTGAACAACCCCCTGGCGTCGTCCACCACCGACGAGATCCCGGAACCCGCACCGGTCGGCGAGGGCAGCGCGTCCGCGCCGCTGGTGACGGTCGCCGATCTGAGCATCCGTATCCCCGAGGGGCCCGTCCTGCTGCGGCCCACCAGCCTGACCGTCCGGGCCGGCGAGATCACCGCCCTGACCGGGGCGTCCGGCTCCGGAAAGACGACGCTGCTGCGCGCCCTGATCGGCCACCTGCCCGCGCGAGCCACCGCCGACTGCACGACGTTCGACGTCCTGGGCCACGATGTCCCCGGCCTCGACCCGACGGCGCTGCGGACCCTGCGCCGCACGCGGGTCGGTTACGTGGGTCAGGACCCCGGTTCCGCGCTCAACCCGAGGATGAGGGTCCGTCACCTGGTCGCGGAGACCGCCACCTCCCTGAGCGACCAGGGCGTACTGGATCTGCTGCGCGAATGCAGGCTGCCCACGGACGACGGGCTCCCCGACCGCAGGCCCACCGCGATCTCCGGGGGCCAGCAGCGCCGGGTCGCGCTCGCCCGCGCCCTCGCCCGCGACCCCGACCTCCTCCTGCTCGACGAGCCGACCGCCGGACTGGACGAAGCCCTGCGCGACGAGATCGCGGGCCTGCTGCGCCAGTTGGCCGGGGCACGCGGTCTGGCCATCGTGATGGCGTGTCACGACCCCGGACTCGTCGCCGCCTGCGCCGACCACGTCGTACAGCTCACCACCACCGCGCCACGGCCCACCCCTCTGCCCTTGGCGCCGCCACCACGACGGAAGACGGATTCCCCTCGGTCCACGGACTCCCCTGCGGACGGCATCACGGCACGATCCGTCAGCGTGACCTTCCGGGGCCGGGGACAGAGCCGGGACCGGGACCGGGGCGGCGCCCAACTCGCCTTGCAATCAGTCGACTTCACCGCACCCCCCGGCTCGGCGACCGCGATCATCGGGCCCTCCGGCTCCGGCAAGACCACCCTGCTGCGGGTCCTCGCCGGCCTCCAGCGGCCCGACACCGGTTCGCTCGCCCTCGACGGGCACCCCCTGGCGCACGCCGCCCGCAAGCGCCGCCGCGAACACCACCGGCGCATCCAACTGGTCCCGCAGAACCCCTTGGCCGCGCTCAATCCCGCCCGCACCATCGGCGCGGCCCTGGCCCGCCCCCTGCGCCGGCACACCGAACTGACCAAGGCGCAGACCACGGACCGGATCACCGATCTGCTCGACCAGGTCGGCCTGCCGGCCGACTTCGTCCACCGCTACCCGCGCGAACTCTCCGGCGGGCAACGCCAGCGCGTCTCCATCGCCCGCGCCCTGGCCACCGACCCCGACTTCCTGCTCTGCGACGAGATCACCTCCGCGCTCGATCCCGACACCGCGGTCGCCATCATGGAACTCCTGCGACGCCTGCGCGCCGAGCGCGCCATGGCCATCACCCTCGTCAGCCACGAGACCCACCTGGTCGCCGCCTACACCGACACGGTCCACGTCCTGGAATCGGGACGCCTCACGGCCCACGGCCCCACCACGACACACGTACCGCATTGATCGATGGATCGGCCACGGGTGCCCTAGGGGTGGGGGCAAGGTCGACCTTCCCACAGGTATCTCGCTCACCCGGGGGGTGCCGTCGCGCTGCCGAGACCATGCGAACGAGGTCCGGCGCTCGCCGTCCTCCCACCAGGTGAAGTGGTCCCCCCCTTGCCGCTCCGGTAGTGGGAGAGGACTCGTATGCCTGCCGGGGCCGGGCTGGCCAGGGCGCGGAGGCCCGCTGCTGGGCGCACGGGGTCGCGCCCGACCGGGCAAAGAAGGCGGCCGGCGGCACATCCATCCCGCCGTCGCCGGACTCAGGGCACCATCCTCTTTGCTGATTCCCGCTGATCAGCCGCCGCTTCCGGTGGGGCAGTCGCCGCGACCTTGGTGGCGACCCGGACGAAGGCGGCGACGGCCGGCGCATGCGAGTCCTGGGGCCACGCGACGGCCAGGGTGGCCGGTGAGAGGTCGATGACGGGGCGGTAGGCGATCTCGGGGCGCGGATAGCGCCGGGTGAGGGATGTGGGGAAGAAGCAGACGATGCTGCCGAGTTCCACGAGCCTGAAGATCTGTGGCAGGTCCGAGGCGATCGGCGCCGCGCCGTCCGAGCCGTCCGACAGCGTCGTCTCGTCATCCGCCGGGTCGCCCTGTTGGCCGTGCGGGCCGAGCGCGGGGCCCTGGTCGGCGGGGGATCCGTCGGGGAGGCTGCGGCCCGCCAGGTCGGCCAGGCTCAGAGACGGCCGGGCGGCCAGCGGGTCCGCAGCCGCCAGAGCGACGAGGAACGGCTCGACGGCCAACGGCTCGGAGTCCAGACCCCGGTCGTCGAAGGGGGCGAGCAGCAGGGCGGTGTCGGCGCGGCCGTCGCGTACCGTCTGCGCCTGCTCGCCGACTCTGCCGAGTACCAGCGAGACCGGCAGGGCCGCTTCCTCGGCGGCGTACGCGTCGAGGATCTGCGGCAGCAGGCCGCCGTCGATGTCCGGCTTGAGCGCGAGCCGCAGCCGTGGTGTGGACTCGCCCGCGTGCTGGGCCCGCCGGCCGGCGGCGCCGATGGCGTCGAGCGCGGTACGGGCGTCCCGCAGCAGGACCTCCCCGGCCGGAGTGAGCGAGACCTGACGCGTGGTGCGCCGCAGCAGTCCAACAGCGAGCTGACGCTCCAGCTCCCGGATCGCGCGGGACAGCGGCGGCTGCGCCATGCCCAGCCGCTCGGCCGCGCGCCCGAAGTGCAGTTCTTCCGCGACCGCCACGAAGTACCGGAGCTGCCGCGTCTCCAAGTCATTCATACCCCCAGGGTATCAACGATGCCCGGATCGGTCCTTCAGGTCCGCCGCCGTGCGGCGTTGACTGGCCTCAGGAGACCAGCCGGGGAGACCGGCCGAGGAGACCGGCCGAGGAAGAGGAGATCAGCCATGCGTGCTGTCGCGGTACGCGGGACGGGTGCCACGCCTAAAGGTTCCGCACCGGAAGGTCCCGCACCGGAAGCTTCCGCGCCGGAACTGATGGAGCTGCCGGTCCCCCTCCCGGCGCCGGGAGAGGTCCTGGTCGCACTGGAGGCGGCGTCGGTGAATCCGATCGACATGGGCATCGCCGACGGCCTGTTGCCCATGCCCCAGGTGTATCCGCTCGTCCTGGGCGTGGACGGCGCGGGCCGGGTGACGGAGGCGGGGGAAGGTGTGCGCGGGTTCAGGCCCGGCGACATGGTGCACGGCCAGTTCCTCCGCGCGCCGTTGGGCCACGGCACGTTCGCCGAGTACACGGTCGTCACCGAGTTCCCGGACAGCGGGGCGCTCCAGCGCGTTCCGGACGGCATGCCCGCCGAGATCGCGGCGGCGCTGCCGACGGCGGGCATGACCGCTCTCGGCGCCCTCGAAGCCATCGGCCTGCGGTCCGGCCATTCGGTGCTGATCGTGGGGGCCACCGGCGGAGTGGGGGTCTTCGCCGTCCAGCTCGCGGCGGCACTCGGCGCGGAAGTCGTCGCGACCGCCCGGCCCGACGCCGACCGGTGGATCCGGCGGCTCGGCGCGGCGCGGACGGTCGACTACACGGCAGGCGACACGGCGCACCAGGTCCGCCGGGCACATCCGGACGGCGTGGACGCCTTCCTCGACCTCACCCGCGACACGGCCCGCTTCGGCACGTACGCCGGACTCGTCCGCGACGGCGGCACGGCGACGTCCGTGACCTTCACCGCGCCACCCGAACTGCTCGCCTCCGAGCGGATCACCGTCACCAACTACGCCATGCGGGACAAGCCCGACCTGCTCGCCCGGATCACCGCGGAGGCCGCGTCGGGCCGGATCACGGTCCCCGTCCAGCAGACCGTCACGCTGGACGAAGTCCCCGAAGCGCTGGCGCGGAACGCCAAGGGCGGCGCACGCGGCAAGACGACGGTACGCATCTGATGCCCGGTACGCGTCCCTTGCCAGGGCCGTCGTACGACACCTTCGAAGGAGAAGAGCATCGTGGACTACGTCAAGCTCGGCACCACAGGTCTTGATGTCTCGCCGATAGCGATCGGCGCGATGTCGTACGGCGAGCCCGGCCGCGGCCACCCGGTCTGGTCACTGGGCGAGGAGGAGAGCCGCCTGCTCATCAAGCACGCCGTGGAGCGGGGGATCAACTTCTTCGACACGGCGAACGTGTACTCGCAGGGCTCCAGCGAGGAGATCCTCGGCCGCGCGCTGCGGGACTTCGCCTCCCGCAACGATGTCGTGATCGCGACCAAGCTGCGGAATCCGATGCGTTCGGGCCCCAACGGAAAGGGGCTGAGCCGCAAGGCGGTCATGGCCGAGGTCGACCACTCGCTCGCACGCCTCGGCACGGACTACATCGACCTGTACCAGGTGCACCGCAACGACCACGCGACCCCGCTGGAGGAGACCCTTGAGGCGCTGCACGACGTGGTCAAGGCCGGCAAGGTCCGCTACCTCGGGGCCTCGTCCATGCCGGCCTGGGAGTTCGCGAAGGCGCTGCACCTCCAGCGCGCCCACGGCTGGGCCCGCTTCGTGTCGATGCAGGACCACTACAACCTGCTCGCCCGCGAGGAGGAGCGCGAGATGATCCCGCTCTGTCTGGACGAGGGCGTCGGTACCGTCGTCTGGAGCCCGCTGGCGCGGGGGCGCCTCGCCCGCGCGTGGGCGGACGCGAAGGCGACCGCGCGAGGTGGCGACGACGGGTTCGCCGACATGCTGTACACACCGGCGACCGAGGCGTCCGACCGTGCCGTGGTCGACGCCGTCAGCCGTGTCGCGGAGGCCCGGGGCGTCGGGCGCGCGCAGATCGCCCTCGCCTGGCTGCACAGCAAACCGGTCGTCACCGCACCGCTCGTCGGGGCGAGTACGACCCGGCAGATCGACGACGCGGTCGCCTCGCTGTCCATCGGTCTCGGCGACGAGGAGATCAGCGCACTCGAAGCGCCCTATACGCCGCGCCATGACTTCCAGGGCATCTCCGACGAGGACGAGATCCAGGCCGTCATGGCGCGCCTGCCCCAGTTCACGACGGCGAGCTAGTACCGCTGTCCCGTACCGCAAGCCGCAACCGCAACCGCTAGCCAGTACCCCAAGCCAGTACCGCAACAAAAGGAGCAACCATGCGTAAGGGATCCGCGCTCATCGTGGGTGCAGGCCCCGGCCTCGGCCTGGCCCTCGCGGAAGCCTTTGCCCGGGACGGCAACCCGGTGGCGCTGTTCGGGCGTGACACCGAGCGTCTGGAGAAGCATGTGTCCGGGCTGGTGGCCGAGGGCGGGACGGCGGGCGCCTACCGGGCCGACGTCGCCGACCCCGAGGGCCTGCGGGCGGCGCTCGTCCGGGCGGCGGACGAGCTGGGGGCGCCGGAGGTGCTCGTGTACAACGCGGCCCTGCTGACGCACGACACGCCCACCGAACCGGACGCGCAGGAGTTCGCACACTCCCTCGCGGTGAACGTCACCGGGGCCGTGGTCGCGGCGCGGACCGTCCTGCCGCTCCTCCGGGACGGCCGGGGAAGCCTGCTGTTCACCGGCGGCGGTCTCGCCCTCGACCCGTCGCCCGAGTGGACCTCGCTGTCGGTGGGCAAGGCGGCGCTGCGGGCCTATGTCCAGACCCTGCACAAGCAGCAGCAGGGCTCCGGCGTCCACGTGACCACGGTGACCATCGCGGGCTACATCGGCGGCGAGGACCCCCGCTTCGCTCCCCGTTCCCTGGCCAAGGCATACCTCGAACTGCACCACCAGCCACAGGCTCAGTGGCAGGCGGAACTCCTCTACGCCTGATCGCTTCCGACGGCGCCCGTCGAACTAGGCTCCCTGCATGCCTGGTCCGACGTTGGTGATCGAGTTGGCGGAACCGCCCTCCCCGGCCACGCTGCGGGGGTTCCGCGCGTTGATGGCGGGGCTCTCCTCCTCCTTCACCGAGGTGCGGCCCGGGTCCTTCGACGTCAACGTGCCCGCGGAGCGACTGGGCGTCGAGGACAGGCGGGAGGAGGACTGGCATCGGCCCTTCCTGGTGTACCTGATGGGGCCGGGCGCCGGCGACGAGAGCATCTTCGAGGCCGAGCACGCGGACGAACCCGAGGTGGAGGCCGTCCTCGGCTTCCGGCCGACCCATGCCGTCAATGTCAGCGCCGGCTGCAATCACGAGATCGACCACCTGGCCACGGCCCTGCTGACTGCCGCTGTCATGGACGTCATCGGGGGCGTGGCCAACGCCGAGCTGCTGGAGGGACAGGCGTCGGTCGTCGCCGGCCTTCCAGGGGTGTTGGGGATCGTGGACGACGACTCGATGGCGCTGGGAACGGCGGAGTTCCTGCGGGCCTGGGTCAGGCACCCCGCCTTTCGGCTGGTCAAGTAGCCAGAAGAAGACAGAGCGTTCTAGCGTCGCGCCGCCCACACCATCCGTTCCGTACGTACCGTCAGGTCGTCGCGGCGCAGGATGCTGTGTGGGCCCTCGGTGTCGAGCAGTTGGTCGAGGGCCGTGAGGTCGGCGGGCGGGAGTGTCCCGGTGACGCCGCCGCGCATACGGCGCAGGCTGCTGAGTGCGTAGCGGCCGACCGCTTCGGTGGGGGGTGGGCCGATGTGCACGGTGACGGTGCGTTCGGCCTCGACGGTGAAACCGGCGGCGGTGAGTTTGGATCCCCAGTCGGCGCCGCGGTGCGGCACGTGGTCGGCGTGGTGCCGGTCGAGCGCCGCGTGGCAGCGTTCTTCGAGGCCGGGACGGTCCTCGGGGGCGTCGGCGGGCAGGAATCTGGGGAAGCCGGCCAGTTCGACGACGGCGAACAGCCCGCCCGGCGCGAGTGTGTCGTGGATCTGGCCCAGGGCGCGGTCGGGGTCGGCCATGTGGTGCAGGGAGGCCGATGCCCAGATCAGGTCGGGTGTGCCGAGGTCGGGCCAGGTCGCGTCGAGGTCGGCCCGGACGGTGCGCACCCGGTCGGCCAGACCTTCCGCAGTGGCCTTCTCCAGCAAGCGGTGCAGGTGGGCGGACGAGGTGTCGACGGCGGTCACCTCGGCCCCGGGGAACCGCTTGAGCAGGGCGAGGGTGCCCGCCCCGGTCCCGCAGCCCAGATCCACGACGTGGCGAGGGGCGTCGCGCACGGGCAGCCATGCGGTGATGGAGGCGGTGTGCTCGGCTAGCACTTCGGCGTCCAGGTCGAGGATCTCCGCCTGATCGTCCGCGTTGTGCTTCGCGTCGTGCTCCGCTTCGTGGTCCGCTTCGTGGTCCGCATGGTGCTTCGCTTCGTGGTCGTGCGAGGGGCGCTCGGGTGTGGCGCGCGAGGGTGTGTGCGTCATGCGGATCACGCTAAGAGAACCCTGGGCGTGGGGCGTGGCCGCTTCCCGGAAGAGCAAGACGATGGCCCGTTGGCCTGCCGGGGGCGCAAGAACGCGCCGGCCTGCGGCTTCAGCGCGACGGTTGTCTCTACGGAGCGGGGCGGCTCGCGTCGTCGCTACCCTCGTTGCGCTGGTGCCCCCGGCGGGCGTCGCGGTCGAAGATGCCCAGCAGCTCGCACGGCCCGCCCTCCGCACCGATCGCGTGCGGAAGCATCGTCGGGAACTCCGCCGCCTGGTTGGTCTCCACGCGAAAGCGCCGGTTGCCCAGCAGCAGGACGGCCGTACCGGAGAGGACGACCAGCCATTCACGTCCGGGGTGGGCGCGCATGCGCGAGGGGCTGTCGGGCGGCGGGTCCGTCAACCGCTGACGTACGACGGTCATACCCGGGTCCGCCCGGATGGGCCACCGCATCGTCTGACGGGCCGCGTCGATCATCGGGCTGGAGATCACGTCGTCGGTGGCGTTCTCGACGAGTTGGTCCAGTGACGTGTCCAGGGCGCGGGCGAGGGTCACGAGCTGATCCAGCGCGAGGCGGCGCTGACCGTTCTCGATCCGGCTGAGCGTGGACGGGCTGAGCCGGGCGCGGGTGGCCAGCTCGTCCAGTGACCAGCCCTGTGCCAGGCGCAGGGCACGGATCCGTTTGCGTACGAGGCTGTCCAGCTCACCATTGTCTTGCGTCATAGGCAACATCGTATGCCCATGACGCAAGGCGTGCTTAACGTGAGCGTGCAAGGACCCGGCTCCGGGCCTGCCCAGTGCGGAGAAACGCACGGAAAGGGGCGCTCATGCCTGTGACAGTGACAGTGACGACGACTCCCGAGGACGGGACCGACACCCTCCCTACGTCCGGTGAGACCCTCGACGCCGTGGTGATCGGAGGTGGCGCCGCCGGGCTGAACGGCGCGCTGATGCTCGCCCGCTCCCGCCGCTCGGTCGTCGTGATCGACAGCGGCACCCCTCGTAACGCACCCGCCGAGGCCGTGCACGGTCTGCTCGGCCTCGACGGCACACCGCCCGCCGAGCTGCTGCGCATCGGCCGCGACGAGGTACGCCGATACGGCGGAAAGGTCGTGTTCGGAGAGGTGACGGCAGCCGCCCCGGCCACCGAGAAGGACCCGGCCAGCAAGAAGGACCCGTCCGCCGCGACGGACCCGCGTTTCACCGTCGCCCTGGCCGACGGCACCACCCTGCGAGCGCGCCGCCTGCTGGTGGCCACCGGGCTGCGGGACATCCTGCCCGACGTCGACGGGCTGGCGCGGCACTGGGGGCACGGTGTGGTGCACTGCCCGTACTGCCACGGCTGGGAAGTCCGCGACGAACCCATCGGCGTCCTGGCCGTCGGTCCCGCCTCCGTCCACCACGCCCTGCTCTTCCGGCAGTTGACGGACGACCTGGTCTATTTCACCCGCGGCACGGATCTGGACGAGGACACCCGGACGCGGTTCGCCGCCCGTGGCATCCGGGTCGTGGACGCCCCGGTCGCCGAGGTCGAATCCACCGAGGACGGTGGCATCTCAGGTGTGCGCCTGGCCGACGGACGGATCGTGGCCCGCCGCGTCCTCGCCGTCGCGACCACCATGCTGCCCCGCACCGAGGGGCTGGACGGCCTGAGCCTTCCGATGCGGGACCTGCCCGGCGGCATGGGCCGGCACTTCACCACCGGCACCGGCGGCACCACCGAGGTCCCGGGGGTGTGGATCGCGGGCAACGTGACCGACCCCATGGCCCAGGTCGGCGCCTCCGCCGCGGCCGGTGCGCTGGCGGGCGCCCAGATGAACGCCGACCTGGCAGCCGCCGACACCGATGCGGCGATGGCCGCGGCACCGCAGTCGTAGCCGCCGCCTCCCTCCCCCTTCCCACCGAAAGGCCCACCCCGCATGCCCGCGAACCGGCCCCCACAGGCAAGCCCCGACACCACCAGCGCCACAGACACCACCGCCACCCCCGACACGAGCATTCACGACCCCCGCCAACGCCGCGCCATCCTGATCGCCGTCTGCGTCGCCCTCATGGCGGTCATCGCGTCCGTGTCCGGGCTGAACGTCGCCCAGCCGGACATGGCCGTCGCGTTCGACGCCTCGCAGAGCACCGTCCTGTGGATCATCAACATCTACACCCTCACCCTGGCGGCGCTCCTGCTGCCGCTGGGCGCGATCGGGGACCGATGGGGCCGTAGGCCGGTGCTCCTCGCCGGCCTGGCCGTCTTCGGGCTGGCCGGCGCGGCTGCCGCCCTGGCGACCTCGGCCGAAGTCATGCTCGCCGCACGCCTGCTGAGCGGAGTCGGCGCGGCGATGATCATGCCCGTCACCCTCGCCGTCATCACCTCGACCTTCCCCGAAGGGGAGCGCGGCCGGGCGATCGGCGTCTGGACCGGTGTCGCCGGGGGCGGCGGTGTGCTGGGCATGTTCCTGTCGGCCGCCCTGGTGGACATGGCGAGTTGGCGGTGGCTCTTCGCCCTGCCCGTCGCTCTCACCGTGGTGGCGGTCGTCATGGCGCTACGGTCCGTCCCGAACTCGCGCGACGCGTCGGAGCACACCTTCGACACCGTCGGCGCGCTGACCTCCGTCGTCGCGGTGGTCGGACTCATCTTCGTCCTCCAGGAAGGCCCCGAGCGCGGCTGGACCGCGCCCGTGACCCTCCTGAGCCTCCTCGTCGGCGCGACGGCCGCCGTCGCCTTCGTCGCCTGGGAGCTGCGCCGTTACGCGCCCCTGCTCGACGTGCGCCTCTTCCGCGAGCGGGGCCTGGCCTCCGGCTCCGTGGCGCTCCTCGTGGTCTTCGGGGTGCAGGCGGGAATCTTCGTGGTCCTCTTCCCGTACTTCCAGGCCGTGCTCGGCTGGTCAGGGCTGCTGTCCACCGTGGCCCTCATGCCCATGGCGCTGCTGATGATGGCCGCCTCCGGGCTCGCCCCGCGCGTGGCGGAACGCGCCGGTGGCCGCGCGACGATGGCGGCCGGAATCCTCCTCGGCGGCGCGGGCCTGGCCCTGATGGCGACGTTCGTCTCCGTCGACGGCGGCTATCTCTCCGTACTCCCCGGCATGCTCGCCATGGGGATCGGCATGGGTCTGACGATGACACCCTCGACCGAGGCCATCACGGGCGCGCTGCCGCGTGAGCGCCAGGGCGTCGCCTCCGCGCTCAACGACGTCACCCGGGAGTTCGGCACCGCGCTCGGCGTCGCCCTGCTCGGCGCGCTCCTGGCCGCCGGCTACCGCAACGCCATCGACTCCCGACTCGACGCCGTACCCGAGGACGCCGCCGCGACGGCCCGCGAAGGCATAGCCAACGCCGTCGCACTCGCCGACAGGACCGGCCCACAGGCGCAGGCACTGATCCGAGCCGCCCAGGAGTCGTTCGTGGAGGGCTGGCAACGGGCCATGTGGGCCGGGGTCGTGGTGATGGCCGCCCTGTTCGTCTACGTCCTCGCCCGGGGACCGCAGCGCCCTGCCTCCCGTAGGCCCAAAAGCGAGGCGTAGAGCGGGAGTTGACGCCGGGCCACCTTCGACTCAAGTGAGTTCGACTCATGTGAGTTCGGACGACAACGACACACGACGACATGATTCCGCAGCACAGTCTTCACGTACGTGCGCCAGGATCGGGGGGCACCTTCCCCGTCCCGAAGGAGAGGTCGTTCACCGATGGCTGACGGAGCGCAGTCCCTGGCGGGCAAAGTGGCGGTGGTCACCGGTGGCGCGGGAGGGATCGGCGCCGCCACGGTGGAGGCGCTGGCGACCGCCGGAGCGGATGTCGTCCTCGCGGATGTCGCCGAGGCACCGGCCCAGGCCGCCGCCGCGCAACTGGCCGCCAAGGGCCTCTCGGTGGTCGGGCGCGGCGTAGACATCGCGTCCGAGGACAGCGTCAAGCGTCTGGTCGACTTCGCCGTGGACACCTTCGGCGGCATCGACGTACTGGACAACAACGCGGCCCTGACCTCCGCGATCCGCCAGGACCGCGACGTGGTGTCGATGTCCGTGGAGCTGTGGGACCAGGTACTCGCGGTCAACCTGCGCGGCCCCATGCTGCTGTGCAAGCACACCGTGCCGGTGATGATCGAGCGCGGCGGCGGGTCGATCATCAACATCACCAGCGGTCAGGGCCTGTCGGGCGACCGGGTGATGGTCGCCTACGGCAGTTCCAAGGGCGGGCTGATCGCGCTGACCCGTTTCGTGGCCGCCGCGTACGGCGCGGACGGCATACGCTGCAACGCCGTCGCGCCCGGCCTGGTCCGCACCCCGGCCCTGGAGGCGGACATGCCGGTCCCGGTCCAGCGGATGTTCCAGAGCGCGAACCTGATTCCCCGCCTCGGCACACCGGACGACGTGGCCCAGTTGGTGGCCTTCCTCGCCTCCCCCGCCGCCTCCTTCATCACCGGACAGGTCCTGTCCGTGGACGGCGGCTTCCTCTCCCATCTCCCCACGCTCTCACCGCTGCCGCCGCGCGGAGAGGCGGGCGGAGAGGCGGGCGGCTCACCGGGTGGGCCGGTCACCCCACCCACGGAGTGAGTCCGGCCTCGACGGCGGGGCCTTCCGCCGGCCCGGCCCAGGCGTAGTAGCCGTCCGGCCGTATCAGGACCGCGTCGGGCGCGGTGCCGTCCCCACCCGCGCGGCGGGCGACGATCAGCCGCCCCTCCCGACCCGGGGTGTCGAACCCGGCAGGCCCCCCGGACGCACCGGACTCACTGGACACACCAGCCGCACCGGCCGCCACCGACGGCAGAACAAGCACGAACCGCCCCTTACGCAGCACCTCGTACAGCCGCCCCCGGTCCAGCTCCAGATCCGGCGCCCGCTTCCCCACCAGCGGGTGCGCGCCGCGCGCGGCGGGGTAGGAGTAGCCGATTCCGGTGATCTCCCCCACCGCCTGCCGCATCACCGGCCGGACATGGCCGACCACCAGCTTCCGTATCGCGCGTACCGCCCTCTCCAGCGGGTTGTGCGCCATGGCAAGGCGCAGATTGAGGCCACTGCTGCGCAGCACCGCCCTTCCGACCGGGTGGCGCTCGCTGTGATACGTGTCCAACAAGGCAGCGGAGGCCCAGCCGTCGAGCACCGCCGCGAGCTTCCAGCCGAGGTTGACGGCGTCCTGGAGGCCGGTGTTCATCCCCTGCCCGCCGGCCGGCGAGTGCTGGTGGGCGGAGTCGCCGGCCAGCAGTACGCGGCCCACGCGGTAGTGGGGTACTTGGCGTTCGTCGCTGTGGAAGCGGGAGATCCAGCGCGGGTCGTGCATCCCGAAGTCGGAGCCGAACGCCTCCTCGATGATGGTGCGCAACTCCTCGAACTCGACCGGGGAGTCATCGGGTTCGTACCGGTCGGCCCGCCGCCAGCCGCCGACCCGCCAGTAGCCGTCGCCGAAAGGGGCGATGAAGCCGAAGGCGTCGCCCGTGCCGTGCACCCGTACGACGAGAGTGGGCTGCTCGGCGAATCTCACGTCGGCGAGCGCCACCGACCGGATCACCACCTTGCCGGGGAAGGGCAGCCCGAGGGCTTCGCGTACGGCACTGCGCGTGCCGTCCGCGCCGACGAGATATCCGGCGCGCAGGGTCGCCGCCCCGCCCCCCGCGTCGCGCACCGACACGGTGACGCCCTCGTCGTCCTGCGCCAGACCGACGACCTCGGTCCCGTACCGGATGGCCGCGCCGTTCTTGAGCGCCCGGCGCAGCAGCAGTTTCTCCACCTCGTACTGCGGGGTGACCAGGAGGAAGGGGAAGCGGGAGGGCAGCGCGCCGATGTCGAAGGGGATGGCCCCGAACAGGCGCAGTTCGCGGATGATTTGACCGGTGGTGACGAGTTCGTCGGCGAGGCCGCGGGCGTCGAGGAGTTCGAGGGTGCGGGCGTGCACACCGAAGGCGCGCGTCAGATTGCTGATGCCCTCCGGTCGCTTCTCGACGACCACGACATCCACTCCGGCCGCCGCGAGGTCTCCGGCGAGCAGCAGCCCGGTGGGACCGGCTCCGGCCACGACGACCGTACGGGAGGAGCCGGGGGCCGTCCCGGGGTCGCCGCCGGCAGGGGACTCATGCGTGTGGGACATCCGCAACTCGCTTCCTCCAGTGGCCGATCGGAGTCCGAACCCAGAGCTGCGTCCATCCTGCACCCCGCGTGTGAAGCTGATACTGCGGCAGCGTTTCGGGGCACCCACGCGATTGCCGGGCGGCGGCTACTCGCTGTGCACGATCTGGATCAGGTTGCCGCAGGTGTCGTCCAGGACCGCCGTCGTGACCGGGCCCATAGTCAGTGGCTCCTGGGTGAAGTGCACGCCCAGCTCGCGCAGCCGCTTGAACTCCGCGTGGACGTCGTCCACGGCGAAGGATGTGGCCGGGATGCCGTCCGTGACCAGCGCCGTCTTGTACGGCTTCACCGCGGGATGGCCGTCCGGCTCAAGGAGCAGTTCGGTGCCGTCGGGGTCTTCCGGCGATACGACGGTCAGCCACCGGTCCTCGCCCAGCGGGACCTCGTGCTTCTTCACGAAGCCCAGTACGTCGGTGTAGAAGCGCAGGGCCTTGTCCTGGTCGTCGACGAAGACACTGTTCAGGTGGATCTTCATGGGGTGCTCTCCGGTGCGTCGGGGTTGAGATCGGGATCGGGATCTGTGTCGGTGTCTGCGTCGGTGTCGGGCCTGAGCCATCGGGTCATGACGCGCTCAAGGGGTTCGGTGTTCAGGTCGTGGAATTTGTAGCGGCCCTGGCGCCGCGAAAGGACCAGCCCGGCCGATTCCAGTACGGCCAGGTGCTGGCTGACCGCCTGGCGGGACAGCCCCAGACCGTGCTTGGTCACCAGCCGGGTACAGATCTCGAACAGGGTCTGGCCGTCCCGCTCCACCAACTCATCGAGGATGCGTCGGCGGGTCGGATCGGCCAGTGCCTTGAAAACATCTTCGGCCATGACCCCCACCATAGGCAAGTGGATGCTTGCCTATCAAGTCCCGTCCGGGTCGCCGGGTGCCGGCAGCCATCGGTCGAGGTAGGCCAGCAGACCGCCGACGTCCGTACCTCCCCCCAGATAGCCGATGTAGCCGTCGGGCCGGACAAGGCAGTGTGTGGTCCCCGGCCAGGGCGCCCTCGTAGCCAGGGTGTGGACGTGGACCAGTTGGCCGCGGCCCCGGGTGGCGGCTGCGATGCCGCCGGGGTTCCAGCCGTCCGGCGGGCCGCACAGGAGCAGGTGATATCCGGGTGCGGCGGTCAGTGTGTGCAGGTCACCGGGGCTGTCGGGGAGTCGGTCGCCGGACTGCGGACCGTGCTTCGGCGGATGCGGGCCCTGGGTGGTGGCCGGGCCGTGCCGGTAGTGGATGCCGAGTTGGGACACCGTACGGAAGGCGGCGCGGCGCGGGGCCGACAGGCGCAGGACCAGCGGCGCGAGACGGGGTGCGAGGTGGGCACGGACCAGGCGCAGCAGCGGAGTGTCGCTGGTGACGACTCTGAAGGCACGGTCGGTGAAGCGCCGCACGTTCCTGCCGACGGGGGCCCGCTCGTCCTCGTAGGTGTCGAGGAGGGCGGAGGGTGCGGCGCCCTGGCAGACGAGGGCCAGCTTCCAGCCCAGGTTGAGGGCGTCCTGGATACCGGTGTTCATGCCCTGTCCCCCGGCGGGGCTGTGGATGTGGGCGGCGTCCCCGGCGAGGAAGGCACGGCCGGATCGGTAGTGCTTCGCACCCCGGTTGTAGATACGGAACGAGGTCATCCATACGGCGTCCCGCAGCCGCAGCGGATCGCTCACCTGCCGATCCACCAGGGACTGCAACTCGCCCATGCTCACGGCGGGTTCACTGCCCGTGCCGCCGTCCGTGCCGCCGTCCTCCGCCGCCGACCCCCGCATCGCGATCAGCCGCCAGGTCGCGGGAGAGCCGAGCGGAAAGAAGAAGATCATGCCCCTTTCGGTCAGGTACGCGTGCGCGGTACCGCCCTTCAACCGCTCCCCCTTCAGCCCCTCCCCCGCCGGACCGTCCCCCTCCAGACCGTCCACCTCCAGATCCGCGAGGAGAAACGTCTGCGGATACGCACGCCCCGCGAAGCCGATCCCCGCCTGCTCGCGGACCGTACTGCGGGCACCGTCACACCCGACGACATACCGCGCGCTCACGGTCTCCTCTGTGCCGTCACCACGCTTCAACCGGCAGCCCACATACGTGACTTCGTCGGTGAACCCCACCAGTTCGGTGCCCCGCTCGACCGTGACGCCACTCTCACCGAGCCGGTCGGCGAGCACGCTTTCGGTCTGCGCCTGGGACAGGAGGAGCAGGAAGGGGTACGGGGTGTCGGTGGCCCCGATGTCGTAGAGCGGGATCCGCACACCGCGCCGCCCGAAGTGCATCCGCAGCCCCACCGCCGGATTGCCGCGCGCGACAAGTTCGTCCGTGACTCCGAACGGGGCCAGTGCCTCCAGCGTCCTCGGCTGCACGGCCAGCGCGCGCGACTCCCGGGCCCGGTCGAGGTGCCGGTCGATGATCCGGAAACGGAGCCCGTACGCGCGTAACTGCACGGCGAGCGCCAGCCCTGTCGGACCCGCACCCACCACCAGCACATCGATCGGCTCGTCCGCCGACTCCTCCGCAGCCACGACAGCAGTGTCCCGCCCCTCCTCCCCTCGCGCCTCCCAGGTTCACCCGCGGGCGTTGAGCCGGGCGGCCTGGCGCGTGAGGTGGTCGCGTTCGGCGAGGTTGGGGGCCTGCCGGGCGGCCTCGGCGTAGAGACGTGCCGCCGTTGCCAGGTCGCCGTCGCGTTCGTGGAGGTAGGCGGCGACGGCGGTGTGACGGGGCAGTGTGTCGTCCAGCGCGGCGAGCGCGGCCAGACCGGCGCGCGGTCCGTCCGCCTCGCCGACGGCGACCGCGCGGTTGAGCCGGACCACCGGACTGTCGGTCAGGCGTACGAGTTCGTCGTACCACTCCACGATCTGCACCCAGTCGGTCTCCTCGGCGGCGGGTGCGTCGGCGTGGAGTGCCGCGATGGCGGCCTGGGCCTGGAACTCGCCGAGCCGGTCGCGGGCGAGGGCCGCCTGCAGAATCCGCACTCCCTCGGCGATCGACCCGGTGTCCCACCGGCCGCGGTCCTGCTCGGCGAGCGGTACGAGGCTGCCGTCGGGCGCGGTCCTGGCGGCGCGCCGGGCGTGGTGGAGCAGCATGAGGGCGAGCAGCCCCGCGACCTCCGGGTGGTCGATCGCGGCGGCGAGCTGCCGGGTGAGCCGGATGGCCTCGGCGGCGAGGTCGACATCGCCGGAGTAGCCCTCGTTGAAGACGAGGTAGAGGACGCGCAGCACGGTGGCGACGTCGCCGGCCTTGTCGAACCGCACGCCGGACACGGTGCGCTTGGCCCGGCTGATCCGTTGCGCCATGGTCGCCTCGGGCACCAGGTAGGCCTGGGCGATCTGGCGGGTGGTCAGTCCGCCGACGGCGCGCAGCGTGAGCGCGACGGCGGACGACGACGTCAGCGAGGGGTGGGCGCACAGGAAGTAGAGCTGGAGGGTGTCGTCCACGCCGGGCGCGGGCCCGGGTGCCGGTTCCTCGTCGACCACGTCCTCACGGCGGCGGCGAGCCGCGTCCGCCCTGGTCGCGTCGAGGAACCGCCGCCACGCCACGGTGACCAGCCACCCCTTCGGGTCGCGCGGCACCCCGGCCGGCCACACCCGGACCGCCTCCACCAGTGCGTCCTGTACGGCGTCCTCGGCCGCCGCGAAGTCGGCTCCGCGGCGGACGAGGATCCCGAGCACGCCCGGTGTGAGGCTCCGGAGCAGAACCTCGTCCATCTCCGAGGTCACTCCGTGATGGTGGGGTGGTGCGCGCCCAGGAACGGGCGCAGCTCCAGCCACTCGTGGATCGGCTTCCCGCCCGCCCCGGGGGCCGCCGACAGCTCCCCCGCCAGCTCGACGGCGCGCTCGTAGCTGTCGACGTCGATCACCATGAAGCCGGCGATGAGGTCCTTGGTCTCGGCGAACGGGCCGTCGGTGACCGGCGGCCGGCCCTCGCCGCCGTACTGCACGAACGTCCCCTCGGGAGCGAGAGCCGTGCTGCCGACGAACTCGCCGGTCTCCTCAAGGCGGGCCGCGAAGTCGTTCATGTACTTCACGTGGGCCGAGATCTCCTCCGGCGTCCACTCCGCCATGGGCACGTCGTTGACCGATGCCGGGGCGCCGCGGTAGTGCTTGAGCAGCAAGTACTTGGCCATGATGTTTCTCCTCGGTGCTGGTGCGACCCATTGTGGTTCGCGTGCACACCGGGGACGGAGCGGGCCACGGGTTCTCGACATCGCGGCCCGAATTTTTTTTGGAATCAGTCGGCGGAGTCCATGAAGCTCAGCATCCGGCGGTTGACCTCGTCCGCGTGGTCGATCTGGGGCGCGTGGCCGGTGTGGGTGACGATTTCGGCACGGGCGCCGGGGATCAGGCGGGGGACGCGCTCGGCCTGCCGCTTCGGGTGCACGAGGAGGCTTCGCTTGCCGCATACCAGGTAGAGCGGGGTGCGGATGGTGGACAGTTCGTCGTCGGAGAGGTGCAGGGGGGACGGGCGGCGGATGCGGTAGGCGCGGACAGCGAGCCTCATCATCGTCCGCAGCTCGGGCACGACAAGGACGGGCTGCTCCAGCCAGGCCGCGAGTCGGGGGCGCAGTGCCTTGGGCGCGGAGGTCGCGAAGAGGCCGGCGAAGATCCACACGAAGAAGCGCAGCCCCACCTTCTCCAGCCCGCCGGGGTCGAGCAGCGTCGCGGACGCGAGCCGGCCGGGGCGGCGGTGCACCTGGTTGAGGGTGAGCCAGCCGCCGTAGGAGGAACCGGCCAGGTGCACACGGTCGAGCCCGAGCCCGGCAAGCGTCTCGTCCAGCCACTGCGCGGCGCGTTCCGGTTGATGGATGGGCTCGCGCTGCACGCTGCGCCCGGGGTCGCCGGGGGTGTCGATCGCGTAGACCGGGCGGTCCGCGCTGAGGGCCCGGGTGTTCGGGTACCACATGGCGGAGCAGGAACCCGCCCCGTGCACCAGGACGACGGGGGTGCGGGACCGGGCGGCCGGGTCGGCGGGGTCGTATCGGTAGACGTGCGTGGTGCCGAAGGAGGTCTCCACGTCCCTCTCCTCGTTCGCGGACGCCCCCAGCGCGTAGACCGCGTCGCATGCCGCGAAGTAGCGGTCACGCAAGGCATCGCTCACATAGCGGCCGACATCGGGCCGGGTACGGGACGCAGTCTGGGACACGGGCCACCTCCGATGGTGAGGGATTCTTTGTGGTACGAACGTATCACGTCGTTGATACGGCTGTACCATCAAGGCGGTCGGGGTGCTCCGGTACCGAGCAGGGCGGCCCGTACCGATCGCCGGGGCCGGCCCCCGTACCACCAGGACCAGCACATGGAGGAACGGTCGATGCCCAAGCGGGTGGACCACGCAGAGCGGCGTACCGAGATCGCGGAGGCGCTCCTTCGGGTGGCGGCGCGGCGCGGGCTGCATGCCGTGGGCATGCGCGATGTGGCAGCGGAGGCCGGCGTCTCACTGCGCCTGGTGCAGTACTACTTCGAGACCAAGGAGAAGCTGCTGCTCCACGGGTTGCGGGAGCTGACCCGGAGATTCGGGGAGCGGGTCGCCGCCCGGGTCCGGGCCGCCGGCGACGATCCGGGGCCACGCGCGACGATCGACGCGCTGTTGAGGGTCGCGTTGCCGACCGACGAGGAGAGCCGCAACTTCCATCTCGTCTACACCTCGTACGCCGTTCTCTCCCTCACCGACGAGGCGCTCGCCGCCCAGCCCTTCATCAAGAACCCCGATGCCGCCGAGGGCGCCGTGGTCGACCTCCTCCGCCAGGCGGAGGGGAGCGGTCTCCTGCGGCCCGGCGTGGACCCGCAGATGGAAGCCGTCAGCCTGCTCGCCATGTCCGCGGGGCTCGGCACCAGCATCCTCGTCGGCCAGCGCAGCCCGGAGGGGGCCGCCGCGGTCCTGAACCACCACCTGAACCGGATCTTCAGGGACGACGTCGCACGGGGACGGTGATCAGCGCGGCGGGAAGGAGGTCAGAGCGAGATCCCACTGGTCGGCCGCGTGCAGCAGCGCAGCCGCATCCGTCCGCACTTCCACGACGTACTGGTAGATGTCGGCCCTGTCGTCACCCTGCCGCCATGGGGGCGCCGCCTCCAAGGACAGGTGGACGCGCATGACCGCCGCCCCGCCTTCACTGCGACCGGCGAGGCTGAAGGCCACGAGCGGCTCGATGAACCACGTGTCCGGGGACAGCCCGCCTTCGGCGTCGGGCCCGGTGACGGCCACTGTCCCCGCGGCCACCGCGCGCAGCCACGCGGCCACCTGGCGCGCCTCATCGGTCAGCAGACAGGGATCGACGAAGGACCACTTGCCCTCGGGGGTCGTCACGGTGCCGGCGACGACAAGCCAGTTGTCGTCGTACGCGTCACCGCGAGGTGTGGCGAACTCATAGCGCACCGGTCGGAGTTCGACACTGTTTGTCCGATCACTCAAGAGCACGGCGCAAGGATGTCACGCCCCGAATGCCCCACCCCGGGTGGCGGGTACTGGACGGCGGGTACCGGACGGCGGGCGCTGGATGGCAGGACGGAGTGCCTGCCATCCAACCCGGCCACACGAGGTCGACCAGCGGGGCCGACCAGCGGGGCCGCCGACCCGACCGTCACAGGAAGGTGAACTCTTCCTTCCTGCGCTCCCCGTCCCGGCGCCCTGCGGCATGGCGGGACACCGCCGGGGGCCGGACGCTGTGCACCAGCAGTCGCACACAGATGAGAGCGGCGACGGGCGGAAGCCCCGCCGTGACGACCCCGGTCAAGGTATGAGGCGCCTGGGTGATGCAGAGCATCACCGCGATGGCCGAGGTGCCCAGAAGAATGGCCCAGGCGACCCGGCGCAGCGCACGGCTTTGAATACGGCGGCGGACAACGGAGGCGACGGCCGCGATCCACGGCCCGTACAACAGAAGCGGCCACCAGGCGGACGATTCCGAGCCGGTGGGGGACGCCGCATGTTTCAGAGGCGCGTACGCGATGAGGGCGCTCAGCGTGCTGGTGCCCGCGGCCACCGCCGTGCAGATCAGGATGGGAAACCAGCCAAGTCCGAGCCGGGGGCCCTCACGTGGGCGGCGCGTGCGTCGCCGGGCGTGGGTCGCCGGGTGGGGCGAGGGGCGCGGCGAGACATGCGGCGACGGGTGCGGTGACGAGTAAGAGGGTGTGTGCAGAAGGGTCTGCGTGTCGGCCGGGACCAGCGGGTCGCTCAAGACGGTATCGGAAGCAGCGGCCAGGAGATCGGCCTGCTGGGCGTACGGGAGCGGGTGCGACGGATACCACGTGCCGAAGCCGTGGGCGTCGTGAGAGCCGTCCGCCTGCCCGGGAAGAGGTACGGGGATCTCGCAGCCCGCGAGCTCCGGCTCACCGCCCCAGTAGTCACTCATGCTCATGGCCACCGGAACCGCAGATGTCGGCCCAGTGAGAGCGCTGGGATTCCACGATCCGGCGCAGCGCGGTGTCGAGGGTCCGCAGCGCCGCGCCCGCTTCGGGTACGCCAATTCCGGCCTCGGCCACCGGACCGACGGCGCGCCATCCGGAGATTTCCGGTGGCGACAGGCGGCCGGATCCGCGGTTCGGATTGATATCTGACTCCATGCAGGGTGAACGAACCGCGACGCGCGCAGGGGGAGAGCCGATTGGGCGAATGATCGTTCCATGCAGACTTTGGCCGGAATGCATGCACCTTGACGCATGAAGTCGCGAATGTACATATTTTCCCGACCGGCGTCTGCAGCCGTCACCGAGGCCCATGGCCGCCCCTCACGGAGGAAACGGCCTCCAGGACGGCCGCACACCTCCCGGCCCGCGACATGAGGACTACACCTGTCGGGCGCCGCGCCACCCTCAGCCACCGGACCGACTCCGGCCATTTTTCGCCTTCCAGCGGTCCAGGTCCACGGGTATATGGGTCTACGGATTCACCGGAAGGGGTCCACCGGAGGGGGTCAGCGGGAGCGGTTCCACGGGAACGGTCTCGTGGCGGGCGGGGGGCGCGCTCACCCCGCACTCACCCCGCGCTCACCTCCGCGCTCACCCCCTGCTCACCCCGCCCTCACCCCCCGCTCCCACCGAGGGAGCCGTTCCAGGTCCAGGCGCGCTCGCGCAGCAGCCGCAGGCCGTTGAGGCCGACGATGACGGTGGAGCCTTCGTGGCCCGCGACACCGAGTGGGAGCGGGAGGGTGGCGACGAGGTCCCAGACCACCAGCGCGGTGATGAAGATCCCGGCGATGACCAGGTTCTGCACGACGAGGCGGCGGGCCCTGCGGGAGAGGGCCACGACGGCGGGGACGGTGGCGAGTTCGTCCCGTACGACGACGGCGTCGGCGGTCTCCAGCGCGAGGTCGGAACCGGCCTTGCCCATCGCGATACCGGTGTGCGCGGCGGCCAGGGCCGGTGCGTCGTTGACCCCGTCGCCGACGACCATCACCCGGCGTCCCTCGGCCTCCCACCCCCTGACCGCGGCCACCTTGTCCTGCGGGAGCAGTCCGGCGCGGACGTCCGTGATGCCGACGTCGGCGGCGATGTGGCGGGCGGCGCGCTCGTTGTCGCCGGTCAGCAGGGTCGGGGCCCGGCCGGTGAGCGCGGTGAGCGCGGCCACCGTGGCCTTGGCGTCCGGTCGGAGACGGTCGGCGATGCCCAGGACGCCGGCCGGGGCGCCGTCGCACAGGACGAGGACCGCCGTACGTCCTTCGTCTTCGAGCGCCCGCACCACGTCGGCGATGCCGGGGGCGCCGGTGGGTGCGAGGCGGGCGGGCGAGCCGACCTGGATGGTGCGTCCGTCGATCGTGGCGGTCACTCCCTCGCCGGGGGTGGAGGTGAATCCGGTCGACTCGGCGGGACCGGGACCGAGGCCGAGACCGAGGCCGCGTTCTCGGGCGGCCTGGACGACGGCGCGGGCGAGCGGGTGCTCGCTGTGATGCTCGCCGCCGCCGCCAGCGCGAGCAGGCCGCGTTCGTCCAGGCCCGAATCCGGCGCGGGCCGGATGTCGGTGACGCGCGGGGTGCCCTCGGTGAGGGTGCCCGTCTTGTCCAGCGCCACGACGTCGATCCGGCCCAGGCGCTCCATCACGACGGCGGACTTGGCGAGAACACCGTGGCGGCCCGCGTTGGCGATGGCGGACAGCAGCGGCGGCATGGTGGACAGGACCACCGCGCACGGCGAAGCGACGATCATGAAGGTCATCGCCCGGAGCAGGGCGGGCTGGAGCGCGGAGCCGAGGGCGAGCGGGACCGCGAAGACGGCGAGCGTGGCGACGACCATGCCGATCGAGTACCGCTGCTCGATCTTCTCGATGAACAACTGCGTGGGCGCCTTGGTCTCGGATGCTTCCTCGACCATCTTCACGATCCGGGCGATCACCGAGTCCGCCGGGTCACGCTCCACCCGCACGCGCAGGGCGCCGGTGCCGTTGACGGTTCCGGCGAACACCTCGTCCCCGGGCCGCTTCTCCACCGGCAACGGCTCACCGGTGATGGTGGCCTGGTCGATGTCACTGGCCCCGTCGAGGACTTGGCCGTCGGCGCCGACCCGCTCGCCGGGGCGCACCAGGATCGTGTCACCGACGGTCAGGGACTCGGCCGGGACGGTCTCCTCCTCGCCGCCGGGCAGCAGCCGGGTGGCGGTGGCCGGTGCGAGGTCGAGCAGGCCGCGTACCGAATCGGCGGTCCGCGCGGTCGCGACGGCCTCCAGCGCTCCGGAGGTGGCGAAGATGACGATCAGCAGCGCCCCGTCGAGTACCTGGCCGATCGCGGCGGCGCCGAGCGCCGCGACGACCATCAGCAGATCCACGTCGAGGGTCCTGCCCTTGAGCGCCTTCAGGCCCTCCCATCCCGGCTCCCAGCCCCCGGTGACGTAGACGGCGGCGTACAGCGGGATCCACAGCCAGGCCGGGGCCCCGAGGAGATCCAGCGGGAGCGCGATCAGGAACAGCACCAGCGCGGCCAGCGCCCACCGGGCCTCCGGTAGCGCGAGCACCCGCGTACGCCGCCGGGACGGCGCCGGACGCGGCCCGGCGGGGGCCGGGGCGGGCCGCCGTTCCAGGACAGAAGACATGACAAATCAACCCTTCGCGGGCGGGCAGGACAACACCTCCACCATACAGGAACACATGAATAGGTTTTCAGGTGTCATCGGTACGATGTCTCCATGGGCCACGGAACCGACACCACCAGCAGCGCCACCACCCGCGAGCGCCTGGACGCGGTCGGCACCGCCGATGTCGCCGCGACCCTCCAGGCGCTCGCCACGCCTTCCCGGCTCCACATCCTGGCCCGCCTCCAGGAAGGCCCCTGCTCGGTCGGCGACCTCGCCGAAGCCGTCGGCATGGAAGCCTCCGCCTGCTCCCACCAACTGCGCCTGCTGCGCAACCTCGGACTGGTCACCGGCGAACGCCACGGCCGCTCGATCATCTACGCCCTCTACGACAACCACGTCGCCGAACTCCTCGACCAGGCGCTCTACCACGTCGAGCACCTGCGCATGGGAATCCGCGACTCCCCCGCGACGGTCACCGAAGAGGCACCGGCGGACCTTTAGACATCGGACACCCCCGCCCTGGGGAAGACCATCCGAACCGTCAGTCCACCCCCCGTCCCCGGGTTGGCCGTGGCACGGGTGTCCGCGCCGTGGGCCCGTGCGATCGACGCGACGATCGAGAGGCCAAGGCCCGCGCTGTCCCCCCGGCCGTGGCGGCGTTCGGCGGCGCGGCGGAACGGCTCGAAGAGGAGCGGTACGTCCGCGGGCGGCACCACGGGCCCGGTGTTGCCGACCTCGACGGCGTCCCGGCCGACGCGTACCCGGACGGTGCCGCCGGGGTGGTTGTAGCGGATGCCGTTGGAGACGAGGTTGTACACGGCGTGTTCGAGCAGGACGGGGTCGCCCTCGACGGACAGCGGCTCCACCGTCGCGTCCAGGGTGACCGAACGCCGGGCCGCCTCCTCCCGCAGACCTTCCGCGCACGCGCCCGCGATCTCGTGGAGGCCGACCGGTTCCCGGCGTGACAGTTCCCGGTCGGAGACCGCGAGCAGGAGCAGGCCCTCGATCAGCCGCTCGCTCCCGTCGGCGTTCTCGATCAGCTTGCGCCGCATACGGGCGACCTTCTCCGGTGGCGGGTCGTTCGCCAGTCCGATCTCGGCGGCGGCGCGTTGCACGGCGACGGCGGTGCGCAGTTCGTGCGCGGCGTTGGCGGCGAACCGCTGCCGGGCCGCGACCAGATGCTCGATGCGGTCGAGCATCTGGTCGAAGGTGTCGGCGAGTTCCCGGAGTTCGCCGGGCGGCGACCGCAGTGCCAGCCGCTCGTGCAGGTTCGCCTCGGAGAGCTGCCGGGCCCTGGCGGTGATGGCGCCGACGGGGTGGAGCACCCGGCCTGCCATCCACCAGGCCGGCGCGGCGAAGACGACGGCGAACGCGGCCAGGGACAGCCCGGAGACGGTGAGCAGGCGGCTCAGCGCCGCGTCCCCCGCGACATGGCTCACCGTGTCGGCGACCCGGGATTCGGCATTGGAGAGCCGGCCCACCGTCTTCAGCGGTGCGGACGGTCCGGTCGCCGCGTCCGCCGTGGGCAGGTCCGTGAGGGTGACCCCGGAGACCGCGCGATCGATCTGGGAGTCGAGGCCCTGCTTCAGCAGGAGGTACACGAGGCCGGTCAGCAGGGTTCCGGCGAGCACGAGGAGTCCGGTGAACAGGACCGTCAGCCGGGTCCTTTCGCTGTTCAACGGCTCGCCCTGATGCGATAGCCGCAGCCGGGGACCGTTTCGACCACGGCCGGGTCGCCGAGCTTGGCCCGGAGTTTGGAGAGGGTGACACGGACCGCGTTCGTGCGGTAGCTGGTGTCCTCCTCCCACACCTCCTCGATCAGGTCGTCGCCGCTGACGACCGCGCCGTCGGCCCGCATCAGCGTCTCCAGGACGGCGAACTCCTTGCGGGACAGGGTGAGGAACCGGCCGTCCCTGCTGGCCTGGCGCCGGGCGGTGTCCAGGACGAGGCCGGACCGTTCGATGACCGGAGGCAGCGCGGGCCGTGCGCGGCGGCCGAGGGCGAGGACGCGCGCCAGCAGTTCGTCGTACGCGAACGGCTTGGTGAGGTAGTCGTCCGCGCCCAGGCCGAGACCGTCCACCCGGTCCCGCACGGTGCCGGCGGCGGTGAGCATCAGGATGCGGGTGAGCAGCCGCTGCCGCACGACACTGCGGCACACCTCGTCGCCGTGCAGCCCCGGCAGGTCACGGTCGAGTACGAGCACGTCGTACGCCCCGAGCCGCAGCTTGTCCAGCGCGGTCGGGCCGTCGTACGCGACGTCCACGGCGATGGCGTCGTGCCGCAGGCCGTCCGCGACCGTATCGGCCAGGAATTCCTCGTCCTCCACCAGCAGTACACGCATGGGGTCCTCTCTACCGGGCGGAGGATTTCGTTGCTGTAAACGGAATCGCTGAGAGAAACGAAAGGCGGGGTCACGGCACGCTCACGGCGTTCGCACACATCGCACCGTCGACGTCCAGGAGATCGCCGTGCAGAAGCTCGACCCGTTCGTGAAGGACAGCACCATCCGCCATGTTCCATCCCAGCCGTCCGTACGCAAGCGCCCCGGCCGGGCGTCCCGTCGCCTCGCCGCCGCGTCCTGCCTGGCCGTGCTGGCCCTGTTCGGGACGGCGTGCTCGGACGGCGGCGGGGGCGTGAAGGACTCCGGGTCGGCGGGCGGCGCGAAGAACGGGGCCGACGAGGCGCTGGAGTACCGCAAGTGTCTGCGCGCCAACGGCCTGGACATGCCCGAGCCGGTCGCGGGCGGGGACGACGCCCCGGGCATCCCCCTCGGTGGCGACGGCAACAGCAAGGCGACGGTGGAGAAGGCGCTCAAGGCGTGCGAGGACAAGGTTCCTGCCGGTGGTGCCGACAGCGAGGAGTCGCAGGCCGACAAGGACAAGCAGCTCAAGTACCGCAAGTGCATGCGCGAGCACGGCCAGGACATGCCGGACCCCAAGGAGGGCGAGGCGCAGGCACTGCCGCAGCCGAAGAGCGATGCCGAGGCGAAGGAGTTCCAGAAGGCCGGCAAGGCGTGTGAAGGCGAACTCCGGTGAAGCGCGGGAAAACCGTCCTGGGCGTCCTGGGTGTGCTGGCCGTGGTGGGCGGCGCCACCACGTTCGCCGCCCTGACCCTTCCCGACGACGGCGGCACACCGCGGAGTTCCGGCTTGCCGCCGGCCACCGCCGTCGTCGCACGCGAGAACCTCAGCGAGAGCGTGGTGGCCGACGGGAGCATCGGTTACGCGGGCCGGCGGACGTTCAACGCGCCCGTCGCGGGCACGGTGACCTGGATGGCGAGGTCCGCATCGACGGTGCGGCGCAACGGCGGACTGTTCGCGGTCGACGGCAGGAAGGTCCGGCTGATGTACGGCTCCGAGCCGATGTACCGGACGCTCAGGACCGGCACCGAGGGCCAGGACGTACGGCAGTTGGAGGAGAACCTCGCCGCTCTCGGCTACACGGGCTTCACCGTCGACACCTCGTACTCGGACCTCACCGCCCGCGCCGTCAAGCGCTGGCAGAAGGCGAACGGCGACAAGCAGACGGGCACCGTGGCCCCGGCGGACATCGCCTTCGCGTCCGGCGCCGTCCGGATCGAGAGCGCCGGCAGAAGGGTCGGCGATCTGACGGCGCCCGGTGAGGCCGTACTGACCACGACGGGTTCCACGCGGGTCATCACCGTGAAACTCGGCGTCGAGGAGAGCGCGTCCGCCAGGAAGGGGGACCGCGTGACCGTCACCCTGCCGGACGGGAGTTCCGCACCGGGCGCGATCGCCTCGGTCGGCACCCGGGCCAAGCGGGGCAGCGACCCGAACGACGCATCCCCCAAGATCACCATCAGGGTCTCCGTGGCCGGAGCGACCGGTGCTCCGGACCAGGCGCCCGTCACCGTGCGCTTCACCGGCGAGACACGCGAGAGCGTGCTCACAGTGCCCGTCGAGGCGCTGCTCGCCCTGCCGGGCAAGGGCTTCGGGGTCCAGGTCGTGGAGCGCGGCAGGGCCCGTGAAGTGCGGGTCGAGTTGGGCATCTTCGCCCAGGGCCGGGTGGAGGTCAGCGGCGACGGGGTGCGCGCCGGACTGAGGGTGGGGGTGCCGAAGATATGACGCGTGTCGTCGGCCTCAAGGGGGTCACCAAGGAGTACGCGGGTGGCGTCACGGCGCTGCGTGGTGTGGACCTGAACATCGAGAGGGGCGAACTGGTGGGCATCGTCGGGCCGTCCGGCTCCGGAAAGTCCACGCTGCTGCACATCATCGGCACCCTGGACCGCCCCACCTCCGGGTCGGTCTCCATCGCCGGGTTCGACGTGGCGGCCCTGTCGGACCGCGAACTGTCCGCGCTGCGCGCACGCCACGTGGGCTTCGTCTTCCAGGCGTTCCACCTGGTGCCGGGCTTCAGCGCCCAGGACAACGTGGCGGAAGGGCTGCTCTACTCCGGTCTGCCGCGCGCCGAGCGGCGCAGACGGGCCGCCGACGCGCTGGAACGTGTCGGTCTCGCCGACCGCGGAACACACCGTCCGCACGAACTGTCCGGCGGGCAGAAGCAGCGGGTCGCCCTCGCCCGTGCCGTCGTCGGCGAACCCGAACTCCTGCTGGCGGACGAGCCGACGGGCGCGCTGGACTCCGTGTCGGGCGAGTCGGTGATGACGCTGCTGCACGACCTGAACGCCACGGGCGCGACCATCGCGGTCATCACGCACGACCTTGAGGTCGCCGCGCGCCTGCCCAGACAAGTACGGATGCGGGACGGCGAGGTGGTCGAGGACGTGAACGCTCCACCCGGCGCAACACCCGGCGCATCACCTGGCGCATCGCCCGGCGTACGGCACGGCGCACCGGCCGGCTCCCTGCCCGACAAGCCCTGGACCGGCGCCTGATGGGCCGCCGCAAGCTCACACCCGCCCGGCTCGGACCGCGCGACGTCCTCCACGTCGGCTCGGGCGGCATGCGCAGCCGGCCCTTGCGGGTCGTCCTGTCCGCGCTGGGCATCGCCATCGGTGTCGCGACGATGATCGCGGTGGTCGGTATCTCCGCGTCGAGCAAGGAGCAGTTGATGCAGCGGCTCGACAGGCTGGGTACGAACATGCTGGTGGCGAAGCCGGGCGAGTCGATGTTCGCCGGGGAGAGCGTCAAGCTGCCCCGGCACGCCGTCGGCCTGGTCAGCCGTATCGACGGGGTGGAGCAGGCGGGCGCGACGGGCACCGTCGACGGGTCCGTACGGCGCAGCGAGAAGGTCCCGGAGATCGAGACGGGAGGTATCAGTGTCCAGGCCGCGTCCGAAGGGCTGTTGAAGGTCGTACGCGGCGAGGTCGGCAGCGGCAGTTGGCTCAACAAGGCCCACAGCCGCTATCCGGCCGTCGTACTCGGCCATGTCTCCGCGCAGCGCCTCGGTGTCGGCGCGGCAGGGCAGCAAGTCTGGCTCGGCGAGCGCTACTTCACGGTCGTCGGCATCCTCGAACCGCTGCCGCTGGCTCCGGAGATCGAACGCGCCGCCCTGGTCGGCTGGGAGGCCGCCGAGCGGTTCCTCGGTTTCGACGGCCGTCCGACGGCGGTGTACGAGCGCTCGACGGACGGTTCCGTCAGTGACGTCCGGAGCCTGCTCGCTCCCAGCCTCGACCCGGAGAACCCGCAGAACATCAAGGTCACCGACCCGTCCGCCAAGTTGCAGGCGAGGGCCGCGATGGAGGGGGCGTTCAGCAGCCTGCTCCTCGGGCTCGGCGGTATCGTGCTGCTCGTGGGAGGGGTCGGCGTCGCCAACACCATGATCATCTCGGTGCTTGAGCGACGCTTCGAGATCGGTCTGCGCCGTTCGCTCGGCGCGGCCCGGGGCCAGATCCGCATCCAGTTCCTCACGGAGTCACTGCTGCTGTCCGGCCTCGGCGGCCTGGCCGGCGTCGTACTGGGCGCCACGGCGACGGGGGTCTTCGCCCGCGTCGACGGCCTGCCGGGGGTGGTTCCGCTGTGGGCCGTCGGCGGCGGTTTCGCGTCGACACTGGTCATCGGCACGGTCGCGGGCCTCTACCCGGCAGTACGAGCGGCCCGCCTCTCCCCGACACTGGCACTGCACGCGACGTAGCACCCCCCCTCGTCTACGGGGAGTCCTGCCCGTTGATCAGTGCGGCGGGCAGGACTCCCCGGAGCACCCGTTCCTTGGGAAGGGTGAGGTTGAACTGCTTCTCGACCACGGCCAGGGACTTGGTGTGTGCCGTGTCCCGGTCGTCCTCGCCGGGGATGCCGGCGGCCTGTACGGCGGCGCTGATCAGATCGGGGCGCGATCCGGTGATCTCGTGCGACCACGTGTGCATATACATGTCGAACCCGCACATGTACTGCCCGTCGTGGAAGTAGGTGAACTCGGGTGGCGGCACCTTCGGGTTCTGGGTCTCGTAGTACAGGCGGAAGACGTGAGCGCCGCCTTTCGACACACCGAGGAGGGTTCCGGTGTTCATCTCGCCGGGCCAGTGGCCGTACGCCACGGCGAAGGCTAGGTCTCCGTCGGCGCCGTACCGCACCGCGATGGAGTCGTCGAGGCCCCGCTCCCGCTCGCGCCTGTCGAGGTAGGTGTTCAAGTCGTAGGCGGTGCAGGTGCCCAGAGAGACGGGGGGCGCACTCCTCGCGAGCCGCCTGACCAGTTCCTCGGGCTCAAGTCCGCGTGCCAGGGTGACGCAGTGGCCGGTCCACGCGATCTCCTCGCGGGCGATCCAGCCGATGCCCTCGCTCATCTCTCTCCTCCGGTGCGGGTCGCGGGGGACAGCACATGGCACTGTCCCCCACGAGCCCCGTTTCGGTCCGATGGGGCTTGTTCTTCCGGTTCTTCTGGTTCTCTACCAGTCCCTCTGGTTCTACAGGCTCTTCTGGTTCCTCTGCGGAGTCACCTGATGTCGCACTTCACGAGCGCCTTGCTCGCGTCGCACTTCTCGAAGCCGGGTGTTCTCACAAAGTACAGATCTTGGTCGAGCAGCCGGAACTGGCTGGTGAAGGTCGAGAAGCGGCTCATGGACGTGGAGTTGACCCATCCGGACATCGCCGACCTGCCACAGACCTCCCTCCATGTGGGACCGGCCTTGCGCTCGTCGTCGTACAGCCTCCAGGTGCCGTCCGTGAGCTTGGTGGCGTAGGTCTGCACGCACTGGTCGCCCGAGGCGACGGGGTTGGTGCCCTCCATGTCCTTGGGCATACCGCCGCTGTTGTAGCTGGCCGCGAACGCGAACTCATCACAACTCGGCTTGTCCGTGGGGCTGATGTCGGTCACCGGTGTCGTGTCGGGGTGTCCCTTGCCGGCCGCCCAGCCGTCCGGGCAGATCACCTTGCGGTTGGCGTCCGGGTCCCGGCCGTATGCGTTGCGCTCACCGTGCTCGCCGGTGGTTCCCCTGCGGTCCGGGAGGAAGTTCAGGGGCGCGCCCTTGCGGATCTTGGTGTTGATCAGCCATGCGTGTGCGGCAGCCGCAGGCGCCTTGGCGGTGTTGAACACATAGCCCGGCATGTAGTCGCGCATGACGCAGCCTGCCGGGGAGTACACCATGTCGCAGCGGGCGTAGACCGGGTTTCCGATGAGGCCGTGGCTGTTGTCGGTGGGGAAGGTCTCCGGAACGCTGGTGGAGAAGGTCGCGAACGGCGCGAACGCCATGTCCTGCGACAGTTGCGAGTCCTTTTTCCCCAACTCGTCCGGAACACCTCCGGACCACTGCACGGTCGCCGTACCGGTCTCCTCGTGCGGGTCGATGTCGTACGAGCCGCCCCACATCAGGTTGCCGTCCCACGCGTAGGACGGTTTGTCCATGCAGCCCGCGCTGCATTGCGGGGAGATCGTCAGCTTGATCGCACCGGGCTGCGCGGGGAACGGCAGCTTCCCTGCGGGCATCGGCAGCGGGGTGATACGGGCCCACAGCTTCAGTTGCGAGCCGGCCAAGTCGGTCTTCATGTGGTAGGACATCAGGAATTCCTGGTAGCCCTTGGACTCGATCTGCTGCTCGTCGGTCACCTCGACGGACAGCTTGTTGTACATGCAGGCCGCGTCACGGGTGAAGATCGACAGGTACTTTCCCTGAGGCGCGCCGACCTCGCAGATCTCGTTCAGCGGCGGCGCGGCGGCGGCCTGGGCCCCCTCAAGACGGGCCCGGCTCTCCTTCGCCTTGGCGATGTCAGCGCCGGTGGCCGGCGACGAGGTGAGGCAGAGCTGGTTGCCGTCCTTGGTGGGCCCGCAGTGCCGCTCGGTGCCGGCGGCGAGATTCTTGGTCTCGACGCCGCCCCAACCGGGCACCGGCTGGTAGGAGTTGTCGAAGGCCGGGTTGGTGGCCGTGTCGTTCGGAGCCGGCAGCGTGATGTCCACCGCGCGGTCACGGATGCGGAACTTCGCCCAGGGCGACCAGTCCGTCTCGTAGAGGCTGCCGTCGTAGGCGGAGGTGTGGACCACGTAGGTCGTGCCCGTCTTCAGCTTCCCCAGGGGGACGCTCACCTCAGCGGTCTTCCCGGACGCCACGAAGTCGGACACCAGGACGCCGTACGGGTTCGCGTCGGTGAGTTTGACCTGTGCCTTCGGGTTGCCGTTGGCGTCGGTCGTCCAGACCTCGAAGGTCAGGTTGGCCTTGTCACCGTCGGCGTCGGTGACGGTGTTACGCAGGACGGCCATGGTCGTGTTGACGTTCCACACCCCGGACGTCTGGGTGAACGTCGGACCGGCTTGGGGGTTCTTGCCCGACACCGGGCGGCTCGCCGCCGCCAGACCGGTCTTCTCCGGACCGGCCGCCGGTCGCGCCGACGGCGCGCCGTTCGGGTCCGGGTTCGGGGTGAACCGGTCTTTCGATGCTGCGGGTCGGGCGTCCTGCGCGGCGGCTCCGCCCACCACGCCGAGGGGTACCACAGTGAGGAGTGCCGCGCCGATGGCGACACGGGACAGCAAGCGACGTAATCCTGATTTCGCAGACAAGTCGGTGATCCTCTCGCCCCGCTCGTCCAGTGGCGGGGACTGGCTGATCGGCTACCAATGCGACATCTGTTCGATGTCGCCTCAGGCATTCCTATGCCGACGAGCAGCCCGAAGGCCACCGGACCAACTCGGACGAACAAGGCGACCGCGCCATTGCGGGCGTGACGATCAACACGGTTTGACCGAGGTTGCCCTCAGCGGGATGACGGTTCGACAACGCCACGGCCGTGCCGTGGACACACCTGGGGACAGGAAGGGCGGACTCGCCGTCAGGCCGGGCGGCAGGTCTCGCAGATGTGGCCGTCGATCGCCGTCAGCAGGTCGCGCGCCGCTGCCCGCACGGCGGCGTCCCCGTCAAGGGCCAAAGCCTGGGCCGCGCTCCCGCCGTCGAGCACGGCACTCCGGCCCTGTCGCCTGTCGTACGACGCCCAGCGCCCCCATTTCACCTCACGGACCATGTCGACCGCGTGCCAGGCCCGACACACACCCGAGCCCGGCGCCCGCCCCATGCCAAGAGACCGTAAAATCCCGGGAATTGGTCTAGCCCTTTCCTGGGGCGTCTGCCAGGGGCGGGAGGTCGGGGTGGCGGAAAGTGCGCGTCATTGGTGCAGTCCAATTCCTCGCGGCGCTCATTGACGGGTGTACGACTACTCGTTTCTCTGGACAGCACTGCCACAGCACACGTGTCCGATGCCGGCCACGGCGCCACGGACAGGTGCGCGTCTCCCGACGCACGGACACGCGACGCGGGATCCCGGTCCCGCCTCCCCCACACCAAGGAGAGCCGTGTTCACCAGCCCCAGGTTCAGGTTCAGATCCAGCGCCAGGTCCAGGTCCATGGCGCCGCCCCGGTGGCGGTTCCTCGCCGCTCTCACCGCACTCGTCCTCGCGCTGGGCGGGCTCGTCGGCGTCGCCGCGCCGGCCCAGGCCGCGGGCGCCCTCACCGCGTCGTTCACCGGCGCCGACAACGGCCCCTGGTGGAAAGGCACGTTCGTCGTCAGGAACAACAGCGCCACACCGGTGACCGGATGGACCCTGGAGTTCGACCTGCCGGCCGGGGTCACCATAAGCCAGCACTACAACGGGACGGCGACCGTCAACGGCTCCCACGTGACCGTCACCAACGCCCACTACAACGCGTCCGTCCCGGCGAACGGCAGTACCGAGCCCTACAGTTACTGGTTCGTCGCCACCGGTCCCCTCACCGCCCCGACCGGCTGCCTGATCAACGGCGACAAGTGCGACGGCAGCCCCGCCGCACCCCCGTCCGCACCGACGGGTGTGGCCGTGACCGACACCACCGCCCGGACGGTGAGCCTGAAATGGAACGCCTCGACCCGCGGTGACTTCCCCGTCGCCGGATACGAAGTACTGCGCGGCGCCGACGTCGTGGCGGCCACCGCCACCACCTCCGCCACCGTCCGCGACCTGACCCCGGCGACCGGCTACAGCTTCACCGTCCGCGCCAAGGACACCCGCGGCAACCTCGGTGCGCCGAGCGCGCCCGTGACGGCCACCACCGTGGACCCGGCGACCGACCCCGTACCGCCGACCGCCCCCGGCAGCCTGCGCGCCACCACCGTCACGTCCAGCACCGTCGCCCTGGCCTGGAACGCGTCGACCGACAACAACCGTGTCGCGGCGTACGACGTGTACCGGGGCGCGACACTGGTCGCCACGGTCCCGGCGGGCACCCTGACCACCACGGTCACCGGTCTGACCCCCGCCACCACCTACGGCTTCACGGTCAAGGCACGTGACGCCGCCGACAACACGTCCCCCGCCAGCAACACGCTCACGGTCACCACACAGGAAGCCGTGGGCAACGGCCGTTACGCGACCGTCGGTTACTTCGTCCAGTGGGGCATCTACGGCCGCCAGTACTTCGTCAAGAACCTGGACACCTCCGGCGCCGCCGCCAAACTCGACGTGATCAACTACGCCTTCGGCAATATCGACCCCACCAACCTCACCTGCCTCAACGGCGTCGTCAAAGGCGTCTCCGGCAACCCCCAGGACCCGAACGAAGGCGACGGGGCGGGCGACGCCGAGGCCGACTACGGCCGTGCCTTCCCCGCCGCCCAGTCCGTGGACGGCGTGGCCGACGACGGCTGGGGCAAGCTGCGCGGCAACTTCAACCAGCTCAAGAAGCTCAAGGCCAAGTACCCGAACCTGAAGATCGTCATCTCGCTCGGCGGGTGGACGTTCTCGAAGTACTTCTCCGATGTCGCCGCCACCGACGCGTCACGCAAGAAGTTCGTGAAGTCCTGCGTGGACATGTACATCAAGGGCGACCTGCCCGCGTACAACGGCGCCGGAGGGCCAGGGGCCGCCGCCGGGATCTTCGACGGGATCGACCTGGACTGGGAGTGGCCCGGCTCCCCCGACGGCCACCCCGGCAACCACTGGAGCACCGCCGACAAGGCCAACAACACCGCCCTGATCGCGGAGTTCCGCAAGCAGCTCGACGCGCTCGGCGGTGACCACAAGCTGCTCACCGCCTTCACCCCCGCCGACCCGAAGAAGATCGACGCCGGCTGGGACGTGTCGAAGATCTTCAGCGATCTGGACTACGCCAATGTCCAGGGCTACGACTTCCACGGCGCGGGCAGCGACAACTCCTGGGAGCCCAAGCGCACCGGCCATCAGGCCAACCTCTACCCCGACGCCCAGTCGCCCTACCCGAACGACTTCAGCATCGACGGTGCCGTGAAGGCATACACCGACGCCGGAGTCAGCCCCCGCAAACTCACCATCGGCTTCCCCTTCTACGGCCGTGGCTGGAAGGAGGTCGCGGACGGCGGCGCGGGCGGTGAATGGCAGTCCGCGAACGGCGCGGCCCCCGGCCAGTTCCCGGAGGAGGCCGGCACCCGCGGCTACCAGAACCTGATCACCAGCTACCCGGGCATCACCGTCGTCCACGACACCCAATCGATCGCCACCTACGGCTATACGGGTAACGGCGGCCAATGGTGGTCCTTCGACGACACCTGGTCGATCGGGAAGAAGACGGAGTACATCAAGGCGAAGGGTCTGCTCGGCGGCATGATCTGGGAGATGTCCGGCGACACCCCGAACGGCACCCTGATGAACTCCCTTTACACCGGGCTCCGTTAGCGCCTTGGGCCCGGTCGGCCGGAACACGCGTGAGGAGGGACGTCGTGTTGCCGGAAGCCGGCCGCCGGGCCCACGGCTGTCCAAGTACGCCAATGGAAAGGACAGTCGGCCAAGACTGCTTGCTCCCGGCAATGACATCGAGGGCCGACGGCGGTGAGGATCTTCCCACCGACAGCTCGACCAGGAGGCACACACCCATGAAACCGCCCCGCGCCGCCCTGCTCGTCGCGGCCACCGCCCTGGCGCCGGCCCTCCTCCTCACCACCCCGGCGTTCGCCACGGGCGCGCAGACCACCGCGACGACGACTTCGGCGACCGTGACGGCCGTGTCCGAGACGCCCGCGGACGTGGACGACGACCGCGTCGCCGTCTTCCGGATTCTGTACCTGGCGCAGCAGAACGGCGACAAGGCCGTCATCCGCGAAGCCAACAAGGCCCTCGACGACGGCACCCCGGAAGCCCTGCGTGCCTTCCTGGAGACCGGCTACCGCATCGCCCAGGCCGAGGACGACGGCGTCGCCACCGCCCGGATTCTGTATCTGGCACAGCAGAACAAGGACAAGGCCGTGATCCGCGAGGCCAACAAGGCACTCGACGACGGCAGCCCGGAGGCCCTGCGCGCCTTCCGGGTGACCGGTTACCCCATCGCCCAGGAAGAGGACGACCGGGTGGCCACCGCCCGCATCCTGTACCTGGCACAGCAGAGGGGCGACAAGGCAGTCATCCGCGAAGCCAACAAGGCACTCGACGGCACCGCGGCGGACGTACGTACCTTCCGCACGACCGGCTACCGCCTCGCTCAGGCCGAGGACGACCGCGTCGCCATCGCCCGCATCCTCGCCGACCCGACCATCAGCGACGCCCTCCGCGCGGCTGCCAGTGCGGCCATCGACGGGACGCCGGAGGAGCTGAGGTACTTCCTGGAGGTCGGGCAGTACGAGGTCGACCGCTAGATTTCCGCCGAGTTCCCGCCGACTCGGTCTCCGCGCGATACGCATGACACACGACGGGCGGGACCCCGTGAAGAGGTCCCGCCCGTCTCCCATGGGTCATGCGGGGATCGGTCGTGCGGCCGGGGTCAGAAGCGGTCCGGGGCGCGGTCCGGAAGCGGCGAGCCGGGCAGTGCGTCCCGGTTCTGGTTCTTGCGTGCCTCGGCGTTCGAGGCGGCCGTCGCCCGGCAGGTCAGGTCCTTCGCCGGGAGCTTGCCGGTGAGCAGATACCGGTTGACCGCGCCGTCCGTGCACGCGTTGCCGCTCGGGTAGACACCGTGGCCCTCGCCGCCGAGGACGGTGACCATCTTCGAGCCCTTCAGGTCGGCGTGCAGCGCCTGACCGCTGGGCAGCGGGGTCTGCGAGTCCCACTCGTTCTGGACGACCAGGGAACCCACCTTGTTGTTCACCTTGGTGGCCCGTTCCACGGACGTGTCCCAGAACGCACAGGGCTTGATGCTGGACGCGAAGTCACCGAAGAGCGGGTAGCGGCCCTTGTCCTCGATGGCGTCCCGCCGGTAGCTCTCGGGATCGCGGGACCACGCGGCCGAGTTGTCGCCGCACACCACGGCCCAGAAACTCGCCGTCATGTTGTCGGACGGCGCCTCGGCAAGACCGGCGGCGGCACCCACAGCCCTGGTCCCCCCGGTCCTCCCGGTTCCGGTGAACGCCGCCAGCTTCTCCGCGGAGTTCGCGGACGCGGGCTCCCCGGCCGCGGCCTTCTTCAGCTCCACGAACGCCTCGGTGGCGTACTCGGGCGTGAAGACGGCACCGCGCATACCGCTGCGGATGTCGTCACCGCTGACCGGCTGCCCGTCGAGTTCGATGGGCTTCTCGTCGGCCCGCGCGACCAGGTCCCAGAAGGTCCGGTCGACCCTCTTCGGGGTGTCACCCAGGTCGTACTTCGCCGCACGCGCGGCGGCCCACTCGGTCCACCGGTCGAACGCGGGCTCGGCGCCCTCCGCCCACCACTGGATCATCCCCCGCCAGGCGCGCGCCGGATCGACCGCGCTGTCCAGCACGAACCGGTCGGCCCGGCCCGGGAAGAGCTGCGTGTAGACGGCGCCCAGGTAGGTGCCGTACGAGTAACCCACGTACGAGATCTTCTTCTCACCGAGGACCGCCCGGAGCAGGTCCATGTCGCGTGCGGTGTTGCGCGTGGTGATGTGCGGGAGCGTGCGGCCCGCCTTCTCCTTGCACTTCTTCGCGACCTGCTTCGCCCAGGCGACCTCCTTGGCGAACGTCTCCTCCTTGTACGGCCGCAGCCAGTCCTCCTCCGCCGGCTTCAGGCCGCAGGAGACCGGGCTGCTCCGTCCCACTCCGCGGGGGTCGAAGCCGATGAGGTCGTACTTCAGCCGCGCGGACTTGGGAAGGCTCTCCTGCATCGACAGCGGCATGTAGAGCCCTTCACCTCCCGGGCCACCGGGGTTGGAGAACAGAACACCGCGCCGCTTGTCGGGCGCGGTGCTCTTTATCCGGGATATCGCCAGGTCGATCCGCTTGCCCGTGGGAGCCCGGTAGTCCAGCGGGACCTTGATCGTGGCGCACTGGAAATCCGCCGCAGAGCCGCACCGCTTCCACCGCGGCTTCTGCTTCGCGTACCACTTCAGCGCGGCCTTGGCGGCGGACGAGGGCGCGGTCGGCGACAAGGCGGTGGAGGGGGCGCCGGCTTGACCGGCCCCGGCCTGAGCGGCGGTCGCCGTCGAGGTGACGACCACGGGAGCCAGCGTTGCCGCCGTGACACTCACGGCCAACAGGGGCGCGAGACGTCGTCTGCGCACGATATCGATCCTTCCGGTCGGATGTTCGGACAGGAACGATCTTTCCGGAACCGGCCCCGCATACGGATCCCTCGCCGGGTGGCACCTCCCGTCCCCCCTGGGAATGACACAACAGCGAGAGGTGCTACCCGAGTTGTACGGGACCGGACCCGGACCTCCCCGCGCCTCAGGGGTTGTGGAACTTCACCTCGGGGTTGGCGGCGGTCGGCCCCGCCAGCACCGGCTGCGGCCTACCCCGCAGATGCTGGTCGAAGAACGCGGCCACATAGGTACGGGTGAGGGTGACGGCCCGATCCGCGGGCAGCGGCGGCTGCGGCAGCCCGAAGTGCCGGGAGATGAGCGGCCCGTCGGTGAAGGTGAAGTGTTCCGACCCGGCGAACGTGACCCACCGCTTCCAGCCGTCCAGGGCGGGCCACGTCCGGTCCCACGTGGCGTCCGGACCGCCCGGCTGGTGGACGTCGTCGGCGCCGAGCATCATGAACGGCCGTCCGCCAAGGCCCTCGGCGGGCAGGTCCTCCCAGAAGGCGCCGTCCATGTTGATGCCCGCGTCCACCCGGCGGTCGCCCGCCATCGCCGTGGCGGCGCTCGCCCCGCCGATGGAATGGCCGGCCATACCGACATGCCGCTTGTCGATGATGCCCGCGTACCGCCAGACCGGGTCGTCCCCGATCAGCCGGTCCAGCACGTACGACACGTCATCGGCACGTGTCGCGGTCACGACGGCCGCCTGCGTCAGGTCCTCCGACACGATCGGACAGGCGACACAGGTCAGCGTCCGTCCGCCGGGTACGGAGATGCCGAAGGATTCGTACGCGTGGTCGAGCGACGCGACGACGTACCCGCGGCTCGCGAGGTCCTCCGCGAGACTGGTCAGGGTGAACCGGGACACGCTGAAGCCCGGGGACAGGATGACGAGCGGGTACTTCCCCTTCGCGGGGCGGGCGCCGACCCGGCCATGGGTCCCGGTGGCGCTCAGCACCTCGGCGGGCACGAGCGCGTCGATGTCCTGCCCCTCGGCGAGGAGCCTGGCCTCCTCGACTGTGGAGTACCGCGCCGTACGGCCGTCGCCCGCGCGGGCCGCCGGATAATGGAGGGTCATCATCAACTCCCGGCCGTCGGCGGTCGGCACCCAGGGATCGGTACGGGAGCGGTCGGTGAGATGCGTCGTCGTCCGGCCGACGGCGTACGGGCCGGTGGGGCGCGTCAGTTGCAGGGCGTCGGCAGGGACGGCGGTGGCCGCCGTCGGCTGCGCGGTGGCGGCCGGCCGCGCGGTGGCCGCCGTCGCCACTCCGGCGAACGGCAGCACGAGGGCGAGACTGAGTGCGGCGGCTGTGGCCGCCCGGGTGATTTCTGCCATGGAGGGAACGCTAGGCGAGCCCCCGCCCGAGGGCGTCAGACTTCAGCCGTATGTCACGTACATCTGTGGGCGGTTGGAGCGGTCTGCCGTACAACTCACCCTGGAAGCAGGCTGGTTGGTCACGGAACCCGAGGTGCGGGGTGTCATGTGACGGGGGTCGCGGTGTCGTTGGGGCCGCAGCGGAGCGTCCACGGATTCTCGGTACGGATGTTGTTCTCGTGGATGCGGACGTGGACCTGGGTCGCGGGTCTGTCGCCCGGGACCTGGGCGTGGGCGGCGGTGCAGACGATCTGGCGTCCTCCTCGCCACCTTCCTCACACTGGCAGCCCTGTGGGCGCTCGTCCCCGAACCACGAACCGGCGCCGGAAGCGTCGACGTCACGCGCCTGTGAAACCAGGCGGGTGCGACGGTGGACGAACCGTATCCCCGCCGCTGCTCACGAAGTCCCGCTCCGCGCCCCCACAGCTTCCGCCAGCTCGGCCACCGTCGGGTTCTCCAGGACCATGCGTACCGGGATCTTCAGGCCCAGTACGTCCCGTATGCGGGCCGTCATTCTGATGGCGAGCAGTGAGTGGCCGCCCAGTTCGTAGAAGTCGACTCGGGGGTCGATCGTCTCCAGGCCGAAGAGTTCGCACCAGATGGCCGCGACCGTTGCTTCGGTCGTATCGGGGGGCTCGGTCTCCCCCGTGCCCCCCGTGCCTCCGGTCGCGTCGAGCAGGGCGGCGCCTGTGGTGGCGGGGTCGGTGCCTGTGCGGGGGGTGGTCTCCTCCGTCAGTTGGGACCAGAGCGCGGTGAGCCGGTGCCTCGCCGCGGTGCAGGCGAGGTCGGCCAGGGCCGGGGTCATGGGCTCGTCCTGGTCGGCAAGGTCAGCGGACCGGGCCACCGCCACCGCGATGCCGAGGAGTTCGGTGGCGATCTGTCCGATGAGCTTGATCGTGCGCTGCCGTTCGAAAAGGGCCTCCAGGGGGGTGTCTCCGGTGAGGCGTCGGCAGATCTGCGCGAGCCGTTCGGCCTGTTCCGTGACGAAACGGGCGTGCGGGAGACATCGTGGAGGGAACGACTCCGCATCGACCGGGGGTGGCGTCGTGCCGGGGCGGCCGGCCTGGTCGTACCAGGCGCTGAGGTTGGCCTTCGCCGACCACAGGTCGAGCATGAAGTCGACGCCACCGGCCACACGCAGCGCCCGTGCGTCACGGAAGCACCGTTCGACCGGCAGCGGTTCGGCTCCCCGCGCCGTCTTGCTGCGTGCCGTCTCGTAGCCCTCGGCGCCGAGCAGGGCCATGGTCCGGTCGATGGCCCGTTCCGCGGCCCTCGACGCCAGATTCTTGGCGGGGGTGAGGTCCAGGTGGGTGTCCGCGCGGTCCGTGCCCAGCACACACCAGCGCAGGATGGTTTCGGCGGCGTAGACCTCGGCGGCGTTCTCGGCCACCTGCCGCTGGATCTCCTCGTACGAGCCGAGGCCCCGGCCGTCGATGGTGCGCCGGCCGGCGAAGTCCCTGGCCCACCGCAGTGACATGCGGGCGACGGCGAGGGAGGGCGGAGCGATCACCAGGTGCCGGGCCAGGGTCGCGAGCTGCCCCAGGTCGAGCAGGTCCCCGGGGGGCGTGCCGGTGCCGTCGACGGACCGAGGCGCGGTCGGGCGCATGCGCCAGCCGTCGGACAGCTCCGGCAGCATCTGCTCGGCGGGCACCCGTACCGCGTCGAGCCGCAGTACGCCGATGGCCGCGCCGCGCAGTCCCATGAACTGATGCGTGCCCACCACCTCGAACCCGGGGCTGCCGGTGTCGAGGAAGAACAGCCGGACCGACTCCGTGCCGTCGGCCGCGATGACGGTGGCCGAGACATCGAGGAAGTCGGCGATCGGGCCGTTCCCGATGAAGCACTTCTCGCCGGTGACGAGGTAGGCCGCGCCGTTCTCGACGGGAACCGCGACCGTGGTACGGCTCTGGTTGGCGGTCCCCGCGGCCTCGGCGTCCGCGGCGGCGGAGACGATGCCGCCGGCGACCCGGTGGGAGATCAGGTCGTGGAGCGGGCCGGGTGGCAGCGCGGGGAGATACGACCCCGAACCGAAACCGTTCTGAATGGCCAGCGTGAAGGCGACCGGCATGGACCAGCCGGCCGCCGCCTCGACCACCCGGCAGGCGTTGAGCCAGGACAGGCCCCGCCCGCCGAGCGACGGTTCGACCATGAGCCGCAGCAGCCCCGCCTCCTGGAGGGCATCGGTGAAACCGTCGGGCAGGCGTCCCTCACCGTCCACCGCCTCCGGGTCGATCCACTCGTGCAGGAGCCCACGGAGTTCGGCGATCACGACATCGCCGGCGCCACGGTCTCCGGTCTCCTGGTCAGGAAACGGGCGGAGCAGATCCCAGCGGACCCGGCCCAGGTACAGCTCGCGCAGCACACTCGTCGAGGTCGGCGCCGAGGAACCGGAGGAAGTCATCGGTGTTCTCCCGGAAGTAGAAGTGGTCGCCAGGGAAGGAGCGGACATCGCAGTGGCCGGTGGTGTAGCGGCGCCACGCGGTCAGGCGCTCGCCGGACTCCTCGTCGTCATGGCCGCCCAGAACCGTGAGCGGACAGTCGAGGGGGCGCATGTACGGGGCCGGCCGGTAGGTGGCGACGACCGTGAGGTCGGCCTTGAGCGCCGGAAGGAGCAGCTCCCGCAGATCGGGGTCGCTCTTGACCTCGTCCGGCAGGGGCCCGTGCCGGCTCTCGATGGCGGCGATGAGCCCGGGGCCGTGGAGCCGGCTCAGGTCGGGTCCCGGTTCGTGCAGATGCGGTGCGCGGTAGGCGGACAGATAGAGCCGGACGGGTCCGGGCAGTCCGCGCTCCCGCAGCGCCAGAGCCGTCTCGTAGGCCACGAGGGCGCCGAGGCTGTGTCCGAAGAAGACGCAGGGGCCTTCGAAACCGGCCTCGGAGACCAGCTCGGTGACGAGCCGTTCCATGTCCGGCACCGGTGGTTCGTCCAGGCGGCTGCCCCGCCCGGGGAACTGCACGCCCCACACCTCGACGCCGGGCAGCGCGTCGGACCAGCGCAGATACTCGCCCGGCGATCCGCCGCTGTGCGGGAAGCAGTACATCCGCAGACGGGCGGCGGCGCGGCGTTCGCGGCAGAGCAGCCAGCGGGGCGCTGTCATGATCGCTCCCTCTCCTCGTCCTGTTCCTTGTCCTGTTCCTCGTCCTGTTCCTCGTGCTCTGCCTCGTGTTCTGCCTCGACGTGGACCGCGAGGTGTTCCTCGACGTATGCGGCCAGGGCCGCCACGGTGGGGGCCCGGAAGAGCGCGCGTACCGTCAAGTCGGCGCCGAACCGAGGGCGCAGCATGGCCATCACCCGGGAGGCCATCAGGGAGTCGCCGCCCAGTTCGAAGAAGTCGTCGCGCGGGTCGACCGTCGCCAGGCCGAGCACCGCACGGAAGGCACCGGCCACCGCCTTCCCGGCATCGGTATCCAAGTCGCCCGCGTCGCCCGCATCGCCCGGCCGGGCGGAGCCCGACTCGCGCGCCGCCTCCCCGCCCTCCGGACCCACCGCCCCCACGGTGTCCCCGAGCCGGAACCGTCGCCGCCGGAACGGATACGACGGCAGCGGCACCCGCCGCGGCCGTCCATCGCCATGCAGCGCCGCCCAGTCGACAGGCACTCCCGCCTGCCACAGCCGGCCCGTCGCGGTCAGCAGTTCACGAGCGCCGCCCGCCGCCTCGACGGCGTGCGGGAGGCTGTGCACGACCGGCCGCCCCGGGGCGCAGTCCGGATGACGGCGGGCCAGGTCGCCGAGCGTCCGGCCGGGCCCCAGCTCCAGCAGCGCCTCGTCCCCGGAGGCGAGCAGCGTGCCCAGGGCGTCCGAGAAACGCACCGTGTGACGCAGATGCGCCGCCCAGTACGCGGGGTCGCACGCCTCGTCGGCGGTGACGAACGTCCCCGTACGGTCGGAGATCCAGGGAATGACCGGTGGCCGTAGTCGCACGGTGCGGACGACGGCGGTGTACTCGGCGATGACCGATTCGACGTACGAGGAGTGCGCCGCGGCGCTGATCCGCAGCTCGCGGACGTCCACGCCGCGCGCCGCCAAGAGGTCCTTCAACCGGCGCACGGCGTCGGACGGTCCGGTGACGACGCACTGGGACGGGCCGTTGACGGCGGCGAGCGACATTCGCCCGCCCAGCATCGGCACGAGCGCGGACTCCGGCAGCTCCACCGCCAGCATGGCGCCCGACGGCAGGCCGTCCAGCAGCCGGCCGCGCGCCAGGACCAGCGTCATCGCGTCGGGAAGGCTCAGCACGCCGGCGGTGTGCGCCGCCGCGTACGCGCCCAGGCTGTGCCCGACCACGGCGCTCGGCCCGACGCCACGGGACCGCCAGACCTCGGCCAGCGCGTGCTGCACGGCGAACAGCACCGGCTGGCACACCCGCATCGAGTCCAGCCACCGTTCGGCGCGGCCGTCGTCGCCCGGGACCGGGTAGAGCACGTCGCGCAGGTCCAGGCCCAGCTCCGGCGCGGCCAGCTCGGCGCACCGGTCCACCGCCGTACGGAAGACCGGGTCGGCGGCGTACAGTTCGCGCGCCATGCCCACGTGCTGCCCGCCCTGCCCGGGGAAGAGGAACGCGGTCCTCCGTGCTCCGTCCGGGGCCTCGCCGACGCCGACCCGGCCCGCCGTGAGCCCCCGCCCCGCCTCCTCGACACCGCCGCAGACGACGAACCCCCGGTGGGCGAAGGCCTTCCGGCCGGTCTGGAGGGTCCAGGAGATGTCCGCGAGAGGCTCCTCGGCGTCGCGGAGGTGAGCGGCGAGCCGGGACGCGGTCTCGCCGAGCGCTTCGGCGCTGCGGGCGGAGAGCGGCAGCAGGTGGTAGGGGTGAGGGTGCGCGTCCGCACTCGCGGACGGCTCGGGTACGGGCGGTTCCAGTACGGGCGGTTCCGGTACGGGCGGCTCCTCCACGACGACATGGGCGTTCGTGCCCCCGATCCCCAGGGAGTTGACGCCCGCCCTGCGCGGCGATGTCCGCCTCGGCCACGCGGTCGCCTCCGCACGCACCACGAACGGACCCCCGTCGAGATCCATTCCGGGGTTGACTCTGCGGAAGTGCGCGGTGCCCGGGATCAGTTCGTGCCGCAGCGCCAGGACCACCTTGATGAGCCCGATCACCCCGGCGGCGGCGTCCGTGTGCCCGATCGCCGACTTCACGGACCCGAGCACACAGAAGCCACGCCGGTCCGTGCCGAGTGCGAAGGCCCTGGTCAGCGCGCGGACCTCGATCGGATCGCCGATCTCCGTGGCCGTCCCGTGCGCTTCGACGTACGCGATCGTGGCGGGGTCGACACCGGCGGCCAGGTGTGCCGTACGCACCGCGGCGGCCTGTCCGGCGACGCCGGGCGCGGTGAAGCCGACCTTGCCCGCGCCGTCGTTGTTGACCGCCGAGCCCAGGATGACGGCGTGGACACGGTCGTGGTCGGCCCGCGCGTCCGCGAGCCGCTTGAGTACGACGACGCCCGCGCCGTCACTGGAGACGGTGCCGTTCGCGTCGGCGTCGAAGGAGCGGCAGTATCCGTCGGGCGAGAGCACCCCGTCCTCGCCGGGATCGTCGCTCGGGTGGGGGATGCGGATGGTGACGCCTCCGGCGACGGCGGTGTCGCATTCGCCCGCGAGGAGCGCCTGGCATGCCTGGTGCACCGCGACCAACGACGTCGAACAGGCGGTCTGTACGGTGACCGCCGGCCCCTTCAGACCGAGCTTGTAGGCGACCCTGCTGGTCAGGAAGTCCATGCCGGTCGCGAGCCGGAACTGCCAGTCGGTGGCGCCGGGAAAGAGATCCCGGTGGGTCCGGAGCAGGGCGAGGTGGTCGGTGTCGCCGCTGCCCGCGTACACCCCGATCAGGCCCGGATACGCGCCGGGGTCGCATCCCGCGTGCTCCAGCGCCTGCCACACGCATTCGAGGAAGACCCGGTGCTGCGGGTCGAGCATCAGCGCCTCGCTGGGCGCGTAGCCGAAGAACTCGGCGTCGAAGAGATCGGCGTCCTCGACGATGCCGTAGGCCGACGGGTGCCCGCCGGGCGTGGTCCCGCGGCGGGTGATCGTGTCCGTGCCGGCCGCCGTGTTCCGCCAGAAGGCGTCCAGGTCGGCGGCGCCGGGGAAGCGGCCCGCCATGCCGATGACGGCGATCGAGGCGTCGTCGTGCTGGGGCGCGTCGTGTTGGGGCGTTTCGTGCTGGGGCGTTTCGTACTGGGGCGCGTCGTGCTGGGGCGGCTCGGTCATGACGTCTCTCCCGTCGGGGCGGACTGGAGCTGTTCGTCGGGCGGTGGTTCGTCACCCGGAGTCTCGTCACCCGGGGTCTCGTCGCGTGTGCCGCGCAGCGGGGAGAACAGTGGGGGCAGCAGGGAGATCACGGTGAGGACCGCGGCGATCCAGAACACCCCGCGCAACCCGATCGGCGCGACCAGCAGTCCGCCGAGCGCGGCACCCAGCGGCACCGTGCCCCAGGTGACGAAACGGAACACGGAGTTCATCCGCCCGAGCAGACGGGTCGGGGTCACCGTCTGGCAGAGGCTGACCTGGAGAACGTTGAAGGTCACGGCGCCGACATAGACGACGAAGAGACCGGCGCCGAAGGTCACGGGACCGGCGGACATCGGCAGAATGACCGCGCCGCCACTGAACAGGACGATGGAGACGAGGAACGCGGGGCCGGTGCCGACCCGCTGGGCGAGCGGCCCCGCGGCGACCGCGCCCAGCAGACCGCCGACATTGCCGACCGCCAGCACGATGCCGATGACATCTGCCCGCAGACTCAGCTCGTCCGCGGCGAACACGACCTGGAGCGCGAGCACCGCGGCGAAGGCCAGTTCGGCGATCGCCGCGCACACGATGAGCGGACGCAGCAGCGGATGCGAGAACACGAACCGCATGCCCTCGGCGATCTCCCGGCCCATGCCCTGCGACGGCTGCTCCTCGATCACCCGGCCCTTTCCCTTGACCCCGAGGAGAAACCCGGCGGAGACCAGATAGCTGAGGGCGTCGAGCAGGATCGCCACGGGCGCACTGAACGCCTGGACGAGCAGACCGCCCGAGCCGGGGCCCGCGAACTGGGCCACCGACCGGGAGAGTTCCAGCTTGCCGTTGGCATCGACGAGCCGGTCCTCCTCGACGATCTCCGGCAGATACGACAACTGGGCCACGTCGAAGAAGAGGGTGCCCAGGCCGACGGCGAACGCGGCACCGTACAGGACCGGCATGGACAACAGGTCCAGCCAGACCGCGGCCGGGACGACGAGGAGCGCGACCGCGCGCAGCACGTCGGTGAGGATCAGTACGGGTCGCAGCGGCAGCCGCTCCACCCACGCTCCGGCCGGGAGACCGAGGAGCAGGACGGGCAGGAACTCGACGGCCGCGAGCATGCTCACTTCGAGGGCCGAGGCGTCGAGCAGCAGCAGGGCGGTGAGCGGCAGCGCCAGCAGGGTGACCTGCGTACCGAGCAGGCTGACCGTCTGGGCCGCCCAGAGATTGCGGAAGGACGGCAGACGCCACAGCGTCGTCTTCATGTCAGTGTCCCCTCGGGGGATAGGGCCTGCTGGTCATGGGGTCATGGCGTCATCGGGTCATGGCGTCAAGGGGTCATGAGGTGCGGCGGCGTTGCGCGCGCAGCCGGGCGCGTCCGTCACGGAGCCGGTCCCCGCGCGCCTCGTCGTCGGCGCCGTCGTGGTGCGCGGGGTGTTCCGGGCCCGGCGCCGCCCCCTCCTGGAGATGTCCGGCGAGCGCGGCGACGGTCGGGTGTTCGAAGAGGGCGACCAGCGGTAGCGGGCGGCCGAGCAGTTCGGTGAGCTGCCGGTGGACGGCGGCCAGGGTGAAGGACGTGCCCCCCAGGTCGAAGAAGTTGTCGTGTACGCCGATCCGGTCCGCCTGAAGGGCCTGCCGCCAGATCCGCGCCACCTGGTCCTCCATCTGGTTCCTGGGCGGTGCGGGATCGGTGGCGGCGTCCGGGGCGGGCGGGGGCGGCAGGGCGGCCCGGTGCACTTTGCCCTGGGGGGTCAGCGGCATCGCCTCGATCGCGACCAGGGCGGTCGGCACCAGATAGCCCGGCAGCCGGGCGGTCAGATGACGGAGGAGGCCGGCGGGCACGGTGCTGCCGGTGCGCGGCACGACGTATCCGACCAGCCGTCCCCCGCCGGGTCCGTCCCGGCGGACCGTCACCGCGGCCTGCACGACGCCGGGGTGAGCGTTCAGCGCCGCCTCGATCTCGCGGGGTTCGATGCGGTGACCGCGCAACTTGATCTGCTCGTCACCGCGGCCGACCACTTCCAGGGTGCCGTCGCGCCGCAGACGGGCCAGGTCCCCGGTGCGGTGCAGCCGTGCTCCGGGGACCTCGCTGAACGGGTGCGGTACGAACCGCTCGGCGGTCAGGCCGGGGCTCTTGAGGTAGCCACGGGCGAGGCAGGCACCGCCGATGTACAGCTCGCCGATAACGCCGGGCGGCACCGGTTCCCGCTCGGCGTCGAGCACATACGCCTCGACGCCGTCCAGGGGCCTGCCGACCGGCACCACCGCGGTGTCCGCGCCGTCGACGGTGTGCACCGTCGCGGTCACCGTCGTCTCCGTGAGCCCGTAGGCGTTGAGCAGGGTGATGCCCGTGGACCGCCGCCAGCGGGCGACGGCCCGCGCGTCCACCGCCTCGCTGCCGATGACGACGAGACGCAGCGCGGCGAGCGGGAACGGAGCGTCCGGATCGAGGGTGTCCTGCCACTGCTGCCAGTACCCGGACGGCAGGTTGACGACGGTGACCGACTCGTCGGCCAGCAGTGCGGTCAGCTCGGTGGGCGCCGGTGGCGGATCGTCACGCAGCACGACACAGCCACCGGCGAGCAGGGTGGGGAAGATCTCCTCGGCGGCCACGTCGAAGGCGACGGTGGCGAATTGGAGGACCCGGTCGTCGGAAGAGAGCCGGAACCGGTCGCGTACCGCCTGGGCGTGATTCACCAGGGCCCCGTGCTCCACCGCCACGCCCTTGGGGTCGCCCGTGGACCCGGAGGTGAAGAGGGTGTACGCGAGGTGGGAGGGGTGGATCGGCGGCGGGGCCGGCTCCGGGTCGGCGGCGGTGAGGTCGGTGACGTCCTTGGTGACGCCCGCAGTGTCGGTGTCCGTGGTGCCGGTGTCCGTGGTGCCGGGCCGCTCACCCCCGCCCGGTTCGGGACGCAGCGTCGTGATGCCCGTCCCGGTGAGCAAGTGGTCCGTGGTCTCGTCGGTCACGGCCAGGCCGACGTCCGCGGTGGTCAGCAGTCGATGCAGACGTTCGGCGGGGTGGGCGGGGTCCAGCGGCAGATAGGCGGCGCCCGATCTGAGGACCCCGACCAGTGCCGTCACCAGGTCGACCCCGCGCGACAACAGCACGCCGACGACCGATTCGGGCCGGGCCCGCGCCGACCGGAGACGCCGGGCGAGATGGTTCGCACGGGCGTCGAGTGCGGCGTAGGAAAGGGTCTCACCCCGGAAGCTGACGGCCGGGGCGTCCGGGGTGGCGGCGGCCCGGCGGGCGAGAAGTTCGGGCAGCGGGACGGAGATGTCCCGGGCGGGGGCCGACCTGTGCCACCGGGTGAGGATCGTGTTCCGTTCGGCCCGGTCCAGCAGCGGCAGCGACCGTACGGGAGTCCCGGGACGCGCGACGGCGGCGGCCAGCAGACGGCGGAAGCCGTCGGCAAGCGCCCGGATGGTGGCGCTGTCGAAGAGGTCGGTCCGGTAGGTGATCGTCGCCTCGAAGTCGTCGCGGTCGGCGGCGGCTCGGACGATCATGAGGTCCACGTCCACCTTGGCCGAGGTGGGCGCGAGGCTCATGGGCGTCGCGGTCAGCCCACGGAACGCCGGGGCTGCGATCGGCTCGGTCTCGCACGTGAAGAAGGTCTGCACCAGCGGGTTGTGACCGGCGCCGCGCTCCGGGGCCAGCTCCTCCACCAGGCTCTCGAACGGGACCTCCTGGTGGCTCAGCAGGTCGAGCACGGAGTCGCGGACGCGCTCCACCAGCCGGTCGAAGGCCGGCCCGCCGGACAGGTCGGCCCGTACCGGCAGGGTGGTGACGAAGTACCCGATGACGGGGTCGAGTTCGGACCGCAGCCGTCCGCCCACGGGCGTACCGATCAGCAGGTCGTCGCCGCCAGTCAGACGTCCGAGCAGCGCGGCGTAGGCGGCGAGGGTGAGCACGAACGGGGTGACCCGCAGCCGGCGGGCGAGTGCCAGGGTCCGCGCCATGAGCGGCCCGTCGAGTGTGAAGACGTGGGTGGCGCCCCCCGCCGCCGTCGCGGTCGCCGCCCGGGGCCGGTCGGCGGGCAGCGCGAGCATCGTCGGCGCACCGGTCAGGTACCCCCGCCACCAGGCCAGGTCCTCGGGGTCCGGCGACCGCTCGCTCTGCCGCACCGCGTAGTCGGCGAATTGCACCGGGAGCGCCGGCAGCGGATCGCCCGCATAGGCCGTGGCGAGGTCGTCGAAGAGCAGATGGATCGACGGGCCGTCGCACACCAGTTGATGCATGACGACCGCGAGCACATGCTCGTCCGGAGCCAGCCGGACCACACCTGTGCGTACGAGGGGCCCGGCGGCCGTCAGGTCGAACCGTGCGTCGGCCCACCCCTGGAGCAGGCCGCGCAGGCGCGGTTCCCGGCGCTCCGGCTGCTCGCGCGAGAGGTCCACGACCGGCAGCTCCGGCTCCGTCGCCGGTCCGATGGTCTGGTACGGCTCCCCGTGGTCCGCCGCGAAGACCGACCGCAGCACGGAGTGCCGTTCGATCACGGCTCCGAACGCGCGCCGAAGGGCCGGTACGTCCAGAGCCCCCCGCACCCGCACCGCCACGGGGACGTTGTAGCCGCCGCCCTCGGCGTGGATCTCCTCGACCAGCCAGAGAGCCCGCTGGGCCGCCGTGAGCGGGAACCGGTGTCCGTCCGGCGGGGGGACGGTCGGGCGTCCCCGCGCTGTGAGCTTCTCGTGCACGCTGCTGTCCTTGTCCGGCCGCGATCGGCGCTCAGTCGGTTTCGGTCGGCGGCCTCAGTCGGCCTCAATTGGCGGAAGGATCGGCGTTGCCCTGACCGCTCGCGGCGGCGCGGCGGTCCAGCTTTCCGCTCGGCGTCCTCGGCAGGGACGGGACCAGCTCGACACGGGCCGGCACCATGTACGCGGGCAGCTTCCCGCGCAGGGCCGCGAGCATTTCCGCCGTATCCAGCTCCCCCGATTCGGCCACCGCGAGGGCCAGCAGGTGCCGGTCGTCTCCGGGGCCGTCCGCCACGACGACGACCGCTTCGGCCACCCCGGGCCACTCCTTGACCAGGCTCTCGATCTCTCCCAGTTCGATCCGGAAGCCACGGATCTTCACCTGGGTGTCCCGCCGGCCGAGGCACTGGAGGTTGCCGTCAGCCCCGACCCGGCCCAGATCCCCGGTGCGGTACGCGCGTACGGCGGCGTCGTCCGGATCGGGCCGGTAGCTCTGGGCGGTCCGTTCCGGCAGCCGCAGATAGCCGGGCCCGACGCAGTCGCCGGAGATCCACAGTTCCCCGACCTCGCCGTCCGGGAGTGTGGTGCCGTCCTCGGCGCGGACGATCACCCGGCTGCCGTCGATCGGCGCCCCGATGGGCGGCAGTCGCGGCCAGGTCGCAACCTCCGCCGGGAGCGCGTACCAGGTGGCGACATGTGTTTCCGTCGTGCCCCACTGGTTCACCAGCCGGCAGTCGGGTAGCCGCTCGAACAGCGTCCGGAGGTGATGTCCGCACTGCATCTGCTCGCCCGTGCTGAGGATTTCGCGCAGCGGGTGCAGGGCGGGGGTCGCCTCGTCGGCGAAGAGAGCGAGGGACTGGAGCATCACGAAGGGCAGGAAGAGCCGGTTGACGCGCTCGCGGGCGATCAGCTCCCACAGCAGGGAGGGGTCGATACGTTCGTCCTCCGTGCAGCAGACGACGGTGCCGCCCTCGCCCAGCGCGGTGAACACCTCCTGGAAGATGACATCGAAGGACGCCGGGGAGAACTGGAGGGTCCGGTCACCCGCCCCGCACCGGCTCGCCGATATCTGCCAGGCGACGAGGTTGGCCAGGTTGCGGTGCTCGTAGAGAACCCCCTTCGGCCGGCCGGTCGACCCGGAGGTGTAGACGATGTAGGCGAGGTCTTCACCCGAGACGGCGGGCAGCGGGCGGTCGGGTTCGGACGCCGGACGGCGGTCCGGATCGGCGGTGAAGACCAACCTCCCGTCGGTGGCCGGCGGGTGCGGGCGGCCCAGGCGGGCCAGCGGTTCGGCGTGCCCGATGACCAGCCCGGCACCCGCGTGGTCGCACATGTAACGCAGCCGGTCCGGTGGGTAGGACACGTCGAGCGGGACGACGACGCAGCCCGCGCGCAGGGTGCCGATGATCGCGGCGATCAGATCGGCGGAGCGCTCAAGATGGAGTCCGACCGCTTCACCGGGACGGGCTCCCAGCCGCAGCAGTTGCCGGGCGATGCCTTCCGAGCGGCTCCACAACTGCCGGTAGGTCAGCGCGGCCTCGGCGGACGTCACCGCCGGTGCGTCCGGAGTGGTGCGCACATGGTGGGCGACCCGGACGAGTACGGGCGGCAGTCCGCCGTCCGGGCCGGTCGTCGGGTGGGTGGGCGCCAGGGCGGGTTCGGCGGTCATCGAGGTGGTCTCCCTTGTGCCGTGGCCGGGTGGGGATGGAGCGGCGCGGTGACGTCCCGTGCGCGAACGGCGGCAGGGGCCGGACGCGGCGGGGCTCATTTGTGCCAGGTGGCGGCCGACGCCGGCCGCAGGGTGATGCGGTGCGGTCGTTCGGTGCGGAGCAGGAGTCGGTGGAGCGTCCGTCTGATGTCGGCGGCCAGGGCGGCGCTCGGGTCGGTCACGTACACATCGAGGTCGTAGCGGCGCTCGCCGTCCTCCATGTGCACCCGGGTGGTTGACCTGAGCACCCCGGGAATGGCATCGGCCGCCGCGCGGACCGAGGGCAGCCACACCTTCTCGCCGTTGATGACGACGGAGTCGGCCAACCTGCCCTGGAAGTAGTGGTAACCGTCCGCGTCGATGGTGAAGAGGTCACCGGTGGCGATGGTCATGGGCGCGACCAGCGGACCGCTCCGGTCGTCCGGGACCCTGCGGCGGAGCACCGTGCCCGACTCCACCAGGAGTTCCTGGGAGCCGTCGGTGAGCCCGGACGGCCGCAGCCGGGTACGCACCCCGGGCAGCGGGAGGCCGCTGGAGGCGAACCGGCGGGGCGGCTCGCGGTGCGCCGCCAGGGTGGTGACGCGCGGCCCGGCCTCCGTGAGGCCGTAGGTGAGGTACAGCTCCCGTCCGGGTCTGGACGCCAGAAGGGCGGGGACCTGGGCCGGTGGCAGCCGGTCCCCACCCACCGTCAGGGCGCGCAGGGTGTCCGGCAGGACGACGCCCTGTTCGATGAGGTGGGCGACGGCGGTCGGGGTGAGGGACGAGACGTCGGCACGGTGGGTGCGCAGCGCGTCGGTGTAGGCCCGGGGCGTGAACGGCGGGCCGGAGACGACCAGGCGTGAGCCGCGGACCAGGGCGGCGAGCGCCTGCGCGACCAGCGCGTACGAATAGTGCAGCGGAAGGGTGAGCAGTACGGTGTCGCCCTCCCGCTGGCCGATGGCGTCCGCGTGCCGGGCGGCGTTGAGCAGCAGCGCGTCGATGCCGTGCAGGCAGCCGCTGGCGAGGCCGGAGGTGCCCGAGGTCATCAGGATGACCTCGCCGGGCGAGTGGCGGCGCGGTTCACCCCAGGGGAACCGCAGCAACTCGGCGTCCCCGAGCGGGCGGGGAGCCGTGGCGCCGTAGCGTGCCGCGTCGATTCTGGGCGCGATCAGGGCGTCCGCGCCGAGGCGCGGGGCCACCTCGGTGATCCGGGCGGAACTCGATGCCGGGGCCAGGGGAACCGGGACACCGCCGTGGAGGAGCACCGCGAAGAAGAGGGTGAGCAGAGGCGTCCCGTTGGGCATCGCGATCAGGACGGGCGCTCCCGCGCGCAACTCCGCCCCGGCCAGGCCGTCGAGGACGGCCCGCAGCGGCCGGGCCGGACGGCGCCGGTCCACCTCCACGATGTCGCCGAGGAACCCCTCGATCACGTCCGGGTCCGGGAGGGCGAAGGCAGGCATGGCGCTCATCCCCGGTCGGCCGAGGCGGCGCGCGTGTGGGGGGCGAGGATCGAGCACTGTACGAGGTGCCGCCGCCCTTCCGGCTCCTCGTGGGCGCAGAGTACGACGTAGGAGGCGGCGCCCGACCGCAGCCAGGACCGGGCGACAGTGTGCGCGGCGGACAGGCCGGCCTCGGGTGTGGTCGAGAACGTCAGCGACGGCCCCTTGAAGCCGTGCAGCAGACAGACCAGACTCCCCGCACTGCCCGGACTCGCACCGGCGAACCGCAGCGGGGACACCCGCCCCGAGGGCACGGAACGGGCGACCGCCTCCATGGTGCGCAGCGTGCACTCGGCGCTGACCAGGATGGTGGCGACGTCCTCCCGGACCGCCAGGACGTCGTCGGCGCACCCGGACAGCGCGTCCTCGACCGCGTCGGCGACCAGCCAGGCCAGCGGATCGGCGTACAGGGACGGGATCCGGCTGCGGACCACGGTCAACTCGTCGCGGACGGCGCGGCCGTGACCCACGGCGACCATGCCCGCGCCTTCGGGGGGAACCTCGCGGGCCGCTTGCCTGGGAGGCGCCGGGTCGGGAGGCAGGGCTTCTGGAGTGGTCGGCTCGGGTGTCGCGCCCTCGAACACCAGGCAGGTGTTGAAGCCGCCGAAACCGAGCGTCGTACTCAGCCCGAGCCGGCCGGTGAACGCGGCGGGGCCGCCCACGGGCACCGGCAGCGCGAAGTCCGGACGGACCCGGGTGAGACCGTGGACCGGCGGTACGGCGCCGTCCCGGAGGGCCAGCAGAACGGTGATGGCCTCGATCGCGCCGGTCGCCCCGAGCGTGTGCCCGAACGCCCCCTTGGTGGCGAACACGGTGGGCCTCCCGGCGGCGGGGCCGGCGCCGAACAGCCGTGTGTAGCCTAGTGCTTCGACCGCGTCATTGGCGGGCGTGCCGGAACCGTGGGCGTTGATCACATCGACGTCCGCCGCACCGCGGTTCGCGGCCCGTAGCGCCCGGGTCACCGCACGGACCACGCTCTCGCCACTCGCGTCGGGAGCGGCGGGGCTCACCGCGTCGTTGGCCGAGCCCGCGCCGACGAGGAAACCGTGCGCCCGAGCGTGCCGCGCACGGGCCGACCGGCCGGACTCCAGGACCACGAACGCGGCACCCTCACCGAGGATCGTGCCGTCGTGGCGGGTGTCGAACGCCCGCAGCGACGTGGGGGACATGGTCTCCAGTACGGAGTGCCCGAGCCGTTTGGCCGCGGTGAGGATGTCCGCCCCTCCGCAGACACAAATGTCCTCCGCTCCGCTCCGGATGAGTTCCATGGCGACCAGGAGGCTGTCGGAGCCGGAGGAGCAGGCGGTGGTCACGGACAGCGGGTCCTTGACCATGCCCAGGGCCCGCACGGCATCGACGGCCCAGCGATCGAGCCGCCGTACGCCGAGCGAATCCGTATCCGTGGCCGCGCCCGTATCCATGTCCACGTCCACACCCGTATCCACGTCCATGTGTGGTCCGTAGCTGGTGCCAAGGACCGGACGCAGGCGGGGGTCGGCGAGGTCGAGTCCGGCGTCCCGTACGGCCGCGGCGACGGTGTCGCGGGTGAGGGCCTGCTGGCGTTGGACCGGGCTCATGGACATCGGCAGGCCGGCCAGGACCGCCGCGTCGGTGTTGCGCAGACGGTGCTCGGTGCGAGCGGGCCCGATACCGGTCCGGCCCTCAAGCAGGGCGGTCCAGACTTCGTCCAGCCCGGATCCGAGCGCGGTCGTCCACGCCATCCCCGTGACCCAGATGTCTGTGGCGTCCGGCGCCGGAATCGGCTCCGTACCCGGATCCGGGCTGGCAGTCACCACAACTGCTCGCCCAGGTCCGTGATCTTGGACCGTACGAGCGTGCCCTTGAACGCCGCGACGAGGGCGTCGTCCACCGTCGCCCGGCAGGAGAACGCGAAGGTGTTTCCGCTGATGCGGTCACTGCGCACATCGAAGACCACGCGATCGCCCGGAACCACGACACGGGTGAACCGTGACTTCACGGAGCCGATGAGGGTGATCTCGTCCTCGGCGAGGCGGGAGGTGCTGAGCTGGTAGAGGATGATGCCGGACTGGGCGAACGCCTGGGTCAGGTGGCTGGCGGGGAAGACGGCCCGCTCGGGGAAGTGTCCCGCGAACACGTCCATGGTCCCGGAGACCGACATCAGGCTCTTGAGGTGGACCCCGGGCTCGTAGTCGAGAATCCGGTCGAGGTAGAGCATCGGGTGGCGGTGGCGGAGCCAGTCCTTGAGCTGGGTGAAGCCCATGGTCCTCGTCGTCGCCGGTGTCGCCGACTCCTCTGTCCGCGCGGAATCGGCGGAATCAACCGTCTGCATGGGCAGCGCACTCCTTGAGTATGGTTCCGGCGTTTTCGGGGAGCAGAGACGGCGCTCCCGTCGAGATGGCCACCGTGCCGAACAGCAGGCGGCCGGAGGCCAGCAGCACACTGTCGTCGCCGGGATTCTCGCGGGAGTTCTCGCGGGTGGTCGCTCGGGATATCTCCCGGAAGACCTTTCCGGAGATCTGGAATCGGGCCGGCCCCACCTTTTCGACATCGACTTTGACGCGTATATGGTCGAGGAAACGGGCCGAGGCGTGATAACGCATGGACACATCCGTGGCCACGAGGTCGAGATCCGCGCGGGCGAATCCGTCGAGCCCGATACCGAGCCGCTCCAGGTTTTCCAGCGTCGCGGTTTCGAGCCAGGAGAAATAACGGGAGAAGTGGACGACGCCGGACGCGTCGGTGTCGACGTGCTCGACGCGCCGCCGAACCGCGGTCATCGTTTTCCGGTCGAGACCGGGGGCGTTCACGCACACGCCTTGAGAAAGGCGGCGGAACCGGCCGCCAGCCGTTCCACCATCACATCCGCGTCGGCGGTGGTGGTGATGAGGGGAGGCGCGACCCGCATGGTCGGGAAAACATAGGGAAGGCCCCCTGACCGCCGCCCGGCACCGGCCATGAATTCCACGAACACACCGTGACGGATCATTGTCTCGCGGAAATCGTTCAGCCGGTCGGCCGCGAGCTTCGTCACCTCCACGCCGTGCATGACGCCGACCCCCCGGTTCTCCTTGTAGAGATCGGGGAAGGCGGCGACCAGTTCCTGACGCAGCCGCGCGGCCAGATGCTCGCCCAGCGTCCGCGACCTCTCCAGCAGCCCCTCGGCATGGATGTGCTCCAGGCCCGCTCCGATCACCGCGCAGGTGAGGGGGCGCAGATCCGAGGTGGAGATGGCGCCGGTCGCCCGTACGGTCAGATGCCGGCGAGCGATGACGAGTGAGGTCGACAGCGCGCCCATGCCGAGGCTCTTGCCCACCACCGAGATATCGGTCGGAATGGGCCCGTACGCGTCGGCCATCCCGAAGAACTGTCCGGTCTTGGCGAAGGTGAGAACCTCGTCCGCCACCAGCAGGACATCGTTGTCGGAGCACAGTCGCGCGATCTCGCGCAGATAGCCGGGGGGCGGTACGAGGATGCCGGCGTCGCCCTGGACGGGTTCGATCACCACCGCGAGCAGGCGCTCCCCGTGGTCCGCGAAGAACTCCCGCGCTCGCTCGGCTTCCCCGAAGGGGATGTGCCGGACGGTGAAGCCGAACTGCTCAGGCGCCACGGTGGGCAGCCCGACCCGGTAGTGCCGCCGGTTCAGCAGCGGCAGCAGGCCGCCGGTCCAGCCGTGCCACGCGCCCTCGAAGGCGAGGACGATGTCGCGTTCCCCGCGCCCCTCGGCAGGCCGCAGCCGACGACGGTCGAAGCGGGACTCCAGCGCCAGCCGCAGCGCCAGCTCGATGCCTTCCGAGCCGGAGTTGCGTCCGCTGACGTGGTACTCGTCGGCCGGGAACTGCCCGGCCCACAGTCCGGCCTCGCCGAAGAGCCGGTCGAGCAGCCGCGAGCGTTCCAGGGAGGCGATCTCGTCCGTGGCGTAGCCCGCCTCCTCCACGGCCCGGACGAGAGCGGCGCCGACCACCGGAGAGCCGGCGCCCAGACACGCGCTGGCGTAACCGCCACTCGCGTCGAGGACCTCCAGCTCCCGGCCCTGATGCGGGCCGCTCAGCTCGACGAAACGGTTGACCAGCCCTTTTGCGCCAAGACTGCCGAACGGAAGGCGTGAGCCGTACTGGTCCATGTGCAGATCGCGGTCGAACCACGGCTCGACCGTCCGGGTGGTGCCGTATGCGTGCGTCATATCGGTCGGCCGCCGTCTCAGTCCGTCGCCGTGGCGGCGGTTTCGAACTGGGCCTCACGCAGGCGCAGTACCAGGTCGGAGATCGTGCGGATGCTGGTGAAATGCTCGGGTGCGAACTCGTCGTCGGAGATCTGCACCGCGAACTGCTGCTCGCAGGTGACGCGCAGTTCGAGGAATCCGAGCGAGTCAAGACCCAGCACGTCTCGCAGTCCGTCGTCGACACCGATCTGACTCTCGGGGATCTCGACGAACAAGTCGTTTATCAGAATCGATCGGATGGCAGCCTGAATGTCGTTCATTGCATACTCTCTTTCACCTTGCATGCAGTGGGAAGCGGCACTCGAATGTGGCGAACAGGGAGAGGGAATTCCGACCGTAATACCAGCGAACAGTTACTGCTTGGTACGAGGTGAGTAGGGCCGATAATGCGGCGTACGTCAAGGCGCGGACCTGGCCTGACGCGATGACTCTACCCGCCGCAATTATCCAGCTCAACCCCCGAGTTTTGATCCGACCCACACTTTTCCGAGCGACCCCGAGGCCATCTCCCATTTACCCCCCGGACGCCACACGTAAATAGCCCCGGCCTTTCGCTCGGATTTGCCCTGTTGTAAATCCGAGGCAATCGTCAGCAATTGTGGCCAGAACGGTACGTCACCATTTGAACCGCGAGGAGAGGTGGCCGCTCTACGCCCTTTCCACCGCTCTTGCGGTGGATGGGCATATAAGGAAGTAAATGTTCACTGGTGGCCGGCGGCCGTCATCGCGAGCCGATCGATCGGGGCTCCCACTGAGAGTGGCCCTCCCGGCCCTCACCCGGCGGGCGCTGCGCTCCCCCGGTGACCGGCCGGCTTCGGTGCGGGGCCCGTGGACCCGCGGATCTGGAGATGCGCGGGCAGGGTCAGGCGCTGCGGTGGACCGGCCCGCCGGGTGGCGGCGGCGATCAGCAGGTCGACGGCCTGGCGCCCGGCATCGTCGAGGGGCGCGGCCAGTGTGGTGAGCGGTGGAGCACAGAAGTCGGCGCCGAAGATGTCGTCGAACCCAGTCACACTGACGTCGTCCGGCACGGCCACACCGCGCTCGGCGAGCCGCCGCAGCGCGCCGATGGCGAGCAGATCGTTGTGCGCGATCAGCGCGGTGGCCCTGGTGCCCAACGCGGCGTCCGCAGCCGCCCCGCCGCCCTCGATGGCGGCGGGGAACGGGCCCAGCCGGGTGATCGTGACGCCCAGGTCGAGCGCCGAGGCGGCGATCGCCGACCACCGCTTCGCGGCCGACCACGACTCGCGTGGACCACCGAGGAACGCGAGGTGCCGGTGGCCGAGGGAGTGCAGATGCTCGACGATCTGACGCGGCCCGTCGGTGTGGTCCGTGACGACGCTGCTCAGCCCCTCGGACACCCGGTTGACCAGCACGATCGGCTTGACCCGCGCGTAGTCGGCGAGTTGTGCCGTCGGCAGCCGGCTCGCCGCGACGACCAGCCCGTCGACCGAGGTCAACGTCCGCTCGATGACCTGCTGTTCGGCCTGCCGGGAAAGGTGGGCGTCACCGAGCAGCAGGGTGTAGCCCGCCGTCGTCGCCTGGTGCTGGGCGCCTCGGATGAGCGTGAAGAAGTGCGGGTTGGTGATGTCGGAGACGATGACCCCGAGGGTCGATGTGCGGCCCGACTCCAGTGCTCGGGCCGCCGCGTTGGGGCGGTAGCCGAGCCGCCGGGCGGCCTGCTCGACATGCTCGCGTGTGGTGGCGTTGACGCGGCCCGGATTGCTGAACGTACGCGACACGGTCGATATCGCGACACCGGCGGCGGCGGCCACGTCGGCGAGTGTCGTGGGTTTCGGCGGCTCGCCCCGGCTCGGGGGTGTGGGTCGGCTCGGCATGGGGGTGACTTTACGGCCGGTTGGCAAACTTTGGCAAACGCTTGCCACGGCTGACGCACCGGTCCTACCTTCTGGGCACCACGATTCCAGTGGCGCGAGGCCCGAAACGGGGATCGCCACGTCTACCAGGGAGTTCTCGATGGTCGATGAAGCCCATCCTGTTGTGCGCACGCCCAAGAAGGCGGCGATCGCGGCCTGGATCGGAAGCGCGCTGGAGTACTACGACTTCTTCCTCTACGCCTCGGCATCGGCGCTGATCTTCCCGACGGTGTTCTTCCCCGAGGGGAACGACACGGCCGCCCTGCTCGCCTCGCTGGGCACGTTCGGCGTCGGCTATCTGGCCCGCCCGGTGGGGTCCTTCTTCATGGGGCACCTCGGCGACCGGATGGGCCGCAAGAAGGTCATGGTCCTCACGCTGGTGATGATGGGCGTGTCCACGTTCCTGGTCGGCTGCCTCCCCGGCTACGGCCAGGTGGGGATGCTCGCCCCCGCGCTCCTGGTGATCCTGCGGCTGATCCAGGGCTTCTCCGCCGCCGGGGAGCAGGCGGGGGCGAACTCGATGTCGTTCGAGCACGCCGAGGACCACCGGCGCGCGTTCGTCACGAGCTGGACGCTCGGTGGCACCCAGGCCGGCCAGATCCTCGCGAGCGCGGTGTTCATTCCACTCGCCGCTGGACTGTCCGACGACGCGCTGTACTCGTGGGGCTGGCGGATCCCGTTCTTCCTCTCGGGCGCGATGCTGATCGTGGGCCTGCTGATCCGGCGGTACCTCGAAGAGCCCCCGGCGTTCGCGGCCGAGCGCAGACGGGGAACCGTCGCCCGCACCCCGTTGCGCGAGCTGTTCACGCACTACCGGCCGCAGGTACTGCGGGTGTTCGCGGCGGCCCTGATCTCGAACATCGGCACGATCGTCGCGGTCTTCGCGCTGACCTTCGCCACCGGTGACCGCTACGGCATCGGGATGTCGAAGTCCGTACTGCTGTGGGTGGCCGCGGGCGGCAACGGGCTCGCGGTGCTCACGATCCCGCTGCTGGCACTCCTGTCGGACCGGATCGGCCGCAAGCCCGTCTTCGTCGCCGGCAACGTCGCGTGTGCGGTGCTGGTCGCCCTGTTCCTGTGGTCGATCAGCACGGCGTCGGTGCCGCTGGTCGTCATCACCGGAGTGCTGCTGCTGGGTGTCGGCTACGCCGCGACGCTGGCGGTCTGGCCGGCCACCTACGCGGAGATCTTCCCGACCCAGGTCCGGCTGTCGGGCATGGCCGTCGGCACACAGTTCGGCTTCGCCACGGCCGGGCTCACACCGCTGATCACGGCGGGCATCGCCGGGCACTCCCCCGACGGATGGATGCCGGTGGCGGTGTACGCGGTCGTCATCTGCGCGTTGTCGTCGGTCGCGGTGCTGGCGGGACCGGAGACCTACCGCACCCCGATGGCGATGCTGGGCAGACGAACCGCGCGCAAGCACGACGAGTCCGTCCACGCCTGACGGCACAGCGGAAACCTGTCGGCGGAACAGGGCAGTGGAACAGGGCAATGGAACAGGAAAGGGGAGGAACGGACCATGGAGGGTACGGACATGGAGAGAACGGACACGGAGGGATCGACACCGCGAGTCGCCGTCGTCACGGGCGCCGGCGGTGGACTGGGCTCGGTGATCGCAGGCGAACTGGCGCGTGACGGATGCCGGGTGGTGCTGGTGGACCGCGACCGCACCGCGGCCGAGCAGACCGCCGCCGCGATCGGCGGCGCGGCGGCGATGGTCCGAGCCGTCGACATCACCGCCCAGGGCGAGGTGCGGGAGCTGATCGACGACATCGGTGCCCGGTTCGGGCGGCTCGATGTCCTGGTCAACAGTGCGGGTGTGGAGCGAGTGCACCCGCTGGAGACCCTCGACGAGTCCGACTGGGACCTCACGATGGACGTCAACGTCAAAGGCCCCATGCTGCTGAGTCGTGCGGCGGTCCCCTTGTGGCGCGAACAGAAATCCGGCGCCGTGGTCAACATCAGCTCCCGCGCCTGGTCCGGCGGGTCCGCCAATGCCTCGTACGCCAGCTCGAAGGCGGCACTGGTGGGGCTCACCGTGTCGATGGCCGTCGAACTCGGTCCGCTAGGTGTACGCGCCAACGCGGTGGCCCCGAGCTTCGTACGCACCCCGTTCAACGAGAGCCGGACCGACGTACCGGACCTGGCGGGCATGATCGAGCGTTACACCGCCTTCACCCCCCTGCGCCGCCTCATCGACCCGAGCGACGTCGCCCACGCGGTCACGTTCCTCGCCTCCGAACGCGCCCGCAACATCACCGGCGAGGTGCTGCACGTATGCGCCGGCTCGCAGCTTCCCCCGGTTCCCTGAAAGGACCTCCATGCCACGACTGCTGGTACTGAACGGCACGAACCTCAACATGCTCGGCACCCGGGAGCCGAACCTCTACGGCAGCGACACACTCGCGGACGTCGAGCGTCTGGTGAGCGAGCGCGCCGCCGAGCTGGGTTGCTCGGTGGAGTTCTTCCAGAGCAACCATGAGGGCGTGCTCATCGACAAGCTGCACGCGAGCCGGGGCATGGCGGACGGTGTGATCGTCAACGCCGGTGCGCTGACCCACACGTCCGTCGCACTGCGCGACGCGCTGCTCGCGGCCGAGCTGCCGATCGCCGAGGTCCACATCACCAATGTCCACAAGCGAGAGGCTTTCCGGCACCACTCCTATATCTCCGACATCGCCGAGGCCGTCGTCGTCGGCGCGGGCGTTCACGGTTACGTCTACGGCCTGGAGATCCTGCACAGGGCATGGAACCGGCGATGACCGAGCTGACATGCAGCGCCAACACGCTCCGGTTCGCCGATCTGCCGACACGGGCCGCAGCCGCCGCCGGGGCCGGGTTCACCGGCATCGGGCTGCGTCTGGACGACTACCGTCACAGCGGCCACCAGGACAGCCGCGTACGCGAACTGCTCGACGAGCACGCCCTGCGGATCCTGGAGCTGGAACACACCTGGGACTGGGCCGCCGGCGAGCCGGGACCGGAGGAGGACACCCTCTTCCACCTCGCGGACACCATCGGCTACCGGCAGCTCAACGTGACGATGTTCGAGGAGCATCCACCTGACGAGGTGACCACCGCCTTCGGACGGCTGTGCGACCGCGCCGCGGACCACGGTCTGCTCGTGGGCCTGGAGTTCCTCCCCTACAGCCGCGTCCGGACTCTCGCGCAGGCGTGGCGTGTGGTCGCGGATGCCGACCGCGACAACGGCGGCGTACTCCTCGACCTGTGGCACTGGCACCGCACGGGCACGACCCCGGCGGATCTCGCCGGAATCCCGCCCGGCCGGATCACCTCGCTGCAACTCTGCGACGTGCTGCCACAGCCCATGCCGGACGCCAAGCAGGAGGCACGCCACCACCGGCAACTGCCGGGGCAGGGCGCGGGTGGCACCGGGGCGGTGGTCGCCGCCCTGCGCCGACACGGTCTGCGGTGCCCGGTCTCGGTCGAGGTCTTCTCCGACGAACTCGACCGTTTGCCCCCCACCGAAGCGGCCCACCGCGCAGCCACCACCGGGCGGAGGTGCCTACGAGAGGGCGGCTGGCCGGGATAGGCACCGGGCCGGTGATCCCGCCTCATCCATGCGATCCGTGAGTATCGGCGACGCAAGGATGAACCGAAACGCTTCGGACGGCAGCTCGGGGACTCGTCCGGATCACGCCTCCCAGTCCGCATAGTCCCCGATCGCCACGTCGTCGCAGAAGGTCTCCCAGAACCCGTCGTGCGCGAGAGCGGTCCCGTCGATGCTGGAAACGAGCCCGCGCAATTCCCCCGCCACCTCCTCGAACCTCTCCTCGTCGCCCTCCGCATAGAACGGGAAGCGTGCGATTACGGCCTCGACACATCGGCTGAAGGAGTCGAGGTCGCGGTTCACATGACGGGTCGTCGACGACTCGACGTCGGGGATCCGCACCACATGACCACTGGCGACGTCGACGGCGATACGTCCGAGCAGGCCACTCGTCGCGATGGCGACCAGCCCCCGTTCACCGATTCCCCCGAAGTGCACCGGCTCGCTCAGTGGCCGGTACTCGTATCCGATCAGCCCGCCCGGGATACCTGTCTCCCTGAGATCGACAGCGATCTGGGTGGGCACCTCGGGTGGCGTCTCGACAGTGATAAAGACGAACTCAGGCTTCGGCAACTGCGGCAGGGTTCGGCTCACGGGAAGATCCTCTCCCGATGGATTGCCCGGCAACAGTGGTGGGCCCGCGAGGTGGGCAACTCCTGCTGGTCAGCGGACCCGACATCACCTGTTGGAGTTCAGTAGCTCGTCGAAACCGGGCCGGGTTCAGGGAGATGGCCGCGCGGCGTGCGGTCGCGAGTCGAGCGGCAGGGCGGCATGTGGCGCTCCATCGATCGAAGGACGACCAGAGGTCATAGGCGACCCCCTCGCGCCGGTTGATCCAGATCCAGTAGGTGAGCTTGACCGGCAACTCGGGCTGACGTTGACCTACGACCATGAAACGCAAACGATGCTGGCCCTGTTGCGGCAGGGAAGGTAACCAACGAGGCTCACGGGCGGGTGGGTTGAGACTTCAAACACCTCCCTCAGCGGCGCGGGGACCTTGTGCGCTACGGAGGCCGATACCGTCACCCGGTCAGTGGCCACGCTGAAAATGCTCACTGACTCGCCTCAATGCCCACGACGGACGACTGCGGCCAGTTCTGGGAAGCGTCGGCTCCTCACTGCTCAGCAGTCGTAGCGGTGCGCGCTCGGCATGTCCGGGCACTTGGCGCAGACGAAGAGGTACACACCGCCGAGGTCGCCCATGTCCATCCCGTGGCCGATGGCGTCGACGTCCGTGTCGGCGGACTCGGTCCACTGCCTGGGGCCCGAACCTTCGGGTTTCCGTTCGTCGAGCGGGAACCAGCGTCCTTCGACCGGTTCCGTGGCGGTAATGCTGAGAAGGTGGTCCATGCGCCGGCCGCAGCGGCAGTACGGCCAGTCGGGCTGCTGGAGCCAACCCGGATACCCTCCGACCTTACTCTGGACGGTGGTAGCCATCTCGTAGTACGAGACGCCGTACGCCTCCTCGATCTCGTCGAACCGTTGGCTCAAGTTCTGGGAAAGGCCCTCCGGCAGGTCCCTGTTCGGGTACTCGACCACCCGCGTCGGTGTCACCGTGCAGGGCCGGGGCACGAACTCCTCTTCGTACTCGTACGGCGCCGGCGGGTCCGACAGCACCCCCGTGCTGCGACCGTCTGTTCGCTGCGCCAATACACCTTCGGCAGTGCAGCCCCAACCCCGTCATCGTGGATCAAGGGGCACCAAACGACCTGCAACACGTCCATGCCCGCCGGGAACGGCAGCTCAGGCACATCCCGTGCATAGAGTTGCACGACCGGCACCATCGCCACCGGCTCAGGCCCGACCACCTCGGTGGGAGTCTTCAGCGGCTTCCAGTGCCCTGGCGCCGCACACAGCGGCCAAGGCTCGTCGGCCGGCCACAGCAGAGGCCCACCGATGGAACTGGCACACACACCAGGTTCGCCACTTCGCGGATACAGAAGGATCGTTTCCCGCCCAAGGCCGACGAGTTCCGGTATCAGCGACTCCACGTCGAACGGCCCCGAGGGGATGCGGTAGGACATGGTGCATTCCTTCTCTGATCAGCCCTGAGGATGCCCCTCAGGGTCAGATAGTCAGCGTGCTCACATGGTTTCGGAGTCGACGTTGCTGAGGGGTAACGAAGTCCGCGAACTCCAGCGACTCTCTTGCGGCCTGGCTCACTCTGCCGTGGCGGCTGCCCCCGTCGCCGCCTTCAGTACGAGCCAGATCGGGCAACAACGTGGGAGCCAACGAAGAGGGGACGCCCAGGCCCTCCAGGAAGCGCCGCGTTTTCATGGCATCCGTCAACCTGCGGGATCCGCTCTCCAACTGCGAGAGATACCCCTGCCGGACGCCGACCACGGTCGCCAAACGCGCCTGAGTGAGTCCGGTTCGTTCCCGGATCAGGCGGCTGAGGCGTCCTAGATCCATGGCCGCGAGGGCCTCCCGCACATCCGGAGAACGCCAGACCGCATCCGGGATGATCACATCAGGCACATCAGCCGCCGGCGCATTGCGCCGACATGTGGCGCAGTAGTCCCCTTCGTGGTTGTAGCGGCTGAGCCGACATTTGCATCCACGACAGCGGCGTTCCGTTGTCACCTCTCGTCGTCCCCCTCCTGAACTGGGCCTGATCGAAATGGTGGGCGGCATAGGCAGTATTGCCCACGCAATATTGCGCCTGCAATGTGCGGGATCGCCTTCCTGGGACCACTCTTGACGCTTCATCGGCAATCGCCGCTCGCCTATTCGGCGGCGCGGACGACGAGTGGAGGGAGGCAAGTTGTGGAGTTGCAGAAGCGGGAGGTACCCGCTCCCTGCTCCGGCAGGCGTGAGCATTCAGATCTGTCGGTCGCCCTTGGAAACTTACGCCGCCATCTCGGCTCGCAGTTGGCAGAGCGCCCGTGCTGCGGCTTCGTGGGGCGAGGGGAGCAACAATCCGGTGGCGCGCAGCACGCGCTGGAGTTGGTGAGGCAAGCGCTGTTCGGCGGCTTCGTGTACCGCGTTGGTGAACAGTTCTCCGGCTCCGGCATGGTCTCCGGCGAGCATGCTGACGCGTCCGACGGTGATCAGTTGGATGACGCGCCACTGGGGTGCGACGGCGATGGTCGGGGTGGGTGCGGCGCGCTCCGCCTGCGATACGGCCTCGCGATTGCGCCCCGTGCCGACGAGTCCTCGCATGTGGATTTCGCTCAGCGCGACGGGGTTGAAGAGGCTTGTGTGGTCAACCTCGTCCAGCATGCGGTTGGCCTCCTTGATCGTGCGGTCGAACAGGGGCGTGCTTCCGAGTGCTCCGGCGGCTCGGGCGAGCAGGGGGAGCACCGCCGCTCGGGCGCCGCGGCTGGGGGCGAGTGTGGCGGCGCGGGTGAGGCGGTCGACGGCTGCTCCGTGGAGGCCGGCCTTTCGCAGCTCGTTGCCGTGCATCCGCAGCACCGTCCAGGTCAGCGCGGGATCATCGAGTCTCCTGGCGATGTCAAGGCTCTTGGCGGTCCAGTGTGCGGCGGTGCTGAGGTGCTCTTCGGGCAGGACGTTGCCGAGCGCGGTTCCCAGGCCGAGGCGGGCGCGGGCGAGGAGATGGAGTACGTCGTGTTCGGCGTATCCCTCGTCGACCCGGGCTTCGAGGCGGGCGACGAGAGGCCACAGTTCGGCGACGGCTTCGGATGCGTGTCCCGACTGGCGGGCGATCTCGGCGAGGCGCACGGTGGATTCGCCGAACTGGATCACCGCTCGGTGGTCGCTGTCGGCTGCGTCGGTGATGCCCAGGGCGTGTGGCGGCAGGGAGAGCGACTGGGCTACGTGGCGGAGCGAGCCGAGATCGGTGAGCCTGCGTTTGCGGAGTTCGAGGGCCGAGATGTAGGTCTTGTCGTAGCCGAGCAGTGTGGCGAGGTCGAGCTGGCTCTGGCCGTGGACCTGCCGGTGGAACCGGAGAATCGCGCCCAGGTCCCGGGTGGCGAGAACGTCCTGGGCCTGTGGTGTTGCCCAGTGCCAGGTGATGTGTCGCGCCAGAGGCCGCGGGGTCAGGGACGCTGGGGTGATGCCCGGGGGCGGTGGCATTGCGGCCTACCTCTCGGCGTACCAAGTGGCGATGGCCCGCTTGTATCCGTCGGGCATGCGGAGTTCGGGGACTTGGCCGGCGGTGAAGAGCGCGACTTCCTTGTGCTCGTGGCTCACGACGGGGGGCACGTCCGGGGTCAGGACGATGCATCCGTACGTGACGATGAGGACGCGGCGGCCGGGAATGGGCTCGTAGATCCACGTGCCGCCCGCGAGGAGCCGGTCCGCCTTCACCTGCCACCCGGTTTCCTCTTCGATCTCACGCTGCACGGCGCTCTCCGGGCTCTCGTCCGCGGGGGCCGAACCATCGGGCTGGCCGATCTCCAGCCGTCCGCCGGGCAGTTCCCATTCGTGTCTCTCGTTGCGCAGGAGCAGGACGCGGTCCTGGTCATCGAGTGCGACGCCCTTGACGGAGACCGGCCACAACGGGGGCGTGTATGCCATGGGGAACCTCGTGCTGACGGGGACGGACGAGCTGACGCAGACGGCGCGCGGCCTCGTGAAACGGGCCTTCGGAACGTAGCACGCAGCCTGCAACGCCCTGGCCCCGTGACCGATTTGCCCGAGTCGACAATCTGTCGCTGTACGAGCCGACCTGGCCGCCCCGCATGAGCAACGCCCCCCGTACGGCCTTACGGCCGTTACGGGGGGCGCCTTTCGACTTGGGGCAGTCGTCGTTCCGGATTACTACGGGCAGGGCTTACAGCTCGCCCACGACCACGCTGCCGATGAATGCTTGCCACCCTTCAAAGGTGCTGGTCAGAACCGGCCCCGCCTGCTCCTTGCTGTCTCGCATGGCGACCACATCGCCGAGGTGAGCCACCTCAACGCAGTTGCCGTTGCCATTGCTGTAGCTCGACTTGAACCACTCGGCGCTCTCAACCCTTTTCATAGCTCCCTGCTACCTCAGAAATCAGGCGCCGCGACGCCTGCTCACCTAGCGATGCTTCCCAGATGCCGGTAAAGGCCGCGTCGTACTGTTCCACCTCCCGTTCCTTGTCCAGATACAGGCCCCCCGTGTACCCATCCGCGTAGACCGTCGGTGGCTCGGTCGCAACCCCGTCACCGGTCAGCGGGAACCGGAGGATCACAAACGGGCCCGTGACGACTCCCTGGTGCATCCCAGCAGCGAAGGGCGTCACACGGATCGAGATGGTTGGCAGCTCCGCGACGTAGACGAGGTGCGCGAGTTGCTGCGCCATCACCTCGCGACCGCCGATGGGGCGACGCAGCACGGCTTCACTTAGCGCAACGCGCAGCACCGGCGGATCGGCGACTCGGGTCAGATGGGATTGACGCTCGATGCGCAGGCGCACGCGTCCATCAAGGTCCGCGTCGTCAATCCCTCGGATGTGCGTGCGGATGACCTCGCGCGCGTACCCGTCGGTCTGAAGCTGCCCAGGAATGATGTCGCTCTCGTACAACGACAGTGATTCTGCGGCCTCTTCGAGACCTACGTAGACGTCGAACCCCTCGGGGATCAAGTCGCCGTACGCGTGCCACCAGCCGCGCGCCTTGGTCTCCTTCGCGAGCCCCATCAGCGCCTCGGTGAGGTCTGGCGGAGCGCCGTACACCAGGCACATTGCCTGAACGTCGAGACTGCGCAGCGGAGTTTGACCCGTTTCGATGCGCCACATCTTCGCTTCGGACCACTCCAACTTCTTGGCGGCAGCACGCACCGTCAGGCGAGCCCGGTTGCGCAAGGCTTTGAGATTTCGCCCCAGTTGACGGCGCGGCACAGTCGATCCGGTCGGACCCTCAGCCATGTCCCACCCCTTCTCCAGAACCCAGTATGAGGGACTTCCGCCCCTCGCGATGAAAGATGCTCGGCGCTCGCTCCGCAGCACAAGGCATCAGTTCGACACATTGCAAGCGGTACACCGCCATGAAGTCTTGCACGGCGGAGATTTCACCGTGCAATCTGGGAATCCACTCTCCGTGAGCGATCGTTCCGCTACACGCCGTGCCAACCTGCGCAAGTCGGGATCGTGTCCCTTGTCGTGGTGTAGCCGATCAGCTGGTCGGCTTGTTCGTGGTGTTGGGGAGTGCGGGGGCGCTTTCGGGGAGCTCTGGGTAGA
>NZ_JBIVUQ010000025.1:108547-114121 GCF_044757265.1 Streptomyces sp. NPDC091292 | reverse complement strand
TGATCCGACGGGCCTGGTACACCCACCGCTGGGACAACCGCCCGCGCAGCCCCCGCATCCGATAGCCCGGCTCAACGCCTACTGGCGGACGCTCTTACTCTCCGTGTCGACCAACGCTCCGGGTGGCCCATGGTGCGGAGGGAGCGATCCAGGCAGGGGCCTCGCGATGGGGGGAGGCCGGCCGAAGCGGGGCACGTTTCATTCTCCCCAGATTCTCCCCAGCGGCTTGAACGGTGCCTGTGCCGGCCGTGATTGCGCCGCTGACATTGGTGTGTCGGCGCTTGTGTGCCGACTACTCAGAGCCAGTCGCGGCGCTTGAAGATGAAGTACAAACTGGTACAGACAACCGCCATAAGTACCAAAGCGAAGGGGTATCCGAACACCCACTGCAACTCCGGCATGCGGTCGAAGTTCATGCCGTAGATCGTGCCGACCAGCGTCGGAGCAAAGAGGATGGCCGCCCAGGAGGAGATTTTTTTGATCTCCTCGTTCTGTTCGAAGCCTGCCTCCGCCAACGCCCGCATTTCCGCGTTTTGTTGCTGGGTGACCAGCGTCGCGTTGACCGTGAGGATGTCCTGGAGCGCCTGGCGGAAGCCGTCGACGCGCTCGCTGGTGTGGGTGACGTGGTCCGCCACGTCCCGGAGGTTGCGCTGGAGTTCCTCGTCCGTGCCGTACTTCGCGAACCCGGCCATCAGCGCGTGCAGCATTCCCACCAGCGGGCGGGTGGCGCGCTGGAACTCGACCATTTCGCGGGAGAGTTCGTAGATACGACGGGACACCGCGGGGTCGCCCCGGAACACCTCGGTCTCGATCTCGTCGATGTCGTTCTGGACGCCGGCGACCACGGGCGCGTACCCGTCGACGGCCGCGTCGAGGATCGCGTACAGCACCGCCTCCGGGCCCAGTTTCAGGAGGTCGGGCGAGTCCTCCATGCGGTGGCGCACCGCCGACAGATCGGGTGCGGCGCCGTGTCGTACGGTGATCACGAAGTCGGGGCCGACGAAGACGTGCAGTTCGCCGAAGTCGACCTCCTCCTGCGCGTCGAGATAGCGGGCCGCGCGCAGGACCACGAACAGCGTCTCGCCGTACCGTTCCAGCTTCGGCCGCTGATGCGCCTCCATCGCGTCCTCCACCGCCAGCGGATGAAGGTCGAACTCGGCGGCCAGCGAATGGAGTTCCGCCTCGGTCGGGCGGGCGAGACCGATCCACGCCATCCCGTCGGGCTGGTCGCGCAGCTCGCGGTAGGTCTCCGCGAGCGTCGTCGGCGACGAGACCCGGACGCCGTTGCGGTACAGGGCCGCCTCCACGACGCTGCGGGGTTCCGCCGGGGGCGCGGGCGGGTCGTCGGCGCGGGGTGCGGCGGGGGCCGGTGGGGTCGTGGGTACGGGCGTCGGGCGCCGCGTCCACGCGTACCGCCTTCGCTCCGGCATCCCCGACGCCTCCCGTGTCGCCCGTGTCACCCGTGTCGCCGGTCCGTGTCCCCGGCCTCGGGCAGGATATACGGCCCAAATGTCCCGATGGCCGCAGGACCCGGGCCGGGATGCGGGTGGGGGATGCGGACAGGGATGCGGACAGCAGGTGTCCGCAAGGAGCGTTAGCGTGCGGGGCATGACCCCAAGGACGCCCCGTACGAATCCGCGTACGCAGCGCACGCCGGCCCCGGCCCCGGTCCTCGGCCCCCGCGCCCTCGGCCGCGCCACCCTCGCCCGGCAGCATCTGCTCCGCCGCGCCTCCCTCTCCGCGCGGGACGCCGTCGACCACCTCGTGGGGCTCCAGGCACAGAACGTGAAGCCGCCGTACTACGCGCTCGCCGCCCGCCTAGACGGGTTCGCGCCCGGGGATCTGTCCACGCTGATGCGGGACCGCGAGGTCGTACGGATGGTCACCATGAGGTCGACCATCCACACGCACACCGCCGATGACGCCCTGCGGCTGCGGCCGTTCGTGCAGCCCGCGCGTGAACGGGAGATCGCGTCCTTCCGCTCCGGGCTCGGCGGAGTCGACCTCGACCTGCTGGCCAGGATCAGCCGTGAGCTGGTCGAGGAGGAGCCCCGCACGATGAAGCAACTGCGGGAGGCGCTGCTCGCGCACTGGCCGGACGCCGAACCGGGGGCCCTGTCCGTCGCCGCGCGCTGTCTGCTGCCCCTCGTGCAGGTCACCCCGCGCGGCCTGTGGCGGGAGAGCGGACAGGTCACGCTCACCACCGCAGAACGGTGGCTGGACCGCCCCGCGCTGCCCGCGCCGCCGGCCGAGGACGTCGTACGCCGCTACCTCGCCGCGTTCGGGCCCGCTTCCGTGAAGGACATGCAGACCTGGGCCGGCGTGACCCGGCTGCGGGACGCCTTCGAACGGTTGCGGTCCGAGCTGCTGACGTTCCGCGATGAGAACGGTGTCGAACTGTTCGACCTGCCGGACGCGCCCCGCCCGGACCCCGACACCGGGGCGCCGCCGCGCCTGCTGCCCGAGTTCGACAACCTGCTGCTCTCCCACGCCGACCGGTCCCGATTCGTCCCCGACGCCTTCAAGGGCCGGACCTGGCGGGGCAACCAGGCGTACCGCGTCCTCCTCGTCGACGGATTCGTGGCGGGCGTGTGGCAGTTGGAGGAGCGGCGCGACGGGCGGGCGGTACTCACCGTGGAGGAGTTCCGACCACTCGGCCGGGCGGTGCGGGACGCCGTGACGGAGGAGGCCGCGCGGCTGCTGGACGTACTGCCGAACGGACCGGCGGGCGCCGCGACGGCGTACGACATCCGGTTCGGGGCAGTCGTGGGCGCGGGTCCCTCCGTACGGGGCACCATGACGTCATGACGCGCACCGTCACTCCGTGGGGTCCCTGGGAGCCCGCCCAACTGTCCGATGTGGCCGCCCTGTTCGCGGTGGCGCGGGTTCCGTGGTGGATCGCGGGCGGGTACGCCGTCGAACTGGCCGTCGGCCGTCGCATCCGGGATCACGGCGACATCGACGTCCTGCTGCTGCGGCGCGATCAGCTCACCGCGCAGGATGTCCTGCCGGCGTGGGAGTGGTGGGCCGCCGATCCGCCCGGCATGCTCCGGCCCTGGCGCCGGGGCGAGGCGCTGCCGTGCGGCGTACACGACATCTGGTGCCGGCCGGGGCCGGGTGAACCCTGGCGGATCCAGGTCATGCTGGACGAGTCCGACGGCGACGAATGGGTGTCGCGGCGGTGCGAGGGTGTGCGGCGGGGGGTCTCCGGGCTCGGGGTACGTAGCGCCGACGGCGTTCCCTACCTGGCACCCGAGGTCCAGCTCTACTACAAGGCCGAGGCGCCGCGCCCCAAGGACGAACTCGACTTCGCCGCCGTGCTGCCGCTGCTGGATCCGGTGCAACGGAACTGGCTGGCGGACGCCCTCGGCGAGGCGTACGGTGCCGGGCATCCTTGGCGCCCCCGCCTCAGCGCTCCGCTCGGTGGACCCGTCTGACGCACCGGCACTTCCCACTCGCCCCGATCGTCGGGCACCGGCACTCCCCACCCGCCCGCCCTTTCGGGCGGCCACCGGCGTCTTCCCGACCGTCACGGACACCCCCATCCCGATCGTCACGCACCGGCACTCCCCACCCGCCCGCCCTTTCGGGCGGCCACCCGCGTCTTCCCGACCGCCAGGGTTCTGCCGCTCAGTCCGTGCGTCTTCCCGACCGCCACGGTTCGACCGCTCACTCCCCCCGCCCCGTCGCCGCCACCGTCACCCCCAGCCCGATCATCGCGAACCCGCCCGCCCCGCCGATCGCCGACAGTCGTCGGTCCGACCGGGCGAACCAGCTTCGCGCCGCCGACGCGGTCAGCCCCCACAGGGTGTCCGTGACGAGTCCGATGCCGATCGGTATGAGCCCGAGCAACAGCATCTGGGCCGGTACATGACCGGCGCCGTGGTCCACGAACTGGGGGAGTACGGCGGCGAAGAACACGATGCCCTTCGGGTTGGTCAGCCCGACGAACGCGCCGTCGAGGACGGTCCGCACATCGCCGCGCGCGGCCTCGGGCACCGGGCCCGCCTCCATCGCCGCCGCCTTCAAGTCCTTCCGGTGCCGGAACGCCTGCACGCCCAGGAACACCAGATAGGCGGCGCCCGCCAGCTTCACCGCGAGGAACACGGTCGCGGACCGCTCGACCAGGGAGCCGACACCGAGGGCGACCGCCACGACCAGGGCGTACGAGCCGACCACATTGCCGAGCGCGGTGGCCACCGCGGTCCGCCGCCCGTGCGCGAGGGCACGCCCGATCACGAACAGGACACTCGGCCCCGGAATCACGATCACCAACAGCGACATCAACGCAAAGCCGAAAACCCGCTCACCGGACACCAATCCCACCACCCCCAACAGAATCTCCCCACATTGAACCAGCCCCCACCGACAACCCTTCGGGGATGGGGGAGACGGGGGGACGGTCGGGGATGCGGCGTCGGGGATCGGGTACCGGAAGCCGGAAGCAAGAGGGCCCAAGCCCGCTCCGCCAGGGGCGTGCGAGGCCGAAAGCCAGGCCGCGCCCGCCAGGTGCTTGATTCCCGCTACGACGGTGAGCACCTCCACGACGCATCCCTGGCGGTGCCAACCGGTCCCGCACCCCCCACCGCCGAAGGCCGGGCCGTGCCCGCCTGGGGGCGCTTGATTCCCGCCGCGACGGCGAGCCCCCCCCCCACCCCCACGACGCATCCCAGCGGTGCCAAGCCGCCCCCCACCGCACCCCACCCCCACCCCACCCCGGCCGGAGGCCAAGGCCCGCCCGGCAGGGCAAGTACCGGTCAGGCCAGGGCACCGACACGGCATCGCCACGGCACAGTCAAGGCAACACCCCCACCCTCCGCGCCGCCACCACCGCCTCCCCCCTCGTCCGCACCCCCAACTTCCGCATCGCTGAGCGCAGATACGACTTCACCGTCTCCGGGCGGAGGCCCAGACGGTCGGCGATCGCCGTATTCGTCGCGCCGGACGCGACCCATGTCAGGACGTCGATCTCCCGGGGAGCCAGCGCGGCGACCGGCGCCGACACCCGTACGGGAGCCGGGGCGAGGCGTGCGCACGCCGCGAGGAGTTCCGCTCGCAGGGCCGGGTCCCCGATGCGCGGGGCCAGCGCCCGCAGCGCCGCGTGGGCCTCGCGGACCCGTTCCCACGCGGCGGAACCCCCGGCCGGCTCCCGCGCCGCGGCCAGCAGCGCCCGCGCCTCGTCCCGTACGACGAGGGCCTGCTCCACATCGCGCGCCGCGGCGACCGCGAGCCCCAGCGTCCGGTCGCCGAGCGGCTGGGCCGCGCGCAACGCCCCGTACACGACCCCCCGCACCCGGCGCCGTACGACCACCGGAACGGCGAGTACTGACCGCAGGCCCTCCGTCTCGACCGCCACGTCGTACTCGTGGCTGATGTGCCGTGACGAGCTGTAGTCGGTGACCGCGCAGGGGCGGGTCAGGGCGATGGCCTTGCCGCCGAGGCCGTTGCCCGACGACACGGCGAGGGCGCGCAGCGCGGTCGTCGCGGTGCCGGTCATCTCACGGATCCGGATCTGCCGGCCGCCCGTCTCGACCAGACCGCCGAAGGCCACCGGCAGTCCCGACGTGCGCCGCA